>NZ_BOOA01000006.1 GCF_016862995.1 Acrocarpospora phusangensis
GCCGCGTCGAAGCTGCTCATGGTGTTGTCCAGGACGAAGTCCGCCCCCTGCGCGATCATGACCTCTTTCTGCGGCAGCATGATCGAATCTGATATTTCCGGAATCGCATCGTAAAGAGCCTTCTGGCCGGGCAGGAATCCGTCCGGCCCGTTCTCCGCGAAGTTGGTACGGCCCGCGATCCGGTCCTGCACCCCCAGCGCCAGCAACGTCTCCAGGGCGGGCTGGTACCCGGTCACGACCTTGCCCGGCGGCCGGTCGAAGGTGAGCGTGCGCCCGCAGTTCTCCACGCTGACCGGCGCGTACGCCGGAGCGGAGGACGGCGCGGCGGCCCCGGGTGCGGGCGCTTCCCGGCCGCATGCCGCGACGAGCAGCGCCACCAGGACGATCGCGCGCCTCACGCCGCCGCCTCGCAGACCGCCTCCAGCAGCCCGGCGTCCCGGGTGATCAACGCGAGCGTGGTCACCCGGGACTCCTTCCAGACCTCGACGCGGTCCCGGATACGCGCCCAAGGCCCCAGCAGGGCGACTTCGTCCAGCAGGGCGTCGGGGACGGCCGCGACGGCGTCGGCCCTCCTGCCCTCACGGTGGTGCTCGCGGATCACCTGTGCCTCTTTCTCGAAACCCAGCCCACAGGCCAGGTCGTGGTACGTGTTACGGACCCCGGGAAGATCCGGCCCGATATAGGCCGCGTAGAGCGGACGCAACTCGTCCCGTGCCCGGCCGAGGTCATCGGTCCTGATGGCATGCGTGATCACGGTGATGTCGATCGACTCGCGGCCCGACCTGCGCAGCCCCTCGTCCAGCGGCGCGGTCATGATCGCCTCACGCTCGGGGCTGTAGAAGCCCGGCAGCCAGCCGTCGGCGATCTCCCCCGCCAGCCGGACGTTGGCGGGCCCGATGGCGGCCAGATAGGTGGGGATACTCGTCCGTACCGGGTCCAGCAGCGCCTTCACCGGCCGGGCCCGCCCGGTCGCGCCAGGCCCTCGGTAGGGGAGCCGGTAGTACTCGCCGTCGTAGGTGACCCGCTCGTCGCAGGCGATGGCCTTGCGCAGGATCTCGACGTACTCGCGCAGGCGTCTCGTCGGCTTGCCGAACGGGACGCCGTGCCAGCCCTCCACGATCCACGGCACCGAGACGCCCAGGCCGAGCAGCAGCCGCCCCTCCGACAGGATGTCCAGCGTCAGCGCCGTCATCGCGGTGTTGGCGGGGGTACGTCCGGCGAGTTGCAGGATGCCGGTGCCGAGTTTGATCCGCTCGGTCCTGGCCGCCAGGTACGCCAGGATCGTCACGCCGTCGGCGCCGTACTCCTCGACGCTCCACACCGAGTCCACCCCGGCCCGGTCGGCGCGTTCGACCAGCGGCAGTATCTCCGGCATCGGTTCTCCGTGGTAGCCGAGGGCCAGGCCGACGCGCATATCGAGTGCTCCTAGGCGAGAGGGAGAGGGTCCAGGACGCGGGGTTCGCCGAGGCGAGTGCCGCCGAGCAGCGGGAAGGCGGCGGGGGCGTTGCCGTACAGGCCGGGGACGATCACGCGGGCGACGTGCAGGCCGGCGCCGCGGATGTCGGTAGATCACGCACGCGGGAATCGCGCTCGCCTCGCGCACGACCTTCGTGATGACGCCGAGCCGGGCGTCGACGAGGCCGGTTCCGCCGGCCTCGGTGAGCGGCAGCACCGGATGGCGAGTCACCCCGCTCGCGTCGGGCTCGACGGCGATCTGGCAGCCGGCGCCTGGGGCGGGATGCCCGGCCAGGACGGCCAGCACGTCGTTGACGATCAGCCCCGCGATGACCGCGCTCCCGCCCGGCGACGGCCAGGGCACCGGCGGGGTCTCGCCTTCCTCCAGGTAGGTCCAGTGCGCCAGCAGTTCATCGGGCAGCCGGGCGGCGGCGATCCGCCGCGCCCTGACCTCGGCGTAGGGGACCGTGCAGGGGCCGACGTGGAAGCGGAGCCCTTCGGCGTGGCAGCGGTGCCAGGCGATGCCGCGCTCGCCGCACCAGCGGTCGACGGCCAGCCACTCCTGGTCGGGCAGCCATCCCGCGCAGGCCACCACCATGTCGGGCGCTCCGCCCAGCGGGCCGCGGACGACCTTGGTGTGCGGTTCGAGCAGCAGCGCGGTCAGATCGGCGACCGGGTTCCCTCCCAGGACGTGCACCACCGAGGCCGCGGTCGTCTCCGTCGCGGGTTCGGCCACCAGGATGCCCCGCTCCCGCAACGCCGCCACGAGTTCGGCGTCGTCCGGGACCGCACCCCGCTGGAGCGTGCGTAACCGGTCGTCCGGGGCGTGGACCAGGGTGACCTGCTCATCGGGGGCGTAGTGCCGCCAGACGCCGTCGGGACCGGGGTAGCGGTGGTGACCTGGAGCGAGACGGGTCATGTGCGGCTGCGTCTCCGTGACTGGGTGCGGGAGGCCGGAGCCGGCCTCCCGCGGGTGATCACTCGGATTCGTCCTCGTTCCAGGCGAACGCCGCGTCCACGGCGGGCGTGTGCGCGCGTACGCAGACTTCCAGCTCTTCTACCTGCTCGAACGTGGGGTGCGCCATGGCAGTCCTCCTTGGGGGTGGCTTGCGCGGCATCGCAATCGCCAGAATTTGCTTATTGCGACTCTTTCGCAACATAAGGGGGGTGCCGGAGAGGGTCAATACACTCATGCACATATATCGTTGTTGCAACTAACACGCAATAAGGAGCATCACGTGAGCACGTACACGCTGCCGGACATGCCCTACGACTACGCGGCGCTGGAGCCCGCCATCACCGGGGAGATCCTGGAGCTGCACCACGCCAAGCACCACGCCGCGTACGTGAAGGGCGCCAACGACACGCTGGACCGGCTGGCCGAGGCCAGGGACAAGGGTGAGTTCGGCGGCCTGGTCGGGCTGGAGAAGACCTTCGCGTTCAACCTGTCCGGGCACGTGCTGCACACGATCTTCTGGCAGAACCTGTCGCCCGACGGCGGCGACCGCCCCGACGGCGAGCTCGGTGACGCCATCAGCGAGCACTTCGGGACCTTCGAGGCGTTCCAGAAGCAGCTCACCACCGCGACCGCGACGGTGCAGGGCTCCGGGTGGGGTGTGCTGGCCTGGGAACCGCTCGGCCGCCGGCTGGTCGTCGAGCAGGTGTACGACCACCACGGCAACGTCGGCATGAACACGACCCCGCTGCTGGTCTTCGACGCCTGGGAGCACGCGTACTACCTGCAGTACCGCAACGTGCGCCCCGACTACGTCGAGAAGCTGTGGAGCCTGATCAACTGGACCGACGTCATCGCCCGCTTCGACGCCGCCCGCGCCTGACGCCTGTGCCGGTAACGCTGGTGCCCGCAACGGAGGTCGCGGCGTTCCTGCCCGCCGTGGCCGACGTGGGCGGGCAGGTGTTCACCCGGGCACCCTGGCGGGAGCCGTACGCGCAGGCCCGCGCCGTCGCCGCCCGCCTGCGGGCCGACGCCGCCCGGCCGGGGTTCGTGCTGGCCGTGGCGATGGCCGGGGAGGAGCTCGTCGGCTTCGCCTACGGCCACCGCTGCTCGGCCCTGGCCGTCACCGCCGGTTGCCCCCGCGGGGCCGACTTCACCCTCAAGGAACTCGGCGTCCTGCCGGACTTTCGCGGACAGGGCATCGGCGCGGCGCTGCACGACCGGGTGCTGTCGGCTTCCGGGGGCGGCCCCTGGTGGCTGGCCACCCACCCGGCCGCCACCGCCGCGCTCGGCCTCTACCGCCGCCGCGGCTGGCAGGCCGTCGCCGCTCAGCCGGCCGCCACGTCACGCCTCATCATGCGCAAGACCCGTCATATCGACCCCGCGCAAACGGTGTTCGCTATGCGGTGAGGACGATGACGGCGCCGGCCAGGTAGAAACAGCCGGCGATCGAGACGGCGACGCCCGCCACGACCGGGGTCCACGCGGACACGGCGGCGGCCGCCGAGCGGCCTCTCATGCCGCGGGTGAGCAGGCTGTGGCCCTGGATCGTGGCGACGCCCACGGCGGTCAGCGTGCAGGCCATACCGACCCCGAACGCCAGGACCAGGACGACAGCGTCGAGCGCCCGCCCGGTGAGCAGGCCGCTGACCAGCACGATGAAGGCCGACGGCGATGGCAGGAGGCCGCCGGACAGGGCGAGCGCGAGCAGTCCCTTTCGCGACCACGGGTCGGTGGGCACCTCAGCGTGCCCGTGCCCGTGCCCGTGCCCGTGCCCATGCCCGTGCCCATGCCCGTGCCCATGCCCGTGCCCATGCCCGTGGCCGTGCCGGTGGAGGCGGGTGCGGAGGTGGCGTACGGCGAGGTGGACGCCGACGCCGATGACGACGACGGCGGCCACCACCTGCATCCAGGCGGTGACGGACTCCGTGCCCAGCCCGGCGAGATCGGAGACGCCGACCCAGAGCAGTGCCAGCACCAGTACGGAGAACGTGTGCATGACCGCGACGATGACGCCCAGGCGTACGGCGTCGCGGTAGCGGCCGTGGGTGCCGACCAGGTAGGCGGCGGTGACGCTCTTGCCGTGGCCCGGCGCGACGGCGTGCATCGCGCCGACGCCGAGGGCGATGGCCAGGGCCAGCCAGAATGCCCCGCCGCCGTCGAAGAACGCGACGAACCGGCTGTCGAGGCTGTTCAGACCCGTCATGCCGCCTTCCTCCTGCGCCGCATCCGCAGCGTGAACAGAACGCCGATCCCGGCGGCCACCACGAACGTCAGCCAGAGGGCCAGACCGATGACAGCCGTATTGCGGGTGGACCCGGAGAAGCTCACGTGCTGGGTCCTGATCTGCGAGTTGAAGAGCACCTGCGCCTGCTCCACCGGCGGGGCGAAGATGAGCACATTGCGGTAGTTGCTGTCGAGGTCGACCAGGGCCGTCAGGGTGACGTCGAGTTCGTCGACCGGCCGGTCGCAGTTGTAGCTGAAGCGGGCGCCGTTGTCGGTCACGCCCACCAGGGACGCCAGCCGGCCCGGGCACGGCTTGCCGTCCTGCGCCACGGTGATGGTGCCGAGCAGGTAGTCGCGCACCGCGGTCGAGCGTTGCAGCTTCTCCTCGCCGGTGAGCTGGGGCGCCGGGTCTTTGAAGGCGCCCTTGGCGGTTCCGAGCGCGACCCAGTCGTCGGGGCTCGCGGTGTAGTGGATTGTCACCTGCGATCCGGTGGCGCTGATCCGCGCTGTCGGCGGTGGGCCGAAGGGGTGTGCGGAGGCGGGCGCGGCGACGCCTGCCAGGACCGGCGGCATGGCCGCGACGAGCAGCGCCGCCGCCAGCGCGCGGGTAAGGATGTTCACGCGATCTCCTGCACGAAGCCGACCGGGTGGCTCCGGAACCCGGCTAGATCATTTCTTGGGTCACGGTGATGACCGACTCGTGATCTTCGGGTGGCGCTCCCAGGTCTCGCCTCGCACACGGGGACCGGGGACGTAAGGCGCTGATTCCAGACCCCCCGGCCTCGTCTGCTGTACGGGACCTGTCAGGGGAACGGTCCGCATGGAGAGTCGCCGCCGCAGAAGAGCGAGCGCTCATATTCAGCCAGGTACAGTCGGCGACAATGCGACCAGAGAGCAACCAGCGCATGAACGTCCGATTTGCTGTAAAAGTAGTCATATCCGACTATTTGTGAGCGTCACGACATGCGCACGGTGGGGCCACCGGACGGTTCGGTCCAGCGGGTGAGCAGTTCCTCGTCGTGGGTGATGGCGAGGATTCCGGCGCCGGTTTCGCGGCGATAGGCCTCCAGGCGGGCGACGAGGTGGGCCTGGGTGGAGGCGTCCAGCATGGTGGTCATCTCATCGCAGATCACATAGCGGGGCCGCAGTGCGAGCGCGCGGGCGACGCAGGCGCGCTGGAGCTGCCCGTCGGAGACCTCGTGCGGGCGGCGGACCAGCAGCTCGGGGGTTAGCCCCAGGTCCTCGGCCAGTTCGTCGGCCGGGCCGGGCGGGCGGCCGGTGGCCTGGTACGGCTCGGCGGCGATCTCGCGCAGGGTGAGCCGCGGGTCGACGGCGAGCCGGGGCTGCTGGAAGATCAGCGCGACCCGGGTGCGCAGGTCGCGGGAGGCCCGGTGCCGCCAGCGGTGGACCTCGGTCCCGTCCACGGTGAGCCGGCCGGCGTCGGGCCGGAGCAGCAGGGCGAGCACCCGCGACAGAGTGGACTTGCCGCAGCCGCTGGGCCCGGCCAGCCCGGTGACGACGCCGGGGGCCACGGCCAGGTCGGCCCCGCGCAGCACGCGCTGCCGGCCGTAGGCGACGGTGATGCCGTCAGCGCGCAACATGATGCTCCAGCGGGTGTTCCAGGGGGCGTTCCAGCGGGTGATGGCAGGCCACCCTGCTCGGCTCCGTCCCGGCCTCGGGCAGGTGCGAGCAGGCGGCGGTGGATCGGTCGCAGCGCGGCAGGAACGCGCAGCCCGCGGGCAGGTCGGTGAGTTCCGGGGGCCGGCCGGGGATCGGGGTGAAGCCGCGGGACGGCAGCGCCTCCAGCAGCCCGGCCGCGTACGGGTGACGCGGCCCGGCGAAGAACTCGGCCGCCGGGGCGTGCGACACCACGCGGCTGGCGTACATCACCGCGATGTGGTCGGCGACCTGCTCGGCGGCGCGCAGGTCGTGCGTGATGAGCAGGACGGCGCGGCCGTCGTCGGCGAGCCGCCGCAGTTCGGTCATGGTGGCGTCGACGAGCGGCCGGTCCAGGCCGCTGGTCGGCTCGTCGGCGATGATCAGCCACGGGTCGCCGGCCAGGGCGATGGCGTTGACGACGCGCTGCGCCATGCCGCCGGACAGTTGGTGCGGGTACCGGTCCAGCTGCTCCGGGGCGAGACCGGCACGTGCGGCCAGCTCGTCGGCGGGGGCCGGGTTGCCCAGCTCGCGCAGGGCCTCGGCGAGCTGCGCGCGGGCGGTGCGCACCGGGGTGAGGTGGGCGGCCGGGCTCTGCGGGACCAGGCCGATCCGGCGGCCGCGCACGGTGCGGGCGAGCACCCGTTCCGGCGCGGCGATCAGGTCGAGGGGCGGCGCGCCGCCGGTCCGCAGCCAGGCGGACCCGGCCACGGTGGCGTTGCCGGGCAGCAGCCCCATCAGGGCGTGCGCCATCACCGACTTGCCGCAGCCGGACTCGCCGACCAGGGCGAGGCACTCGCCCTGGCGTACTTCGAAGGAGGCGTCGCTCACCGCGTGGACGGTGGCGCCGGGCAGGTGGAACCGTACGGACAGGTTCTGCACGGTCAGGGAGGAGGTCAAAGCTGCAGCTCCGATCGCCAGCGCGGGTTGGCGCGGTCGCGCCAGTACTGGACGAGCACCGAGATCGCCAGCGTGGGCAGGAGGATGAACAGGCCGGGGAAGAGCGAGGCCCACCAGTTGCCGGCGAGCAGCGACCGCGCCCCATCGTTGATCATGTTGCCGAGCGAGGCGAGGTGCGGCGGCAGGCCGAGGCCGAGGAAGCTGAGCGCGGTCTCGTGCCAGATGGCGTGCGGCACCATCAGCACCGACGCCAGCGCGATGTGCGGGATCAGATGCGGCAGGAAGTGCCGCCGGACGATCCGCAACCGGCTCGATCCGCCGGAGATCGCGGCGTCCACGAACGGCCTGCCGCGCAGGGTGAGCACCTCCGAGCGCACGATCCGGGCCGCGGTCGTCCAGTGGGTGAGCCCGACCGAGGCGATCACCGCGGTGGCGCTGGGCGAGAACAGCGCGACGATGAAAATGCCGAACAGCAGATGCGGCACCGAGTTGAAGCCGTCCACCACCCGCATGATCACCCGGTCCGCGGCCCCGCCGAGCGTCCCTGCGGCGAGCCCGGCGACAGTGCCGATGGTGATCGACACGAGCGCCGCCACCAGGCCGATGAGCAGCGAGACGCGCAGCCCGTAGATGACGCGGAGCAGCACGTCGCGCCCCACCTCGTCGGTGCCGAACAGGTGCGCGGGGGACGGCGCCTGGTTCGCCGCGCGCAGGTCGACGAGCTGCTGGTCGAGCTGTACCACGGCGGGTACCACCAGCACGGCCAGCGCGAGCGCGACCAGCACTCCGGCGGCGATCCACCGGGACGGGCGGCGGGCCGATTCCGGCGCGGCCCGCCGCGCGGTCGGATGCGTCGCGGTCATCAGCTCACCCCCAGGACCCGCACCCGCGGGTCGGCGATCACGTACGCGCTGTCGGCGAGCAGGTTGCCGGCCACCACCGCGAGCGTGGCCAGCAGGGTGAGCGCGGCCAGCAGCGGGAAGTCGGCGGCGAGCGCGGCCTGCACGGACGCCGACGCCACCCCCGGCCAGGAGAAGACGGTCTCCACCAGGATCGCGCCGGTGACCAGTTCGGGGATGCGCGCCCCGAGCAGGGTGATGAACGGCAGCAGCGCCGAGCGCAGCGCGTGCCGCACGATCACGGTGCGTTCCCGCAGGCCGCGGGCGCGGGCGCCGAGCACGAAATCCTCGCGCAGGGTGGTGATCAGCGACTCGCGAACGTACAGCAGCAGCCATGAGGACTGTGAGAACGCCAGCACCGCCACCGGCAGGATCATGTGCCGCAGCACGTCCCCGGCCTGCAGCGTGGTGGCGGCCGGGTCGGTCAGCCCGCCCGGTGGCAGCCACTGCAGCTGTACGGCGAACAGCCAGATCACGATCAGCGCGATCCAGAACACCGGGGCCGCCTCGTTGGCGTACGCGGTGCCGGTGATCAGCCGGTCCAGCCACGAGTCACGGCGCCAGGCGGCCAGTGCGCCGACCACGAGGCTGGCCGCCAGCATGAGCACCAGGGCGCAGCTCACCGCGAGCAGGGTCCAGCCGAGCCGCTCGCCGATCACCTCGACGACCGGCCGGTGCATGCTGCGCGAGTCGCCGAGGTCGCCCTGCACCAGGTTGCCCAGCCAGGTCACGTACTGCTCGGCGACCGGCCGGTCCAGGCCCCAGTTCTCCCGGATCTGCGCCATGACCTCGGGGCTCGTGACGACCGCACGGTCGCCGAGGTACTGCCGGACGGGGTCGAACGGGGAGGCCTTGGCCAGCGCGAACATGCCCAGGGTGACGACGAGCAGCAACGGCACGGTGAACGCCAGCCGCCAGGCCGCCATCCGGGCGAGCGCACGGGTCATGCCGCCGGCTTCCACTCGGCGATGTTGCGGAACAGGCCGCCGGTGTCGTGCTCGTGCGGCTCCACCGACGGGGCGATCCCGGTCCACTGGCCGCGCACCACGTAGACGTGCTTGAGGTACACCAGGTACGCCCAGGCGGCGTCGTCGCTGACGCGCTGCTGGAAGGCGTCGTAGGCCTGCTTGCGTACGGCCGGGTCGGACTCCTGGCGGCCCTTCTCCAGCAGCGCGTCGACCGCGGGGACCTGGTAGTGGCCCGGGTTGAAGAAGCCCTGGCCGGCGAAGGCGGAGTGGAACAGCTCGTAGTTCGTGTAGTCCGGGTCGAACGGCGCGCCGTACCCCATGACCAGCGCGTCCTTGCCCATGCGCGGCTCGATCGCGTCCCAGTCCAGGCCGGCCAGCCGCACGTCGACGCCGATCTTCTTGGCGTCGGAGGCGACAGCCAGGGCGAGGTCCTTGCGCAGCGAGTCGCCGGCCGGGTACATCAGGGTGAAACTCGCGCGGATGCCGTCCTTGGCGCGGATGCCGTCCTCGCCCGTGCGCCAGCCGGCCTGGTCCAGGATCTGGGCGGCCTGCGTCTGGTCGGGTGCGGCCGAGCCGGTGACCGCCGGGTTGTGCCAGGTGGTGCCGGGCGCGATCGGGCCGAACGCCGGGTCGCCGGCGCCGGCCAGGATGGTGTCCACCATCGCGGAGCGGTCCAGCGCCAGGTTCACCGCCTTGCGGATCGCCAGGTCGCCGGTGACGGGGGCGCCGAACGGGAACATCACGCCGCGGTAGTCGGCGCTCGGCACCTGGTGCACGGTCAGGTCCGGCTGGCCGTCGAACCGCGCGGCGGCCTTCGGCGGCAGCACGGTCGCGTCGAACTCGCCGGCCGCCATCCGGGTGGCGCGCACGTTGTCGTCGGCGGCGTACGCGATCACCAGCTGCTTGATCGCCGGCGTGCCTCCCCAGTACGACGGGTTGGCCTTCAGCACGAGCTTGTCACCGGGTGTCCAGGACACGAAGCTGAACGGCCCGGTGCCGACCGGGTGGGTGTTGAACGCCGCGCTCTCCAGGCTCTGCCCGTCGAGCAGCCGCTTCGGCACGATGCCCAGCGTGGCGCGCTGCAGGATCGGCGCGTACGGGTACTTGAGGTGGAACACCACGGTCGCGGGGTCGGGCGCCTGCACGGACTCGATCGCCGCGAAGTCGCCGCGGATGCTGGAGTTGTTCTTCCCGTCCAGCACGGCCTGATAGGTGTAGACGACGTCCTCGCTGGTCAACGGGGTGCCGTCGTGGAACTTGACGTCCTTGCGAAGGGTGAAGGTGACCGTGTTGCCGTCTGCCTCGGGCAGTTTCTCCGCCAGTGAGGGCTTGAGCGAGAGGTCGGCGTTGCGGCTGACGAGCCCGTCGAACAGCAACGAGCCGCCGTCGGGCGCGTAGCCCAGGACCGGGTTGAGGGTGTCCGGCTCCGAGCTGATCCCGAGGACGAACGTGTCGGCCGGCGAGCCTTGCGACGAGGTTTGGGGCACCGTCGGCGCGGCGCAGGCGGTGAGACCGAGCGCGGCAATTAGGACGACAGGGGCAAGTGGGGCGAATCTGGCGCGAAAGGGCGTCATGGGAGCGAAGGTAAAGCGATCGCCTTGTTATTGCAAGTCAGTCGCAAGTACATCAGATGACAAGCAGTTGGCTGATGCCATACAGATTGGCCCGCTCCCCCGCGTCGGTGTGCGCCGGCAGCGTGGCAGACCAGCGGTCCTCGTCACCCGTCATCGCGAGGTGCGGAGGTTGTCGACGCGTAGGGGCGCGAGTGAGCCGCCGGTGAGGTGGAACGTCGTGATCACAGCGTGCGGGACCGCTATCCGGAGCTGGTTGTCCAACCTCTTGGAGACGGTTCGGGTAGCGCGGGCGACCAGGGTTCCGGTGGAGTCATAGGCGTCGAGAGTCACGCGTACGCGGCGGGATCCGAAGGTGCCGACCTGGACCGAGAGGTTTGACGCCGGGGCGCCGAGGCGGCCCCAGATGCTCGGGGGGCGGGGGCGTACCCGGCGGGAGGGTTCGGTTTCTGGGGTGGCGCGGCCCACGTGTTCGCCGGAACGGAGCCGGGTGACCACGGGGAACACGCCGTCCGGGTGACCGAGCACGTTGACGCCGAAGGTGATCGCGGGTGCGTACTGGCCGCTGACGGCGGTGCCGGTGGGCAGGTCGTCGAAGGTGGCCGAAACGTTGCGTTCGGCGGAGGCGGGTGCCGCCAGCAGGGTGATCGCGGCGGCGGACGCCGCCGCGCGCCGGAGGATGCGGAATGCGGGCTTGCTGGTGCTCATCAGGGCTCTCCCCGTGATTCGGGCAGCGTCGTCGGACGACATCGCGGTTCGGAAGCACGGAGATCGGCTCTCTCCGCGCCGGAATCAGGACGTGACGCTACGGCGGGACCGACCAGCGCGACTGGGGAGAATCCCCTATGTTGGCGCGCTCAGGGCACCAGGTTGAGGCGGTGTGCCGTGGCGACCGCCTGGCCGCGGGTCGCCGCGTTGAGCTTGTCCAGCACCGCGGATATGTGATGTTCGACCGTCTTGGGCGACAGCGTCAGCCGGAGGGCGATGTCGGAGTTGCTCAGCCCTTCGGCCAGCAGTCCGAGCACTTCCGCCTGGCGTGGTGTCAGGCTGGCCGCGTTGGCGGCGGTCGACGGGCGCGGGCCGCGCGGCACGCCGGTGACGCCACGCCCGCGCAGTTCGGCGCGCAGCCGTCGCGCGGCGGCCACCGCGCCCAGATCGTCCAGGATGCGCAGCGCCTCGCTGACCGCCGGCCGGTCCCCCGCCGACAGCGCCTCGACGCGCGCGTACTCGCCGCCCCGCCGCGCCCACTCCGCGGCCGCTCCGGCCCAATCCCCGCCCACCATCAGCCGGTACGGCACCGGCAGGGACTCCGGCGGAACAGGACTCGGCTCACCGGCCCGCCACAACCGGTACGCCAGTTCCGCGGCGAAGAACGTGTGACCCTTCACCACCGCCAGCGCCAGCCCCTCGCGCGCCTCCTCCGCGGCCCGACCGGCATCCCCTGCCAGCAGGAAGTACTGCGCCCGCGCCGCCGCGACCGGAGCGATGCACTGGAGTTCCCCGATGCCGGACGCATGACCGGCGGCCTGGTCCAGCACCGCCGGCGCACCCGGATCGCCGCGCGCCGCCAGGATCCGCCCCCGCGCGACCAGCGCCGTCACCACCGACACCCCGATCCTGCTGGGCCGGGCCAGCGACTCCTCGGCGTCCGCGAGCGCGGCGTCCCACGCGCACTGCTGCACCCGGATCCCCGCCCGCATGCCCAGCAGGTACTGGACGTAACCGTCGAGATCGTTCTCGGACGCGTACCGCAGGGCCTGGTTCAGCGCCGCCTCGGCCGAGGCGTACTCGGCCATGCCGACCAGGGAGCTGGCCAGGTTCACCAGCGCCCGGCCAGCATGATCGACGAGCCCCGCGGCCGACGCCGCGTCGTGCGCCTGCCGCAACGCCGCGGCGGCGGTCAGATCCCCGTCGCACAGCCGGGCGGTGGCCACGTTGACCGAGGCGTGGATCTCCGTCTCCCGGTCGCCCAGCCGTCCGGCCAGATCCCGCGCCCGCTGCCCCCACTCGATGGTCTGCTCCCGTTCGTCGGCGAGCATGTGCAGCTGCGACCGGTTGCTGTACGCCATGGCCAGCTCGCGGCCCGGCTCGCCCTCCCGCAGCACCTCGACCGCCTGGACAGCCGCGGCGACGGCCTCCTCCCTCCGGCCGCTCCACGAGGCCAGCCGCGAGATCCACCGCAGGTTCTCACCCACCCGCTCGCGCTCCCCGAGCCGCTCCCGCTCGGCCAGGGCTGCCCGCCGTGCCTCCATCGCCTCATCGGACACCCCGGCCAGGTACGCCTCGAACGCGTACGCCTCCAGCAGCCCGGCCCGCTCCCCCGCCGGCAGCCGCCCGGCATGCGGGACCACCGCGCGGAAATGAGCCGCCGCCTCCCGGTGCGCGCCCTTGGCCGCCGCGTCGGCCGCCGCCGCCAGGCCGTACCGCAGGACCGCGTCCGCGTCGCCGCCGAGCCGGGCGTGGTGCATGAGCCGGGCCGCGTCGACGCCCTCCGCCCCGGCCAGCCGTTCCAGCGCCCGGCGGTGCAGCGCGGCCCGCCGGGACGGCAGCAGCGAGTCCTCCACGGCACGCCGCAGCAGCTCGTGGCGGTAGCCGACCCCGTCACCGGCCGCCACCAGCACACCCGCCGCGACGCACTGTTCCGCCAGGTCCTCGGTGCCGGTCAGGATCAGCGGCTCGGCCCGTGTGGGCATCACGGCGACCAGCCGGGCCACCTCGCGGGCGGGCTCGGTCAGCCCGCGTAACCGCGCCAGCACCAGATCGCGTACGCTCCCGGGCACCGCAGGGCCACCGACGGCCAGCAACTCGGTCACCAGCAGCGGATTGCCGCCGGTCAGCCGATACACCTCGTCGGGGTCACGTCCGGCGCCGGCCGCCCGCTCGCTCACACACCGCCTCGACAGCGGCGCCACCGGCACCTCGCGCACCACGTGCCGGGGCATCGCCGCCAGCGCCGCCCGCAACGGATGCTCGGCACCGACCTCGTCATCCCGGTACGTGACGACCAGCAGCGCCGCCAGCCGCTCGATCCGCCGGGCCACGAACACCAGCAGATCCAGCGTGGCCTCGTCAGCCCAGTGGGCGTCCTCCACCACGACGACCGGCCGCGGCCGCTGTACGGGCCCCGAGAGTTCCTCGATCAGAGCCGCGAACAGCTCCGCCTGACCCACCCCGGCGTCCAGCCGGGCCGCGAGCCTGCCGCCCGCCTGCCAGCCGATGTCGTGCAACGGCCCCAGCGCCCGAGGCGTGACCAGCGGATCGCAGACGCCCCAGAGCACCCGCACCCGCCCCGCGCACCGTGCGGCGAAGGCGTTGACGAGCGCGGACTTGCCGATCCCGGCCTCCCCGGCGACCAGCACCACCTGGCCCCCGCCGGCGCTGGCCCGCAGCGCTTCCTCAAGCGACGCCAGGGCGGCGGACCGCTCCCACAGCTCCATCGCCGCCATCCTACGACCGGCGCCCGTGGACGAGACGGCCCGAATTCATCTCGTACAGCGCGGCGAGAGAACACGATCAGCCGACCGCCGCTCAGTTCGGCCCGAGCGCGATGGTGAGCCCTTCCTCGGCCGCCAGCACCTCGCCGTCGAACTCCTTCCGGGCGGCGGCCACGGCGGCGGCCCTGTCGTTGCCCGGCCAGAAGTGGGTGAGCATCAGCCGGCGTGCGCCCGCGCGGCCGGCCCAGTGACCGGCCTCCGTGGATGTGAGCAGATTGCGCGTGGGCCGGTCGGTTTCGCCGTCGCGGTCGGTGGCCTCGACGATGAACAGGTCGGCGTCCCGCCCGAGTTCGGCGAGTGCGGGGGTGGGCCCGGTGTCGCCGGTGTAGGCCAGGGCGACCCCGTCGGCCTCGATGCGGATGCCCGCGTTGGGCACGTAGTGCGGCAGCGGCAGTCCGGTGAGGGCGAACGGTCCCACCTGGTGACTGCCGGGCAGCGGCCGCACGTCGAAGACCGCGTGGAGGTCGGCGTCGGGCTCCAGGCCGCCGATCCGGTCGAGCACGCCCGGCGGGCAGTACAACGGCAGCTTCGGGCCACCGGGGTCGCCGTAGAACCGCATCCGGAACAAGCCGTGCAGGTCGACGCAGTGGTCGGGGTGCTCGTGGGTGACGACGACGGCGTCCACCGCGCCGTCCGGCCAGTGGGCGAGCAGCCGGGGCAGCGTGGCGTAGCCCAGGTCGAGCAGGAGCCGGTAACCGTCCCAGTCCACCGCGTACCCGCTGCAGGCACGGCCCGGCTCGGGAAAGGCGCCGCAGCTGCCGAGGACGGTCACTTGTCGCATTCGTACAGGATGTCAGTTTTCGCGGACGGCCAGTTTGGCGCGTACGCCGTCGGCGTCGGGATGGCCCAGATCGTCGAGGATGCTCAGGGCTCGGCGCCAGGTTCCCCGGGCTGCTCCGGTGTCGGAGGCGGCTTGGACGTCGCCGAGATGGATGAGGGATTCGGCCTCGTGGTAGCGCACGCCGAGCTCCTGGTACAGGGTGATGGCGTGCCGGTAGCAGCTCGCGGCACGCTGGTGTTCGCCCAGGTGGTGGTGGATGTAGCCGAGCGTGTCCCAGGTGTACGCCTGGCCGGAGTGGTCGCCGAGCTCGTACAGCAGGGTGAGGGCGCGGTCGCAGTAGGGCCAGGCCTCGCGGTGCTGGCCCAGCTGGGCGAGATGCCAGCCGACCGCGTTGAGGGTGACCGCCTCGCCGGCGGGGTCGTCGCCGTCCTGGAGCAGGTCCAATGCCTGCCGGGCGCGCTCCAGCGCCTCCGCGTGGCGGCCGAGCCGCCCCAGGGAGTGGGAGAGGCCGCGGTGGACGCGGGCCATGCCGGCGGGGTCGTCGAGCCGGGTGTAGAGCTCCAGGGCCCGGCCGAAGTGGACGATGGCGTTCTCGTGCCGGTGCAGCCAGTTGGAGGCGCGGGCGAGGCCGCGCTGGGAGACGGCCTCACCGCGCGGGTCCCCGCTTCGGCGGGCGATGTCCAGGGCGGCGTGCTGGGTGGTGAGCCAGTCCTGCCAGTGCCCCTGGCGGTCCAGGTATTCGGTGAGGGTGGCGGCCAGCTGCCAGGCGTGGGTGGGGAAGCCGGCCGAGGCGGCGTGTTCCACCGCCGCCAGGAGCACGGCGTGCCGTCCGGAGAACCAGGTCAGGGCGTCCTGGTGGGTGCGGGGTTGTTCCGGTACGACGCCGGGTCGCGGTGGCGGCAGAGGCAGCGGTTCCTGGTACGGGTGCAGGAGCAGGCTGGCGGTATGCGCCGTGTGCAGGTAGTGGTCGAGGATTCGATGCTGGGCCTCGAACCGATCGGAGTCGGTCTCGACCAGTTCGGTGGCGTACGCACGAAGTAAATCGTGAAGGGTGAACCGGCCGGGAACCTGCTCGTTGATCAGGTGCGTACGGGTGAGCTCCCCCAGGACGCGCCGGACCTCACGGTGACCGACGAGGCTCGCGGCGGCCGGCGCCGTGATCTCCGGGCCGGGGTGCAGGGCCAGGAGCCGGAACAGGCGGGCCGATTCGTCGTCGAGCGCGTCGTACGACCAGGAGAAGACGGCCCGCAGCGCGGTGGCCGGGTCCCCGGTGTCGAGGAGATCGAGACGTTCCCTGGCGTCGGCCAGCTGTGCGGCGAGCGCGGCCAGCGGAGTCGCCGGATCGAACAGCGCGCGGGCCGCGGCGATCGTCAGGGCGAGCGGCAGCCGGGCGCAGAGGTCGATGAGCGCCGCCACCGCGACCGGTTCCGCGGCCACGCGTTCCGCGCCCAGGTGGTGGCGGAGGAGCTGCTCCGACTCGGCGGCGTCGAGCAGGTCGAGGGTGGCGGAGCGCGCGCCTTCCGCGGCGACGAGGCCCGTGAGGCGGGTACGGCTGGTGACGACGACCGCGCAGGCCGGGCTGCCGGGGAGGAGCGGGCGTACGTGGTCGACGTCGCGGGCGTTGTCCAGGACGACCAGGATGCGGCGATCGGCGAGGAGGCTGCGGTAGAGGGCGGCCTGGGCGTCCAGTTCGCGCGGGATGCGGTCGGCGGGGACGGCGAAGGCGTCCAGGAACCCGCGGATCGCCTCGGCGGGGAGCATCGGGGCGCGGTCGGGGTCGAAGCCGCGCAGGTTGACGAAGAGCTGGCCGTCGGGGAAGCGCGCGGCCGCCCGGTGGGCCCAGTGGACCGCGATGGAGGTCTTGCCGACTCCGGGGCCGCCGTCGATCGCCATGATCATGACGGTGGCGGCGTCGGGCCGGGCCAGTTCGTCGAGGGCCGCCAGTTCGCGGTCCCGGCCGACGAAATGCCGTACCGAGGTGGGGAGCTGGCGCGGGATGGGGCCGGTGGGGGGTTCGGCGAGGGTTTGGGCGGTGCCGTGGATTCTCCGCCACGCGGCCACCCAGGCGGCGACCTCGTCTGGGGGGCGTCCGCAGGCGCGTACGAAATCCGCCACCAGGTCGAGTGCGGGCAGCCGGGTACGGCGCGGGCTGAGGGCGTCGGACAGGGTGCTGCGGGCGATTCCGGTGGTCTGGCGTAACCGGTCCAGCGAAGGGTTGCCCGCCCAGGATTTCAGGCGGCGGAGCTCGGTGACGAAGCCCTGCACGTCGTCTGCTTCGGACGGATCGGGAGGCCGCGCCGGATCCGTCTTTCCTGAGGTCAAGACCGGACACCCCATCGCGGATGGCTACCCGTACGAGTCTAGGCGGCAATCCGGATTCGTCCGGGGTCCTCCGGAATCTTTGCCGGACGTGGGCCGCGATTCGGAGGGTGGCGGTGACAGGTCGATTTCCGGAAGGGAGAAACCATGATCACCCGTACGGTGACCGCGCTGGTGACGGCCGCGCTGGCCTCCGCGACGGCCGTCACGGCGCTGACGGGGCCCGCCGCGGCGGAGTCCGCCCAGCGTGCGCGCTGCCCGGAGCGGAACTTCTGCGTGTACCAGCACTCCGGCTACGGCGGGGCCAGCTTCTGGGCCAGGCGCAGCTACCCGAGCTGGAACAAACAGCGGGCCACGGTCCGCAGGCTCGTCAACGAGGACAGCTCCGCGTTCAACCAGTGGAAGAAGCTGCGGGCCGCGATCTACTCCGAGCCGGCCCTGGGCGGGTTCATCACGGTGTGTACGCGCCCCGACGCCGGCTTCAAGAAGTTCGCCGGATCGGACAACGACAACGGCGAAGGCCACGTCTCGACGACGAGGTGCTGACCAGACGTCCGGCCGCCCCGACCCGGGGCGGCCGGGACCCGAGGACATGACGATGAAGCATTCAAGGTATCTACTTCTCACCGTCGCGCTCAGTGCCTGCTCGGCGGCGCCGGCCGTCACGGGATGGCAGCTGCCCGCGCGGCCCGACCCGGGGATTCGCGACCAGGTGCTCGGCCTCCAGGCGGGCTCCGGGGTTCTGGATCAGGCGGAGGAGGAACTGGTCCGCCGCTGCATGGCCGCCCAGGGCTTCCGTTACGTCAAGGCTCCCGCGGATCAAGGACCTGCCACCATCGAGAACGCGTACGGGATCTCGATCGGCGAAGCCCGGCGGCACGGTTACCGGACGCCCCGGACATCGGCCGCGGAACCGGAGGAGAAGCCCGAAGTGCCCGCATGGTGGCTGGCTCTCTCCGGCCGTCCTGAGGCGCCCCTGATCACGGTCGAAGTGCCCGAGATCGGTACGGTTCAGGCGACCAGCGAAGGCTGCCGTGCCCAAGCCAGATCCACGCTGTACGGCGACCCGCCCGAACGCTGGCTCTTCTACATGTTCTTCAGCGACAACTTCAAGCACCGGGTACGGGTACGGGCGGCCACGGATCCCCGGCTCGCCGTACTCAATCAGCGCTGGTCGTCCTGCATGTCCGGCAGGGGATATCCGGAGTTGCGCGACCCGGCTCAGGCTCGGGCGCTGGCCGCCGACTACTACGAGCAGGATGACCGGAACGCCCGGCGCAAGGAGATCGCGCTGGCGACGGCGGACGCGACCTGCGAGCAGACCCTGACGTACGCGCCGCGGCGCCGCGCCCTCGAGGATCGTTACTTCACGGCGGGCATGCGAATCTACGAGGCCGAGGCCGCCGCCGTACGCGAGACCGGGCGGCAGGCGCTCCGGCGCGCCCGTCACATCCTCGCCGCGACCGGGCCGGAGGAGGGGTCGGAGTGGGCCGCGCGCGGCGCGTGATCGCGGGGTCGATCCTGGTCGCCGGGACGGCGGGCTCGTGGTGGCTGGCCGGGCAGGCGCGTACGCCACAGGCACTCGCGGCGCAGGCGGAACCGCCGGCCCCGTCAGTGATCACCGTGCCGGTGCGGTGGGAGCGCACCGGGCCGGTGATCCCCGTCTCGGCCCTCCAGCCGACCGGCGACCGGGCGCGCATTCACACGAATCGGGGGCCCATTCAGATCGACGTTGTGAAGGAGGCGGAAGGATGGTTGTCGATATCCGCGCCACCAGGATCGATACGACCGGGCGACCAGGTACGCGTCTGGCCCCGGTGATCCGCGCCCACGGCCTGAGCCGGGCCTACGACTCTCCCGCCGGTCCGCAGTGGGCGCTCGTGGACGCCACCTTCACGGTCTTCCCCGGTGAGGTCGTGACGATCATGGGTCCGTCCGGGTCCGGCAAATCCACGCTGCTCCATCTGCTCGGCCTGCTCGACCGCCCCACCACCGGCACGTACGCGCTCGCCGGAGCCGACACGTCCACGCTGACCGACCGCGAGCGCGCCGGACTACGCATGCGCTCGATCGGATTCGTCTTCCAGGCATTCCACCTTCTGGCCCACAAGACGGTCCTGGCCAACGTGACGCTCCCGCTGCTCTACGCCCGGCGGCCACCCGCCGAACGGCGTGCCGCCGCCGTGTCCGCGCTGACCGGCGTGGGCCTCGCCCACCGGCTCCACGCCCTGCCCCGTACCTTGTCCGGCGGGGAGAAACAGCGCGCGGGCATCGCCCGGGCGACCGTCCTGGACCCCTGCCTGCTGCTGTGCGACGAACCGACCGGCAACCTCGACTCGGCCGCGACCGCGAAGATCATGGATCTGCTCCGGGCACGCGCCAGGGCCGGGCTCGCGGTCGTGGTCGTCACCCACGACCCCGCCGTCGCCCGGTCGGCCGACCGGATGTTGTGGCTGGCCGACGGCCGGTTGAGCGAGGTGGACCGTGATGGGTGACCTGATCGCCGAGGCCGTCGAGGCGGTCCGCGCCCGGCCCCGTACCGCGCTCACCGCCTTGGGCATCGCCCTCGGAATCGCGGCACTCGTGGCCACCATCGGCCTGACCGGTACGGCCGCGGCCCAGCTCTCCGCACGCTTCGACGCGCTCAAGGCAACGACCGTCACCCTGCACGGCCTCTCGGAGGACGAAACCGGCGAGGTCGGCAGGGTCGAGCGGCTGAACGGCGTCGTGGCGGCGGGCGTCGTGTCGGCCGCGTCCGGGGAGCTCCCGACGGTACGCGCCTCCGGCGGACCGCCCGTGGAGACCGTGGTCATGTCGGCTTCCGCTTCGGCCCTGCGTGCCCTGAACGTACGGCCGGTGTCCGGACGCGCGTACCAGGACGACACCGACAGGGGCCGCCAAGTCGCCCTCCTCGGCGACATTGCCGCCAGGTCCCTGGGCATCGACCACCCGAATACCGAAATTTCCATCTCTGGTGTGACGTACCGGCTGATCGGCATCGTCACCACGCCCGAACTGGACTCCCAAGCCCCGCTGGCCGCGATCATTCCCGACTGGGCGTCCGCCAAGAGGATCGACTTCGGCGAACCCCAGCTGGTGATCAAAACCCGGCTCGGCGCGGCTCAGCAGGTCGGCCGCGAGGCCAAGGTCGCGCTGCGCCCCCAGGCACCCGACACCCTCCCCGCCGAGATCCCGCCCGACCCACGGCACCTACGCGCCCAGGTGGAAACCGACGCCCGCGACCTGTTCCTCCTCATGGCCGCCGTCTCCCTCCTCGTCGGAGCCCTCAGCGTCGCCAACACCATGCTGATCGCCGTCCTGGAACGCCGCCACGAGATCGGCCTGCGCCGCGCCGTCGGAGCCACCCGCGGCGCCATCCTCACGCAGTTCCTCATCGAAAGCGGCCTCCTCGGCCTCGCGGGAGGCATCGTCGGCGGCATCGCCGGCCTGGACGTGGTCATCGCCGTCGCCCTCGCGAAGGGCTGGACAGCCGCCATCTCCGGCTGGGTTCTCGCAGCCGCACCCCTCACCGGCCTACTGGTCGGCCTCTCCGCCGGCCTCCACCCCGCGGTCAGGGCCGGCCGCATGGAACCCCTCACCGCACTCGCCACCTGAGTCGGGGCGTCAGCGCCGCCCCGATCGGCGGGCGATGCCACCCCCACCACTGAACCTCAACCCACGCGCGTTTTGATCAGTTCTGGTTTCGTCCACCGGGAGAAAGTCGACGGGCCGGGATCGCAACAGATCACCCGTCGCCAGGCGTCCCAGTAGTGGAACGGGAGGTGCGGTGTGGAGGAGGTCTCCGGGCGGCCGGCGAGTTTCGAGGAATTCGTCCGGGTGCGGGAGGGTGCCCTACGGCGGTACGGGTTCGTGCTGACCGGCAGCATGCACGACGGCGCCGATCTGGTTCAGGACGCGCTGATCCGGTTGAGCGACGCCTGGCCGAGGGTACGCGCGAAGGACGATCCGGAGGGATTCGTCCGCGTCACCATGGTGCGCCTGCACATCAGCAAGTGGCGGCGGCTGCGGCGGGAGCGCCTGGTCTCGCATGTGCCGGAGGCCGCCTACAGCGACGCCGACATCGAGCGGTTATCCGGCGACGCGGGCCTGTGGCGCCTGCTGGCCACATTGTCCCCGCGGCAGCGCGCGGTGCTCGTGCTCCGCTACTACGAGGACCTGGCCGACGAGGACATCGCGGTCCGGATCGGGGTTTCCCGCAACACCGTACGCAGCCTCGCCGCCCGGGGGCTGGCCAGGCTGCGGGAGACGACCGCGGTGCCCGGAAACGCTGTCGCCGTACCTGAGGTGGGGGGTTTGTGATGGCCGAGACCGTGGAGGAGCGGCTTGCCCGTACGATGCGGGCCGCGGCGGACCTCGTCCCGGACGGGAGTCTCCTGCCGGACATCCAGCGCAGGAAGGCTCAGCGGACCCGAACCCGGGTTCAGATCCTGCTGGCCGCGGCGGCGGTGATCGCGGTGATCGCGGCCACGTCCGTCGCGATGCCGCGGCCGGCTCCCGACCGGCCCGCCTCCGGCGAGCCCTCCCCGGCTCCCACCCTGAGTATGCTGGCCCGGCCCCTCGCGGAGCTCTGGCCGCAGGCGCTCGTCCAGGCCCCGGCCCGCTCCTCCGACGGGCTGGCCTACCAGCCGAAACTGGCTCTGGACGCCACGCACCTGCTGCTGATCGCCTCCGACCGGGATGACAACCCGGTACGCCTGGACACCTACGACACCACCACGGGCACCGCCACGACGCTCACGTCCATCGCCCTCACCGCCGAACTGACGTCCTACACGCTGGAATCGGTCGCCGCCGGCGACGGGCACGTGGCCTGGGTGACCAACGCGTTCACCGACGGCGGTGAGTCGGAGATGGTCACCGAACTGTGGGCGGCGCCCTGGCCGGCGGGCCCGGCCCGTCGTCTGGCGAGTTTCGCCGAGGGCGACCACGAAGGTCCCTCCAGCTCCCTCGTCGTCGGCGGCGGAAGCGTGGCGTGGACCGGTATCGAACACGTTCACAGCGTCCCGCTCACAGGCGGCGAACCCCGCGAGATTCCCGGAATCACGCCCATCGGCACGAGTGACCTCGTCGTCACGAACGGCACGCTCAGCGAGTGGCCGTGGTTCCAGGAGATCCCCGATTTCCTGGACGTCCGGCCGGACGGCACGATCCCGTCGGGCAAGCTGACCAACATCGTCACCGGGCAGAGTTTCCCGATCCGCGCCGCGGCCGGTGTCGCCATGCTCGACTGCGGCCCGCAATGGTGCGTCGGGCGGGTGCTCCAGCCCAATCCGGTGGCGCCCTCCCCATCCGATCACGCCTCCGGCAGCGAGGCGGAGGGCCCGTGGGACCGGCCCGTCATTCAGCGCCTGGACGGCAGTGGCCTGCAGTTCCTGCCCATGAGCCCGACCGCCGATCTGATGGCGGACCGGTTCGCGGTCTCGATGTCCGCGGATCGCATCTACGATCCGCACAGCGGACAGCTGGCCTCCCTGGACGACCCGGCGCGGCAGGGTGCCAGCCACTCCCCCGGCGGATCGCTCATTTACGGCGAAGGCGGCGTTCCCGGCATGTGGTGGGTGGTGAATCTCAAGGCGATCGCGTGAGCTCGCGACATCCGGGTGACAGCGCCACGACAGCCGGGGCGGCGATTCTCGGGTCGAGGACTTCGACTGTGGAGGATCGATGCGAGAGATCGGAGTGGTGGACGCGACCGGCACGGGGCGGACGCTCGGCGACCGGGATCAGATCCCGGGGGCCGAGCATGTCGTCGTCGAAGGTGCCGGTCACTGCCCTCAGGTGACGCACTCGGCAGATGTCCTGCCCCGTTTCGCGCGAGGGCCGGCATGACCGTGTACCAGGCCAACCCCGTGCGCGGCAGGCTCAACTCCCTGACCTTCCGGCTCCTCGACCGGTACGCCCACCACCTGCTCGGCGACCGCAAACAGGCCCTCTTCGCCGATCTGCCGGAGACGATCGCCGAACTCGGCCCCGGAACCGGCGCGAACTTCCGCTACTACCGCCCCGGCACCCGGGTGATCGCGATAGAGCCGAACCCGCACATGCGCTCCGCGTTGACCGCGCATGCCGCCGCGCGCGGAATCGCCGTGGACCTGCGTGCCCGCCCGGCCGAGGACACCGGCCTGCCGTCCGCCAGCGTGGACGTGGTCGTGTGCACGCTGGTGCTGTGTACCGTCCCCGACCCGCTCGCCGCCGTACGGGAGACGCTGCGCGTCCTCCGCCCCGGCGGCCGGCTGATCTTCGTCGAGCATGTGGCGGGCGAGGGCGGGTACGCCCGGCTGCAACGCGGCCTGGCCCGTCCGTGGCGCTGGTTTTTCGAGGGCTGCGAGGTACGCCGCGACACGGAACACATCCTCCGCGACGCGGGCTTCACCGAGATCAAACTCGAACGCTACACCCTCAAATCCGTCTTCGGCCCGATAAATCCGCAGATAGCGGGCGTGGCGATACGCTGACGCGCGCGCGTCCAGCGCGACGCCCATGCCCTGACAATGAATCCGGATATGTCACCATAGGCGGATGAGGTTCCGGGTGCTCGGGACGATCGAGGCGGCGGGACCCGACGGGCAGCCCTTGGCGCTGGGCGATCGGCAGCGGGCGCTGCTGGCCGCGCTGCTCGCCCGCGCCGGCGAGGTGGTCTCCGTGGATCGCCTGGCCGACCTGATCTGGGGGGACGGCCAGCCGGCCCACCCGCAGAACGCCCTGCACACCCAGGTGTCCCGGTTGCGCCGCCTGCTCGACGGCACGGACCTGCGCACCCAGCCTCCCGGCTACATCCTGCGCGTCGAAGCCGCCGACGTGGACGCCCTGCGCTTCGGCGAACTCGCGGGGGCGGCCCGGCACGCGTCGCCCGAACACGCCGTGGATCTCCTCGACGAGGCGCTCTCGCTCTGGCGTGGTCCCGCCTACGCCGAGTTCGCCGACTCCGACGCGGCCCGCCTGGATGCCATCCGCCTGGAACAAGCACGACTGGAGGCCGTCGAAGCACGTGCCGCGGCGCTGCTGGAGTGTGGTCGCGCGGCGGAAGCGGTACCGTCCCTGGACGCTTGCATCGACGAACACCCCCTCCGCGAACAGGCCCGCGCCCTGCTCATGCGCGCCCTGTACGCCCTGGGCCGCCACGCGGAAGCACTCCGCGGCTACCAGGACTACCGTCGCCGCCTCGCCGACGAACTCGGCCTCGAACCGTCCGCCGCCATAGCCGAACTCCACCTGCGCATCCTCCGCCACGACCTCCCCGCCACCCGGGACACGGCCGCGACCCCACCCCCGCTCAGCGCCATCCGCGTCCGCTACACGACGACTCCCGGCGGACGTACGCTCGCCTACGGAACCCTGGGCGAAGGCCCGCCCCTGGTCGCCCTGCCCGCCTGGGTGTCGGCCATCGACGTGATCTCCTCCGGCCGCGACCCGCGCTCCTCGATCCTCCAACGCCTGGCCGGCCACGTGGAACTCACCATCTACGACCGGTACGGCACCGGCCTCTCCCGTGGCCACGTCGACGACTACGGCCTGGACGCCAGCGTGGACGAACTCGCCGCGATCGCCCGGCGCGTCGGCCGCCCCGTGAACCTGCTCGCCATCTCCCAGGCCGGCCCGGTCGCCATCGCCTTCGCCGCCCGCCACCCCGACCTGGTCGACCGCCTGGTCTTCTTCGGGACGTACGCGTCCGCGTCCGGAGTCTTCACCCACACCGAACTGAACAACACCCTCGTCAACATGGTCAGAGCCCACTGGGGCATGGCCTCCCGCCTGTTCGCCGACCTGTTCCGTCCCGGCGGCTCCGACACCATGGCCAGACACCTGGCCGAGGTCCTCAAGGACTCCGCCGGCCGCGACGTCGCCGCCGGCTACCTCCAAGCCGTCTACGAAGCCGACACCACCGCGCTACTCCCCCACGTCACCGCCCCTTCCCTCGTCCTCCACTACACCGGCGACCGCGTCATCCCCTTCGCCGGAAGCCACCAGCTCACCACCGGCCTCCCCGACGCCCACCTGATCGCCCTCGACGGCCCGTACCACCTCCCCGACGCGACCAACCTCACCCACATCGTCGAATCCATCACGAGCTTCCTCACCCCACAAACGACCTAAGCCGACGGCTTCCCACCGCTAACCGCCACCGCTTGTCTTGCCTCAGCCGTCTTCCTCTCCAGCGCCGGCCCGGCACAAGCCGCCATCGTCGACATCCCGTTCGGCCCGTTGTCGATCGGCGAGTACTGCACCGCCAAGATCCACCCCGATGCCTGGATCGGCTTCTACGAGTCTTCCGGACTCAAGTGCTACACGCCGTCAGGCTCATCCGGACTGATCTTCCGAGGCACCGGGGACCCCTACATGACCTGCAAGCATCTCGCCGCCGACATCATCGTGGCCGCGCTCCGGGGTCCCGGCGACGGGATCATCTGCCGAGCGGTTCGCTAGCCCAGGGGTTATAGGCGGAGCCTAGGTCGCGTCGACGACTTCGCGGCAGATCCGCAGGCACTGATCACAGATGCGGACCCCGGGACCCGCTGCGATCCTGCCGTCTGCCTTTCCGCAGAACGTACAGGTCAACGCGCTGGCGGTGGGCACCAAGTCAATGTGCGGCTGTGACTGGCCGGTAGACACAACCAGCGAAGCCAGCACGACGCAGGCATCACAGATGAACACCCCGGGACCGGCGATAAGCCTGTTGACCTCCCCCTTGCCCGCACCACAGAACGTGCACACGGGTTCGGGACCCTTCTTCCGCGGCTTCCAACTCGCCGTGCCACCGGTCGACTCGATGATCTGGTGCACACGCTGATGACTCAGCTCAAGCGCGTCGGCGATCTCCCGAAACGAGGCGCCGGCCAGGTGCAGACGCCGAATGGCCCGATGGTAGGCGATCTTGGCCTGCTCGGCCCGCTCCTGCGCCTCAACCCATCCGGCCCCGGCCTCACGCGCCTGCCGCAGCAGATCCTCGTCGAGTGCCACGGTCAGCCCGCCAAGCTTCGCCGCGCGATCGCGTCCTGCAAGAGTGCCTGCTCCCCCTCCGGCAGCGTACGACCGGCGTGGACCATGTGCAGGGCGGTGAGCAATCGCGTCCGATCCTCCCCCGTACCGAGATCCCCGAGGTAGGGCGGGAGCAACAGCCCGAGCGTGGTCAGCGCGGCCCGGGCACACAGCCGGTCCAGCAGCTCCGCGAGCGGGTCGGCCTCGCTCGGCCTCGTCCGCAACCCGTCGGCCACCGCGAAGCGAATACCGTCCCGGTAGGGCCCCTCCGCCGCGTCGCCGATACACTCGGCGGCGCTCAGGTAGTGCTCCCGCGCCTTACCGGAAGCGCCGAGATCCTGATGAGCGCGCGCCAGATTCAGGTGCAGCGAAGGATAGAAGCCGCGCACACGCTCATCACCCACCCGATCGGCGCGATCCAGGCATTCCTGATTCCACCGCAGGATGTCCTCGGGCGTCGACTGGTGCCGAGCGAGGTAGTGCGCGGCAATACAAGCCTCGTAGTCGTCGCCAGCCTTGTCCCACGCCTGCCGAAACAGGTCAGCGGCGTCACTACCGCGACCCTCCACTTCGGCCTGCATACCTTGAGCACACAGCTGGATGACGGGATTGGTGGGATCCATGCCGTCTACCCTAGGTAGACAGAACGCAATCCGTCTAGCCCCATTCCTCGCACCACCTGTGGGGCGCAAAGGCCGGTGAATACCTCACCTCATCGGCGGCGACTGGCGTGAGAACTTCGCCAGGAGGCACCCTCCGCGAAGTCTGCGATCAGGCAGCGGTCGTGATCTTCCACAGATAACCATCCGGGTCGCTGAAGTAGCCGAAGTACCCACCCCACTCGGCAGCAGCAGCCGCCTTGACCACAACCCCGCCCGCAGCCTCCGCCATACGCATAACCTCATCCACCTCATCTCTGGAGTCGGCGATGAAGTGAAGCGAGACACCCCGAAACCCGGACCCCTCCGCGGAGACACCGGCGTCCTGCGCCACCGCCTCCCATTCATAGAGCGCCAGCATCGAGGACCCCTCACCCAGCCTGCACCTGACGAACCCGGGAAAATCCTGATCGATCCCGCAACCCAGCCCTTCCACATAGAACTTCCTGGCACGGGCCACGTCCTTGACCCCGAGCATGATGACACTCACCTGCAACGACACAACGATCTCCTCGAATCTCCAATGCGCAAGACATTCACCCCTGCGCAAACCAACGCCGGAACCTCTACGCCCCGGCCCACGCGACAGATCGGCCTTCCTGCAGCAACCCGGCCGATCACGAATCAGGCTAGAAGCCGAGCATCGCGATGACTTCTTCATTCCTGACCGATCACAACCGAGGCCGAGTCCTACCCCTGCCGACAATGCCATCCGCGCAGCTCATCCCCCTTGCCGGTCTTCTTGGCATGCACCCCGATCCCCCGCCGAAGTGGGCCCAGAGCAGAAGGATCTTCGCTTGAGGCAGCTGGCATCACGACGTGGATTCGGGTTGCGTCCACGGAGGTCGTGTGCCCGCCGCCTCTGTCCGGGGGGCACACCTTGCTACTTCCTTGAAAGATTCCCAAAATTGATCGTTCGCCGATTGAATGGTCACATGAGCTGCTGAAGCTTCAGCTTGGCTCGTATAAGGAATATGCGTCGGTTCGCGTCCCTTCCGGGGTGGGGCGCTCCAACATGCGTGAAGGAGCAGCTGGCGTGGAGGCACGAATCCGGGTCACCGCCGATGACAGCCTCGGTGAGTTGATCGCGCTGACCGGGTGGCTCAACAGTCAGCGCGCTCTGCAAGGCAGGGTTCGTCAGAAGAGCGCTCCGATCGGGGAACAGGAGCTGGGCGCTGCCACCGACATCCTGACTGTGGCCCTGGGGTCGGGGGGCATCGGGATCGCGCTGGTCCAGGCGCTTAAGGTGTGGCTGGCCAACCGCCACTCGGATGTGTCGATCACCGTCACGACCGAGACCGGGTCGGTGAGCGTGGAGGCCAAACGGGTGGCCGACGCGCTTCCTCTGCTGGAGCGCGTCCTGGCCGAACGGCAACCCGACCAGCTTGCCAAGCCGCGGCCCGAGCTTGAGGGCGGCGATGACTCCTGAGAGTTGGGCGGGCTCTCGCGCGATTCTCATCGGCGTCGCCCGCTACCAGGATGAGGGGCTTCCGGACCGGGCCGCAGCCGGCCACAGCCTGACGGCCATGCACCAGGTGCTGACCGATCCGAGGCTGGGCGGGTGGCCGCACGAGCTGGTCACCGTCCTGCCCGATCCCGCCGACAACCGGATCGTGGTCCGGCTGATCCGCCGGCTGGCGCAGCAGACCAGCGGAACCCTGCTGCTGTACTACGTCGGCCACGGCACACTCACTCCGCGCGGAGAACTGTGCCTGACCCTCACCGACACGTACGCCGACGCGCCCGATGTGACCGGCATCGAATACGCGCGTATCCGCCAAGCCTTCGACACGAGTCCGGCCCGGGTGAAGGCCGTCATCCTGGATTGCTGCTACTCCGGCCGCGCCATCCAGACCGAAACCCTGGCCGGCAACGCCAACCTGCTCGCCGACCAGAGCGAGGTCCGCGGCACCTACACCCTCACCGCCGCCGACCTGACCGCCCATACCTCCGCCGGCGACACCGGCAGGCCCACCAGCTTCACCGGTGAACTACTCGACCTGATCCGTACCGGTATGCCCGGCCGCCCGGACCCGCTCACTCTGGGGACCCTCTACCCCGAGCTCCGCCGTCGCCTGCACGTCCGCGGCTTGCCCGAGCCCAACCAGCGCGGCACCGACACCGCCAACGACCTGCCGTTCACCCGTAACACCGCCTCAGCGTCCGCGCCACGAGAAGCCGGCCCCCCGCGTCGGGAGCGTGCCGAACCGGCCCCGCCCACCGATTCCGCTCCACCGGCGGAGCCGACGCCGGCCCCGCGACCGCAGCCGCGGTACAGCGCACGACCACAGACGTGGAACCGCGCGCACAGGCTGAACGGTCACATCGAAAGCGTTCGGGGGGCTGCCTTCCATCCGGACGGCCACCTGCTCGCCACCGCCAGCGAAGACAAGACTGTACGCCTGTGGGACCCCGCTACCGGCCAGCCCATCGGTCCCCCTCTGACCGGCCACACCGGTCCGGTTCTGGGTGTGGCCTTCCACCCAGGCGGGCACCTGCTCGCCACGGCCAGCCGCGACAAGACGGTACGCCTCTGGGATGCGACCACCGATAGACCAGCCGACCAGCAGCCGGAAAGCACCGCGCTCAGGAGTTACGCCGACGCTGTCCTGGCGGTTGCCTTTCACCCGGACGG
Source organism: Acrocarpospora phusangensis (assembly GCF_016862995.1). Taxonomy (GTDB): domain Bacteria; phylum Actinomycetota; class Actinomycetes; order Streptosporangiales; family Streptosporangiaceae; genus Acrocarpospora; species Acrocarpospora phusangensis. The sequence continues at coordinate 29,516 of NZ_BOOA01000006.1, forward strand.
GCACCTGCTCGCCGCCGCGGGCGGTGACGGCATGGTGCGCTTGTGGGATCCAGCCAAGAACCAAGCCATCGGTCCCCCGCTGACCGGCCATACCGGTCCGGTTCTGGGTGTGGCATTCCGCCCTGACGGGCACCTGCTCGCCACCGCGGGCCGCGACGGCACTGCGCGCTTGTGGGACCCCACCAAGAACGAACCCGTCGGTCCCCCGCTGACCGGCCACACCGACTCCGTCAGGGGTGTTGCCTTCCACCCAGACGGGCACCTGCTCGCCACCGCGGGCAGCGACGGCACGGTCCGCTTATGGGACCCGGCCACAGGTCAGCCCATCAATGCTCCTCCGATCGGCCACACCGACTCCGTCTTGGCTGTTGCCTTCCACCCTGACGGGCACCTGCTCGCCACCGCGAGCGGCGACGGCACGGTCCGCATGTGGGACCCCGCCAATGGTCAGCCGGTCGGCAACCCCCTCACCGGCCACAGCCGTAGCGTCTTCGGGCTGGCCTTCCACCCCGGAGGCCGCTTGCTCGCCACCGCCGGCTGGGACAAGACCGTGCGCCTGTGGTCACAGACGATCCACTCCGATCCTCCTGCATAACCGGGCTCATAACCGCCCGAACTGGAGGCCACTCTCACTGACGGCAAACGACTCCACGACCCGCACAAACCGATTCGTTGACCTGCGCACCGCGGGCGAAGAGTTTGCCGCGGCCGTCGCCATCGCCGAGGATGAAGGGTCATGAGCGAGGAGCCTCGGAACGCGTACGAGCGGAGAAGACGACGCGGGGAAGAGGAGCAGCGGGCTCGGGAGGAGAAGTTCTGGGCCGGGCTCACGGTGTTGCGCGTCCTGCGGGACGACGAGTTCGAAGGGTTGCCCTGTCTGCCGGTCGACTTCCACGTGCTCCCGCATTTCGACGGCCGCGTGGAGGACATCGCGGTTTGGTTGATCTTCGCCACGACGGCGGAGTCCGACCAGGTCCGGGAGCCGGCCGAAACGGCCAGGTACCTGGCTCACGTGCAGGTTCTGCTGCGCCGGGTCCATTTCCCCGAGGAGGGAGTGGCCACCCTGGGCCTCTATCCGACATCGCTGCCGGAGATCGAGGCCGCAGGGGGCAAGTTCCATTACTTCCGCTGACCCGCCGGGATCAGCAGGGCATCGGGAGGGCGTCAGGAGGGCGGGGGAACATAAGCGGCGCCGTCCGGCGACAGCACATATCCCTTGGACTTGAGGTAGGCGATCTCCCGCGCGTACGCCGATCCCGGCCGGGCGTCCTTGGTGGCGCGCACGAAGACGTGCCCGTCGGCGATCGCGCGATCCAGGAAGGCCTCGTTCAGCGCCCACTGTTCGGTTGGGGTGAGTTTGTCGAAGACCTTGGGGTCCACGTAGAAGTAGTTCGCCCCGATCGCCTTGGCGTGGTCGAGGTATTCCGGGAAGTGCCCGATGACGGTCACCCCGCACGGCGCGTTGTGCACGAGCGCGGACGCGCCGCCGGCCGCCACAAAGTAGGTGTGCTCGCCGGCCACTGTCAGGTTGTGCACCTGGACGCGCTCCGCCCAGTGGCGGACCGAGTCGACCTGGATCCAGGTGCCCGCCGAGGTCCGCAGCCAGGAGCCCGCCTTCAGCCGCCCGGCCTCCACCCAGCTGCCGAGATCCGGCTCCCAGAAGGGATGCGTGTCCGTCGCCACCAGCGGTTCGGCGTCGCCGCGGACCGTGATCGCGACCATGGATTTCAGCCCGTCACTGCCGAGCAGCGCCACCACTGGCCGCGGCCGCGCCTCACCCGTCCGCGGGTCGGCCGCCATCACCAGGTCGCCGGCCTTCACCTGCTCGATCGGCCGGTAGGAGCCGTCCGCCATCAGCACCGGCGTGCCTGGGGCGAAGCTGCTGCGCACCACGCAGAGGGCGCCGACCCGCCCTGCTCTGCCGGCCAGGCTGTTGGCCGCCTTCTCCACCCACGCGGACTTGACGCCGAGCCGTTGCACCACGGTGGCGATCCTGGAGCCGGGAATGAAGCCGACCGCGAACATCGCGCAGGCCACGAAGTCGCCCTTCGCGCAGTTCTCCGCGTCCTCGATCAGCATGTTCATCAGGTAGCCGAGGATGGATTTGATCTTGCCTTTGAGCTCCTCGGGGATGTCGAAGCCGACGAGCTTCTCCAGTTGCTGGACCGTCCAGCAGCCACACGCGAACATGTTCTGGAGCCGGTCGTCCATGTCCTTGAGCTTCTCGGCGAACGACGAGGCGGCCTTCCAGTTCTTGCACTTCTGCGAACTGGTGTTCTTGCAGAACTTCTTGTAATTCCGCTCGTAGTCCAGGCAGGCCTGGTACTGGTGGTCCTTCTCGAAGTCCTTGCGTACGCAGACCGACAGGCCGGTCCGGTCCGACAGGCCGATCGGGTTGTCCCCCGCGTACGCGTAGGGGTTGGCCCATTGGGGCTTGCGCAGGTCCAGGAGCGGGTCGGTGGAGACGAAACGGCCGATCGAGGGGTCGTAGTAGCGCGCGGACAAATAGTCCAGGCCGGTCGAGTCGTCCTCCACCAGGCCGAGGAACCCGTGGTCGGTGAACGGCAGGTCGTCGATGCCGCGGCGTTTCCCGTAGGGCAGGTAGCGTTCCCGGGAGACCTGGCCGGTGCCGTCGTCGATCGCCAGTTGCGTCGATCCGTGCAGGCCGGCGGTCAGCCACTTCAGCCCGCCGGTGGCCCGCATGGCGACCGTCGAGCCGTCGGGGGTGGTGTAGTAGCGCGACCCGGTGACCACGCCGCCCGCCAGCGTCAGCTCCATCGCGCCCAGGTAGAGCACGGTCTTGCCCGGCTCGCGGCGGATCAGCCGCTCCCCGGCCGCGTCGTACACCATCGTGGTCTGGTCGCCGCCGACCGTCGCCGTGGTGAGCTGGCCGAGCGGGTCCCACTCGAAGGTGGCGCCGGTGCCGCCGACGGTGCGGGAGGTCATCTGACCGGCGGCGTCGTACCCGTAGGAGTCGGTGCCGCCGGGACGGCTGATCGAGCTGACGGCGTTGGGCCGGACCGACGTGGGGCCGGAGGCGGGATAGTTGTGCGTGGCGGTCTGCCCGCCCTCGGTGGAGCTGACGATGTTGCCCACCGCGTCGTAGCCGAACGCCTGACTGTAGGGGTCGATCCCGAGACTGTCCGCTCCCCCCTGGCAGGTGGCCGCCGTGGTGGTGAAGGCGGTCGACAGGCGGTGCAGCCCGTCGTAGCCGAAACACTCCGACTGGCCGGGGCTGCCGCCCACGGCGGAGGAGGCGTCCAGGATCCTGGTGATCTCACCGGACAGGTCGTAGCTGTAGCGGTCGTCCTGCACGGTCTGCGGCGTGGCGTCGGCGCCGGTGGCGGTCGTCACCCGGTCCAGCCATCCGGTGCCGGCGTTCCAGGCCAGGGTTCGTCTGATCTTTCCGGTCGGGCCGTACCAGCGGTCGGACATCAGGCCGGTGGGCGTGTAGGCGGTGTCCTTGACGTAGGTGACGCCGCCGCCCAGGTCGGAGGTGAGGGTCTTGGGCAGGCCGAGGCCGGTGTAGCCGGAGGTGATCGTCTCGGCGGGCAGCCCGCCGGCCGCCGGCATGCCCAGCGTGGCGATCGCGCCGCCGAGGGTGTAGGAGCTGGTGAACGTGTACGACCCGGCCAGCAGCCCTTCGACGGCGGGCACGGTCACCGTGGACCCGGTGGGGCGGCCCATCGGGTCGTAGCCGGTGACCGTCTCGGTGTACGCGTTCGCGCCGTAGTACCTGGTGGAGGAGGTCGGCCGTCCCTTGGACAGGGTGTCGTACGCCAATTCGGCGAGTTTGACGCCGGTGCCCGCCTCGCCTGACCACTGCGCGGTCTTGCGGCCCAGGTCGTCGTAGCTGTAGGAGACTTTCTGGCCCTTGCCGTTGATCGTCCAGAGCAGGTTGCCGGCGGCGTCGTGCGCCTGGGTGGTGTCTCCCGCGTCGGGGTCGTGCCCGCCGGTACGACGCCCCAGCAGGTCGTAGCCGAACGTGCGGATGTTGCCCTTGGCGTCGGTCTGTCTGGTCAGGTTGCCGTTGAGGTCGAACTCGAAGACGGTGTCGTGGTGGGTGGTCGCGTCCTTCCATTCCTCGATCTTCGTGACCTGGTCGGCCACGTCGCTGACGTGAACGGTTTTGCCGCCGGTGGGTGGCTGAACCTGCCGGACGTCGGCGAAGGGATAGCTGGTGGTGGTCCGGCGGAACTCGGCCGCTCCCGCCATGTCGGCGACGGCCGTCGGCCTGGCGAGACCGTCGTAGGTCTGGGCGGTCCAGCGCGGCAGCGTGCTGAGCGCCGGGTTGAGCAGGCCGCTGCCCGGGCCGGCGGCGTTGTGCGCCGGGGCCGACCGGGCCGCCTGGAGGCCCCGGGCGTCATAGGTGGTGACCTGGACGATCCTGCCGCCCGCCGGGGAGGGCGTCTGCACTTCCCGCTGCCGTCCGAGCCCGTCGACGTAGGTGTGCGAATCAGTCCACACCGTCTGCGCGCCGCTACCGGACAACGACCGGCTGACCGTGGTCCGGGCAGGGCCGGTCACCAGCCCGGCGCCGTCCACCGGGATCGTGTACGCCACGCTCGCGGCGGGGGTGTCACCCGATCGGGGACGTTCGGGAGTCCACAGGCGCAGGGTCCGGCCCAGCGCGTCGTAGTCGATGCCGCGCTCATGGCCGTCGGCGTCCCTTGACGTGACCACCTTGCCGTGGCGGTGATCCGGCCAGCTGGTGAGCGTGTGGCCGAGCTGGTCGGTGTGGGCGACCCCGTTGCCGGGCCAGCCGACGGCGGGGCTGAAGGTGGTGGAGCTGACCTTTCCGAGCGGGTTGGCCTGGGTGAGCTGGCGGCCGTACCCGTCGTAGGTGGTCTTCACCGTGGCCACGTCGGTGGCGTTGAGATTGGTACGGACCTCGGTCGGGTTGCCCTTGGTGGGGGTGGCGGTGGTGCTGGTCGCGCCGTCGTACAGGGTGACGGTCCTGCCCAGGAGTGTGCCGCTGGTGCAGGTGTCGCCGGCGCGGCGTTCCTCGGTCATCGGCAGGTTCAGCATCCACAGCGCCGTGTTGCGGGCGTAGGTGACGCTGGCGCACGCGTTGTCGGTGGCCAGGCCGCGCTGCCCGGCCTCGTTGATCGTGCTGGGCAGGCCGTCGGCGTTGTAGGCGGTGGTGGTGTCGACGTAGCGCCAGCCCGCGGTGACCTTGTCGCGGGAGACCTCCTTGGTGGCGTCGACGCGGACCGGATCGTAGACGCCGGGTCCGTTTCCGGTGGACACGCGGGTGTGTTCGGTCCGGGTGCCGCCCATCTCCTCGTACGCGGTGGGGCCGCTCGCGGTGGCGGCGGTCGCCCGGTACGTCTGCTGTTGCAGCACCCGCCCCGCCAGCGGGCGTCGATCCTGACGGGCGGTGTTCTCGAAGTCGGTGATGGTGGTGTTGCGGGTGCCGCCGCCGGCCAGGACGTCGTCGTACATGCCGCGGTAGAAGGTCGCCAGCGAGACCGAGTATCCGGCCGGGTCGGCGCCCGCGCCGACGATGGTGCGGACCTGCTGGTAGCCGCGGAACTGGTCCCAGTCCTCCTCCCGGAACACGCACGCCTCCGGGAACGGGAAGGTGATCACGCAGAGTTCGGTCTTGGTGTCGATGTAGGAGAACGGTTTGGCCCAGCCGGGGTTGCCCACGTACTCGTAGCGGGTGGCCATGTTCGGGGATCCGGCCACCATGTCGCGCTCGCTCACCTGGGTGGTGAGCCACTTGTTGTAGACGGCGAAGACGGTGATGACGCCGCCGAGCGCGTTCTCGTAGGTGTCGATGTAGTCGTAGTAGCAGTCGGCCACCCGGGTGTCCCACCCGGTCGGGGAGCTGGTCCAGTTGCAGCCCTTCGGCTGGCCGTAGCTCACCTCGATCCGGCCGCCGAGGCCGTTGGCGACGGCGGAGACACGCGGGAAGCTGAGCCGGGCGGTCCGCTCGCCCTCGACCAGGCGGCCGTGGTCGGCCCGGTTGTCCAGCAGGGTGGAGTCGAAGTCCATGACCGGCAGGACCACGTCGGGGCCGTCTCCGGCCAGGCCGACGGTTTTGATCGTGTCCAGCCAGAGGAGCTGGTTGACGTTGCCGCCCGGGGTGACCGGATGGGAGGCCACCCAGCGGTAGCCGAACTCGTACCGGGCGACCTCGTCCCACGGCCCGGAGCCCAGCCGCGCCGAGGTGACGATGGAGTCCAGCCGTTTGGTGATGTAGAACGCGGTGCTGTCGTTCTGGCAGTTGGTCGAGCCGGGCACGCAGTTCAGGTCGCCGGGGGTGTCGTCGAACCAGGGTCCTCCGTGGCCGGGTGGCGGGGTGCCCCGGTTGACCGCGTTGAAGACCACCTGCGCCGCCGGGACGGACCCCGCCACCCCGGAGTTGTGACCGTATTCGACGCGTGCCAGATATCCACCCCGGTCGTAGCGGATGGCGCCGCCCAGCCCGCAGCCGCCGCAGTAGCCGTTCTCCTCCCGGGTGTAGAAGTAGTCGACCACGTTCGCCTTGGCGTCGACCTCCTGGTCGAGGTACCACCGCCAGGGCGCCCGGCAGAACGATCCCGCTCCCAGGGCCGGGCTCTGGCCGGTGGTGAAGTTGTGCTTGGGATACTGGCTGTGGCACGGCTCGCCGGGATCGTCACCCAGGTAGGGCGCCTGCAGTGACGCGTCCCGCCGGAACCCGAACCGGTAGACGGTGCCGTCCTGGGTGGTCACCCGCCAGTAGGGCTGCTGGCTCTCGGCCCCGCTGGCGATCTGCTCGATCTTCCAGCCGAAGTCCTCCACCGTCTTGTACGCCCCTGACGTGCGATCCTTCACAATCGCCGAGGACCGGCCCTCCAAGGAGAGCACGAGGTGGGAGTTGCCGCGATCGATGGTCGCCGAATCCTCGTCGTTCTCGTCCGGCGACTCCCAGCACCAGTGTTTCCAGCTGTGCTGGTTGATGTTCTTACTCAGTTCGGGCGCGATCACGGAGAAGAAGGCGTCCGACGCGCACGACCGGAAACGCCGCTCGATGTACGCGTCCGACAGCCCCCACCCCATCCCCACCCACGGAGCCTGGTTGTTGCTGTATCCGGTCAGCGAGTCCACCGACGAGGACGAGTACGCCAGCGCCAGTTCGGGCCCGAGCCCCGACACCGAGGGCGGCAGCGGGATCGGAACGGTGTAGGAGAAGTCCCCGCCCGAGTTCCCCGACTGCCAGGTGCCGGACGGCTTGAGGTCGGTGGCCGCGAAACTCCCGGTGGCCGAGGTCGGATCCGGCGGTTCGGCGAAGGACGCCAGCAGCACTACCGAGCCGTTCTCGGGCGCGGTGGCGATGTCGGCCCTGATCCGGTTGCCGGCCAGATCGTTGGTGACGCGGAGCCGCCGGGCTCCACCGCGGCAGCCCGCGGCGGGAACCGGGTCCAGCGCGCATGCGGGCAGTTCCACCAGCCCGAGCCGGGACGCGAACCCGGCTGGATGAGCGTCGCGGAAGGGGCCGTAGTCAATGCTCAGTCCGACGCGCCCCGGCGTGGCGACCGCGTCGGCGCGGGTCAGGGTGACGGCCATGCCCACCCCGCCCAGCCGGCGGGCGGTCTCACTGCCGAGGCTGCGTACCCGTACCCGTCCGGGCGGCAGGGCAGCGCGTTCCGCCGCCTCCCGTTCCGCCTTGGGGGCGTTCTCGCGCACCGGCTCCGGTCTGGCCTGGCCGACCCGTACGCCCAGGTTCCCGGCGGCGACGAGTTCACCCGGCCGCACCACGACGTCGGCCTGCCCGGCTTCCGGCCAGACCGGGGCCGGTGTGGCAGCCGCGGGAAGATCCTCCCGTCCGGGCGGCGGTGTGGCCTGGGCGACCGGGACCGACGCGACTGATATTTCCGGATTCGTGGGCGGTGCGGCCGCGGCTGCGGCTTCGACCAGCCCTGGTGGTACTCCTCCACCCGACAGGAACACGGCCACCGCCGTGCCGATACTTCCCCCGACGAGCCCGACCCTTCCCCGTACCGTTCCCATGCGTACCCCCACGCATTCCGTGGCACACGATTGAGGCAGTCACGGGGATCATCACTTTTCTCATTACCAGTGACAAGAGATGAAATATGTAAGGAAACAGGCACTCGGGGTCACTGCGACAGGCGTCCAAAAGATGGATCGCCGAGGCAGAAGATACGGCTGATCTCGGACAGCCCCAGCTCGAGGGGGGGCCTGCTCGATGAGGAGGGACATCTCGCGAGCACCTACGGCACGGACGCCTTAGTCCTCATCCGGCCGGACGGGCATGTCGGACTTGTCGCCGAGCCTTCGGACACGTCAGCCGTTGCCGTCTACCTCCGTGCACTGTGAAAGCAGAAGGTCATCGATGGACGACGACCTTCTCGCTCCGTCCCGGGTAGGACATGATCAGCAGGCGCTGAGCGCCCCAGTCGTCCCCCTTGCCGGGGACCAGGTCGTAGTGGACGCGGATCCGGTAGTGGCCCGCGCCGCGCGCGGCCAGGTTGGGGAGCGGCGTGCCGCCCATCGCGTCGGCGATCGCGATCTCACCGCTGACCGTCTGGTGGCCGAACTCGACGACGTGGTCCCAGCCCTTGGTCTCGATCGGCGGGCGGCGGAGGTAACTCGCGGTCGTGACGCACAGGGTGATGTCGGGATGGACGTAGATGTTGAGCTGGCCGGGTCCGACGCCCACGCGTTCGCTCTCGAAGGGGAGAGCGCCGTCGTACGGGTCGTGTTCGGCGATTTCCTCCTCGTACGCCATCAGCTGGCCGTAGTCCGTGAACATGGGTTCCCGCTGGGCGACCACCTGGACCGGTTCGATGGGAGGCCGGTGGCGGGGAGCTTCCCGGCATTTGCGGCGTTCCGCGGCCTCCAGGGCGAGCATCTCGCGTTCCTCCTCGGCGGCGGCCGCGGTGACGATCGCGGCGGCGCGGGGGCAGATGTCGGCCAGGGTGTATTCGAGGTCCGCGACCCGGACGCCGTCGGTCCGCTGCACGCGGGCCAGTTCGTGCGGGTCGTTCCGGGTGTAGACGCCGCACAGGCGCTCGCCGTACGCGAGGACGTACCGGTCGGGGTCGTGCTTCACCGAGGTGAGCACGTCGGTGGTGCGTACCTGACAGAGGAAGGTGGAGCGTGCTCCGCGAAAACAGTCCTCCTGTGCCGTGGTGCCGCCACGCCACTGGTCGCCCACGGGGAGGAAGAGGAGGCCGCCGACCGGCGCGATCGCCGCCGTGGCGAGATGGAGGCGGGTGCGGCGGGGCGGACCGCCGTACAGCAGGCGCAGCAGGATCGCGGAAGCGGCGAAGGCGGCGCTGGACCACAGCGGGGACACGCCGGCCTCGCCGGTCAGGGTGAGCGAGAACATGGGGTCGAACGTGTACCCGGCCACCTCGGTGGCCGTCACGTGCGCCACGCCCGACGCGGCGGCCAGAGCCAGCGCCGCGGTCGTCGTCCGTACCAGGCGGCGGGTCCTGCGGACGACCGCGACCAGGACCAGGACGGCCAGGCCGCCCGCTCCGACGAACACGTTGACGGCGGCCCAGAGCATCGCCGTCTGCGGGCCGGACGACAGGACGTACTCGATCGGCCCCTCGGGTCCCAGCCAGACCGGCCGGCCGCGCACCAGCGCCGGAAGGGCCGGGAGCAGCGGGAGAGCCACCGCCGCCGCCGCGAGCGGCCACCAGCGGGCCGGCGCCCGGACCGGGACCGGCCGGGCCGACGGAAGCCGTGCGGGCGGACTCGCCAGGTCGTGGGCCGAGCGGGCCTGCCACACGATCAGCAGCGGCCCCACGACTGCGGAGACAATTAACAGGCTGTAACTGCTCCCAAGAGCGAAGAGCCACGGTGTCAGGACGTACGGCGACGCGGTGCGGACGGCTCCCGCCCAGATGGTGGTCCTCCCCCATCTGCCGTCGCGGGCCTGAGCCACCAGGGTGAGCACCAGCCACAGCGGCCAGGGGATTCCGCTCGCCCCGGCGAACTCGAAGACCTCCTCGGCGACATGCGCGTCGATCTCGTCCGCGACCACGGTTCCGACCCAGGAGATCCCAGTGATCAGCCCGGCCACGAGCGCGGTGATCCGCAGCACCCGCGGGGCCCGGTTCAGGACCCGGAAGAACAGCGGGGCCAGGGCGAGGAGGATCAGGCCGTCGACGGCATCCGTCCACCAAGGCAGGCGGATCGGGAGCAGTTGGACCAGGTTCAGCCCCACCCAGAGATAGAGCGTCACCCGCAACCAGCGAACCGCCCGATCCCTGGGCGCCGGCTCGCCCTGACCGGTCACCCGGCCGCGCAGGATCTGCCACAACGCCCAGCCCTGGACGCATCCGACCAGGATGAGACCGACGATCAGCCCCCACGCTTCGTCGTCCGGTTCGTCGAAGTCCTCCCGGAAGACGATCCGGACGACGGGTGCGCTGTCGCCCGTCACGAGAGCGATGACGCCGAACGCGCCGACGACCGCCGCATAGAGGACGGCGATCAGCAGGGCGGGGATGCCGAAACGGTAACGTCGCACGCGTACTTCCCGGAAGTCGAACTGGGGCGAAACCGCCTAATGTACCCCCACAGTTGATCTTCCGGTGACCGGCCGCTCGACGACTGGCCTACCTCTTTCGATCACCGGGAAGAGTGATCGTGTTGGTCCTGACGGACCGCACGGTCTTGCCCGCCGCGTCGATGAGCCGGATACCCACATACATTTCGTCGTCCCGATCTATCTCAAGCTCCGCGTCCTCATTGAGGAGGTACTCCGGCACGAGCATTTTCGTATGGAATTCGGCTCCGTTCGGGGTGGGGGTGATGTTCCCGATGAAGGGCCCCCACAGGAGATCGTCGGTGAATTGGTCGTCGCCCCACAGCCGGATCTGGAGCTTGTGGCCGCGATCCTGCAACCTCCGGGCCTCTGTCTGGCTCATGCCGAAGACGGCATCCACGTGGAACCTGTACGAGTAGGTTCCGGCGACGATGCCACCGTTCTTCAAGGTGGCGGACGTGGGGACCATGGCATTCGCGGGCGTGGCCGCGAGGCTCAGCGCGGTGAGTACCGCACCGAACACGGCCACCCGCCCGATCCGGAATACGAGTCTATTCATCGGTTTCTTTTCCTTCGATTGTCAGCAGGCCGAATCCGACAGGCGTTCGCCAAGGGCTCCAGCCTGTTCACGACCTTGAAAATTCGCGGCTCACCCTGAAGACGGGCCGCTTGACGCCTTGCTTTGGCCAGCTTCGCCTTCTGCTGTCCGTGAGACATCGGTCGATCGACCTAAATAGCCGGTGACAGTGACATCGAGCCCCGACGAGGACGATCCAGTTCTGCACAAAACAGGCACACGACCTGAGCGGTGCTTTCACATCTGCTCTCTAACATCCGGGGCATGCGTGTCACGATGGTGCTCCCGGCGCTGACCGAGGCGACCAGCCCGCTGTTCCGGCCGGTCAAGTACGCGCTGTTCCCCCCGCTGGGGCTCGCCACCCTGGCCGGCTACCTGCGCGACGACGACGAGGTACGGATCTGGGACGAGCACGTCCAGCGGCTGCGCCTCGACGACGACCGCCCCGACCTGGCGGTGATCCAGCCGTACATCACGTCGGCGCGGCGGGCGTACGAGCTGGCCGACGCGTACCGGTCGCGAGGCGTGCACGTGGTGATGGGCGGGCTGCACGTCACCTCGCTGCCCGACGAGGCCGCCGCGCACGCGGACACCGTCATCACCGGGCCGGGCGAGGACGTCTGGCCCGAGTTCCTGGCCGACTTCCGCCGTGGCCGTCCCCGGCCGCGTTACCACTCCACGCAGCGGACGCTGACCGGCCTTCCGCCCATAAGGCGGGATCTGATCGATCGTCGCCGCTATCTGGTGCCCAACTCGATCGTGGTCTCCCGGGGATGCCCCCATCACTGCGACTTCTGTTACAAGGACGCCTTCTTCGCCGGTGGCCGGTCGTTCTACACCCAGACGGTGGACGCCGCGCTGGCCGAGATCGACCGGCTGCCCGGACGGCACCTGTACTTCCTCGACGACCACCTGCTGGGCAACCGGCGCTTCACCGAGGCGCTCTTCGCCGGCATGGCCGGGATGCGCCGGCTCTGGCAGGCGGCCGGCACGGTCGACTCCGTACTCGCCCCGGACTGCTGGAGCAGGCGGTCGGCGCGGGGCTGCGCAGCCTGTTCGTCGGCTTCGAGACCATCAACGGCGGCAACCTGGCCCTGCAGCGCAAGCGGCAGAACATCGGCCGCGACTACGCCGCGGTGGTCCGCCGCCTGCACGACCAGGGCGTGATGGTGAACGCCAGTTTCGTCTTCGGGATGGACGGAGACGGGCCCGACGTCTTCGACCGTACCGTCGAATGGGCGGTCGACCAGGGCATCGAGACGGCCACCTTCCACATCATGACCCCCTATCCCGGTACGGCGCTGCACCAGCGCATGGCCGCCGACGGCAGAATGCTCCACCAGAACTGGGACCTGTACGACACCCGCCACGTCGTCTACCAACCAGTGGGAATGACCCCCCGCCAACTGGAGGACGGATACTGGCGGGCCTACCGCGACTTCTACCGCTGGAGCGCGATCTGGCGCGGCGCCGCCACCAAGCCCCTCCTGGGCGACCGCCTCCGCCACCTCACCTACTCCGGCGGCTGGAAGAAGTTCGAACCCCTGTGGGACCTGGCCATCCGGGCACGCCAGGTGACCCGCGCGCTACCTCTCCTGGAAACCCTGCTGACCAGCTTCGGCGCCCGCCACCCCAACCAGGAGACATCCCGCGACCGCGCAGGCGATCGGTCGGCACCCGTGGTCTGATCAACGAATCCGGGTCACCGCCGCGCCGCAGCGCGCCCGCGAATCTTTCAGCTCCAGCGCGGAGATAATCTGGCGAAGACCTGTACACCGCAGCAAGCGAAGTGCGCGATGACGTGACTGGCCAGGTAAACACCGATCCCGCGGTCGTGCTGGATGGCCGATGCCGGTCTGTGTGATGGTGCCCAGGTAGGTGTTGTTGCGGGAGCCACGGGCAAAGCTACAGCTCCGGTAGCCGGTCCGTCGGCGTCGGAGAGCGCCGCTCGTCCAGCCAATAGAGATAGATCCTCAGGTGTGAGGCCAGCTCACCGTCGAGGTAGGAGGCATAATCGAGGGCGGCGGCGGCCGTCCCCTGCCCCGACTTCTCGTCGTCGGCCTCCCACTCGCCGCGCCGGTCCACCAGATACTCCCGGACCCGGCCTCGGTCACGCCACCATTCCCGGACCGCTGCCAGCGTCCAGTGCTCGTCACCGTCGCAGCCGTAGCCCGCCCAGGGGTCGGCATCGGCAGCGTCGACCAGCTGCTGGAGTTCCTCCGCCGTCCGGGGCTGGCGGTAGACGTACTCGCTGAAGTATTCGCCTTCGTAGAGCACCAGGTCTGGTGCGTGAATCCGACCCGTACCGCAGTTGTCGGTCACGGCCCCGTAGAAAGGGCCCGGCACGTTGAGCCACTTCCGGTCCGTCCACTGCCCGCGGAACGACTCGTGCGCGTCAACGAGCAGCGGCACCGGATCGAAGTAGAGTCCCACAGCAGAACAGTAGCGAGGGTCCGGACGGACTCGCTGGGCGGCGTCGACGGTGTCGTCTCCATTTGGAGAGCCTGAAGATGGCAGCAATCGTCGAGGTCTCTTGTAAGTCATACGACCTCGAGGCTTCGCCTTTACAATGTAGATTTGCGGTGCCCTGGTGCGCTCGGTGGTTGACGGGATCCCGTCTGATCGGGTGTGTCGTTCAGGATTCCGAGCCCCGGTTCTGCCGGGGCTCGGACCTGCTGGCTATGGGTCGCAGCCTTAGGTGGTTTCGAGCAGTCCGGCCTATCCCCGTTTCAGTGCGGTGAGCAGCATAGGCAGGGACCGATGCAGGCTTTGCTCCCAGTAGGCCGGGGAATGCGTGCCGGGCCCGTAGAAGTCGGTGGTCAGCTGTGCTCCGGCGTCGCGTAGACGGTCCGCGAGCGAGTGGTTAAGCGTTGCCAGGAATGCCTCGATCTCATCGAATGCCGTGCCGGGCGGGTCCAGCGGGCCGGGGCGGCCGTCGCCGCAGGAGAGGTAGACCGGTACGGATCGTAGTCGCGGAGCCAGGGCGTACGGATCGTGGCGTTGCCAGATCGTGCGCTGGGCGACCGGGTCACCCCAGAGTTTGTGGAACTCGAACTCCGGTGCTTCCTCGAAGGCCGTCAGCCATCTGCGGACGTGCTCGGGATGGAGCAGGTGAACGGGTCCGCTGTAGCTGGCTGCGGCCCGGAACAGGCCGGGATGCCGGGCGGTGTAGAGCAGGGCGCCGTAGCCGCCCATGGAGAGGCCGGCGACCGCCCGTCGCGTACCTGCGCCGTAGTGGCGTTCCAGGATGGGGCGTACCTCGTCGAGGTGGAAGGTCTCCCACGCCGGCGGCCCGTAGGTTCCGTTGTTCCACCAGTCGGTGTAGTAGCCGTAGCCGGCGTCGGGCATCACGACCAGGACGTCGCGCAGGTCGGCGAGCCGCTCGATGTCGCTGTCTCGTGTCCACATTTCGTGGGAGTCGCCCAGGCCGTGCAGAAGGTACAGGACCGGCCAGCGGTCGCGGAGGCCGCGCCGCTCCCAGCCGTCGGGGGTGAGTAATCGGACTTTCGCGGTCGTGCCGAGGGCGGGTGAGTCGATGGTCAGGTCGACGACGCGGGGGCGTACCCGCTGCTTCTCGACGACGCGCGCCATGGTCGGTGCCGCAGCCGCAGCCGGCGTGACGGTGGCGCCCAGTGCGAGCAGGGCCGCGAGGAGGGCCGAGAGTGTCCCGCGTCCGCGGCGGGATCCCAGAATTCGTGTGATGCGAACCATGGCGACCAGCGTGGCCGTCCGCGCTGGGCCCGACATCGGGTACGGCCCCGGCCTGTGCCCTTGGTCATACCCCGACTGCCCCTGACCCGTTGCCGGACTCTCCGGCGGCCGACGACGGATCAAGACCCGGACAGCCTCGTGGCGGACTCCTAAGGGCGATGAACCCTGATGGCGAACCGAGCGGCCACCACGGCCGACACCATTGGCGCCTCCGCCGAAGCCTCGACGACGGAAGCCACGTTCTCGATCAGTGCGGAGGATCTGGCCGAGACCAAGAGAATGGGGATGCCCGCGATCAGTGAGGTCGTGACCGCGAGATTCGACGGCGTGAGCCTGACCGCCTGGTTCAGCCGAGTGGCCGACGGCAAGCTGCCCTGTCAGGCGTTCATCGTGAGCGTTTGCGCAGGACGACCCCCGCTGCGACCAGCGCGCCGCCGAGGCAAGCCACCAGCGCGTGGTGCATGCTGGCCCACGACTGCGGGCTCCTCCCGGAGGATCGCTGGTCGAACGCGCCGTGCGCGCCGTAGTCGTGGCCTTCCGGGCCGTCGGCGGGCTCCCACAGGTTGGCCGCCTGGCCCGGGGGCTTGGGTTTGTCGGTCTGCTGGACGGTGAAGCCTGTTCTGGCCAGGTAGCGGTCGAGCAGGCCGGGCGCGACCGCGTTGGCGAGCAGGGTCGCCATGGTGCTGGCGCCGACCCAGTATTCGCGGCGTCCCGGGTGGTCGGCGGCGTACAGGATGGCGCGCGCCGCGACCTCGGGCTGGTAGATCGGGGGTACGGGCTGCGCCTGGCGGGGCAGCCGGGACAGCACCCACGAGAACTGGGGCGTGTTGACCGCGGGCAGTTGCGGCATGGTCACACGGATGCCGCTGTGATCGTGAAGCAGTTCACAGCGGAGCGCCTCGTTGAAGCCCTGAATGGCGTGTTTGGCCCCGCAGTACGCGCTCTGCAGGGGGATCCCCCGGTAGGCCAGAGCGGAACCGACCTGGACGATGGTGCCCCGGTTTCTAGGCCGCATGCGTTTCAGCGCGGCCATGGTGCCGTGGACGTAACCGAGGTAACTCACCTCGGTGACGCGGCGGTACTCCTCCGGGCGGATATCGGTGAAGCGGGCGAACACCGAGGTGAACGCCACGTTCACCCAGACGTCGATGGGGCCAAGTTCGGCCTCCACCTGTTCGGCGGCGGCGTCGACCTGCGCGAAGTCCGCCACGTCGACCGGTATCTCCAGGGCCGTGCCGCCGCCCTGGCGCACCTGGCCGGCCGCGGCGGCCAGACCTTTGACGCCCCGGGCGAGCAGGGCGACCTTCGCGTGGCGCTCGCCGTACGCGGTGGCCACCGCGCGGCCGACGCCGCCGCTGGCCCCGGTGACGACCACGACCTGAGGCGACTGGTCCTTGTCTCCCATGATCTCTCCCGTTCCGTGGTTCAGCGGTACACCACTGACTTCCGCCGCAGTACCCGGGCAATGGCCGCCAACACCCCGAGGACGGCGCAGCAGGCCCCGGCGACCGCCGCCGCGCGGGCCGGCACACCCGGCGGCGCGGGCCTGGGCGCGCAGGTGCGTTCGGGCGGGACGCCGGGCGGCCGGGAGTCCCGGCGCGACCCGGCCGCGATCAGCTCGGCCAGGTGCATGCCTTCCCGGCCACCGCTGTCGAGCCGATGGATCTGGGTACGGCAACTGAACCCGTCGGCGAGCACCGCCTCCCGCGGGGTGGACTCGCGCAGCCTGCGCAGCGGGACACAGCCTGACGCGGGCATCTGGGAGCTGCGCCCGCGGGAGTGGGTCCACTCCAAGCTGGCCTGCCTCCCCTACGGCGTCTCCGGTACGGCCGCCGACTCGACCAGGGCGTTGACCAGAGGAGCCAGCCGCCGGAGCTCTTCCAGGTGGGTGGAACTGAGCAGGGCCAGTTTGCCGAGGCCGGCTCCGGTGAGTTTCAGCCGTACGACCCGGCGGTCTCTGCCCTCGCCGCGGTTGCGGGTGATGAGGCCGAGCTGTTCGACGCGGTCGATCAGCTGCACGGTGCTGTGATGCCGGGTGCACAGGTACTCGGCGAGTTCGCCGATGGTGGGCCCGCGCAGGTCGTCGTGGCCGCGGATCGCCAGGAGCAGCTGGTGCTGGGTGGCCGTCAGGCCCACCTCGGCCGCCTTCTTCTCGCTCCACCGCAGGAAGCGGCGCACCCCCACCCGAACCGCGAGCAACCTCGCGTACTCCTGGTCGTCGAGGGGGGCGGGCGGTGGCACCATGATCTTCATCTCCTAATGTGATATTATCACAGCATGATATATGAGTGAGGTGGCATTGGGTCGCCTTACTCGAAAGCCACGGACGTACGGCGTTCCGAGAAGGTGGTGAGAGGTATGGCCGAGCAGACCATGAGAACACACCCCGACATTCAGGAACTGCGGGCGAAGTACGAACGAGCTGCGGAGACACCCGCCGGCAAGGCGGTCGCCGGTCTCATCTTCCTGGCCGGCCTCTATCTCGCGATCTCTCCGTTCGTAGTCGGATTCTCCGGGTTCACGAGCCTGACCGGGAACAACCTGATCGTCGGGATCGCCGTGGCGATGCTCGCCCTGGGATTCGCCTCGGCCTACGGCCGGACGCACGGCCTCGCCTGGGTCGCGCCGCTCATCGGCATCTGGACGATCATCTCGCCCTGGGTCATCAGCGGCGACGTCGCCACCACGGCGACGATCTGGAACAACGTGGTGACCGGCGCGGTCATCCTGCTGCTGGGGCTGGGCGCCATGTTCCCCGGCCAAGGCCGAATCCGATGACCCGCGGTTCTTCGCGGGCGGAGGCCGGACCGAACAGCCCGGCCTCCGCTTGAGCCCGCCGGCTCAGAGACTGTCGTAGGTGGCCTCCAGCAGGCGGAAAGCCCGGGTTGCGCCGGCCATCCCCTCGGCCATCTTGTTCATCGTGTACGCGACGCCGAGGCCGTGCTCCAGATCCCCCAGACCGACCGACCCGCCCATCCCGGTGTGCCCGAACGCGGATCGTACGCCCCTGGCCGGCGTGAGGAAGGTGACCGCGGGCCGCATGTAGCCGAGACCGAAGGAACTGTCGAGGTAGAGGACACGATCGGGTCCCGTCACGCGAGGCCGTACCGCGTCGGAGAGGGTGTCGGGGCGCAGGATCTCGCCTGCCACCAGGTCGCGGTAGAAGGCGGCGAGGCCCCGGGCGGTGGCGACCATGCCCATCGCGGGCCAGCCGGCCCGCAGGATCACCGGGTTGTTGGAGCCCCCGGGCAGCAGGTGCACCAGCGGATTCCCCAGTGCCCGGTTCATCAGGCTGTCGCGGTCGAGCGCGGCCGCGGCCACCGCCGCCATCGGATCGGACGGGTCCGGTGGAACGCCCTGCTCCGCCAGGCCGGCCGGGATGACGCGCTCGCCGGCCGACAGCCGTGCCGTGCGCTCGATGACGTCGGGCGGGGTGCCCAGCCACAGCTCCAGCCCGCGCGGCCCGGCGATCTCGGCGGCCACCACGTCTCCCGCGGACTTCCCGGTCACCCGGCGGATGATCTCCCCGACCAGGAAGCCGTAGGTCACGGCGTGGTACCCGTGCGCGGTGCCCGGCTCCCACAGCGGCGTCTGCGACGCGATCATGGCCGCGATGGCCGGCAGGTCCTCGAACATCTCCACGGGCACGGGCTCCTCGATGGCCGGCAGCCCGGACTGGTGGGTGAGCACGTGCTCGACCGTCACGCCCTCCGCCGCGAACTCCGGCCAGTACGCGCGAACCGGAGCCGCCAGGTCGACCAGGCCGCGCTCGGCCAGGAGCAGCAGCGCGGTCGCCGTGACCGCCTTCGCGCAGGAGAAGGCGAGAACAGGAGTGTGCGCCTCCCAGGGCCGGCCGGTCTTCCGGTCGGCGACTCCACCCCACAGGTCCACCACGCGTTGGCCGTCCAGGAAGACGGCGAACGCCGCGCCGAGTTCCAGACCTTCGGCGAAGTGCCGCTCGAACACCTCGCGAACCCGGAAGAAGCGGGGATCGCAGTGCCCGCCAACCACCATGGCCACTCCTATGAAAGTAAGCGCTTGCTTGGTACCGGAGCCTAACAAGATTCGGCTTTGACGAGCTGTGTGGCGCATAGTACTGTGTGCCACATGGTGACCGGAGGCGCGTACGACAAGCTCGAACTGGAGTTGCGGCGCGGCGTCGTCGTGCTCGCCGCGCTGTCCCAGCTGCACACCGCGCGCTACGGCTACGAGCTGCGCCAGTCCCTGACCGAGAACGGCATGCCGATCGAGGAGGGAACCCTGTATCCCCTGCTCCGGCGGCTGGAGACCCAGGGCGTGCTGACCAGCGAATGGCGCACCGACGGCGGCCCGCCGCGCCGCTACTACGTGCTCAGCGCCGACGGCCGCGAACTGTACGAGCGGCTCACGAACGCCTGGCACGGCCTCAACGACACCATGGATCTTCTCCTGAAAGGCGGAGAACGCCATGAACCCTGACGATCTCATCCAGAGCTACGTGGACGACGTGGCCCGCCTGCTGCCTCGCGGGCAGCGGCGCGACGTCGCGTACGAGCTGCGTACGCTCCTGACCGACGAACTCGCGGCCAAGGCCGCCGAGAGCGGCCGTCCCGCCGACGAGGCGATGGCCCACGAACTGGTGCTCGCCTTCGGCCGCCCGGCCGAGGCGGCCGCCCGCTACCACCCGGCCCTGACCGTCATCGACCCGGCGGACTCCCGCAGATTCCTCCGCCTGACCGTGATCGGCATCGCCGTCATCTGGGTGCTCGGCCTGGTCGACACCCTGCTGCGGCACCCGATCGGCTCGGCGGGCGACCTGCTCGGAGCGCTCGGGATGTGGTGGACCGGTGTCGCCGTACCGGCCCTGTGGTGGCCGGGGGTGCTCGTGGTCTGCTTCGCCGCGGCCGCCTGGGTTCGCCGCACCCGGCCGGAGCGGGCCGGGTGGAAACCGCGCCGCGAGGACCGCGACCGGATCAACCGCTTCGGCTACCTGGCCGGCGTCGCCGCCGCCGTCTGCGGCCTGTTCGTCCTGTTCAACGGCGGACTGCTGCTCGACTACCTCTTCGACGGCCACGCCGCCCCCGCCGCCTACCAGGCGCTGGCCCTCGACGAGGACTTCGTCCGCTCCCGCGCGCCCTGGCTGCTGGCCCTGATGGTCCTGCAGCTCGCGCTCTACGCGGTCCTGATCGTGCGCGGGCGCTGGCAGCCGGCGACACGGCGGATCGACATCGGGCTGGCCCTCGTGATCTGCGGCGTCCTCACCTGGTTCCTGCCCGCGGGCGACATCTTCGCGGCCGAGCCGACCGACCAGACCGTGAAAGCCGTGATCGTGCTGATCGTCATCGGCGCCCTGTTCGACGCGGGCCTCAAACTCCACCGCGAACTGCGACGCGCCACCTACCTCCCCTCCATGTGATCCCGCCTCATAGCGGAGGCCGTCCTCGGTGATCAGGGGCCGGTCCTACGAGACCGCCTGGGCGGCGGCGCGGCCGGCCTGGCGGCCGGAGAACAGGCAGCCGCCGAGGAAGGTGCCTTCGAGGGCGTTGTAGCCGTGCACGCCGCCGCCGCCGAATCCGGCCGCCTCGCCCGCCGCGTACAGGCCGCTGATGGGTTGGCCGCCGGTGCCGAGGACGCGGGAGTCGAGGTCGGTCTGGATGCCGCCGAGGCTCTTGCGGGTCAGGATGTGGAGCTTGACCCCGATCAGCGGGCCGGCCTGCGGGTCCAGGATGCGGTGCGGGGTGGCGGTGCGGCTCAGGCGGTCGCCGAGGAAGCGTCGTGAGTTGTGGATGCCCTGCACCTGCGCGTCCTTGCTGTACGGATTGTCGACCTGCAGGTCGCGGGCCACGATCTGGCGGCGCAGCTCGCCGACGTCGAGCAGTGGTTCGTCGGTCAGGCCGTTCATCTTCGCCACCAGGTCGTCCAGCGTGGCGGCGACGACGAAGTCCGCGCCGTGCCGTTTGAACGCCTCCACCGGAGCGGGCGCGCCCTTGCCGAAGATGCGGTTCCGCAGGACCGCCTTCCGGCTTCCGCTGGTGATGTCGGGGTTCTGCTCCGAGCCCGACAGCGCGAACTCCTTCTCGAGGATCTTCTGCGTGAGGACGAACCATGAGTGGTCGTATCCGGCGATGTCGGGGGTGGTGCGCAGATACTTGAGGGTGCCGAGGGTGTCGTAGCCGGGCAGGCACGCGTCCGGCAGGCGGCGGCCCAGCGCGTCGAACCACATCGACGACGGCCCCGGCAGGATCCGGATCGCGTGCCCGGGCCAGACGGGGTCCCAGTTCCGCACCCCTTCGGTGTAGTGCCACATGCGGTCCCGGTTGACGATCCGGGCGCCCGCCGCGGCGCTGATGGCCAGCATGCGCCCGTCCACGTGGGCCGGCACACCCGTGATCATGTTCTGCGGGGGCGTGCCCAGCCGCGGGGGCCAGTACTGGCGCACCAGGTCGTGATCGGCGCCGATCCCGCCGCTGGTGACGATGACCGCCTGCGCGGTCAGCTCGAAGGAGCCCGTGGTCTCGCGGTTGGAGGCCACGCCCCGCGGCGAGGGGTCGTCCTTCAGGACACTCCCCCGCACCCCCGTGACCGCGCCGTCCTGGACGATCAGTTCATCGACCTGGTGACGGTGGTAGAACCGCAGCAGCCCGGCGTCGGCCGCCCGCTCGGCGCTGCGCACGAACGGGCCCACCACGCCCGTTCCCGTGCCCCAGGCCACGTGGAAGCGGGGCACGGAGTTGCCGTGACCGTCGGCGCGCAGGGCGCCGCGCTCCGCCCAGCCGACCACCGGTGTCAGCTTGATGCCCCGCGCGTCTATCCAGGACCGCTTCTCGCCCGCGGCGAACTCGACGTACGCGCGGGCCCAGCGCACCGCCCAGCTGTCCTCGTCCTCCAGACGGTCGAACCCGGCACTCGCCTGCCAGTCGCTCCAGGCCAGCTCGAAGGAGTCCTTCACCCGCAGGCGGCGCTGCTCGGGCGAGTTCACGAGGAACAGCCCGCCGAACGACCAGTACGCCTGCCCGCCCAGGTTGGCGGCGCTCTCCTGATCCACCAGCGCCACCTTCCGGCCCTGGCTGGTCAGCTGCTCCGCCGCGACCAGTCCGGACAAGCCCGCACCCACGATGATGACGTCCGCGTCCATAGCGGTACTCCCTTGCTCAAGCACCCCGGTGAAGTGATCAGTCTGACAAACCTGGCGAAGCCGCTGAGCCGCGCTACCGCCGCCCGCCCTGCTTGACCCGGGCGGCGATCGCCTGCCCCAGTTCCTGAGTGCTGCCCCGTCCGTGGAGGTCGGGGGTGAGCGGGGCCTCGTCCGGGCCGGCCGCGAGGACGTCCTCGATCGCGCCCAGCAGGTGTGCGCCGGCGTCGGGGTGCCCGAGGTGGTCGAGCAGCATCGAGGCGCACCAGATCTGCCCGATCGGGTTGGCGATGCCACGGCCGGCGATGTCGGGTGCGGAGCCGTGGACGGGTTCGAAGAGACTCGGGTGGGTCCGGTCCGGGTTGATGTTCGCGCTCGGGGCGATGCCGATCGTGCCGGTGCAGGCGGGGCCCAGGTCGGAGAGGATGTCGCCGAAGAGGTTACTGGCCACCACGACGTCGAACCGGTCCGGGTGCAGGACGAAGTTCGCCGCCAGCGCGTCGATGTGGCACTTGTCGTACGTGACCTCGGGGAACCGTTCCGCCATCGCCTCGGCCCGTTCGTCCCAGTACGGCATCGAGATCGAGATGCCGTTGCTCTTCGTCGCCGAGGTGAGGTGCCGGGCCGGGCGCCGTTCGGCGAGTTCGAACGCGTACCGCAGCACCCGGTCGACGCCCACGCGGGTCATCACCGTCTCCTGCAGGACCGTCTCGCGCTCGGTGCCCTCGAAGATCCGGCCGCCGATGCTGGAGTACTCGCCCTCGGTGTTCTCCCGTACGACGACGAAGTCGACGTCGCCGGGCTCGCGTCCCGCCAGGGGGCTGCGGACACCCGGCATCAGGCGGCAGGGACGCAGGTTGACGTACTGGTCGAACGTGCGCCGGAACTGCAGGAGGCTGCCCCACAGCGAGACGTGGTCGGGGACGACCGCCGGCCAGCCCACGGCCCCGAAGAAGATGGCGTCGTACGGGCGGAGGATCTCCTGCCAGTCGGGCGGCAGCATCGTCCCGTGGCGCTGCCAGTACGCGGCACTGGCGAAGCCGAAATGGTCGAATCGCAGGTCGAGACCGAACACGCCGGCGGTCGCCTCCAGCGCCGCGAGCCCTTGGGGGACGACCTCCGTCCCGATCCCGTCGCCGGGGATCACCGCGATCCGGTACGAGGGCGCCGTCATCGGTTCCCCCGCAGTGCCGCGAGCCCGCCCTGGGCGTCCTCGATGACCAGCCGTTCCGCGGTCGCCGAGTCGCCCTGCCGGAGGGCGCGCACGAGGGCGCGGTGACTGGCGTAGCGGTCCAGCCCGAACCGCTCGTCCTCGGCGATCTTCTCAAGGCGCAGGGCCCGGCGTTCGGGCCGGGAGAAGACCTGGGACTGTTCGAGGAGCCGGATCAGCATCGGGTTGGCCGCGCACGCGTTCACCGCGTCGTTGAACTCCTGCATCCGGTCGAGCAGCGCGTCGATCTGCCGGTCGACGTTCTCGCCGTTCCGGTGCCTCGTGACGATGACGATGAGCAGGTCGTCGGCGGCGTCGAGGATCGCGTCGAGCACGTCCAGCTGCTCCGGTGCGGCGTTCCGGGCCGCGAACCGCGCCACCAGGCCCCGCAGACCGATCTCGACCTCGGCGAGGTCGTCGATGGCGCGCTCGGCGATGTCGGCCACGACGACCGTCCGGGGTCCCGTGCGCTGGATGAGCCCGTCGTGTTCGAGCCGGAGCAGTGCCTCGCGCACCGGCGTCGGGCTGACGCTGAGCTGCTCGGCCAGTCCTCGCTCGGTCACCTTCTGGCCGGGGCGCAGCGTGCCGGTCCCGATCGCCTCCCGGAGGGTCTGGTAGGCGAGATCGGCCCGGGTCTCCGTCGTCGGCTTGACCATCATGCGATCACGATAACAGCTGCGATGGCGTAGTTGGATGCTATGTGTTGACATTTTTGCTATGGCAATTACTGTGACTGCTGTCACACGAGGAGGACGCCATGGCCAGCGCGACGCGAGCCGACAGCCGTTCGGCCGGCACCGGGAGGATCACGTTCTACGTGGCCCTGGCGGTGTTCGCCCAGGAGTCGACCTGGAACTTCTACGACAACCGGGTGCCCGAACTGCTGCGGGACCACGTCGCCAGCGCCGCCGTGATCGGCCTGCTCATGGGCATGGACAACCTCCTGGGGATCTTCATCCAGCCGTACATGGGGAACCGGTCGGACAACACCCGGACCGCGTGGGGGCGCCGGATCCCGTACCTGGCGGTCATGATGCCGGTGGGCGCCGCGCTGTTCCTGCTCATCCCGCACGCGACGTCACTGGCCTGGCTGATCCTGGTTCTCTTCCTGTACGCGCTGGTGATGAACAGCTTCAGGCCCGTCAGCGAATCGCTCATGCCCGACTTCATCGAGCCCGCGCGCCGGAGCCGGGCGAACGCCGTCGTGAAGATCGCCTCAGCGCTGACCACCATCGTGGCCGCGCTGGTCAGCCTGCTGCTGGTCGACGACCACCCGAAGCTGGCCTTCGCCGTTCCCGCCGGCCTCATGCTGGTGGCGGCGGCGGTGCTCGTCTGGCGCGTACGGGACAGCCGTTCACCGGCCTACCAGGCCGCCCTCGCGGAGGACGAGGCAGCGGCGGCGTCCGGGTCGCGCGGCCCGGACGTCAAGGTCAGGATAAGGACCATCGTCGGTGACCTGGTGCTCGATCCCGACCGGAGCCGGCTGCTGCTGATCGTCGCCGTCTTCGTCTTCGCGGGAGCGTGGTTCGCCTCGCGTTCGCTGATGACCCCGTACGGCGTGCAGGTCCTCGGCCTGTCCGACGGCGACGCGGGCGGGCTGACGCTGCCGAGCGGGATCGCCTTCATCCTCGCCGCCTTACCGGCCGCGTTGTTCGCCGAGCGTTTCGGGCGGCTGCGGGTCATGGCCGCCGGGATGACGGTCTTCGGCGCGGGCGCGCTCCTCGGGGCCGTCGTCCCGACCCCGGCGGTCACCGTCGTGGCGTTGTGCCTCGCGGCGGCCGGCGCCGCCGGGTTCGTGATCAACGCGGTCGTCGTGCTGTGGAACCTGGCTCCGTCGAGCCGCGTCCTGGGGACTTACACCGGTCTGTACACGGTCGGATGGGCCGGCGGAGGGTTCGCCGGGCCCGCCGTCGTCGGCCTGGCGGTCGACATCACGGGATGGCGTCTGATGCTCCTGCACATCACCGTGCTGACCGTCGTCGCCGTTCTGCTGGTCGTCCGGATCGACCGGCTCCGGCGCGCGAGCGCCTCCACGGAGGGCGTCCGGTGAGTACCCCGCCCACCGTCCTCATCACCACCGACTACCTGGTGCCCGGCGACGAGGTGGACGACCTCCTCCGCGACGCCGGCTTCACCACCCGGCACCGCCCGCTCCGGGGGACCCGCGAGCAGGACGAACTGATCGCGATCCTGGACGGGTGCGAGGGCGCGCTGATCGCCAACGAGCCGATGACGGCCGAGGTGTTCGCGCG
This sequence comes from Acrocarpospora phusangensis, assembly GCF_016862995.1. Taxonomy (GTDB): domain Bacteria; phylum Actinomycetota; class Actinomycetes; order Streptosporangiales; family Streptosporangiaceae; genus Acrocarpospora; species Acrocarpospora phusangensis. Next base: position 54,872 of record NZ_BOOA01000006.1, read on the forward strand.
GGCCCCGGCCCTCCGTGCGGTGGTACGCACCGGCGTGGGCTACGACTCCGTCGACGTCGCGGCCGCGACCCGCGCGGGCGTCTCGGTGAGCAATCTGCCCGGCGTCAACGCCAACGCCGTCGCCGAGTACACGATGGCCCTGCTGCTGGCCCAGGCGCGCCGGCTGGTCCCGGTCGCCGCCGGTGTCCAGGCCGGCCGCTGGCCGCGCGAGGACGGTCACGAGCTTCGCGGCAGGACGCTCGGGCTCCTCGGGTACGGGGCCACGGCCCGGGCCGTGGTGCCGCTCGCCCAGGCCTTCGGGCTGTCCGTACGCTGCACGACCGGTGTGCCGGAGGGCCAACGCCACGACGCCTCCGTCCAGTTCGTGGACCTTGCCGAACTGCTGGCCACGGCGGACTTCCTCTCCCTGCACACGGCGCTCACCCCGGCCACCCGGCACCTGATCGACGCGTCCGCGCTCGCGCGGATGAAACCGACGGCGCACCTGATCAACACGGCCCGCGGCGCCCTCGTCGACGAGACGGCGCTGGCCGCCGCGGTACGCGCGGGCCGGCTCGCCGGAGCCGCCCTCGACGTCACCGGCACCGAACCGCTCCCGGCGGACAGTCCGCTGCGCGACGTCCCCGGCATCACGGTCTACTCCCATCTGGCGGGGCAGACCGCGGAGGCCCGGCGCGCCGCCGGCCTCGAGGGCGCCCGTGAACTGGTGGCCGCCCTGCGGGGACGTCCCCGGTCCTCGCTCAACGCGCACACAATGATCACTAGCGAGATGAGGCCGACATTGACGAGTACGCCCGCGACCGAGGATCCCGTACCGGAGGAGACGGTCAGGGTCCTGGTTCCCAGCGGAATGCTCGGGGCGGGGTTCCCGCCGGAGACCATCGATCGGGGGATCGCGCTCGGGGCCGACGTGATCGCCGTCGACGGTGGTTCCACCGACTCAGGTCCGTACTATCTGGGCTCGGGGACGGCGAAGACGTCCGCCGCGGCCGTCGCCCGGGACCTGCGGATCCTGCTGCGGGCCTCGGCCGACGCCGGCATCCCGCTGATCGTCGGCTCGTGCGGCACGAGCGGCACCGACTCCGGCGTGGACTGGGTCGCCGGGATCGCCGGCGGAATCCTGCGGGAGGAGAACCTGGGCCTGAGGGTCGCCCGGATCTACAGCGAGCAGACGGCCGCCGCGCTAAAGGAGAGGCTCAACGAGGGGCGGGTCCACCCGCTGCCGCCGATGGGCGACCTGGACGCCGCCACGCTGGACGACTGCACCCACATCGTCGGCATGATGGGCCATGAACCCATCGTGGCGGCCCTGGAGGCCGGAGCCCAGGTGGTGCTCGCGGGCCGGGCCACCGACACCGCCGTCGCCGCCGCGTACCCGCTGATGAAGGGCATGCCGGCGGGACCCACCTGGCACGCGTCCAAGATCATTGAATGTGGCGGGCAGTGCACCACCAATCCGCGCGCGGGCGGTGTCCTCGCCACCATCGACCAGGGCGGCTTCACCATCGAACCCCTGGACCCGGCCGCCGCGTGCACGACGACGTCGGTGGCGGCGCACATGCTCTACGAGACGGTCAACCCGTTCCAGATGCGCGAGCCGGCGGGCACGCTGATGGTCGCCGACGCGACCTACACCGCGCTGGACGACCGCCGGGTACGCGTCGAAGGATCCCGCTTCGAACCCGCCGACCAGTACACGATCAAACTGGAAGGAGCCCGGATCACGGGCTACGAGACCATGTCCTTCACCGCCATCCGGGACCCGCACATCCTCCCCCGGATCGAGGAGTGGGTCGCGTTGATGCACGAGATCCTCGCCGGGCGCGTACGGCAGACGCTGGACCTCGAACCCTCCGGCTACGCCGTGGACATCCGCCCGTACGGGTACAACGCCGTGCTGGGGAGCATCGATCCGGCGGCCGGGCCGCCCCGGGAGGTCGGTGTGATGATGCTGGTCAACGCCCCGGACCAGGCCACGGCCACCGCGATCGCCAAGATCGCGAATCCGCTGATGCTCCATCTCCCGACCCCCGACATGGACTATCTGCCGAGCCTGGCCTTCGCCACCTCACCGGCCGAGAGCGAGCGCGGTCCCGCCTACCAGTTCGTGCTCAACCACGTCGTGGACGCCGACGAGCCCACCGGCATGTTCCGCATCGAAATCCCCGAGGGTGACTCCCGTGACTGACGACCGCAGGCCCACGCTGGGCGAACTGGCCCTGGAGGTCCGTTCGAAGAACGCCGGCCCGTTCTGGGTCACCATGGAACTCTTCATGCGTACCGCGGAGGACTACGGGACCGTCGCCGACGAGGACTTCATCAACGAGCAGGTCATCGCGCGGCTGTACGACCTCGACCCGGCGGACATCCAGATCTTCCGCATCCCCGCCCTCAACGTCGTGAAGATCTCGTACCCCCGGCCGGTGGCGCAGGGCAGCCTGCGCGATCGGGACATCCACGCGGGCCAGCACCACGTTCCCTTGGCGGCGCTCGTACCCCCATGATCTTGTCGGTGGCCAGTCCCGGTGTGGTGCCGTCCTGATCGTGGGACGACGGTGTGCGGGGGCGGCGGAATTGTCGGTGGGGTCCTCTAGCTTGTCGAGCGACGACGAGGAGGAGGTTCCGTGTTCCGTCAGGGAGACATTCTGATCATGCCGGTCGCCGCGGAGTCCGTGCCCGCGCATCGGCGGGCCGCGGCCCGGGACGGTCGTGGCCGGCTGGTGCTGGCGCTCGGCGAGGCGACGGGGCACGCGCACGCCGTCCCCGGGCCCGGCACGATGCTGCTGGACCGGGATGGCGAACATCCCGAGTTCCTGCACTTACCGGAGGGCGGGCGGCTGGTGCACGAGGAGCATTCCGCCATCACCCTCCCGAAGGGGTGGTTCCGGATCGTGCGTCAGTTCGAGTACGTGCCCGGCGAATACCGCAGATTCGTGGCCGATTGAGACCGGTTCAGCGCTGACGCCCCAACCCCCCGACAAGCCAGGAAATCATGACCACTCTCGCTCTTTCGCCCGAACTGGCCGCCCGGATCACCGACGCCGTCACCCGGTGGGAACTCACCGCGTACGCGACCGGCCCGGCGAACCGGCCCGCCGCCGAAGAAGGCGTGCGCGCCGCCTACCGGCAGGCCGGACTGCCGGAACCGGAACAGATCATCTGGTTCGCCTCGCCCGCGCAGGCCGCGGTGGCCGCCACCGTCCTCGCGGGAGACCCGGAGACCCGCGCCGAGGCCCGGGAGTCGAACGCCCTCCCGGAAGCGCTCCTCGAACTGGACGCCGGGGCGCCCGTCCGCGACCTGGTCAGAACCCGGCCGTGGGAACGCGTCCGCGCCGAGGCCGCCGCCCTGCTCACACCGGCCGCGTGGGCGGCGGCGTGCGCGCTCGTCAACGCGGACTGCTGGCCGAGGGTCAACGGCCTCGCGGGCGAGATCCGGCGCGGGATCGGCAGGCTAGCCGCCACGCCCGGGTCGACCTCGTCGGAGGAGGCCAGGTCGGCCGGTCGGCCTCGCCGTCCTCGGCCGGCCGAGGAGGACGGCGGGGTCGGGATGCTCCTGCGCCGGACAACCCTTGACGCGATCCTCGGGCAGCACGACGCTCCCTGGCTCGCGTTCTTCGAGGCATTCGGCCGCATGGACGACGGCACAGACGACGGCACAGTCGGCGCAGGTGATGGCACGGGCGGCACAGACGACGGCACAGTCGGCGCAGGTGATGGCACGGGCAGCGCAGGTGGCGGCACGGGCAGCGCAGGTGGCGGCACGGGGAGCACGGACGGCGGTGCAGGTGGCGGCGCGGACGGCGGTGCAGGTGGCGGCGCGGTCGATTTGGCCCCGCTCGACGGTCTGATGCGTGTGGCGCGGGAGGCCGGGTGGTGGTGGCCGTTCGAGCACGCCGTGCTGATCTGTGAACGCCCGTCCGAACTGCACCTTGACGACCTGGGCCGCCTGCACCGGGCCGTCGGCCCCGCCCTCGCCTTCCCGGACGGTTTCGCGCTGCACGCCTGGCGCGGCATGCCCGTTCCGCCGGAGTTCGGCGCGGCCATGGCCGATCTGTCGGTGACCCGCATCAGGGAGGAGGACAACGCCGAACTGCGCCGGGTGATGCTGGAGCACTTCGGGTTCGACCGCTACCTGCAAGAGTCCGGGGCCGACCTCGTACACCGCGACGAGACCGGGACACTCTGGCGGGCTCCGGTCGCCGACGACGAGCCACTCACCATGGTGGAGGTGGTCAACTCCACGCCCGAACCCGACGGGACAAGCCGGACCTACTTCCTGCGGGTGCCACCGTGGGTCACCACCGCGCGCCAGGGCGTGGCCTGGACCTTCGGCCTCTCCGACGAGCAGTACGAGCCACAGGTACAGACCTGATCAACCGATGCCTTCCTGATCGCCTCCGGTGTCTTCGCGGGAGGATGATCCCGGGCCAGGCGGCCAAGGCGCAGGTGCAGATCATCCGCTTTCTTCGCGGGGGGATGGGCCTGGTCAAGCGGCGGGGCCGCAAGTGCAGACCTGATCAATCGATGCCTTCCTGATCGCCTCCGGTGTCTTCGCGGGAGGATGATCCCGGGCCAGGCGGCCAAGGCGCAGGTGCAGATCATCCGCTTTCTTCGCGGGGGGATGGGCCTGGCCGGGCGGCGGGCCGCAGGGGCAGACCTGATCGCTCGATGCCTTCCTGATCACCTCCGGTGTCTTCGCGGGGGGATGATCTCGGCCAGGCGGCCAGGGCTCAGGTGGAGATCCCCGGTGTCTTCGCGGAGGATGGCCCTGGCCAGGCGGCGGGCAGGCGTTCGAGGACGCCTCCCGCGAAGGTGCGGTAGAGGTCGAGCGTTTCGAGGTGTACGTACCCGATGTGGCAGTCGCACACGTCGAGAGGGCATGGCCGGGGCCGGAGGGCGCGCAGGGCCGATCCGTCGTAGAGGTTGCCGAGCGGCTGGGCGACGAAGTGACAGCGCCGCACCGTGCCCTCCCCGTCCACCGACACCACACTGTCGCCGGTACGGCACGGTAGCCCGCGGCTGCGGTGCGGCTCCCGGCTGTACCCGAACAGCGGATCGATCTCCGTCCAGGCCACCGCCTCCTGGTCGGAGTACGTGTGCCCTTCGGCGGCGTTGATCCACAGATACACCTCGGCGGGCAGGTCGGCCCGCAGCCGTCTGGCCGTTTCGAGCTGGCCGGGCAGGCCGACCACGCCCACGCTGAACCGCACCCCACGGGTGAGCAGCTCCCGGCATTTGACCAGGAACCGATCGTGGGTCACCTGGGTGGGGTGGTAGGTGACCCACAGGGCGAGCGTGTTTAGGTCAGCGCCGGCCAGCCAGCCGAGCCGCCCGCTCAGATTGGTCTGGATGGCGACCCTGCGCACATGGTCCAGGCGGCTCAGCTCCACCATCGCCGTGCGGTACCACGACCTGACCAGCCCCTCTCCCCACGGGGTGAACAACACCGAGATCGGGAAGTCCTGGGCCGCGACCCAGGCCGCGAAGCGTTCCAGGGCCTCGCGGTCGGCGCGCAGCCGGTCGGGGCTGTCCCGGCGTTTGGCGAAGGGACAGTATCCGCAGTCGTAGTCGCAACTGGCGAGCAGGCCCCGATAGAGCAGGCTCAACTCCCGTGGCTTCGGGACCTCACCGACCGGGGCGACATCCACGTAGCGGGGCGTTATGTCCCAGATTGACAGCGGTTCCCGTCCCAGCGGCCGAGACGGCGCGGGAGCGACCTCCACCGCGCATCCGGTGCCGCCGACAACCCCTGCGGGAAAGGCCACGGGAGGGGCCGCGGAAGGGGGATCGGCAGTGGACAGCGGCTCCCTCGAACCACCACCGACAACACCCGCCGGACGGGCCACGGAAAGGACCGCAGGAAGGACCGCAGAAGCGGGACCAGCAGCCGACAGCAGCTCCCTCGAACCACCACCGACAACACCCGCCGGACGGGCCACGGAAAGGGCCGCAGGAAGGACCGCGGAAGCGGGATCGGCAGCCGACAGCGGCTCCGTCGAACCACCACCGACAACACCCGGGGGACGGGCCACGGAATGGGCCGCGGGAAGGGGGTCGGGGGTGGGCGGGGGTTTCGTTGAGTTGTCAGCGAGCGTCATAGGTGTCCATAAGGGCGTGGACCCGGCCGGAGAAGAGGGCGGGCCCGATGGCGTCGGAGTAGGCCAGGCCGTGCGGCGTCAGGCGTACGTGCGTGGCGTCGTCTTCCACCCATCCTCGTTCCGCGAACGCGTCGAGGGGGAAGTCGGCCAGGACGTCGGTGCCGAAGCGCTCCTTGTAGGCGGCCCGGTCGAGGCCGTCGGCCTGGAGCAGGGACTGGATGAGGTGACGGCGGCGGCGTTCGGCGTCGTCGAGGGCGAAACCGGTGTTGGCGAAGGCGAACTCGGCGCGCGGCAGTGCGACGAACTCGTCGATGATGGCGCGGACGTGCCGGACGCCCACGGCGTACTCGAAGGAGTAGTGCAGGCGGGTGGTGTAGGAGCGGGCTCCGCAGCCGAGGCCGACCATGCCGTCGTGCTGGCAGGAGTACTCGGTGCCGGCGTCCGTGCCCGGCAGCCGGAACATGCGCATGGAGACCTGTTCGTAGCCGGCGGCCAGCAGATGGTCGCGTCCCTGGCGGTAGAGGCTCAGGCGCTGGTCGTCCCAGGCGCGGCCGTGCCGGTCCAGCCCGGTGAGCGGCCGGACGTACAGCGGGTAGAGGTAGATCTCCTCGGGACGCCAGGCGAGGGCGGCGTCCAGGGAGTGACGCCAGCTGTCCGGGGTCTGGCCGTCGATGCCGTAGATCAGGTCGATGTTGAGCGTGGGGAAGGCCGCTTCCCGGATGGCGGCGAGCGCGGTCTCGACCTCGGCGCGGCGCTGCGGGCGCAGGGCGGCCCTGGCCTCGGCGTCGATGAAACTCTGCACGCCGATGGACACCCGTCTGGTGCCGCGCCCGGCGAGCACGGCCAGGCGATCCGGGGTGGCGGTGGCCGGGGAGGTCTCGATCGCGAGCGGGACGACCGAGAAGTCCGCCCCCATGGCCTGCTCGGCCAGGTCGAGCAGGCGGGCCAGTTCCGCCGCCTCCAGGTACGTGGGGGTGCCGCCGCCGATGGCCGCGGCGGCGAACCTCGTGCCGGACGGCAGGGCCTCCCGGGTGACGTCCGCCTGGCGCCGGAGCGCGTCCAGGTAGGCGGCCACCAGCTCCCCCGGGGCTCCGGTTCTGGTGAACAGGTTGCAGAAGCCGCACCGCATCTCGCAGAAGGGCACGTGCAGGTAGAGGAAGAGCGCGTCGGTGCGCTCACCCGTCCAGACCTCCTTCAGCGGCGGCCGGGGATCAAGCGGGCGGTAGGCCGTTTTGTGCGGGTACGCGTAGACGTACCCTTCGTAAGGTCTCATGGGTGTCCCCCGGGCTGGAGCACGAATTCGCCGTAGGGCACCGTCCAGACGACCTCGTGGCCGATGCGGTGGCCGGTGTAGCCGTCTTCGCCGTAGGCGGTGCCGTGGTCGGAGCAGACGATGGCCAGGCAGGGCCGCCGTTCGGTCATGAGAGCGAAGAGGCGGCCGAGGTGCCGGTCGACGTATTCCAGGGCGGCGGCGTGCGTCGCGGGTGAGTCGCCGGTCGCCCCGGGCAGGTAGAAGTGGTTCGGCTGGTGCAGCGCCGACACGTTGACGAGCAGGAACACCGGCTCCGCTCGGTCGCGCACCGCCCGCTCGGCGCACGCGATCTGCTCCTCGAAGGACGTCGGCGAGGTGACCCCGAACGAGGGCCGCCAGTGGGATTCGGCGAACAGCGACGGCAGCGCCGATCCGAGCGGGGTCAGCTTGTTGAAGAAGCCGACGCCGCCGACGCACACGGTGTGGTAGCCGGCTTCGCGCAGCCCGCCCGGCAGATCGGCGGCGTCGAAGACGCAGGTGCCCGCCGCGGTGGTCTCGCTGCCGGGGAAGGCGGCGGCGAACAGCCGGGGATGCGGGCCCGGCCCGGCCGGGGTGGGCAGGAAGCCGGCCAGGATCGCGGCGTGCGCGGCGTAGGTGAAACTGCCGGGCGAGTGCCGCCGCTCCCACACACCGCCCGGCAGCACGCTCGCCAGGGTGGGGAGCCTGCCCCGGGCCAGCAGGTCGACGGCCACGTCGTAGCGCAGGGTGTCGAGGGTGACCAGCAGCAGATCATGGGTACCGATGATCTGGCCCATGTCCCTCATGCCGCGCTCCGATGTCCGAGGAGGTGGGCCACCTGCGCGTGGTAGCTGTCCAGTCCCTCGGCTCCGCTCCCGGGCAGGCCGGGAAGCCCGGGCAGCAGGTCGCCGAAGGCGTTCACCTCGGCCACGGCGAAACGGTCCCAGGTGACGCCCACCATCAGATCGACTCCGACCATGACGGACCGGGGAAAACATGCGGCCGCCCGCGCGCAGGCCGCCATGGCCCGCTCCCACCCGGCCGTTCCGAGCCGGGAGCGGACCTGCTGGAGGTCGCCGCGCGTGCCGCCCAGGTGCAGGTTGGTCATCGGCCGATGGCTGGCGCGGACGACCGCGTGCGTGGGCCGCCCGCCGATCACCACGACCCGGAGGTCGAACATGCGTCCGTCCGACGACGCCTTGGGGAACCACCGCTCCACGTGGAGTCCGTCGGGCGCGAGGGCGTCGATGATCGCGGCGATGTCCGCCTCGTCGGTGTACGTGGGGACACGCAGGGTGTTGTACAGCTCGACGTGTCCCGGCCGGGGCCGGATGAGCTCGACGGACGTGACCGCGTGGACCCGCGTGCCCCGGATCTGGAGCGCCACGATCCCGGACGCGGACGAGCCGTGGGCCGACTTCACGAACACCCGGCTCCAGCCCGCCGCCGCCATGAGTTCCCGCAGGTGGGCATAGCCGCCGACCGGTCCCGGCAGCGCGGGCGGCACCGGCACGCCCGCGGCCAGCAGGCGGGCGTGGCAGCGCCGCTTGTCGAAGATCACCGCGATCTCCTCGACGTCGCCGAGCAGCCGCGCTCCCGGCGTCCGTGCCACGGCCTGGTGGATCCGTTCGAGGGCCTGGACGAACCGGGCGTGCCAGACGGCTCCCCCGCCGACCCGGGCGGGTGATCCGGGGCCGCGCAGCAACGCGTCGGCCTCGGGGTCCTCCCCCGGCGAGTCGATCCGGACCAGGGCCCCCGCGGGGACGCCGATCTCGGCCCCAGCGAGCAGGTCACGCCAGGCGACGACGGACGGCCCGGTCAGGCCGTGGGTCTCCAGGGCCGCCGCGAACAGGTTCACCCGCCGATCCCCCGGCGTGCCGACGACCACGAAGGCGGGTGCCGTCACTCGGACACCTCGATGAAGCGCCACGTGCCGTCGGGCTCCTGCCGGTCGGTCAGGTCGACCTCGACGTCCGCGAGCGCTTCCCCGACCTTCGCGGCCATCTCCTCGCTCATGTAGTGGTGGCGCAGGTTGAGGCGTTTGAGATGGGTGAGCGGCTGGCCGGACAGCAGCGCCTCCGCGCCCTCGTCGGACAGGGCGCCCATCGACAGATCGAGCGACTCCAGCCGGGCCACGATGGGCGCGGTGGCGACGGCGGCGGCCACGTCGTCCTGCCGCTCACTGTCCTGCAGCCCCAGATGGGTCAGCGCGGGCAGGCCGCCGCCCGCCAGGATCGTCGCCCAGTCGTCCGGGCCGGAGTCGCCCGCATAGTTCTCCGAGCCGAGCCACAACTCCAGATGGCGGAGCGCGGGCAGCGTGGACGCGCCGATCGCGCGGACCACCGCGCCGGGCAGCCCGCCCGACTCGAAGCGGAGGGTCTCCAGCGAGGAGTGCGTGACGGGACGGAGTTCGAGCCCGTCGCTCCCCCGCACGTCCAGCCGCTTCAACCGGGGATAGGCGGTCAGGAGGGGCGTGACGTCGGCCTGCCCGATCCAGGAGATCTCGGACTCTTCGCTCACGTAGTCACCGAGGAAGATCGCCTCCAGCGCGGGAAGCCTGCCGGCGGCCTCGACGAGCAGCTGGACCGGCACGTCGGCGCGGTCGTCGTCGTGCGCCCACCCCCAGGTGCCCACGACGATCGCCCGCACCTCGTCGCCGTCGACCTCGTCGAACAGCTGCCGGAGGCTGTCCTCGATGGTTTCGTCACCGTCGTACGGATCTCCCGCCACCCGCCAGGCGACCTGCGAGGCGGAACCGGCTCCGCCCACGTACTGAACGGGGAGACCGTGGAACTCGGTGAGATGCGCGTGAATCACTGGGACTCCTCAACGAAGGGGGAGTCAAGTTCTAGCAGCCCCCGCCGACAGATTCGCACTCCGCTCGGCGCCGGTCACAGCCCCGGTGGTCACGCCTCTTCGCCTGAGGGTTCATGATGGGCGGCATGGCCAGACGATCCGGTTGCCCGTGCGGGCTGCCCGCCGAGTACGAGGACTGCTGCGGGAGGCTGCACCGGGGAGAGGCGGCTCCGACGGCGGAGGCGTTGATGCGGTCCCGGTTCAGCGCCTTCGCCGTCGGCGACGTCGGCTACCTGCTCCGCACCTGGCACCCGGCGACGCGGCCGGAGTCCCTGGAGCTGGAGTCCTCGCTGCGCTGGGTGCGCCTGGAGGTCCTGGAGGCCGCCGGACGTACGGTTCGCTTCGCCGCGCACTACGTGGACGCCGGCGGCCCCGGCGTCCTGCGGGAGCACAGCCGCTTCGTCCGGGACGGCGACGGCTGGCTCTACGTCGGCCCCATGTCCTGATGACCGTCAACGCGGGGGCGCGCAGGACGCACAGGTGATGAGCTTGGCCCCCACCCGGTCCGAACGCCCGCCGCCATGCTCGCCGGGAGAACGCTTCTCCAGCCGCTGCAGCAGATCCATGGCCAGCTCCCCCGGTTCCCGCGGGCTGCCACACCAGCGCTGCCAGGAGATCGACCGCGGCGGCCAAGGTGGGCGGGACGCCGGACACGAACGAGAGGAGACAGCGGTGACGACCGGAGGACGCACCCGGCCGCCGGAACCCGGAACGCTCTGGCTGACCGGCGGGCACGTGGTGGACGTACGGTCCGGGCGGGTCCGCGCGAACCACAACGTGGCGGTGACGGCCGGGCGGATCGAGCGGATCACCGCCGCCGCCCCGCCACCGGAGGCGGCCACGGTGGACCTGGGCGGCAGGTATCTCCTGCCGGGCTTGATCTCCGTGCACACCCACCTCTCGGTGGTCTACCCGTTCTCGGCCACCGACGAGTCGGAGGACCCGGGCCTGACGGCGCTGCGCGCGCTGTCCCGGGCCCAGGACGCCCTCCGCGCGGGGGTCACCACGATCCGCTGCGTGCACGAGCAGAACCGCGCCGACCTGCTGGTGCGCACGGCCGCCGAGCAGGGCTGGGTGGACGCGCCGCGCATCGTCGGCGCGGGCCGCGCGATCTCCACGACCGGCGGGCACGGGCACGGCAGCGCCTGCTCCTACGCCGACGGCCACGACGGATTCCTGCGCGCCGCCAGGCAGGAACTGGCGGCGGGCGCCGACCTGATCAAGATCTTCATCACCGGCGGGATCGCCCACCAGGGCGAGTCCTTCACCGGCGCGCAGATGACGGTGGACGAGATGCGGGCGGTGGTCCGCGCCGCCGAGGAGCACGGCACCTACGTCACCGCGCACGCCGGGTCCGGGTCGGCGATCAGGGAGGCGCTGCACGCGGGCGTACGCGGCTTCGAGCACGCCTACGACCTGGACGGGGACACGGCCGCGCGGATGGCGGAACGGCGGGTCTACCTCACCCCGACCCTGTGCGTCACCCGCTGCCCGGAGTGGATGGCCGAGCACGCCTTCACGCCCTGGCAGATCGAGCGCGCCCTGGAGGTCGGCCCCGGCCACCTGGCCAGCATCCGCCGGGCCATCGCCGCCGGCGTCGCCGACCCCGCCGATCCGCGGGCGCCGGGCATCACCATGCTCGCCGGCACCGACTACCCGCCGGGCGAGCCGATCGAGGACACCGTGGTCGCGGTCCGCGAGATGGAGTTCCTGTCGGAGGCCGGACTCGACCCCGCCCAGACGTTGCGCACCGGCACCCTCGACGCGGCCCGCCTGGTCGGCATGACCGGTCAGGCCGGCGCCGTCGAGGAGGGCTACCTGGCCGACCTGATCGTCACCGACCGCGACCCGCTCGGCGACGTCTCCGCGCTGCGCCGCATCCCCTTCGTCATGCAGGCCGGGCGGATCGTCCGCGACGACCTGCCTGCCCCCCGGCACGCAGGTGCCCTGTGACCTCGGCGATCCGCTTCGCGGTGGACATCGGCGGCACGTTCGTCGACGCCATCGCCTGCGACGAGGCGACCGGCGGGCTGCGCCCGCACAAGGCCCCGACCACGCCCGGCTCGCCCGCGCGCGGCGTGCTCGACGCGGTCGGCGGCCCGGCCGGCCGGCTCGACGACGTCGAGGCGTTCGTGGACGGCACCGCGCCCCGGCCTGAACGCCATCCTCCAGCACCGCGGCGCGACGTCGGGATCAGCACCGACGAGGGCCGCCCTCAGGTCTCCAGGATGCGCAGGGCGGTGTGGTAGGCGCGTTCCTCGCCCGGTTCGAGGAAGGTGAGCGTGCCGGCCTCGCGGGCGGCGGGCTCGCCGGCGACGGCGTTGGTGCTGGGCTCGAAGCCGACGGCGTAGGCGCCTTCGCGCAGGTGCATCCACTGGAAGAACGCGGGGAACTCGGCGCTGTTGTACTCGACCTCGAAGGTCAGGCCGAGCCGGTCGTTGACGAGCCCCGCGCGTACCCGGCCGTGCTCGTCCGGGAGGAGGTCGTGCTCGTAGACCTGCTCGACGAAGCCGGGGCGCGGGCCGTCGAAGACCAGGTTGGACGCGCCCTGCTCGGTGTCGCTGTCGCTGGCCCAGAGGGTTTCCCTGATCGGCGCGACGAACCGGGCGCCCTCGTCGAGCAGCGGCCAGCCGATGTTGATGTGGTACAGGTACATGTGCGGGGTGCGGTCGAAGCCCGCGTTGCGCACGGTGTCGGTCAGCCGGATCTCCGTGCCGTCCAGGTCGGCCTCGATCCGGCGGACGAGCCGCAGGTGCTCACCGAAGATGGCGGCCTGCCTGACCTCGCCCTCGGCCCACAGCACGCAGCGGTCGCCGTCCCAGCGCTCGCCGTAGCCGGACAGCCGCGCGGGGATGTTGGCCACCCGGCCGTGCAGGCCGTTCCAGACCGTGCTCCGGTGCGGGTAGCGGTAGTTCGCCGCGTCCACGTCGGCGGTGAACAGGGTGTGGTCGAGCCCGGCGGTGACGACCAGGCCGGAGAAGCTGCGCAGCCAGGACAGGCCGTTCTCGTCGGCGTACTCGTGCAGGCCCGGGTTGCGGTAGCCGGTCGCGGACTCCCAGCCGAAACCCACACCGCGGTACCGGGCCGGGCCGATGTCCATGGCCCGGTCGACCAGCACGTCGAAGGCCAGCCCGGCCGCGGTGCGGAACTCCAGGGTGCGGACGCCCCGCTCGGAGCCGTCCGCCAGCACCACCGAGCGCACTCCGCCCGCCGCGGCGACGTCGCCCGCCATCCGGGCCAGGGTCCGCCGGTCGTATTCCTTGCCGTACAGCTTCACGCCATCACCCATCCACCGTTGACTTCGAGGCACTGCCCGGTCACGAACGTCGAGTCCGGGCCGGTCAGGAAAGAGATCACCGCGGCCAGTTCGGCCGGTTTGCCGCGCCGTTTGAGCGCCTGGCTCGCCAGCACGGACCGGTTGTAGGCGTCCGGATCCGGATGGATCGTCTCGGCCGCGGTGGGAAAGGCGCCGGGCGACACGCAGTTCACCCGGATCTCCATGGGCCCGAGTTCGCGGGCCAGCGCGCGGGTCATCGAGGTGATGGCGCCCTTGGTCGCGACGTACGCGGCGAGGTCGCTCCAGCCGCCGTGCATGGTGATCGAGGCGAGGTTGACGATCGCGCCGCCGCCGGTGGCGGCCATCCGCCGGGCGGCGCACTGCGCGGCGATCCAGTAGGCGCGCTGGTTGACCGCGTGCACGTCGTCGTATTCGGCGATCGGGACGTCCAGGAACGGGCGGCTGGGGTAGATCGCGGCGTTGTTCACCAGGACGCCGAGCGGCCCGAACCGGTCGATCGTCCGCTGGATCGCGTCGGCGATGGCCTGGGCGTCGCGCAGATCCACGATCAGCGGCAGCGCCGCGCCGCCGGTCTCCTCGATCAGGCGTGCGGTCTCCGCCAGGTTGTCCTCGTCGACGTCGAGGATCGCGACCGGGCGTCCGTCGGCGGACAGCCGCAGCGCGGTCGCCCGGCCCAGGGCGCCGCCCGCGCCGGTGATCAAGGCCGCGGCGTGCGGGTTCATCGTGACGCTCCTTCGCGTGCGGCGCGGAACCGCTCGTCGATCCCGTCCAGCGTGCGGTCCGGCGGCGACCCGTCGAGCAGGGCCTCGCGCAGCAGCCGCGAGGCCGTGGCCTGGAAGCCGATGAAGCCGTCGAAACGCGGCCGGACCCAGGCCGCGGCCACCGTGGACGCGATTTCCCGGTAGAAGCCGTGCGCGGCGGCGTTGACGCCCGGGTCCGTCCAGGCGGCCAGCGCCGCGGGCTGTCCGCCCGAGGCCGGGAACACCTCCCGCTGGACTCGCGGGGACACCAGCCGGCGCAGTTCCCGCGCGGCCAGATCGGGGCGCGCGCAGTACGCGGAGACCGCGACGCCCGTCCCGCCGAGCACGCTGCCCGGACGGCCGTCCGGCGTCCAGGCCGGCGCGGACCCGGCCCGCAGCGTCCCCTGGTAGTTCACGTAGCCGTAGACCAGCGGGCAGTACGCGGGCCCGTCGTCGCCTTCCATCGCGGCCAACACCCCGATGGGGTCGGCCCCGGCCAGGCCCCGGTCGCTGTGGCCGGCCAGTTCGGCCATCAGCTCGAACACCGCGCGGCCGATGTCCCGGGAGACGTAGCCGTCCGGGGTGCGCCCCGGTTCCTCGCCCGCGGCGACGCAGATCGCGCTGAACATCAGGAACGCGTGCGGGCCGCCGAGGCAGAGCGCGGTGGGCGTCGTCCGTACCGTCTGGGCGACCTCGGCCCAGGTGGCGGGCGGCGGTCCGGAGAACCGGTCCGGCCGGATCACGCTGACCTGGGCGGCGGCGTCGATGGGCAGCGCCCACTGCGTGCCGTCGAGGGAGTAGGAGTCGTAGCTCGCGCCGACGCCGGCCGCCCGGATCGCCATGAGCTCGTCGGCGTCGAGGAGCGAGTCGACGGGCCGCAGGGCCGAGTGCCGTACCGCCGCGCCGAGACCCGGGTGGTCGATCACCAGCAGGTCGTGGCGGCGGGCCAGGTCGTGGATGGGCTCGGATTCGAATCCGTGCAGCGGCTGGCGGGTCCACCGGACCGGCGCGCCGTCGCGGCTGAGCCGCTCCAGCGGCCCGTACCCGCGCGGATGGTCCCAGGTGAGCCCGCTCAGCGTCGTCAGGGTCGTGTCAGACATGGGCGACCGTGCCCTGGTCGGCCAGTTCCTCGATACGCTCCGGCGGGTAGCCGAGCGCGCGCAGGATCTCGCCGGTGTGCTCGCCGACCCGGGGCGCACCGAAACGGACCTCCGGCGGGGTGGCGCTGAGCCGGAAGGCGAACCCGGGCGTGGTCACGGTCCCCTCCGTCGGGTGGTCGTAGGTGACGAACGAGCCGTTGTGCCTGACCTGCGGGTCGTCCAGGAGGTCGGCGTAGGAGTAGACGGGGCTCACCCACAGTCCGGCGTCCCGCAGGGCGGCCAGCCAGTGCGCGGTGGTGTCCCGGGCGAGCGCGGCGCGGACCAGCGCGGTGATGCGGTCGCGCTGGGCGTAGCCGTCCACGTGCGGGTCCATCGTGGCCAGCTCGGGCACGTCCAGCACCGTGGCCAGGACGCCCAGGTCGGGCATCGCCAGCGCCAGGTAGCCGTCGCCGGTGGCGAAGACGCCGTAGGGGGCCCGGATGTAGGTGTGGGCGTGCGCCTCCGTCCCGCGGGTCTGCGGTACGCCGCCCACGGTGTACACCCCGAGCTCCTGCATCTGGACCGCGATGGCCGCGTCCAGCATGTTGACCGACACCAGCTGGCCCGCACCGGTCCTGGCGCGGTGCAGCAGCGCGGCGAGAGCGCCCTCGAACGCGCTGTAGGCGGTGACGGCGTCGATGGCGAAGGTCCCGGACGGGGCGGGCGCGTCGCCGTCCCGGCCGGTGGAGTACATGGCGCCGCTCATCGCCTGGAGGAGCAGGTCCTGTCCCGGCCGGCCGGCCATCGGGCCCGACTCGCCGTACCCGGACATGGAGACGTACACGATGGAGGGGTTGACGGCCCTGACGCTCTCGTAGTCCACGCCCAGGCGCTCGGCCACGCCGGGACGGTAGTTCTGCAGGAACACGTCCGCCGTCCGGGCGAGTTCCAGCACGATCGTCCTGCCCTCCTCGCTCTTGAGGTCGACCGCCAGGCTGCGCTTGTTGCGGTTGAGCGACAGGAACGAGGCGTTGATCTCCTTGCCGACGGCTCCGCCCGCGGGCGAGCTGCGCTGCCACTCCCCGGTGACCGGCTCCACTTTGATCACGTCGGCGCCGAGGTCGCCCAGCCGCATCGCGGCCAGCGGTCCGGCCATCGCGATGGACAGGTCGATGACGGTGTAGCCGTCCAGTACGCCCATGGGTGGTGCCTCAGTTTCCGGTGAAGTTCGGGGCGCGGCGCTCGGCGAAGGCGGCTCGGCCCTCGGCGGCGTCGGCGGTGGCGAAACAGATGGTCTGCAGATCGCGCTCGTACGCGATGGCCTGGTCCAGCGGCATCGCGTACGCGGCCCGCAGGTTGGCCTTGGCGGTCTGCGCGGCGATCGGCGCGCGCGCGGCGATCCGCCCGGCCAGCGTGTGCGCCGCCTCGGCCAGCGCGTCGGGCTCCACGACCTCGCTGACCAGGCTCCAGCGCTCCGCCCGGGCCGCGTCGATCGGGTCTCCGGTGAGCAGCATCACCGCGGCGTTGCTGCTGCCGATGCTGTGCGCCAGGAGCGCGGACTGGCCGCTGCCGCCGATCCAGCCGAGCTTGATCTCCGGCGCGGCGAACGTCGCGTTGGCCGAGGCCAGGCGGATGTCACAGGCCAGGGCCATCTCCAGGCCGCCGCCGAACGCGTAGCCGTTGACCGCGGCGATGATCGGCTTGCGGAGGGTGCGCAGCAGGTCGCCGTAGTCCAGCCGGTTGCGGAACTGCCAGGGGGAGGCGTACGAGTCGAGTTCGGCGATGTCGCTGCCGACGCAGAACGCCCTGGGTCCCGCGCCGGTCAGGACCACGGCCCGGATCCGGTCGTCGGCGTTCACCTCGCTCACGCGTTCGCGGAGCTGGTCCGCCATCGCCGGGGTGATCGCGTTCAGCTTCGCCGGCCGGTTGAGCGTGATCGTCGCGACCGGTCCTTCGCAGGTCAGGTCGACCGAGGCCGGTTCCTTCAGCACTGGTAGAGCCCCGATTCCGCGTCGTGGCGGGCTCCCTCCACCACCGCGCGCATGGCGTCCTCGGCCTTGCGGTGGTGGCGTTTGCGGATGGCCAGGGCGACCTTCTCGTGCATCGGCAGTGTCTCCTTGTTGTGCTCCACCGCCCGGGTGTGGACCTCGCGGACCGAGCGCAGCGCGATGGCGATGACTTCGTGGATGTAGAGCAGCAGGTCGTTGTCGGCGGCGGCGAAGATCGCCTGATGGAACCGGAGGTCCGCCTCGATGAAGGCGTCCGGGTCCTCGACGGTGGCGTAGAGCGCGGCGAGGGCTTCGTCGATGCCGCGGATGCCGGCCGCGTCGGCGCGCTCGGCGGCCACCCGGGCCGCGCCGGGTTCGAGGGCGACCCGCAGGTCGGCCAGGACGCGGATGTCGTACTCGGTCGGGTCGGGATCGTAGCGCCAGGCCAGCACGTCGGGGTCCAGCAGGTTCCACGAGGCGCGCGCCCTGACGCGGGTTCCGGCGCTGGTCCTGGTCACCAGCAGTCCCTTGCCCGCCAGCACCTTGACGCCCTCGCGTACGGCGGAGCGGCCGACGCCCAGCTCGTTGACCAGCGCCTCCTCGGTGGGCACCAGGTCGCCCGGCTTGCGGCCGCCCCGGACGATCTGGGGTCCGAGTGTGTGCACGACGAGCCCGTGCCGGGCTCCGTCCGGATAGGTCTGGTTCACGCCGACACCCCCTTCTCTGGGTGGGGAGCTTAGCCAGATGCCGGGCGGATTGCCAGTCTTCATCAGATGAAGATTGTCCTTTATCTGATGAAGTCATTAATGTGAGCCGTATGGAGATAGTTCGTTACATCAGCGAGGGCGCGGTCGAGGTCGGGGTCAGGCGGGACGGGGTGGTGCACCGGCTCCCCGGCGCGACCGTGGGTGGCCTGCTCCGGCAGGGCCTGTCGGGGTTCCGTGCCGCCCTGGCGCAGGCCGCGCCGGATCCCGTGGCGCCGGAGCGGCTGCTTCCGCCCGTGGACGGCCGGATGGAGGTGTGGGCGGCGGGAGTCACCTACCGGCGCTCCCGCGAGGCCCGCATGGAGGAGAGCGAACGCTCGGCGACGATCTACGAGCAGGTCTACGACGCGCCCCGGCCCGAGCTGTTCTTCAAGTCCGCGGCGTGGCGGGTCTGCGGCGACGGCGAACCGGTCACGGTCCGCGACGACTCCGCCGTCGACGTCCCGGAGCCCGAGCTGGCCCTGGTGCTCACCCCCGCCGGCGAGATCGCGGGCTACACGGTGTGCAACGACCTCAGCTCGCGCAGCATCGAGGGGGAGAACCCCCTCTACCTGCCCCAGGCCAAGGTCTACCTCGGCGGCTGCGCGGTCGGCCCCGCGATCCGCCCGTCCTGGGAGATCGAGGACCCGTACGACCTGGCCATCACCGCCTCGATCGTCCGGGACGGCGTCGCCGTGTGGTCGGGCGAAGCGAGCACCGGCCAGCTGCACCGCCGCTTCGAGGACCTGGTCGAGCACCTGTTCCGCGCCGACGCCTTCCCCGACGGCGCGATCCTCTCGACCGGCACCTGCCTGGTGCCGGATCTGCCCTTCACCCTGCGCCACGGCGACGAGATGACGATCGGGATCGACGGGATCGGCGTCCTGCGCAACGTGGTCTCCCGCCCGGAGGAGATGGACTACCTGACCGCCCGCGTCGGCTGACCCCTGCGGCCCGGCTGACCCCTGCGGCGCCCGGCCTGCGCCGCGGCGAATCGGAGGAGGCGGATCGGCGCCTCCCGGGCGCGCCGCTAGATCGTCTGCCCGGCCTGCGCGCCCATGATGGCGGGGCGGCGTCTGGCCCAGGACTTGAGGATGTGGGCGCGCATCTGGGCGGCGGCCCCGTCGGCGTCACCGCTGAGGATCAGCTCCTCGATCCGCTGGTGCTCGGCGAGGGACTCCCGGAGCTCCTGGAGCGTGGGTGTGCCGTTGTAGCGGCTGGACAGGCGGGCCTTGCTGTGGATGCTGTGTATGATCGCGTGCCCCAGCCGGTTGCCCGACGCCTGCATGATCAGATCGTGGAAGATCACGTCCTCCGCCGCGTAGCGGACGGGATCGCCGAGCTGCGCCGCGAGGACGAGCCGCTGCGCGGTCAGCTCCGCCGACTGCCCGGCGCTGATGGTCCGGGCGGCCTGGGCGGCCATGTCGCATTCGAGGGCCGCCCGCACGTTGACCAGGTCGTCCAGGATGGAGAGTTCCCGGTCATGGCGTATCCGGGCCTCCAGGACCAGCGGGTCCAGCAGGTTCCAGCCGCGTTCCGGCAGGACCAGGGTGCCCCGGCCCCGGGTCGCCCGGACCAGGCCCTTCTCCTCCAGGAGCTTGATCGACTCGCGGACGACGGTGCGTGAGACGCCGAACTCGTCGCACAGCACCTGTTCGATGGGCAGTCCCGTGCCCACCGCGTACTCCCCCGAGACGATGCGGTCCACCAGGTGGGTGACCACGACGTCGCCCAGCCTGCCGGCCTGCCGTGGCCTGATCGGCGCCAGGGGGACGTTGAGCGGGTGCGCGTTCGAATCGTCCCGCTGAATCCCTGAAGGCGTGGTCAAGGTTCCTCCCATCGTGAAGACGGTAGCAGCATACCCTTGCGCATACGTAATTCATATGATGAAGTGGCGGCCGTCACATGACGCCCACGTTTCGGCGCCATCAATGGCATATGTCCAGCTTGGAAGGAGCGCAACGTGCGCATCACAAACGTCGAGTGCTATCTCGTCAAGGTCCCCGGGCCCGATCCGGCCTTCGCCTGGCGGGACGGACTGCCGGGGTCGTGGCCCGACGGCGACGGCGCGGTCCTGCGCATCTGCACCGACGAAGGCAATGAGGGTGTGGCATTCGCTCCCCGGAAGGGCTTGATCGTACAGAACATCGTAGATCGGCTCCTGCGCGACGAACTGCTCGGCGCCGACCCGCTCCAGCGTGAATGGCTCTGGCACCGCGTCTGGGAGCTGGACCGGGTGGAGGAGATGCCGCTGTACGTGCTCGGCCTGGTCGACGTGGCACTGTGGGACCTGGCGGCCAAGGCCGTCGGACTGCCGGTCTGGAAGCTGCTGGGTGGATACCGTACGGAGATCCCCGCCCAGGCCTCGACGGTCACCTACTCCTCGGTCGAGGAGTTCCTCGACGTCGCCGACCAGATCATCGAGCTCGGCTACACCTCGATCAAGCTGCACGCCTGGGGCGACTGGCGGCGCGACGCCAAGCTGTGCGCGGCGCTGCGCGAGCACGTCGGCGACGAGTTCCCGCTGGCCTACGACGGCTCCGCGGGATTCGACCTGGCCGACGCCATCCGGCTGGGCCACGTCCTGTCCGACGCCGGCTACCTCTGGTACGAGGAGCCGATGCGCGAGTTCAGCGTGACAGCGTACAAGTGGCTCGCCGAGAAGGTCTCCGTACCGCTGCTGGTGGGCGAGACGTCCGACGGCGCGCACATGAACAGCGCGGACTTCATCGCCTCGGGCGCCGCGACCGGCGGGGTGCGGACCAGCACCGAACTGCGGGGCGGTTTCACCGGCGCCATGCGCATCGCGCACCTGGCCGACTCGTTCCGGCTGCGCGCCGAGGTGCACGGGCCGATCATCCCGCACCAGCACCTGTGCATGGCGATCCCGAACAACACCTACTACGAATCGTTGATCACCTCCAACCCGGCGCGACGCGAGTCCATCGTCGACTCCGACGGGCTCGTGCACGCGCCGACCGCACCGGGAGTGGGCCTTCCCCCTGGCCTGGACTATCCCGCTGAGCTGGGTCAGCACCTGTGACCTGGTATTTTTCATCCCCCCGAAAGGACGCACCCCTATGAACCATCGGATTGCCGGCGCGGTCGCCGTGTTCGGTGCCGCGCTCCTGCTGACCGCGTGCGGAAGCGCCGATCCGGCGCCGGCGCCCTCGGCCGACGCCGAGCAGTTCAAGCAGGTCGCCCAGGACCCGGCCGGCGAGATCACGGTCTGGGCCGACGCGACCCGCGTCCCTGTGGTCGAGGCGTACCAGAAGGCGCACCCCGAGGCCAAGATCAAGCTGGTCACCTACAGCGGCAACGCCAACGGCGCCACCGACCTGCAGACCAAGGTCCAGCTGTTCGACCGGACCGGCAGCGGATGGCCCGACGTGGCGTTCAGCACGACGACGGCCGACACGGCCTGGGCGGCCTTCGGCGCCAAGCCGTACGCCGCGCCCGTCGACAAGGTCATCGACCAGTCCGTCCTGTCGGGCTTCTCCCCCGGCGCGCTCGACCCGTGCAAGGTCGGCGAGAACGTCTACTGCGTGCGCAACGACCTCGCCCAGGTGGTGCTCTGGTACAACAAGAAGCTCTTGGACGAGTTCGGCTACCAGGTCCCCACCACCTGGGAGGAGTACCAGACCCTCGGGGAGAAGGTCGCCACCGAGCACCCGGGCTACCTCGTCGGGACGGCCGGCGACCCGTGGATGCCCGAGATCTACCTGTGGGCCAGCCAGTGCCCCGCCTCGACCGTGACCGAGGGCAAGAACGTCACCGTCGATCTGAAGAACGAGAAGTGCACCCGCGCGGTCAGCATGATCGACACGTTGATCAAGGCGGGGTCGATGTCCAAGTCCAGCGTCTTCGACGCCGGATTCATCAAGGACAAGGCCGCCAAGCTGCTCATGGCCCCGGGCCCGTCCTGGTACGGCCAGGTCCTGTTCAACGCGACCTTCAAGATCCCCAAGGGGGAGATCGCGGCGGCGGCGCCGCTGAAGTACGCCGCCGACTCCGAGACCTTCACCGGCAACGTCGGCGGAGGCGTCTGGTACATCTCCTCCCACAGCAAGAACCTGAAGACGGCGGCCGACCTGGTGAGCTGGGTGACCACGTCCGACGAGGCGCAGGGCAACGCGGGCACCTACCCGGCGTTCCAGAGCGCGGCGACGCTGTGGCTCAGCAACCAGCAGGCGACCGGGTACTTCGCCCAGGACATCGCCCCGGCGTTCACCACCGCCGCCAAGCAGGTCTGGCCGGGCTGGTCGGCGACCCAGTACAGCCACGAGTCGATCTACGCGTCGACGGTGGTCCCCGCCCTCAACCAGGGGCAGACCATCACCTCCACCCTGGACGCCTGGCAGACCGCGATCAAGAACAAGGCCGCCACGCTCGGATACAAGGTCAGCTAGCCGATGGCCGTCGCAAGCACCTCCGCACGCCGTCCCGAGGGCGGCGTGCGCGGGGGTCAGAAGCCCAGCCGGGCCGGCTACTTCTTCGTGTCCGGTTACGTGATCCTGCTGGTGGCGTTCGGGATCCTGCCGACCGTGTACGCCGTCTGGCTGTCGATCAGCAACTCGCGCGGCCAGCTCGTCGGCCTGGGCAACTTCCTGCGCACCTTCACCGACTACCGGTTCGCCGCCGCGTTCACCCACATCGTGGTGTACGTGCTGATCTGGCTGGTGACGCTGATGGTCCTGGTCGTCACCCTCGCCCTGATGCTGCACGGCCGGATGAGAAGGACGAGCGCGGCGCTGCGCTTCGTCTACTACCTGCCCGGCGCCCTGGCGGGAGTGGCGAGCGTCGTGCTGTGGCTCATCCTGCTCGACCCGGCCAACAGCCCCGTCGGGTTCATCCTGGAGGCCTTCGGCTGGGACTCCCTCGCCACCGTCATCCTGCCCTCGCACCTGCCGGTTCTGTTCACCGTGATCGCCTTCTGGACCGGCGCGGGCGGCTGGATTCTCGTCATGTACGGAGCGCTCAACAACATCCCGGCCGAAATCCTGGAGGCCGCGCGCGCCGACGGCGCCGGAACCTTCCGGATCGCCATGCGGATCCAGCTTCCGCTGCTGCGCAAGTGGATCGCGTACATGCTGATCCTGGCCTTCGCGACCGGGACCCAGCTGTTCGTCGAACCCCAGCTGGTCTCCACGGCCAGCTTCGGCATGATCCCCGACGGCTGGTCCCCCAACCAGCTCTCCTACCAGTACGCCTTCCAGGCCGGAGACTTCAACGGCGCCGCGGCCCTGGCCGTGGACCTGCTCTTCGTCGGCCTCGCCTGCGCCACCGCGGTGGTCTTCCGCGGCCGCATGTTCGAAAGGGACTGATCTCAGGTGGTCACACTCCAGGACCGCTCACGCGCCACGGCCACCGGCCACGCCAAGCCGCGTCACCGGGACGGGCGCCGCTGGACCGCCGGCCGGGTCCTCGGCCGCGCCACCTGGTTCGGCGGCACCGGACTGTTCCTGATCTTCTTCGCCCTGCCCGTCCTGTGGATGATCCTCGCCACCGGCAAGACCGACGGGGACATCATCCGGGGGCACCCGTTCGCGCTGGGCAACTGGCACGACTTCACCCAGACCTGGAACAACCTCCTGGCCTTCCAGGACGGCGCGATCCTGCTCTGGATGAAGAACTCCGCGGTGTACGCCTTCGGGGCCCTGGTGATCACCCTGGTCACGGCCATCCCCGCCGGCTACGGCCTCGCGCTGACCAAGTTCATCGGCCGCAAGACCCTGCTGACCATCACCCTCATCGTCATGATCATGCCGGCCGCGGCCCTGGTCCTCCCGCTCTACCTGGAGATCAACGCGGTCAATCTGACCGGGACCATCTGGTCGGTGATCCTGCCGCTGTCCTTCTTCCCGTTCGGGGTGTACCTCACCTACATCTACTACTCCTCGACGATCCCCGAGGACCTGCTCGCCGCCGCCCGCCTGGACGGATGCACCGAATGGCAGGTCTTCGCCAAGATCGCGATCCCGCTGGCCAAGCCGATCATCGCCCTGGTCAGTTTCTTCAGCTTCGTCGGCAACTGGAACAACTTCTTCCTGCCGTTCGTGATGCTGCCCGACAGCCAGCAGTACCCGGCGCAGGTCGGCCTGAACAACCTGCTCACCGCCTCCGCGGTGTTCAACACCTCCGCCGGGACCGAGGCGCCGATCCTGCGCCCGGAGCTCGCGCTCGCGGCGCTGCTCACCATCCTTCCCGTTCTGCTGGTCTTCCTGTTCTCCCAGCGGGCCCTGGTGTCCGGCATGCTCGCCGGGGGCACCAAGGAATAGCCCGGAAAAGGTTTTCGTGGATCTCGCCGATCGATCCGAAACTTTCATGGCTCAGGCCGTACCCGCCGATGCCGGACGCGGGCGCGGCCCTCCCCGCCTTGACATGATTTGTTGGGGCGACAAACTATGCGGAACGGCAAAGGTCTTGCCGGGTGTGGATCGGGTGCCTCGGCGTGGGTGGGCGGACCCCCGCCGGCGCCGGGCCGCATCGGCCGCAACCGTGAGGACTCAGATGGTTCAATCGCGCCGGTCGCGTCTCCGCTCCATCATCGCGACCGTCATCCTGGTGCTCGCCGCCCTCGCCGCGACGCCCCTCCCCCATTCCGCGGCCGTCGCCAAGACGGTCTACATCCCCAGCCGCTGGGTGAGCACGGGCGAGGTGCCCTGGGCCCAGAACCGCACCAGGGAGTCGGCCAACTTCATCCTGCTGTGGGGCGAGCGGTCCGGCACCAACCCGCTGACCGCGCCGTCGGACGTCCGGTTCGATCCGGACAACATCCTCAGCCAGCTGGAGAGCCTCTACAACTTCTACGTGAACACGATGCGGTTCACGCCCGAGACCGGCCTGCTGGCCCAGCACAAGATCATCGTCATCGTCACCCGGACCTGGAACCGCACGGCCCTGGACGCCTGGGCCACCGGGGGCTCGGTGGACGGCCTGGTGGGGGTCATCAACATCGCACCCGCCGCCGCGGCGCCCGGATCCTGGGGCCTGGCCCACGAACTGGCGCACGTGTTCCAGAACTACACCTTCCTCGGCCGTTCGGGGATGGGCTTCACGCACGCCTCCGCGGGCACCTTCTGGGAGACCAGCGCCGAGTTCATGGCGATGCAGGTCTACCCCACCGTGGCCGCCGGCGACCTGACCCGGTTCATCCGCACCGAGCACCTGGCCTACAGCAGCAGCCGGCACCACTACGGCAACTGGATGCTGGTGCAGTACATCAAGGAACGCGACGGCCTGGCCATGTTCAACCGGATGTGGAACGAGGCCCGCAACACCGAGCACCCGCTCGAGGTCTACCGGCGGCTGACCGGAATCACCCAGGCCGAACTCAACCGGCGCATCGGCGAGTACGCCCAGCGCAACGTCACCTGGGACTACGCCAACCGCGCCGACATCATGCCCTTCATCAACCGGCTGTATCCCTTCGTGACCGTCTACAACGGCCATCCGGTCGAGGCGGTCAACGCCGCGGCGGGGCACTACCGCATCCCCGAGGCGCTGGCGCCGTCCACCTACGGGTACAACAAGATCCGGCTCGTCCCGGCGAGCGACGGCGCCCTCATCCGGGTACGCGTCCGGGCCCACGTCAGCAGCGCCGGCCAGAACGGTCTCGCGGCCGGGTTCGTGGCCGTACGCAACGGGACGCCGCGTTACAGCCCGGTGACCGTGACGACCGACAGCACGCTCAGCTTCCAGACCCAGTCCGGTGAGCGGGACGTGTACCTCGTCGTGGCGGGCACGCCGGGAGTCGTCCACAAGTACGCCTTCCTGGACGGTTACCCGCGCAACTACCGCAACCCCTACCAGTTCCGCATCGAGGGAGCCGTCCCGTACGGGCACGAGGCCGGGCACACCCGGCCCACCCCCACGGGCGGCCGGTGGCACTCCAACGGCGGCGGCTGGGTCGACAGCCGCGCCAACGTGGCGTCCACCGCGTACGTGGGGCCACGGGCGGCGGTCTACGGCAACAGCACGGTCAGCGGCAACGCCCGGATCGAGGGCATGGCCTGGGTCAACAGCGGCGCCACGGTCACCGGCAACGCGATCGTCCGCGACAGCGCCCTGGTGCAGGGCGGCGCGAACCTCAGCGGGAGCGTGGTCGTCGGCGGCGACGCCGAGCCGGCCATCGCCTGCGGTTCGGGCACCTACCTGATGTTCAACCCCGATCGGGGCTGCAACGGCGCGGGCGGCGAGACCGACGTCAACCCGGCACACGGCACATTCACCGACGCCGACCTGACGCTGGGCTCCGGCCCCTCACCAAGCCCCACCCCGTCCCCGTCCCCGTCACCCTCACCCTCGCCGAGCCCTTCACCGAGTCCTTCCCCCTCCCCCTCACCGAGCCCTTCCGGAGGCACGCGCGCCTGCTCGGCCACCTACGCGATCACGAACACCTGGCAGGGCGGCTTCCAGGGCGACGTGACCGTACGGGCCGGCGGTTCGGCGATCACCGGCTGGACCGTGACCTGGACCTACGCCAACGGCCAGGCCATCACGCAGTCCTGGAACGCCGCGATCACCAGTAGCGGCGCCGGCGTCACCGCCGGCAACCTGAGCTGGAACGGCGGCCTCGGCGCCGGCGCGACCACCGCGTTCGGCTTCCTCGCCAACGCCGGCACGACCAACTCCGTACCCGCCTTGACCTGCACAGCGAGATAACGCCCCCGACCCCCTGCCGCCCCACCGGCGGCAGGGGGTTCGCTACGCGCACCTGCGGTAGCCACTTTTTTGTGGGTACTTGTGGGCCGGGACGGGGTGACCGGAAGCTTGGTCGTGCGGGGTGAAGGCCCGCGAATCCAGATCAGATGGGAGGTTGGCGGTGCCTCAGGAGACTGGCTGGGCCTCGGTCAGCTTCTCCAGGCGGCGATGGCCCCAGTCGGAGAGCGGTTCCAGCGCGTCCGCCAGTTCGCGGCCGAACGAGGTCAGGGAGTAGACGGTCTTCAGGGGCCGTACGTCGTGGACCTCCCGGTGGACCAGTCCGTCGGCCTCCATCTCCCGCAGCGTCTGGGTCAGCACCTTCTCGGTGAGGCCCGGCAACCCCCGGCGTAGCTCGCCGGGGCGGTGCGGGCCGGACTCCAGCGTCCAGAGCAGAACCGTCTTCCACTTGCCGTCGATCACAGCGATGGCGGCGGTCACTCCGCAGACGTTCGGGTCCTGGGCACGGCTGCGTGTCATCTTCATCCCCATTCATCGCTATTTGCTAATTTCGAGGAGTTTGAGGCATGCCCTCGCACACTGAAGAGTCTGCCGTCACCGTGCTCGGCCTGGGGCCGATGGGCCGGGCCCTGGCCGGGGCCTTCCTGGACGCCGGTCTGCGGACCACGGTCTGGAATCGTACGCCGGGCAAGGAACCGGAGCTGGTCAAGCGGGGTGCGGTCGCCGCTCCGACGCCCGAAGAGGCGGTCGCCGCGAGCGGGCTGACCGTGGTCTGCGTGCTGAACTACGACGCGGTGGACGCCATAACGCGGCGTGACGCGGTCGCCGGCGCGCTCAACGGGCGCACCGTCGCCAACCTGACCGCCGACACCCCCGGCCGGGCCCGGGAGACCGCGGCCTGGGCGACCGGGCACGGCATCGGGTACCTGGACGGCGCGATCATGACACCGGCCACGACCATCGGGACACCGGACGGGGTATTCCTCTACAGCGGCCCGGAGCGGCTGTACCTGGACCACCGGCCGGTGCTGGACGCCCTGAACGGCAGCCACACCCACCTCGGCACGGAGATCGGCCAGGCCGCCGCGTACGACATCGCCTTGCTCGACATCTTCTGGACCGCGATGACGGGTTACGCACACGCGCTGGCGGTCGCCAACGCCGAAGGGATCACCGCGAAGGAACTGGCGCCGTTCGCCAAAGGCATCGGCTCGATCCTCCCGCCGATCTTCGAACAGCTCGCGGACGACGCGGACAGCGGCAACTTCTCCGGCGAGGACAACCCGATCACCTCGGCGGCCTCGTCCATGGCCCATATCGTCCACACCTCGGAGGCCCACGGCATCGACGCGGGAGTGATGCGCGCCGCCGAAGGACTGGCCCGCCGCGCCATCGGGCAGGGCCACGGCGCCGACGGCTTCCTCCGGGTCACCGAAATCCTCGCCCGGCATCGGCTCCCCGGGACTGACACCCGGCAGCGACGGCGTTGAAAAGATCTTCGGCCGCGGCGGGGGCGACGTAGCATCGATCACGTCGATCACATCGAATGTGTGTTCCACCGTGCACGGGAGCGTCGATGGAGTTCCGGGTGCTTGGCGATCTGACCGTCCTCACCGCGGGACGAGCGCTGCCGCTCGCCTCCCGGCGGCAGGAGCAGCTGCTGGCGCTGCTCATCAGCCGGGGCGGCCGGGTGGTGGACGCGGGGACGCTCACCGACGCGCTGTGGGCCGAGCGGCTCGGGTCGCAGGCGGCGAAGAACCTGCAGGTGCTCGTGCACCGGCTGCGGCGGACGCTCGGCGACGCCGAGCGGATCCGGCACGACCGGTACGGCTACGCGCTGCTGGCCGAAACCGAAGAGGTGGACGCGTGGCACTTCGCCGAACTGGCCGAGCGGGGCGGTAAGGCGCTGGCCGGGAACGACGCGAAGGCCGCGACCGCACTGCTGGCGGAGGCGCTGGCGCTCTGGCGCGGGCCGGCGTTCAGCGGGCTGGACGACGTGATCGCGCTGTCCGAGGCGGCGGAGCGGCTGGAGCAGATGCGGCGGCGGGCGGTCACGGAGCGCATCGACGCCGAGCTGCGGCTGGGCCGCCACGGCGCGCTGGTGCCCGAGCTGATGGGGCTGGCGGCGGCCGACCCGCTGGACGAGTCGGTGACGGCCCGGCTCATGATGGCGCTGAGCGGGTCCGGGCGGCGTACGGAGGCGCTGGCGGTGTACCGGCGGACGCGGACGGTCCTCGCCGAGGAGCTGGGGCTGGAGCCGGGGCCGGAGCTGCGCCGGCTGCAACGGGCGGTGCTGCGGGGTGACGCCGACGTCGCGCCGGCGCGCCGGTCGTCCGCGCGGTGGGGCGGCGCGGCCGTACGGGCGGCGGAGGCGCTCCAGCCGGATCCGGCGCCGTGCCTGCTGCCCGCGTCCGTGGCCGACCTCACCGGACGCGACGCCGAACTCCGCCACCTGGTGCGCACGCTCGGCGGGCTCTCCCCGAGCACGCCCGTCGTGTGCGCGATCTCCGGCATGGCCGGGGTGGGCAAGACGGCGCTCGCCGTACGGGCGGCGCACGAGGTGCGCAAGGACTTCCCGGACGGCCAGCTCTACGTGAACCTGCACGGCGCGGGGGCCCGGCCGGTCGAACCGCGGGAGACGCTGGGACGGTTCCTGCGCGCGCTCGGGGTTCCGGGGGCGGGGATCCCCGACACGCTGGACGAGCGCGCCGAGGTGTACCGGGCCCGGCTGTCGGGCCGGCGGGTGCTGGTGGTGCTGGACGACGCCGCGGACGAGGCGCAGGTCGAGCCGCTCCTCCCGGCCGACGCGGGCAGCGTGTGCCTGGTCACCAGCCGGGCCGCGCTCACCGCCCTGGCGGGGGCGGATCGGCTAGCTCTCGGCACGCTGCCCGTCGACGCCGCCGTGGACCTGCTCGGCACGATCACCGGCCGGGACGACCTCGACGGCGCGACCGCGCGGCGGCTCGCCGAGCTGTGCGGCCGGCTGCCGCTGGCGCTGCGGATCGCCGGGGCCCGGCTCGCCGCCCGGCCGCACTGGTCCGCGGAACGGCTGGCGGCGCGGCTGGAGACCGAGCACGACCGGCTGGACGAGCTGGCCCACGGCGCGCTGTCGGTGCGGGCCAGCCTCGCCCTCGGCTACTCGGGGCTCGCCGACCCGGCACGTACGCTGCTGCGGCGGCTGGGCCTGGTGGAGACGCCCGAGTTCGCGGGCTGGGTGGCGGCCGCCCTGCTGGACGCGGCCCCCCGCGCCGCCGAGGACACGCTGGAGAGCCTGCTGGACGCGCGGTTCGTGGAGTACGCGGGCCTCGACGGCGTCGGCGTGGCCCGCTACCGCCTGCACGATCTGGTACGGCTGCACGCCAAGGAGCGCGCGGCCGAGGAGGAGGGTCCGGGCGAGGCCGACGCGGCGCTGGCCCGGCTGACCGGCGCGTACCTGGCGCTGGCCGAGCGTGCCCACCGCCGCCAGTACGGCGGTGACTATCTCATCCTGCACGGCGGTGCCGAGCGCTGGCAGGTGGACCCGGAGACCGAGAGCCTGCTGCTGGGCGACCCGGCGGGGTGGCTGCGCGGCGAGCGGCAGGGCCTGGTGGCGGCGGTCGACCAGGCGGCCCGGCTGGGCCTCGCCGAGACCTGCTGGGATCTGGCGTTGACGGCCGTGACGCTGTTCGACGCGCAGGGCCTGTACGACGACTGGCTGCGCACCTGCTCGACCGCGCTGGAGGTGGCCCGGAAGGCCGGCGACGTCCGGGGCGAGGCGGCGATGCGATTCTCCCTCGGCGAACTCGACCTGTTCCGGCAGCGGTACGGCGCCGCCAGGCCGCACTTCGACGCCGCCCTCGCGCTGTTCACCGAGGCGGGCGACCGGCACGGGGAGGCCCTCACCGTCCGGAACGCGGCACTGCTCGACCGGGTCGAGGGCCGCGTCGAGGTCGCCCTGGACCGGTACGGTCACGCGCTCGACCTGCTGCGGGAGGTCGGCGACCTGAGCGCCGAGGCGCACGTGCTGGGCAGCGTCGCCCAGATCCACATCGAGCACGGCTCGGCCGAGGAGGCGGGCCCGCTCCTGGAAACCGCAGTCGTGATTTATCGCGATTTAGGCGACGTACGGGGAACCGCGCAGATCCTCAACCGCATGGGCGCCGCGCACCTGCGCGAGGGCCGGGCGGCCGAAGCCGAGGCCGCCTACCGCCAGGTGACCGAGAGCACCCGCGCGGCGGGCGACCGCATCGGCGAGGCGTACGGCCTGCTCGGACTGGGCGAGGCCCGGCTGCTCGCGGGCGGCCACGACGGCGCCGCCGAGGCGCTCGACGCCGCGCTGCTGCTGGCCACCGAGGTGGCGGAGCCTTTCGTGGCCGCCCGGGCCCGCCTGGCGGCGGGCCGCCTGGCCGCCGCGGCGGGGGACGCCGGGACGGCCAGGGCACTGCTCGAAGAGGCGGACCGCGGCTTCCAGCGGATCGGCCTGCCGGTCTGGCACGAGCGCGCCGCCGACGCGCTCCGCGCCCTGCCCGGCGGCCGATCCGGCCAGCAGCCGCCGTCCGCCTAGACCGCGGGATCCGGGGGCAGCATCCAGTGGCTGCCGCAGAGCTTCTCCGCCTGCCCCGGCGGGTACGGACATATCCGGCCAGGGCGTGGCTTGGGAAAGTCGTTCGCGATCGGCGGCACGACCCCCGCGGCGACCACCAGCGCCGCCAGCACCATCTTGATCCTTTTCATGCGTTCCCCTCTAGACGCCGTCTACGATGCGTTTGGCGATTTCCGTGATGATCATGAGGCCCTGGCGCGCGTACCACTTGACTTTCTCCCGCTTGGTGAAGGTCTTGGGCGCGGGTACCAGCAGCGTTGTGGGCTTCTTGTCCTTCAGTTCCTTTCCGAGGAGCTCGAAGTCGGGCGGGTCGTGGCGAGTGCCCGCGGTGTAGTCGGGTCCCCAACCGGGTGAAGAGCCTCCGCCGCCTCCAGAGGAGGTTCCCCCGGAACCGGACGAGCCGGAGCCACCGGAGCCACCGGAGCCACCGCCCGATTTGCCCGTGCCGCCGCCTCCGCCGCCGCTCGGGCAGTTGTGCACGAGGAGATCGGCCTCTCCGGCGGCGACGTGGTAGGTGTGCACGCCGTCGATCGTGAGGTTGTGCACCCGGGTGCGGGTGTCGCGCTCGTGCAGGCCGACGACGGCCAGCCGGGCCCCCGCCGGGGTGCGCAGCGTGTCGCCGATCTCCAGGTCGGCGGCCTCGATCCAGAGTCCCCGGTCGTCCACCCAGAAGGGGTGGTTGCCGGTGGCGACCACGAGCCCGGTCCCGGCTCCGCGCGCGCCGTCGGTGTCGACGGTGATCTCGACCAGGTGCCTGTCGCCCTCGCCGACGATGGTCGCGACCACGGGACGGGCTGTGCTCTCGCCGGTCTCGGGGTCGGTGGCCAGGACCTCGTCGCCGAGCCGTACCTCCTGGATGGGTTTGTGGGAGCCGTCGGCCATCAGCACCCCGGTGCCGGGGACGAAGCTGTTGGTGCAGCTGGGGCCGCGTTCTCGCACGGTGGGCAGTTTCAGGCCGCCACCGCCGCCCGCGCCCGGTTTGGGCGAACCGCCGGCCGGGCCCGCCCCGGCGGCCTTCTTCGCGTTGGCCGCGTCCTGGGCCTTCTTCCATTTGGCCAGGTCGTCCTCGTACTTGGCGGCAGCGGCGGCGGCCTCGTCGGCTTCGCGGAGGATCCGGCGGGCCCACTTGACCCGCTCCAGCCAGTGCAGCACCGCCTTGCCCGCGCGGACGGCCGACTTGATGAGAGGTCCGGCTTTGAGGAGTTTGCCCCAGGGGAGGATCTGGGCGATGGCCATCGCGCAGGAGCCGATGTTGCCCTGGAGGCAGTTGCGGATGTCGGTGAAGCCGATGATGTCCAGGATCAGCTTGCCGCCGACCTCGATGGCGACCTGCTGCCAGGTCTTCTTGACGGTGTTGCGCGCCTCGTCCTGGTCGCCCTGGCTGGGGCCGCCCTTGGGCGGCGTCGGCGGCGCGCCGCCACCCGGGTTGGAGCCCGCGGGCGGCTTCGGGCTGGAGCCGTCCGGCGGGGCGTCCTGGCATTCGCCGGGGTAGTTGCCGCAGAGTTCGCGGGTGCCCGCCGGGTCGGCGTAGGTGACCGGGCTGTTGCCCGCGTAGGCGTACCCGTGGAGTTGCTGCGGGTCGGTCGGGTCCATGATCGGGTCGACCGAGAGGAAGCGGCCCGTGGACGCGTCGTATTCTCGGGCGCCGAGGTGGGTGAGGCCGGTGGACTGGTCGGCGGTGCCGCCGACGAAGCCGCGTTCCGACGGCCAGGACGCGGGCACGGCGCCGCGCGGGTTGCCGAACGGGTCGAAGCGGCGGCGGGTGACCTGCAGCGACGCCGCGTCGATGGAGAGCATCGCGGTGCCGTTGTGGTCGGGGTCGAGCCAGCTCAGTTTCCGGTCGTCGGTGCGGACCGCGACCATCTGGTCGCCGTGGCCGTAGTAGCGGACCGCGGTCGGCGTGGTGGCGCCGGTGGCGAGCCGTACCTCCATCGCGCCGAGGTAGAGGGTGGTGCCGGTGGGGTCGCGGCGGATCAGGCGCGCGCCGTCGGCGTCGTACAGGAACGAGGTGGTCTGGCCGGCCTCGGTGACCTTGCTCAGGTTCCCCTCGGCGTCCCAGGTGAGGGTCTGCTCGGCCGAGCCCCGCTTGCGGGTGGTGGTGTTGCCCGCGCCGTCGTAGGCGTAGGTGTCGAGCCTGGTGCCGGCCGGGCCGGTGGTGGTCACCTGCTGCAGGGCGTGCGGGCGCACGGCGCCCGGTCCGGCCGGGTAGGTGTAGTCGCTCCTGGTGTCGGCCGTGGCCCCGGCCACCGCGTGCCTGGTCTCGGTCAGCCTGCCGCCGGTCTTGTCGTAGGTGTAGGAGTGCCAGTACGGCGCGGCCCCGCCGACCACGCTCGCCGCGGGGTCGGCGGCGCAGTTGTCGGTGGCGCTCCACGCCTGGGTGAGTCGCCTGAGGTAGTCGTACCGGAAGCACTGCACGTCCGACGGCGCGTTCGCGACGGGTGGCGTGTCGGCGACGCGGATGATGTTGCCGGCCTCGTCGTAGCGGTAGTTGAGGTCGGCCTGGCGCGCCTGGGAGGCGGTCTCCCGGTCGGTGATGCGGCGCAGCACCCGGCGCGTGCCCTCCTCGTAGGTGTAGTCGTGCAGGACCCGGGCGCCGGTCTCGCCCCAGCGTTCCTGGAGCAGCTCGCCGGTCTTGGAGTAGAGCGTGTCGTTGACGTACATGCCGAGGCTGGAGCGGGTCTGCTTGGGCAGGCCGAGCGCGGTGTAGGTGGTCCGCACGGTCTCGGCGGGCAGGTTCCCCGCCGCCGGGTAGATCAGCGCCGAAGGCGTGCCGTCCTGGTTGTAGCGCGGCTCGAAGGTGTAGGTGCCTCGCAGCGCGCCCTCGGCGTCGGGGATCACGTAGCTCGCCGACGTCGGCCGGTACTGCTCGTCGTAGGCGTCGACCCGGGTGACGTAGGCCGCGCCGCCCGAGTAGCGGGTGGCGGCGACCGGCAGGCCCTTCACCGAGGTGCCGTCGGGGAGCGCGTCGTAGGTCCATTCCGCGAGCTTCGTGCCCGTGGCCGACCCCTCGAACATGGCGGTACGGCGGCCCAGCGCGTCGTGGCTGTAGGCGAGGGTGCGGCCCCGGCCGTCCGTGCTGGTGGCCGGCCGGTCGAGCACGTCGTAGGTGTAGCTGGTCGTGCCCTTGTCCGGGTCCTCCGTGGTCGCGACCCGGTTCCGCACGTCGTACGTGGTGCGCCAGACGTTGCCGGCGGAGTCGGTGACCGTCGCCTCGGCGCCGTTCTTGGCGTAGGCGTACCTGGTGACGTCGTGGTCGCCGGTGGGCGCGCCGCCCTTGTACTCCCACAGTTCGACCGTGCGGCCGCGCCCGTCGAGGATGCTCGTGGTGGGCGTCGCCCCGTTGGGCGGGTCGACGTCCACCCGGTCCGGGGCGTACGCCCTGGTGGTCTGCCACTTGGTGGAGCCCAGCACCTTGAAGGTCTCGGTGGTGATGTTGCCGAAACCGTCGTAGCCGAACACGGTCTGCGCGGGCATCGCGCTGTCGGCCGCGCCGAGGATCGTGGTGGAGGGCGGGTCGGCGTTGGCGTACACGTCGTTCTTCTTCGCCACCTGGCCGAGCGTGTTGTAGAGGGTGTCGCTCACCAGACGCCCCCCGTCGTGCCCGGGGAGCTGCGTCTGCCGCAGCCGCAGCAGCCCGTCGTAGAGCTCGTGGCCGACCGTGGTGGTGCCGTCGTTGCGCAGGGTCTTGGTGGTGATCGCGACGGGTTTGCCGGCCTGCACGGTGTAGGTGTACTCGCCGTCGGGTGTGGCGGTGGTGGCCCGGCCGGGCATCCAGACCTTGGTGAGCCGTCCGAGCGGGTCGTAGGCGAGGTGGGTGACGGCCGCGTTGGCGTCCTCCTGCTTGACCATCGCGCCCCATTCGGGCGCCAGGAAGATCTTGTTCGTGTGCTGGAGGGGGTTGGTGGTGGTCATCTGGGTGACCGGCTCCCCGGACGCCGGGCTGTAGGCCGTGGTGGTCTTGGCGTCCGCCGCGTCGTAGCTCTCCGTCACCCGGCCGTGGTCGTCGTAGACGCTGCGCGACACGGTCAGGTAGTGCGGCGTGCCGCCGTTGTAGGCGTCCAGTTCCTCGGTCCTGGTGATGTCGCCCTTGGTCGGCGCGGCGCCGTACGCGCCGCCGTCGTAGGACATGCGCCCGTCGCCGATCACGTCGGCGGGCCTGGCGGGCGTGGCGGTGCAGGCCACCGCGACCGTCTCGATCCGGATCGGCAGGTAGAGGATCATCGCCGTGGTGTTGGGCGCGTAGGTGAAGCGGGTGCAGCGGTCGTCGGCGGCCGTGCCGGTGTCCCCGAGGTCGTTGATCTGGGTCACCGCGGCGGAGGCGTCGTAGGACCGCTGGGTCTCGGTGCGCCGGATCACGCCCGTGCTCAGCTTGGCCCGGCTGCGGGCCTTGGCGAGGTCGAGCCGGTACGCCTGGTCGCCGCCGCCGGACGCGGTGGGCCCGTCCAGCCACGGATCGTTGATCGTGCCCGACTGCTCGGCCCCGTCGGGCGCGACCAGGTAGCGCGTCTCCCGTTCGAAGCCCTGCAGTCGCCAGTGGTCCTCGACGGCCACGCCCTCGGAGTCGGTGACGCGCACGTCGCGGACGCCGCTCGGCTGCTTGTCGCCGTCCATGCCGCGGAAGAACAGATGCTCGACGGCGACCCGGACGTCCCGCGTGTCCCCCTTCGTCACCTGCACCTTCTCGAAGCCCCGGTACTGCGACCAGGTACGGCGACTCGCGGGCACCAACTCCTGATCGTCGTACGCCCACGCGGGATTGCCCCGGTACGCGTAGTTCGTCTGAACGATCGACGACCCGCCCATCAGGTCGGCCTCCAGCACCTGCCTGACCACGTACTTGTGGAACCAGTCGAGCAGCGGATTGGCCGACCCCTCCGGCGCCCAGTACGACGGGAAGCACAGCTTGCCGTTGCCGGACGGCGACGGCAGCGCCGACCGGGCGCACGACGGCTCGGCGTAGTTGACCATCAGCCGGCCGCCGGTGCCGTTCTCCACCGCGTTGACGCGCCACTTCATCATGGGCGCGATGCCCTCCAGGGCGTCCACGCGGTTGGGCTTCTCGACGCCGTCCAGGTCCACCGGCGGCGTGCTCTCAGAACCGCCCACCAGCCCGGTCTGCTGGATCTTGTCCAGCCACAGGGCGGGGCTCATGCGGTCACCGGCGGCGGGGAAGGTGTGCGTCAGCGTCCACGAGTCCACGTTCACGTACGCGCCGGCCTTCAGCACCTCGGTGGTGACCTTGGTGAGCCGCTTGCGGGTGAAGAACGTCGGCGAGAAGTTCGGGCAGTCCTTGCCGGCGGCGCAGAGCTGGTCGGCCGGCACGTCCGGCCAGTACTTCGCGTTCGCGGGGGTGAGCTTGTCCGGCGCGCAGTCGAAGGACGCCGTCTTCAGGCACCGCTCGTCGACCGTGAACCACACCCGGGCCGGGGCCCGCGTGGTGTGGACGGCGCCGGACCGCTGGCCGTACTCGATGTGCTCCAGGTAACCGCCCGCCGTGTACGACGTCTCGTCGGCCGCCTTGACGTTCCGGCCGTAGTGGTTGGTCTCCGGCTGGTAGAAGTAGCTGAGCGTGTTCCCGTGCGTGTCGATGACGTGGTCCAGGTTCCACCGGTACGCCTGCCGGCACCACGAGGCCGCGTACGTGGCGGCGTTGCAGGGCTCGCCGGCGTCGTCGCCGAACACCGGCATCGTCCACGCCGACCTGGTCTCCTGCTTGCCGGTCCCCCAGCCGGGCAGCCGGTTCTGCCCGAAGAAGTACTGCGTGCCGTCGGTCGAGGTGATCTTCCAGTACTCGCCGTCGTCGTCGCCGTTGATCGCGCCGTCCAGCTTCTCCACCCGCGACCCGTCGTCGGACTTGGGCCGCCAGACGCCGCCGGTGTCGCGGACCAGCTCGGTGGCGCTGCCGCCGAGCATCATGGTGGCGTTGTCGCCGCCCCAGCACTGGTCGCCGTTCTTCGGTGTGACGCCGTCGTCGTTGCACGACTTGTAGCGGCGCTCGATGAAGCCGCCGGGGGTGAAGTCGAAGCCCTGCCCGACCCAGCTGGGCTGGTTGTTGGTGGACACGGTCTGCCCGTCCACGCTCCCCGAGGAGTACGTGAAGGCGAGCTGCGGCGACGGGCCGCCCAGCGAGGGTGGCACCCGCAGCGGGTAGGACCAGGAGAAGTCGCCGGTCTGGGCGCTCACCTGCCATTTGGCGGTCGGCGAGAGCGTGCTCGCGGCGAAGCTCCCGGTGGCCCCCGACGGCGCGGCGGCCACGGCGAACAGCCCGGCCGTGTACGACGCGTCGGCGCCGATGGCGGCGGCCGGAGCCGCGGTGACGTCGGCGGTGAGCGTGCCGTGTTCCATGTCGTTGGCGGTCGTCACCGGGCGCGGCGCGGGGCAGTCCCCGACGCCCGCGGTCTGGGTGAGCGCGCAGCCCGGCAGTTCGACCAGGCGGAGCCGCGCGGCCCAGTCGCCGCCGTACGCGTGCCGGAAGTCCGAGTAGTCGAAGCTCAGCCGTACGGGCGCCGCCGTGGCCGTCCCGTCGGCGCGGGTGACCTGGAGGCGGACGTCCGACGCGTCCGCGGCCAGCAGCTCCACCCGTACCCGGCCGGGCGCGGCGGAGCCGGCCGCGCCCGGCGCGGGTCCGACGGAGACCGGCAGGCCGGTGAGCGCGGTCATGGACGACTGCAGGGTGGCCTCCGCGCTGCCCGTCGCCGGCCAGGTGACGTCCGGGGGCCCGGTCAGCGCCCCGGTCTCGGCGGGATCCTCGGGTGTGGGCTGGGCCTCGACCGGCTCACCCTCGACCAGGGTGTCCTGCTGCGGCTCCGGCGGGTTCCACCCGTCGGCGTACGCCGGCCCGGGCGGGATGACGAGGGTGGTGGCGGCGACCGCCGCGACGATGCCGATCGGCAGCCACCTGCTCCGGCGGCTGCGGCGTAAGAAGATCATTGTTTGCCTCCTGGCCGTGGGAGGCGGGAGGGATTCGCCTCCCACGGCGGTCGTGAGGGGATCACTGCAGGGCGAGGTCGAAGATCTCGTCTTCGGAGAGCACGCCGGTGTAGACGCGTACGTCGTCGATGAGGCCGTGCCAGAGGTTGGTCGCGCCCAGGGCGCGGCCGATGGCCAGGCGGCCTCCGGCGTTCCAGGTGGTGAGGTGGCTCCCCGAGCCCTCGGGGTTCCCGTTCACGTAGAGCTGGAGTTTCCCGGTGGCGTAGTCGTAGGTGGCGGCCAGGTGCGTCCACTCGCCGAGCGTTGGCGGTTCGGACGACAGGGCTCCGTCCAGGGGCGCGCCCGCCGCGTCGGACTGGGTGAGGTAGATGGCCCAGCGGTCGACGGTCTTGTTGTACTGGAAGTAGAAGCCGCTGCGGTTGACGCCGTCCTGGCTCACGGCGGTGCGGTAGTCGCCCTTGGCGTCCAGCCGCAGCCAGGCGGCGACCGTGAAGCTCTGGTCGGTCCGGATGGCCGGTCCCGCCGTGCTGACGTGCCCGGTGCCGGTGAAGCTCCCGGCCCCGCCGACCCATCCTTCGTCCCAGGTCATGCCGGTCGCCGTGCCGGTGCGGCCACGGCCGGAGGAGTCGGCCACGGTGGTGCCGGAGGTCTCGTCGAACTTCCAGTGACCCTCCAGGACCGGCGGCCGGGTGGCGAGCGCGGCCACCTCGGGCGCGTAGATCACCCGGTCGTACGCCCGGACCTCGTCCACGTCACCCGCCCACGGGTTGGTGAGGCCGAGCGCCCGCCCGATGGCGAACCGGCCGCCCGCGTGCCAGGGCGTGGCCTGCACGGCGGTGGCCGCCTGCGGGCGCCCGTTGACGTAGAGCCGGATGAGGCCGGTCGCGGCGTCGAAGGTGGCCGCCAGGTGCGTCCACACGCCGAGCTGCGGCGGCGCGTCGGATTTGGCCATGTTGTACGTCACCGACGGCGAGTCGGCCGAGGTGACCACCATCGCCCACCGGTCGGTGGAGAGGCTGTACTGGAGGTAGAAGCCGCTGCGCGTGTTGCCGTCCTGGCTGAGGATCGTCCGGTAGTCGGACTTGTCGGTCAGCCGCACCCAGGCGGCCACGCTGTAGTTGAGCTCGGTGGCGACGAGCGGGGTGGTCCGCGCCAGCTCGATCCTGCCGTCCGTGCCGTTCAGCCGGACCGCCCTGCCGTCCCGCCCGGACGTCCAGGTGGCGCCGCCGGTGAGCGTGCCGCCGTTGCCGCCGGAGGAGTCCGCCACGGCGGTGCCGGCGCCCTCGTCCAGCGTCCACCTGGCCACCGGTCCCGCGCCTGCCCGCACACTGAACTCGTACCGCTTGAACGGGCCGATGTTGCCGGCCCGGTCCCGGCTCCACACGTAGAGGACGTTGAGCAGGTCGCGGGACGGGGTCAGCCTGACGGTCGCCTGGCCGCCGGAGATCGCCGCCGTGGCGGCCGCGCCGGGGGCGTCGTCGTTCAGCGCGTACAGGAAGCCGCCGATGTCGGCGTCCGCCGTCGCGGGCCGGAGCGTGAACGTGCCCATCCTGCCGATGCCGCCGGACGGCACCGGATCGCCGCCTTCGGGCGTCTCCGGGTAGTCGGCGGAGGTGACGACGGGCGCGCCCGACGGTCTGGTGCGGTCGACGATCAGCTCGCACCACGGCGACCAGTCGCTGTTCCCGCTCGTGGCGACCCCGTCCTGCCCGCGCACCCGCCAGGAGATCCTCGCCCCGTCGGCGAACGCCCCGGACGGTATCGCGGCGGTCACCGGTGTGCCCGACTTGACGTAGGCGGTGAAGTTCTCGCCTGCCTTGCTCCCGCCGGTCGCCCACCATTCGAAGTGGGCGCGCACGTTCTGCCCCTTGGCCGCGTCCGGGTCCTGCACCCTGGCCCGCAGGGTCGGCGTGGTCGTGGTGACGTACGGCGCGGCGGCGCCGGCCGCGCACGGCACGCCGACGCTCGCGCCGATGTCGGCCGACCGCTGGTCGGGCACGTTCGGCGTGGAGTTGTAGGTGATCTCCAGGGTGGGGTTGTTGCGGAACTTCTTCCAGCCGAACGTGTCGGACTCGTTGCTCGCGCGCAGGCCCAGGGTGAGGTTCGGCCAGCCCCGGCTCGCCGCCGTGACCACCGCGGACGTCGCCGGGAAGTCGACGCCGCCGTCGGCGCAGTTGGAGTTGTACCCCTTGGCCACGTTCACCGTGGAGATCTTCGAGGACCAGCCCGGCTGCGCGTTCCAGGTCGTGCCGGTGCCGATGGCGCCCGTGGTCCACAGCTCCACCGGTCTGGCGTTGCACGACCAGGAGTGCACCTCGAAGGTGCGGAAGACGGCGCTGATGATGTGCTTGCCGTTTACCGGGGCGGTGTTCATCCGGAAGAAGGACCGGTAGGTGTCGATGGTGGGCCCGGAGGGCACGTTCGGGTCGTTGACGTACCCGACCTTGGCCACGTCGCTGGTGTTGAAGAACTTCGTGCCGGCGAAGTGCTTGGACACGTACGTGAAGGCCAGCCGGGCCGCGCCGTGCATCGGCGGGTCGATGTAGACCGGGAAGGTCAGGTCCGGATCGCGCAGGAACCCCAGGTCCGGGGCGAGTGTGAGGACGCCGCCGTCCAGGCTGGTGGCGATCTCGCCGACGGCGTCCCCGGTGCGCGGGCCGGTGCGCCGGTCGCCGTCCTCCAGCGCGTCCCCGGAGGAGTCCCACATCCGCGGCGCGGCCCCGTGCAGCGCCACCGTGCCGTCGTCCGCGATCAGCGTCAGGTTGCCGCCGGCGTCCCGCCGCAGCGTTCCCCCGCTGACGTGTACGGCGATCCGCAGCTCGGCCAGTTCCGGCCGGGCGGCGGCTTCGGCCGTCTTCACCACGAGCACCTCGGAGAACCCTTCGACGTCGGCGTTGAGCACGAGGTCGACGCCGGGGATCACCTCGGCGTACGTGGCGGCGGTGCCCGCGAGGACGGGCGCGGGCAGCGGCGTCGGCCAGGTGTAGGTGAGGGTGACCCCCTCCCTGTCCACCCGGACGAGATAGCCGGTCCCCCCGCCGGAGAA
The DNA here is from genome assembly GCF_016862995.1 of Acrocarpospora phusangensis. GTDB lineage: Bacteria > Actinomycetota > Actinomycetes > Streptosporangiales > Streptosporangiaceae > Acrocarpospora > Acrocarpospora phusangensis. The sequence goes on from NZ_BOOA01000006.1 coordinate 96,163, forward strand.
GGTCATGTCCAGGGTGCTGGCGACCGGGCCGATAGTGCCGTCCGCGCGCCGGACCAGCTTCGGCTGGGCGTCGACCCACTGCGAGCCCTGGAGCACCCGTACCGGACGGGCCGCGACGACCAGCCGCTGGGTGCCGTCCGGCTGCGCGAACACCTGGGACGTCTCGGTCCGCGCGGAGGCGATCTCCACGGTCTGCCCGGTCTGCTGGGCCACCTGGAGCGCCTGGTCTGTTTCGTACACCACCGGCGGGGGTGGTCCGGGATCGTCGGCCGTGGCCGGCTGCGGCGCCCCGACGAGGAACGCCGCCAGCAGTGCGCAGACGGTCAGCACGCCGCCGGAACGCCGGCGTGGAACACGCTCATCATGAAACCGGGCATGGAGGAACACCCTGCACCTCACAGGCGACTGGACACCGCTCCTGACCACGGCGTCGATGATCGACAGCCACGGTAGGAACGCCCGGTTTCACAGCGGTTTCACCACTTCCACCAGGTCACGGGGACATGGATTACCGTCTACGCACGCCGTCCGTCTCCCCGACGAACGCGTACGCCCTTCGTCGAGCGCAGGCGCACAACAGCGATCCGCCGCACGGCGCGGCGGATCGCTGCTTCTAGTCGGTCGGGGTCGGCAGGCCGCGGATCATCCGTCGTTGCGGCAGCCGCTGGCCGTGCGGCCGTTGTTGCAGTGGTTGAGCTGGAGGCTGTCCAGCAGGTAGGCGAAGTTCTGTCCCGCGGGGCTCACGACGGAGAGCCGCACGCCGGCCGTCCCGGCCGGCGCGGTCCCGGAGACGGAATACTCCTGCCAGGCCGACGTCAGCGCGAAGGTGGAGCTGTCGGTGGTGGAGATGAGCGTGTTCGACGCGTTGTACCAGGCCATCCGGAGCTTGACGTTGCCGGCCGTGTTGGTGGTCAACCGGGCGAAGAACTTGTACGGCTGCCCGGCGGTCACCGCCGGCCTGCGGGTGACCGAGACGCTCCCCTCGGCGTGCGCCTGGACGTTCATGGTGAGCGACCGGCGGCCGTCGTACCACCGGGCCGAGGTCTGGAAGTTCGGTCCGGGCGGGGTGACCTGCATCCAGCCGCCGCCGGAGACCGTGAAGCCGGACGGGAATCCGAACGGCGCGTCGGCCTCGACAGTGCGTTCCTGGGCGGTCAGCAGGTCGTTGCTGTAGCCCACGTCACAGCAGACGGGCGTGGTGAACTCCGGCGCGTTGGCGATGTTGACCTTGCGGCTGTCATTCGGGTCGTTGGAGGTGTAGAACAGCGCCGAGGGCTCGCTGGGGTCGTAGTAGGTGTTGAACTCCTGGTCGATCTGCCAGTCGTTGTACTGGCTGATCATGACGTCCTGGGACGAGAAGCTGCCCGGCACCTCACTGACCTTGGCGTGATCCACGTCGTAGGTGTGGATCAGCTCGTGCATCATGGTGCCGCTGTCCCAGTCCACGTCGGTGGTCGCCACGCAGACGCCGTCGCAGTGGGCCGTCGCCGTCCCGTCGAAGTCCTCGAACACCAGGTACTTGCGACCGGCGTTGTCATACCCGGCGGCGGTCAGGTCGTCGGCGATGACGAACGGGTCGGTCTCGCCGTCGATGACGGCGTCCTCGATCTTCTCGGGGATCACCATCGCGCGCGCGTACCCCGCGTACGTGCTGGTGTCGTGGCCGGTCCGGCAGCTGATGTTGAGGTGGTGGTCGTAGTTGGTGGTCTCGTCGAGCAGCCAGTCCATCCGATCGACGATCTTGGCGATCCGCTCGGCGTAGGCCTCGTAGTGGTTCCCGTTGCCCTCGTGCCAGGCGTAGATCACCTGCACCGCCGGGATGCTGCCAGCGGCGTTCTTGGGGTCGGCCAGCGTGGTGGCGCAGCCTCGCTTGGGCACAGCGGCGTCCACCGGCTGAACGTAGGGTCCGTCAGGCTCGGTCCCGCCCGGGACGAAGTCGTCGGCACGCGCCGGACCGGCCATCGTCAGCACGGCCAGACCGGCCGCGACCCCCGCGGACAGGAACCGTTTGAGCCGTAACGACATGTGTTGCTCCTCTCGAATCGGGCAAGATCTTCGCTCGTACGCTAGGAGCCACCGGTTTCTCCGCAGTTTCACGAGTGCGGGCCGTACGGGTGCCGACGAATGACGAAGGCCCGGCGGTCGGTGCCGGGCCTTCGTCGGTGATTTGTTACTGGGCGGGGGTGAAGGTGTAGGTCGCGCCCTTGGCGGCCACGATGCGGAGCGTCGACTTTCCGGCGCCGATGTCGCTCGCGGTTCCGTCGCTCACCGAGACGTCGACCTTGGTCCCCGTCCACGGGTTCTTGATCTCGAACTTGCCGCCCTGCTCGCTCGTCACGGTGATGTACTCCACCGCGTCGCCGGTGCGCTTGGCGCTGACGACCAGGCCGCCCTTCTCGCGCAGGTTGTGGAAGGCGCCGCTCTTGCCCGCGGGCCAGACCGGGAAGACCTGGACCAGGCCGTCCCAGCTCTGCAGCAGCATGTTGTTCAGGGCTTCGATCGCGCCGGCCTTCTCCAGGCCGTGGAAGCCGTCGACGATGCGCAGGTTGGCCGCCGACTTGGTGTTGATCTGCTGCTTGAGGCGGTCGATCAGGCTCTGGGCCGGGTAGCCGACCCGGGCGGCCTGGGTGAACACCTTCGGGAAGCTGTTGTCCTGGCCCCACGAGTTCATCGCGGTGAGGGTGTCGATCGCGGTCTGCCGCTCCAGCTCCGGCGAGCCGATGCCGATCCGCTCACCCGGGTGGATGAACTCCAGGTTGACGGTGTTGTCGCCGGGGCGGATGGCCGGCAGGCCGATGAGGGTGCCCGGCTCGCCCAGGGCGTACACGGTCTTGCCGTTGTGGACGGTGGTGGGCGACGGCGGGAGGTTGCGCAGGATCTTGCCCCACACCCAGCGGCGGTCGGAGTCGACGCCGAGGCGGGTGCCGGCCTCCTCCAGGGTGGTCAGCAGCGACTTCAGCATGCCCAGGTCGGGGCTGGAGTTCTTGCCCCAGGTGCCTTCGTGCGGGCCGCCGAAGAAGGAGTACTGGCCGGTGGTCTCGTCGCGCTCCAGCCAGTTCTCGAAGAAGGCGGCGACCTCCTTCATGAACGGGTAGCCGGTCTCGCGGAGCCACTGCTCGTCCCGCGTGTACTGCCAGTACGAGATGTACTGCGACACCGCGAACAGCGAGTTCCCCACCTGCTGGTGGTAGTTGTTGTCGGCGGTCGCGCCGAAGGGCGCGATGCCCACGGGGAACAGCACGCCCGAAGGCATGCCGCCGGACGGGAAGCGGCTGTCCACGTAGTCGGCCTTGACGCGGCGCAGGTCCGTCCGGGCCCGGGTGCGCGCCGCGGGCAGGAAGTCGGTCACCAGGTCGAAGTACGGCAGCGCCAGCTCGGGCCGGTTGCTGCTGTAGACGCCGTAGTAGTTGGCCTGCCAGTTGTAGTTCATGTGCATGTCGCCACCCCAGGAGGGGTTGTCGGAGGTGGCCCAGATGCCGTACAAGCCGGAGGCGGTCTTGCCTTCGCGGAGCGAGGAGCCCAGGAAGTAGAGCGAGCCGTAGTAGAACTTCTCCAGCACGTCGTCGTCGAGGTCGACGTACGAGCGCAGCCAGTAGTTCTTCCACCAGTCGAGGTGCTCGCCGTAGAGGGCGTCCACCGACGCGGCGGTCTGCGCCTTCGCCAGGTCGACCGCGGCGGGTCCGGGGTCGGGCGTGTCGGCGCCGCCTCCGGCGACGGCCGTCACGATGTCGACGGTCTCGCCGGGGGCCAGCTCGAAGGTGATGCGCCCGCCCGAGGGCGCGCCGATCTGGGTGCCGCCGATGACGCGGGTCGCCACCGAGGCCCGGGAGACCCAGGCGCCGCCCGGGGAGGTCGACCGGGTGGCCCACTGGGTGTCGCCGGACACGCCCGAGGTGGCGGGCAGGTTGCGGCCGCCGCCCGCCGCGCCGACGGCGGTCTGGGCGCGCAGCCGGACCGGCGCGGTGCCCTGCGAGGTGATCGAGGTGACCACCAGGTTGCTGTCGGCGCCGGTGAAGGTCTTCATCGTGACCGGGGCGCCGTTGATCACCATGGTGGTGTCGATGTCGCCCTTGAGGATGTTCTGCTCCTCCAGGAACGGGCCGGTCGGCGCGGTGGGGCCCTCGACGTCGTACAGCTCGAAGGCGCCGATGCGGGCGCGCGGGTTGTTGAGCGAGTCGGAGGTGGTGCCCTGGGTCGGCTCGGTGATGTTCATGCGCAGGTAGCGCGCGGTCACGCTCGGGAGGGCACGGTCGGTCGTCGCCGCGCTGTTGCCCGTGACGGTGTCGATCGTGGTCCAGTCGGCGCCGTCGGTGCTGGCCTCGAGGGTCCAGTTCTTGGTGACGTTGGCGGTCTCGGCCGGGCGGGCCGCGGCGTCGTGGCGCACGATGTAGCGGCGGAACGTCTTCGCGGAGCCCAGGTCCAGCCGGAGCCACTGCGGCTTGCCGACGTTGGAGACCCAGCCTTCGTAGCCGGCGGCCCAGGCGCCGCTGACCGCGCGGTTGGGCGGGAAGGAGCCGTGGTTGCTGGATGAGGTCGCGTTCGCGCCCAGGGCGAGGTTCGAGGCGGTGACGGTGGTGTCGGGGGTGATCGTCACGGAGCCGAGGGCGAGCAGCGAAGCGCTGGGCGTGGGGGTCCAGAAGTCGCCCTTGGAGATGTGGAAGGTCTTGTAACCGTCGCCGCCGCCGGAGGCTACGCCGATGTCGCCGTTTCCGAGGAGGGCGGTGTCGGGCATGGTGCTGTTGACCGAGCCTCCGTAGCCCTGGGTGGTCCAGCGGCCCTTGATCGGGCCGACGATCTGCTGGATCTCCGCCCACTGGTCGTCGACGGTGGGGACCGCGGCCGTTGCGGGGATCGCCGTGATCAGCGAGCTGGTGAGCGCCGTCGCCATGACGGCGGCCGCCAGGACGCCTCGCGTGTTCCTCATGGGGGTGCCTTTCTGCCCCTGCCTGAGCAGGCAAAAGACCTCTTCCAGTCGGCTTGGACCGGTCGAGATAACGTTATCCCGAGGCTAGGGCGTTACCGGCGTATTTCGAAAGGTAGATCTTCATAACAGGTTCATCACGTGGGGTGCTCATCCGGCGCGGACCCTAGGATGACCATGCCTACCTCGTTGCCCACCTGTCGCAGCAGTATGGCGTAGTTCAGATTCACGACCCGAATCGGAGTGCGAGGCAGATGGCCGCATCGGCAGTGCGATCAGTGCGATCAGTGCGATCCCCCGACATCGCGATCCTGGGCGGTGGCATCGGCGGGCTCGCGACCGCCGCCTTCCTGCACCGCGCGGGCCTCCCGTGCACCGTGTACGAACAGGCGTCGGAACTGAAGGAGCTGGGCGCCGGCCTCGTGGTGGCCCCCAACGCCGCCCGGCTGCTCCGGCGGCTGGGCGTGCTCGACGTCTTCCTGCGCCGGGCCGTGGAGCTGGAGGTCGGCTGGGAGTTCCGGCGATGGGAGGACGGGACGATCCTGTCGGCCGAGAACCTCACCACCGAATGCGTCCGGCTCTACGGCGAGCAGACGTACACGGCGCACCGCGCGGACCTGCTCGACGTCATCAAGTCGGCCGTACCGGACGGGACGGTCAGACTGGGCAGGCGCGCTGTCGAGCTCCGGCACGACGGTGATCGCCCCGTGCTGCTCTTCGAGGACGGGGAACGCGTCGAGCCCGACGTCCTGATCGGGGCTGACGGCGTCCATTCCGTCGTACGGCGGTCGCTGGCCGGGTCGGCGCCCGCGAGAGTCTCCGGGCTCTCCGCCTTCAGGGCGCTGGTCCCGGCCGAGCGGGCCCCGTCGTTCGCCCGGCGGCCGGCGCAGACGCTGTGGATCGGCCCGGACCACCACCTGGTGCACTACCCCATCTCGGCCGGCGCGTTCGTGAACCTGGTGGCGGTCGCCCCCGCGGGCGAGTACTCGGTCGAGTCGTGGACGGCGACCGCCACCGTCGAGGAGCTCCTCACGGAGTTCGACGGGTGGGATCCCCGCCTGCGGGCCCTGATCAGGGCCGCCGGGGTCCCCGGACGCTGGGCGCTGCTGGACAGGCTCCCGCTACGGCAGTGGAGTCGTGGCACCGTCACGCTCCTCGGCGACGCCGCCCACCCCATGTTCCCCTTCTTCGGCCAGGGCGCCGCGCAGGCCATCGAAGACGCTGCCGTGCTGGCCGGCTGCCTGGCCGAGGACGTGACCGACCCGGCCCGCGCCCTGCGACGCTACGAGCAGCTGCGCCTGCCGCGGACGACCCGCTTGCAGGAGGTGAGCCACGGGCGTTCCCACATCAACCATTTACCGGACGGGCCCGACCAGGAGGCTCGCGACAAGTCCTTCACCGAGGCGGACCCGCTGGTGGCGAACGGCTGGATCTACGGATACGACCCCGAAGTAGAAATGAGCGCATGAGGTTCGTCACTCACGACAACGTCACCGCGCTGATCCGCGCGGCCTGGGAAGGAAGACCACCGCGATGAGCACCGCGAAGATCAGCGCGCAGCAGCAGGCCCGCGAGGAGGAGCTGACCGAGCGCGTGGTGCGCTCCTTCGACGCGTGCGCCGACCCCCGGCTCCGGGAACTCATGGCCGGACTCGTACGCCACCTGCACGCCTACATCCGCGAGGTACGCCTGACCGAGGCGGAATGGGCCCAGGCGATCGACTTCCTCACCCGCTGCGGCCACATCACCAGCGGCAAACGGCAGGAGTTCATCCTGCTCTCCGACACCCTGGGCGCCTCGATGCAGACCATCGCGGTCAACAACGAGGCGTACGGCGAGGCCACCGAAGCGACCGTCGTCGGCCCGTTCTTCGTCGAGGGCTCACCGGAGGTCCCGCTCGGCGGTGACATCTCCAACGGCGCGGCCGGCGAACCGTGCTGGGTGGAAGGATCGGTACGCGACACGGAAGGCCGACCACTCCCCGGCGTCCTCCTGGAGGTATGGGAGGCCGACGAGGACGGCCACTACGACGTCCAGTACGGCGACGACCGGACCGCCGCCCGCGGCCACCTCTACACCGGCGACGACGGAGAATACCGTTTCTGGGGCATCACGCCGACGCCGTACCCGATCCCACGACGGGCCGGTCGGCGCGATGCTCCAAGCGGTGGGACGATTCCCGATGCGGGCCTCGCATCTGCACTTCAAGGTCGTCCACGAGGGCTACCGCACCCTGGTGACCCACATCTTCGTCCAGGGGGACGCGCTCCTCGGCTCCGACGCCGTCTTCGGCGTCAAGGAGTCACTCGTCCGGCGCTTCGACCAGCAGCCGACCGGCACGCCGGCCCCCGACGGGAGACGACTCGACGGCACCTGGTCGAAGGTCCGCTTCGACATCGTCCTCGCCCCCGACAGCCCATGATTCGGCCCGGAATCCGGGCAGCGGCCGCTCAGTCCCCTGAGAAGAAGGTGGGGTAATCCCCGCAGCTCGGGCTGCCCAGCCTCAGCACCGACGAGACCTTGTCGTTGAACTTGTAGGCGGGCGCCCCCAGATGGACCACCTTCTCACCTGGCCGGATACAGAAGCGGCGATCTTTGAAGCCGACGTCGTCGAACAGCACCCAGGCCGACGGGGTGTTGTTCTCGACCGAACTCGCCTCGTCGTTGTCCTCGTAGTCGAAGTAGTGGTTGGTGTGCGGGAAGAGCCTCCAGTAGCCCTCGTAGAACGCGTCGTCGTACAACTTCAGCGAATCCGCGGCGTACGCACGGGTGGTCGCCTGCGCGGGCGACGCCGGCCCCAGTCCGAGCGCGGCCGCCAGGACCGCGCATGACAGTGCCTTGATGCTCCTCATCAGATCCTCTCCTCGAATCGGTTGTGGAGAGGATGGCAAGCGTGTCTTGTGAGTCTCTGAGACTCGGCTTGGATCCGAGGACCCACGACCGACTTCAGTGAGAGGCGTCCCGCAGTCTGGCGGCGACGTCGGGAACGTAGTTCTCAAGGCTGCGGGGCGGACGACGGTAGCCCGTGGCGGCGGGCCGTTCGGGAATCTCCAGCGGAGCGCGCCGTACCTCCCGATACGGGATCGAGGAGAGCAGGTGGGAGATCATGTTGATTCTCGCGGATCGTTTGTCCTCGCTCTCCACCTCGTGCCAGGGCGCCTCGGGGATGTCGGTGTGGACGAGCATCTGGTCCTTGGCCCGCGAGTAGTCCTCCCACCTGGTGATCGACTCCAGGTCTATCGCCGAGAGCTTCCAGCTGCGCATCGGATCCTCCAGCCGCGCCCTGAACCGTTTCTCCTGCTCGGCGTCGCTGACGGAGAACCAGTACTTGCGCAGCAGGAAGCCGTCCTCGACCAGCAACCGCTCGAAGATCGGGCACTGATGGAGGAACCTGGTGTACTCGTCCTGGGTACAGAACCCCATCACCCGCTCCACTCCCGCCCGGTTGTACCAGCTGCGGTCGAACAGCACGATCTCCCCGGCGGCCGGGAGTTGCTCGACGTACCGCTGGAAGTACCACTGGCCGCGCTGCCGCTCGGTCGGCGCCGGCAACGCCACGATCCTGGTCACCCGCGGATTCAGGTACTCGACCACCCGCTTGATCGTGCTGCCCTTGCCGGCCGCGTCACGCCCTTCGAAGAGCACGACGAGACGCACACCCTCGGCCCGCACCCACTCCTGCAGCTTGACCAACTCACCCTGCAGCCGGAAGAGCTCCTTCTCGTACGGCTGCCGCCCCAGTTTCCCTGTCGCCATCCGCCACCTCCCATTCCCAGGGATCATAGGCACAACAAGATCCACCACCCGGCCACGGGACCGTGACCTGGACGCCGCGCCTCCGGTTTCGGAGCTTGCCGGAGATCGGAGGCGATCGTGGGACGGGCTCGCGATTATGGTTTCGTGCCCGAGACGGGTAAGGGTGCACTGGCTGGTGTGGTGGTCGGCGTCGTGGTCGGCGGCGTGGTCGGCGTCGTGCAGGCCGTGCTGTGGGCGGTGAGCGCGCCGTGGGACGGGCATTCGGGCACACGGGGGCCCTACACCCTCCCGATGACGGTGGCGGCTTTCGTGATCGGGGCGGTGGCGGCACGTCAGGTCCGGCTGCGTCTCTGGCCCCTCGTCGCGTTCGCCGGCGGGATCGCCACGCTGGCGCTGGGCGAGGCTCTGTGGAGGGTCACGCCCGAGACCACCAACTACGGGTTCCAGCGATGGCTGCTCGGCGGAGTCCACCTGCTGGCGGCGGTGGCCGGATTCGCCGTCGCGGCCTGGCTGGTGGCCGCCACGCGACGGTGGTGGTCCAGGATCGCGATGCTCGGCGTGCTCGCCGCCGTCTGCGTGCTGGCCGTTCCCTTGGCGGAGCCGGCTTCGCGCTGGCACCTGGCCCGCGGATTCACCCTGGTGGGGGTACCCCTGGTCGCGCCGCACCTCCCCGGATACAGGCTGTACGAGGCCGCGGCGCCGGTCGTCGGTGGCGCGGGCGAGCCGGTGATCATGCTGGAGTACCGCCGCGTCGGTGCGGAGACCGTGGGCGGGAGCCGGCTGGGCATTCAGGTGCTCCTGCGACGGAGCTCTGCCGCGACCCCCGCGCGGGCGTGCGCGAGGCCGTACTACGCCGATTCCTGGGCGGCCGGGAGCGAGCCCTGCCGCCCTGCCTCACGCGATCGGTGGGTTCGCCACGGATGGGAGGGTCGGGTCGCGGTGTTCGCCCACAGCGGCGGCGCGCTGGTGGAGATCGAAAGCCACGGCGCCGAGGAGACGACCCTGCTCGCGGCGGTGGAGGCGACCCGGCCGATCTCCGCGGAGTCTCTCGCGGATCAGGTCCGCCCAGTGCGGTGACGCCACTGATCGACCCTCATTTTTGAAATGCCCGCCGGTGAAAAGCGAAAAGGGCGACAAAGAGCGGGTTCCGCGAGAGACCCGGCATTGCCTCGACTCCGGCGCAGAGACCAAAATAAAGGGCCGGGCACCTACCGGGATTTCGGAAACCCGTCGGGGAATCTGAAATGGGAATTCGTGACCTGTCAAATTCCGCCATTGGCCCGTACGCGTGATGAGTCGTCGCAGGGTGGGGAGAACGGCGCATGACACAGATCTCCTCCGGCCGGGCGGCACCGTCGCTTCCCGTCGATCTGGAAACCGCACGCCCGGCGTCCCTGCCCGCGAAAGGCCGGAAGCGGAGACGCCGGTCCAAAAGCGTCCTCGGGGTGGTGCTCGGGCTCGCGCTCGTCGCGGGAACCGGCGTCGTGGTGTGGAGCGGAGGCGGCGGGAATTCCCCGGGCGACGGCCTGGTGATGGGTCTGGGTCCGGGCGCCTCGGCCGGCGGGCTGAGCGAGGTTCCCACCGAACGCCGGAGGATGATCGTCGACCTCGGCGAGGCCACCAAGCACGCGGCCAAGGTCATGGTCGGCGGGGTCGTCCAGGACCTGTCCGCCGAACCCGCCGCCGGGACGTCCGGGCATCCGTGGGCGGACATCGACATCGCCCGGAACACGGGCGGCCTCGCGGTGATCCTCAATCGGTCCGGTGGCCCGCTCGCGACCGTACCGGTCTGGTCCCTACCGGGGCTCACCCCTCAGAGCTTCGTCGCGGACTGCGGCGCGGCCAGCATCGGTCAGACCCTGCTCACGCCGTGGACGGCCAGGCCGGACGCGCTGTCGGTGAGCTTCTTCGACACGCTGGCCCGGAGCGGGCCGACCTCGGTGGTGCTGCTCGACCACGCCGAGCGTCTGTGCGCCCGCATCGCCGGGAATCCCGACGCGGGCGGCACGCCGCCTCCCGCCGAACTCAGATCCCAGGCCAGACTGATCTGCGCGCTGGACGGACGGATGGCGGAGATCAGGGCCGCGATCGACTCCGGAGAGCGGCCGGCGGCGAGCGGAGACATCACCGCGTGCCCGAAACCGCGCGGCGGCGCCCTGAAGCTCGACGCCGCGACCCGGACGTCCATCACCACGAGGGAGCCGGACAGGGAATCGTGCGACCTCCCGATGTGGCGGTTCGACGCCGCCGACCCTTCGGGGACATCGCCGTTCACCGTCTGCTCGGACGGGGTCACCAACCGGGTCGTCAACCGGAGCCCGGCGGTGGCGTTCTTCTACGAAAACGGGAAATCCCCGGCCTCCCCGCTGGGCGCCGTGCCCGGCGAAGTCGTCACCGTGCCCAATCTCGAAAAGATCGTGCTGGCGGTCCTCGCCGACATCGGCCGGCTGGTGGTGAGCGGCGTCAAGGCGGTGGGCTGTACGGTGCTCGGCTGGTTCGGCATATCGTTCGCGCCGTGCCGGAACCCTGACGAGCTCACCGAGAGCGCGGTCGCCGAGCTGTTCGAGATCATCCGCCCGGGTGGTGGCGAGTTCCGAGGCTCCCCGCGCTACTACTCGGTCGCCTGGGGCGATGAGAGCGGCGTTCCGGCGGGACTCGACATCAGCAGGCCCAGGGCGTACAGCCGTACGCTGACTTTTCTCAACTACGCCGTCCTGCCGGTCGTCGGCATGGTCCTCAACCGTGACGTCGTCCTGGACCTGTCCTCGATCGACAGCCCGGAGAAGCAGGCGCTGCTCGACAGGCTCACCGGGCAGGTCGCCACCCCGGCACCCGGCCAGGGCGACGACCTGGGCTTCGTCGTGGACGTGGCGGGAACGATCCTGTCGGACCCGAAACTGCTGGCCGACCTCGTCGCCGTCTTCCTGCCGTCCTTGGTGTCCAAGGCCCCGGACGCGATCGACTGGCTGCAGCGGACCATGGGGTACGTCAGGAAGCTGCCCGTCCTCGGATACATCGACGCGGCGTTCATGGTGGCGGGTATCGCGGCCAACACCCTCGAAGTGGTCATCAGCCTCGTCCGCCTGCGGCAGGCGGGCTCGTACCCGGCGTACGTCTCGTGGCCGAGCCGGATGACGGGGCGGGAGGCGTCGGCGCTTCCCGCCGGGACCTGCACCCCGCTCGCGCCCGATGCCGCTCCCCCCGTGTACGCGCCCGGGCCGCCCGCCTGCCTGCTGCCCGTGGACGCCGATCTCGACGGTGACCGCGTCCCCGACCGGCTGGTCCTGTGGAACGCCTCCGGCGGACCGGTGGGCGGGGCCGCGTACCTGTCGGACGGCCGCATCCGCGCCTGGGCTCCCGGATCGCCTTCCCTGCCCGGCGCGGGCGGGATGTCGGCTGCCGTCACGCGACTGGACGATTCGCCGCGCCAGGAGGTCAGCGTCGATATCGGCGGCTCGGCCATGCTGGTGGGCCTCACCCGCACGGGCGCCCTCCAGGCGGTCCGGTACGGCAACGGCCACAACCAGGACAGGCTCTTCCGGATCCCGCCGGCGACCGGCGAACATCACACCGGCTGCGTCTCGGACGGGTCCAAGCGGCTGCTGATGACGACGATCAGCCATCCGGCGCAACCGTCCGGGGTGCGTACGGCATCCTTCTACTACGCCCTCGACCCGGGCGACCTGACCCTGCGGGTGGTCAACTACAGCGGCGGCTACACCGCACGGCCGGGCCCGTTCCAGGGCGCGGACTGCGCGCGGGAGCAGGTGCCCCTCGTCCGGCTGCCCATCGCGATGGCGTACGACAGCGGCGGGCCGTACCACCACGAACTGCAGGCCGCGCACGCGGTCGAGATGCTCGTCGACGCCGCGTACGCCGGCGACGCGACCCAGGCGTCCGCCCTCCTCGGCGGAGTCACGCCGGTGCCCGCGTTCGGGGCGTACACCCTCGGCGTGTGGACCCTGCTGCACGATCAGCGCCCGGCGCTGGCCCAGGCGTCGGAGACCCCGGCCGCCTGCGCGCGGCGGATCCCGCGGTCCGGCCGGCCCTTCCTCTACTGCGTGATCGGGAACGCCGGGGAGGCGTGGGACTTCCAGGTGGCCAGCACCGGCGACAACTACGTGGTCGTGGCGGTCTCGCGTCGGACGTGGGGGCATCCCGCGTGACGCGTCAAGGACGAATGCGAGGTGCTGGTCCAATGAACATTCGGCGGCAACGGGGAGTTGGCTTGAGGTTCAGGTGAGGCTCCAAGGCTCTTCAAGGTCGGGGGACCACCGTCTCTGGCCGTGTCGCAGGAGTTACGCATGAGCATCTCTCGCCGCCAAATCCTTACCGGAAGCGCCACCACCGCCGTCGGCCTGTCCGTCGCCGGCGTGCTGCCGAGCCTCGCCGGGACCCCGGCATCGGCCAGCGCCGGCGCATCGGGCGGACGCCCGTTACGTCCGTTCCCGGCGTTGAAGGACGACCCCAACGGGATCCTCGCCCTCCCCGAGGGCTTCTCGTACAAGATCGTCACCCGTGAGGGTGTGACCGATATGTCGTTCGGCCAGGGGAAGACGCCCGGCTGGCACGACGGGACCGGCGTCGTGGCCATGAAGCACGCCGGCCTGACGATCATCCAGAACCACGAGATGTCGCCGCACCTCTCGCAGTACGGCGTCCCGCACGTCCCCGGGACGGTCTACGACCCGGGCGCGCCGAACGCGGGCGGCTGCACCGTGATCACCACGGACCCCAACGGCACCCCCACGGCCGAGTGGGTCGGCATCTCCGGCACGGTCCGCAACTGCGCGGGCGGCGTGACCCCGTGGGGCACCTGGCTCACCTGCGAGGAGACCTTCATCACCGCGGGCGCCACCTGGTCGGCCGGCGGCCGTACCGGCCGGTACGAGAAGAACCACGGCTACGTCTTCGAGGTCTTCCAGAGCAACTCGGCGAGCCAGCAGCCCAAGCCGATCAAGGCGTTCGGCCGCTTCGACCACGAGGCCCTCGCCGTCGAGCCGAAGAGAAGGCGCGTGTACCTCTCCGAGGACGCCAGCGCCCCGAACGGGTTGTTCTACCGGTGGACCTCGAGCGCCGGCCGCCTGGAGCAGGGCATCGCCGACCAGCTCGGCGACACCGAGGGCACGCTGGAGGCGATGCAGATCCGCCTGGGTGACGGCACCATCGTCCCGGATGTCGCCTACATCACCTCCGCGCAGCTGGGGCAGCCGTTCGACGTGACGTGGATCGCGGTGCCGGACCGGGAGGCGACGTCCAAGCCGGTGCGCACCCAGTTCGCCGACGGCACGGTCACCCGGGGCAAGAAGTTCGAGGGCGTGTGGAGCAACGGCGACGGCTGCTACATCGTCAACAGCTTCGCCTTCGCCCCCGGCGACCTGCCCGCCGACGCGGCCAAGCACGACGGCATGGTCTGGTTCTACGACTACAAGGACGAGACGATCACGCTGGTCACGTACTTCCCGCACAACCCGTTCGCCGAGGGCGAGGGCGCGTCCCCTGCGTTCGCCGACATGACCTTCGACAGCCCCGACAACGTCACCGTCACGCCGTGGGGCACGCTCGTCCTGGCCGAGGACGGCGTCCGCGCCTCGCACGTGCTCAGCTCCATCCCGGGCGGCCCCACGTACGCGATCGCCCGCAACCAGCTCGCCATCGGGACCAGCAACGGCTCCCCGACGTACTCCGAGTTCACCGGCCCGACGTTCTCCCCGGACGGCAAGGTCCTCTTCGTCAACATCCAGACTCCGGGCATCACGCTGGCCGTCACCGGCCCCTGGCAGGACTACCTGCGCTGACCGCTCTCGACGCCACGGGCCCTGAAACGCACCGTTTCGGGGCCCGCTCCGCTTTCCCCTGGGGCCCGTGGGTAGGAGACGGACGAGGAGAGTATCTCGGCCAGCGCATCCCCCCACTCACCGCGATCGTCGGCATCCGGTCGCGCGGCGCCGCGGCGCCGTCGAGGAAGGGGATCACCCATGCCCAAGGACATCAAGTGCGTCTTCGGCGTCGACATCGACGCCGTCGCCGGATGGCTCGGCTCGTACGGCGGCGAGGACTCGCCCTCGGACATCCAGCGCGGCATGTTCGCCGGGGACATCGGCACCCCAAGGCTCCTGACCCTCTTCAAGAGGTACGACCTGCCGGCGACCTGGTTCATCCCCGGCCACTCCATCGAAACCTTCCCGGACTCGGTCAGGATGATCGTCGACGCCGGTCACGAGATCGGCGCGCACGGCTACGCCCACGAGAACCCCGTCTCCATGACCCTCAAGCAGGAAGAGGACGTGCTCTCCCACTGTGTCGACCTCATCGAACAGGTCAGCGGCAGAGCCCCCCGCGGTTACGTCGCGCCCTGGTGGGAGATGTCGGGCAACACCGCCTCGCTCCTGAAGAAGTACGGCTTCGCCTACGACCACAGCCAGGGCCTCCACGACTTCACGCCGTTCTACGCCCGGGTCGGTGACTCCTGGACGAAAATCGACTACGGCCGGGAGGCCGCCACCTGGATGAAGCCGCTGCGGCGTGGCGAGATCATCGACCTGGTCGAGATCGGCGCCAACTGGTACATGGACGACCTGCCGCCGATGATGTTCATCAAGAAGTCTCCCAACAGCGCCGGCTGGGTGAATCCCCGCGACGTCGAATCGTGGTGGAAGGACCAGTTCGACTGGGTGTACCGGGAGCAGGACTACGGGGTGTTCGCCTTCACCATCCATCCGGACGTCTCCGGGCGGCCTCAGATGCTGCTCGTGCTCGAGCGCCTGGTCGAGTACATCAGCGCTCATGAGGGCGTCACCTGGACCACCATGGAGGCGGCCGCGTACGACTTCCGTCGGCGCTACCCTTTCCCGGGTCCCAGCGGCAGCCCGTACATGCCGGCCTGACGCCCTTGGATCAGCCGAGCCAGGTGGCGAGCTGGGACATCGCCGTGGTGGACCAGCCGAGTTTGAGGTGGTTGAGGCCGAGCGTGGCCGTACCGGCTCGGGTGGTGAGGCCGTCGGGGGCCGTGCAGCTGGCGACGAAGACCGCGCCGTCGGACGGGCCGGTGTGCTCATTGTGCAGCAGTGCCATGTCCGGGGAGTTGCCGCACAGCTGGTAGACGGCCACGCTCGCCGGGGTGCCGGCGGCGATCAGCGGGCTGACCAGGGAGCCGCGGTCGATGGCCCACTGGATGCCGCGGCCGTAGGTGTAGAAGCCGGTGCCGCCGTAGTAGGTGGTGTACCAGTCCTGCTCGGTGGCGGGCAGCGGGTAGACGTCGTCCCAGCGGTAGAGCATGTCGTCCGAGCCCGGGTAGGCGTTGCCCTCGTAGCTCAGCTCGGGGTGGTTGCGCCACAGGCCGTAGCAGATCATCTTCGAGTGCGGAGCGGGCGCGTTCAACGTACCCCCGCATTCGGGAAATATCGCGAAATCGTGGGTCCAGCCGTGCCGGTAGCCCCAGTCGAAACCCTTGTTCGGCCCGCCCACCAGCAGCAGCTTGCGAACATCGCCCGCGTACGGCGTACCCCACGACTGCCGCAGCGAGGAGACGTACATGCGCGCGTTGAAGGCGCCCTTCGACCAGCCGATCACGTCCACCCGCGCCGCGCCGGTCTTGGCCCTGATCCTGGCCACCGCGTCGCCTATCTGCTCGGCCCAGTAGTGGCCGTCGCCCGTGACATGCGGGAACCCGATCGCGAAGACCTTGTAGCCGCGCGTGTCCAGATACTGCATGAGCCCCGTCGTGGGACAGCTGGCCTGGCCGCAGCCGTAGGCCCCGCGGGCGTTGGGGTTGGCCCAGGCCAGGTCGGCCGTCTGGTTGGCGCCGTGGACCAGCAGCACCGGGGTGGCCTTGGAGCCGCTCTGCCAGCCGGGCGCGTGGTAGAGCAGGAACCTGGAGGAATGCGGCCGGGCGACGTCGCCGAACAACCGCCTGGTCTGACCCGTGTGATCGCCCCGGCCGTCGGGAGGATAGGTCTCGGCCTGGAACCCGGAGGAGTTGTCGCGGTACCGCTCCACCAGCGCCCAGCCGTTCTCCAGCGCGGTCGTGTAGCTCGCCTCCAGCGTCACCGAAGCGGAGGCGTCCGCCGGTAACGCCGACACCAGCAGGCCCGCGACCAAAGTCGTGGCCGCAGCGATTCGCCTGAGAATCATCACGTCTCCCGCCAGCCGATCGTGATGTCACCTTCTTCCTCACGACTGACCGCTGCAATGTGGGCTACGCCCACCCCGAAGCCCGCCGATATGTGGGGAGGACCCTCGTCCCTGGTGGGTTCATGACGGTTGTCGGCCGGTCGAAGGGGTACGCGAATGAAGGCTGATCTTGCTGACGGGCCTGCCGGGCGAGTCGGAAAACGGTAAAAGGATCATGGCGAAATGGAAATTCAGCGATCCGATACAGCGGTGGTGTTCATCGATCCGCAGAACGACGTGTTGAGCGAAAATGGAACGAGCTGGGCGGCAGTCGGTGCGAGCGTCACCGAAAACGGCACCGTCGAGAATATGGAGCGTATCTTTCAGGCCGCCAAGGAGCGGGGATACGACGTTTTCGTATCGCCCCACTACTTCTACCCGACCGACCACGGGTGGAAGTTCAACGGGCCTTTGGAGGCAGATGAGTTCGCGACTCGTACCTTCGCCCGGAGCGGCCCGCTGGATCTGACCGGTTTCCCCGGCTCCGGCGCCGACTGGCTCGATCGCTTCAAGCCCTACATCGGAGACGGCAAGACGATCGTCGTCAGCCCGCACAAGGTGTTCGGGCCGCAGACCAACGACCTGGTCCTGCAGCTCCGCAAGCGGGGAATCACCAGGATCGTCCTCGGTGGCATGATGGCGAACCTGTGCGTCGAATCCCACCTGCGCGAATTTCTCGAGCAGGGCTTCGAAGTCGCGGTTGTCAGGGACGCGACCGCCGGACCGCGGCATCCGGACCGGGGCGACGGGTACGAAGCGGCGATCATCAACTACCGATTCCTGGCTCATGAGGTGCCCTCGACCACGGAGGTGGTCACCCGCATGCTCCGGTGAATCCCGCGCGGTCACGTCGTCCTCGACGAAGATCGCCCATGCGGGGATCGCTGCCTAGAGTGGGCAGGGTCGGCTCATTCCCTACGCGAGGGGTTCATCATGCGGCTTGACGGAACGGTCGCCCTGGTCACCGGGGCGTCCAGCGGAATCGGGGCGGCCGCCTCGGTCAGCCTGGCCCGGCAGGGCGCGGCGGTCGCGGTGGTGGCCCGGCGCAGGGAGCGCCTGGACGAGCTCGCCGCCCGCATCCGCGGGGACGGCGGTGACGTCCTAGTCATCGAGGCCGACATCACCCAGGAGGCACAGGCCGTCGAGGCGGTCGAACGTACGGCTTCCGAGCTGGGGCGGATCGACACGCTCGTCAACAACGCCGGGGTCATGCTGCTCGGCCCGGCCGCCGGAGCGCCCATGACCGAGTGGCAGAGAATGGTCGAGATCAATGTGCTCGGGCTGCTCTACTGTGCCCACGCGGCTTTGCCGTACCTGCTCAAGGCGGCCGGTGCCGGGCCTAGGCACGTGGCCGACATGGTCAACGTCTCCTCGGTCGCCGGACGGGTGCCCCGCAGCGGGAGCAGCGTCTACAACCTGACCAAACACGGCGTCGGCGCCTTCAGCGAGGCCCTGCGGCAGGAGGTCGGCCAGAAGCACGTACGGATCTCGCTGGTCGAACCCGGCGCGGTGGAGACCGAACTCGCGGGCCACAACCGGCCGGAGGTGCTGGAGACGATCCGGGCGCGGTTCGGGGGGATCGAGCGGATGCAGCCGGAGGACATCGCCGACGCGATCACGTACATCGTGACCCGGCCCCGGCATGTCGCGGTCAACGAACTGCTGATCAGGCCGACCGAGCAGGAGTAGGGGCCCGGGGTTTCCGGAGCCGGCCGCGCCTGATCCCCTCCCGGCGTCAAGGTGTTGAGGCGTTCGTCCGGAAGGAGGAACGGTAGGACTGCGGCGTGACGCCGACGACGCGTTTGAACCGGTCCCGGAACGCGGTGGCCGAGCCGAACCCGGCCTGCGCGGCGACGCGTTCGACGCCGTGGTCGGTGGTCTCCAGCAGGAACTGCGCACGCCGTACGCGGGCCCGGAGCACCCACTGCAGCGGGGTGGTGCCGGTCTGCTCGCGGAAGCGGCGGCTGAAAGTCCTCCCGCTCATCCCGCATCGCAGGGCCATCTCCGCCAATGTGACCTCTTGGGCGAGATTGTCCTCAATCCACGACAGCGCCGGCTCCAGCAGCGAACCTCGGGGCACGGCGGGCTGGGCGTGGACGATGAACTGCGCCTGGCCGCCCTCCCGTTCCAAGGGCACCACCGACAGCCGGGCCGAGGCTGCGGCGACGGCCGAGCCGAAATCCCGCCGGATGAGATGCAGGCACAGGTCAAGGCTGGCGGCGGCCCCGGCCGAGGTCAGGATCTGGCCGTTGTCGACGTAGAGGACATCCGGTTTCACCTCCACTCGCGGGAACATCGCGGCCAGCTGAGGTGCCGCCGCCCAATGCGTGGTCGCGCTCAGACCGTCCAGCAGCCCGGCCGCCGCGAGGGTGAACGCGCCCACGCAGATGGAGGCGATTCGGGTTCCGGCGCCCGCGGCCGCGCGCAGGGCGTCGAGGACCTCCGAAGCAGGCGGGCCGGCCTGCTCGGAGCACCCCGGCACGATGATCGTGTCCGCCTCCGGCAACGTCTCCAGACCATGCGGCGCGATGAGCGTGAACGCGTCCCCGGCCACCTGCGGTGCCACGGCGCAGACCAGGACCCGGTACGGCCGGCGCCCGTCCGCCAGCCGAGCCCGCCCGAACACCTCGATCGGCGTCGCCAGGTCGGCCGCCACCACATGATCCAGAGCCAGGACCGCCACCGTGTGCATGCAGACACGGTAAGGGAGGTCTGCGGCCACAAGGGATCGGGCGGCGGCGGTCCGCATCGCCGGGACCGGTTGGCGAAAACTCGTTGGAGATTGTCGATTCAGCCCATGGGACGACCCTCGATGGTCGATCTAGCCTGGCGCTGCCGCACCCTCGTGGCCTGGCGCGATACGCCTCACGGGGAAGACCTTGATCAAACCCGCCTCCGCTGAATCGGCCTTTTCTCCGAACGGATCACCACACCATGACCGTCATCCTGCCGATCGCCATCGGGCTGATCTGCGTTGCCCTCATGTCCCAGCTCCGCGAGCCGCATCGACGCCAGGTCAACGCCGTGCTGGTCGGCGGTGCGGGCGCCGCCTACCTCAGCGGAGGCGGACTCGGGTACTGGGAACTCGTCCTGCCGGCCGTCATGACCTATGTCGCCTACCGGGGGCTCACGAACTGGACCTGGATCGGCATCGGCTGGCTGCTCCACACCGCCTGGGACGTCGTGCACCACCTCAAGGCGAGCCCCATCCTCCCCTTCGCCGAACACTCCTCCCTCGGCTGCGCCATCTGCGATCCGGTTCTGGCCCTGTGGTGCTTCGCGGGCGGGCCGTCGATCTTCGACTGGGCACGTGCCCGCCTGTCCCGCACGCCGGCGACGCCGATCGGCCCCGCCGGCGGGAACCCACACTCGTGACCCCCGCTCGGGCGGTGCCGGCGTACTGGCTAGTCGGAGCGGAAGGGGTCGTGCTCGGCGAGGAGCTTGTCCAGCCGGGCCTGGTCCACCCGGGTCACCACCGCGGCCTCCTCCTGCCGGTCGCGTACGCACTTGGCGAGCGTGAAGCACGAGGTCACCACGTAGAAGACGCCGACCGCGAAGAACGCGCGGATCCAGGCGTCGACCGGCAGGTAGGCCACTCCGATCGTGAGGGCGGAGAGCGAGAGCCCGAAAGAGATCACGGACTGCATGTAGAAGGCGGTGGTGGTCTTGCTCGGCACTGGTCTGCTCATAGACCAATCGTGACCAGTCACCGCTCATCGGACATGAGCTCAAGTACTTAAGCTACCGCTGAGTAATCGGTGGATCGGTCGTGCGGCAGGCTTTGAGAGACGACGACGTGCGCAGGGCCGTCACTGGTCCGGGGCGTGCGCCGAGGCGCGGTAGCGCATGCCGTCGACCAGGAGAGCGACCATGCGCCTGCTGTAGGCGACGCCGTGCTGAGAGAGGGTGGCGACGGCGTAGAGGAGATCTTCGGAGCTGATCCCGGCCCGGATGTCGCCACTCGCCGCCGCGGCCTCGAGCAGCCTCCCGAGGGTGGGCCCCAGGCGGCCCATGAAGTAGCCGGGCAGGGACTCGAACGCCGGATCGCCCGAGTGGAGGGCGGTGGCGAGGCCGCGTTTGGTCGCGAGGAACTCGGTGTAGCGCAGCAGCCACCTCGCGAGGGCCTCCCCCGGCTCGTGGGCGGCGCTCAACGCCGGGGCGGCGTCGGCGGTGGCGTCGACCTCGCGCCGGAACACAGCCTTGACCAGGTCGGATCGTTGCGGGAAGTGCCGGTAGAGGGTGCCGACGCCGACGCCGGCCAGGTCGGCGATCTCCTTGGCGGGGGCGTCGACACCGGACGTGCCAAAGACGGTTTTCGCGGCCTCCAGCAGGGCGTCGACGTTGCGCTGCGCGTCGGCGCGCAGCCGGCGCGGCGCCGGGGTGTCCGTCACGGGGCTCCTTCGTTTGCCTAAGCGGAAAGCCTTTCCATATAGTTCCGGAAAGGCGTTCCGCTTCAACCTACCCTCTGTCAGGAGGATTCGCATGCGTTACCGCACGCTCGGCCGGACCGGCATCAAGGTCAGCCCGTACGCGCTCGGCGCGATGATGTTCGGCGCCATCGGCAACCCCGACCACGACGACGCGATCCGCATCATCCACAAGGCGCTCGACGCGGGGATCAACTTCGTCGACACCGCCGACGTCTACTCCCAGGGCGAGTCGGAGGAGATCGTGGGCAAGGCGCTCAAGGGGCGCCGGGACAACGTCGTACTGGCCACCAAGTTGTCCCGCCCGATGGGCGACGATCTCAACCAACGGGGGAATTCGCGGCGCTGGATCATGAGAGCGGTGGAGGACTCGCTGCGCCGGCTGCGGACCGACCACATCGACCTCTACCAGATCCACCGGCCCGACCCCGACACCGATGTCGAGGACACCCTTTCGGCGCTGACCGACCTGGTCCGCAGCGGGAAGGTCCGGGCGATCGGATCGTCCACGATGCCCGCCTCCGACATCGTCGAGGCCCAGTGGGTGGCCGAGCGGCGGGGCCTGGAGCGGTTCCGCGCCGAACAGCCGGCCTACTCCATCCTCAGCCGCGCCATCGAGTACGAGGTGCTGCCGGTCGCCCAGCGCTACGGGATGGGCGTCCTGGTGTGGAGCCCGCTCGCGAAGGGGATGCTCACCGGCCGCATCCGCAAGGGTCAGGCGACCGACCTGCGCCGCGTCGGCCTGTTCCGGCAGTTCCGGGACGAACGCATGCTCGACGTCGTCGAACGGATCGTGCCGGTGGCCGAGGAGGCGGGGCTGCCGATGACGCATCTCGCGATGGCGTTCGCGATCGCCCATCCCGGCGTGACCAGCGCGATCATCGGGCCGCGCACGATGGAGCAACTCGACGACCTGCTCGCCGGCGTCGACGTCACCCTCGGCGACGACGTCCTCGACCGAATCGACGAAATCGTGCCGCCCGGCACCGACGTCGGCCCGCGCGACGAGGCCGCCTACCTGCCCCCCGCCCTCCTGGACCCGAGCCTGCGGCGAAGGCCCGCGGCCCGGTAACAAGGGCGCACCCCGCCGCTACCTGCCATCGCGAGCAGGAGAGGGCTTGACCGTTCCCGTTCGGCGGCAAACGATCGGTCAAACGCCGTCGGCGAAGGCTGGTCGCACCGGGGTCGCGGGACCCCGTACAACAGGAGGTGCGCGATGCCGAAGTTCGTGATCGAGCGGAGAATCGAGGGGATCGGCGGCTCGACCGAGGAGGAGTTGCGGGCGATCTCGCAGAAGTCCTGCGCGGTGCTCGGGGAAATGGGGCCGAAGGTCCAGTGGATCCAGAGCTACGTGACGGTAGACAAGATCTACTGCGTCTACCTGGCCGACGATGAGGAACTGGTGCGCGAGCACGCGCGCCGCGGCGGTTTCCCCGCCGACAGCGTGGCGGCGGTATCGGCGGTCATCGATCCCGCGACGGCCGAGGGCTGAAGCGGCGGGAGCGTACGGAGAATGGCGACGGATGACGTTCGAGATCCATCTGCTCGGCCCGCCGCGTGTCGTACGGGGCGGGACAGCGATGCCGGCGCCCCGGGGCCGCAAGGTCTGGGGCCTGCTCGCCTACCTCCTGCTGCGCGAGGCGCCGGCCACTCGGGCGCACGTGGCCGGCCTGCTGTTCCCCACCGCCGATGACCCACTGGCCGCGTTACGGTGGGCACTCTCGATGCTGCGCCGACTGGTGGGCGACCCGGGCGTGTTCCGGGACGACCCGCTGACCTGCGCCTGGGCCGAGCCGCCGGTGGTCGACGTCCTGGCGTTGCGCTCGGGCGGCCCGGCCCAGGCGCGGGCGCTCGGCGACCTCGGTCAGGACCTGCTGGCGTCGATGGACTTTCCCGGCTGCCCCTCGTTCGAGATCTGGCTCGACGCCCAGCGCCGACATGCCCGGGGCGCCGCCGAATCGCTCCTGCGTGAGGCCGCGCTTGCCCGGCTGGCGCGCGGCGACGCCGACGGGAGCGCCGACCTCGCCGCGCGCCTGGTGGCCCTCAACCCCTATGAGGAGAACTTCCAGGCGCTCCTGGTGCGCTCCCTGGCCGTCGGCGGGCGTGGCGTGGAAGCGGCCCGGCAGGCCGCCGCCTGCCGGGAACTGTTCCGTACAGAACTGGGCGTCGAGCCCGGTCCCGCCCTGGACGCCGCGATGACCGCCACGACCTCGACGCCGACGGCGGGCGCGGTCACCGGCCGTCCCGCGGTGCGAGCGCTGATCGAGGCGGGCGAGGCGGCGATCGGGGCGGGCGTGCTGCAGGCGGGACTGCACTGCTTGCGCCGGGCGGTCACGGACGCCTCGGCGCTCGGCGACGGCGCCCTGACGGCGCGTAGCCTCGCGGCGCTCGGCTCGGCGCTCGTGCACGCTGCCCGCGGCAGCGACGAGGAGGGCGCGACGGCGCTGCACCGCGCCCTCGCCTGCGAGGAGGCCGAGCCGGCCACGCTGGCGAAAGTCCTGTGTGAGCTGGCCTACATCGAGTTCCTCCACGGCAGGTACGACCGGGTGGAGGTCTGGCTCGCCCAGGCCGACGTCGTGACCACCGAACCCGCCCAGCGTGCCGCCGCCCTGTCGGTACGCGGCAGCACCCTCAGCGACCTGGCCCGGTACGCGGCCGCGCAGCACGCCCTCGGCCAGGCACTCGACTTCGCGCGGGACGAACGCCGCCGGTCGTACGTGCTCTCGATGATCGGCCGGGCGCACCTGCTTCGCGGCGAACTCGCCGCGGCCGCCGAGACGCTGGACGAGTCGATGGCCCGGGCCACCGCAGCCGGATGGACCGCGTTCATCCCCTGGCCGGAGGCACTGCGCGCCGAGATCGACCTGCGGTGCGGCGACCTCCCGGCGGCGCGGACCCGACTGGAGCACGCCTTCGCCCTCGGCTGCCAGATCGGCGACCCCTGCTGGGAAGGACTGTCGGGACGCGGGCTCGGTCTCCTCCTGGCCGCACAGGGCGACGCCGGCGGCGCGGTCGAGTCCCTCCTGGACGCCCGGCGGCGGGCCTCGCGACTGCCGGACGGCTACGTCTGGGTCCAGGCGTACATTCTCGACGCGCTGGCCGGCATCGGCATCGCACGCCACCTGCCCCAAGCCGGGACGTGGGTTGCTCAACTCGCCGCCATCGCGCAACGCAGCGGCATGGCAGAGCTCACCGTCCGGGCCGCGGCCCACCGCTGGCGACTCGGCGACCAGGCCGGACGCGACGCCGCCCTCGCGCTCTGCGCATCCGTGGACAACCCCATCCTGGCCGGGCTCCTCACCTGAGTGCCCCACACGCCCGTACGCGTCGTCACCGCCGGTTCCGTCAGGTGGACAACCGCGCACCGGTCGAGCGCCGGGTGGAGTAAAGAATTGTTGACATCACGTCTGTGCTGCTTTACCTTGGCAATGTCAAGTTTGTTGTACATGGGAGCGAGCATGTCCTCCGAAGAGAAGCGCACGTGGATCTACGTCGTGGTCGCGGCCGGCGTAGCCGTGGTCTACTTCGCGACCGTCCTGTCGAAGGTGCCGGGAACGGATGTGTCCACGATCGCCTACGTGTGGCCGATGCTCACCGCGATCGGTGTCGGGATCGCCGCGAACATCGTCCTGAACATCATCGCCGCGGTCCTCTCGCCAAGGGAGGCCGACAAGACCGACGAGCGCGACAAGCAGATCAACCGGCTGGGCGAGTACGTCGGGTTCTACGTCATGAGCATCGCCGCGCTCGTCCCGCTCGGCCTGGCGATGGCGGAGATCGAGCAGTTCTGGATCGCCAACACGCTCTACCTCGCGTTCATCCTGGCCGCCCTCGCCTCTTCAATCGTGAAGATCGTCGCGTACCGGCGAGGTTTCTAGCCCATGGCCAAGCCCACCAAGGTCACCAACGCGATCCGAGCCCTGCGATTCGCCCACGGGGAGATGACGCAGGCCGAGCTGGCCGACCGCGTCGGCGTGACCCGCCAGACCATCATCGCCATCGAGCAGGGCCGCTACTCGCCGTCACTGGAGATGGCCTTCCAGATCGCCCGCGTGTTCGGGGTGCCGCTCGACGACGTCTTCCAGTACCCCGACACCGAGGACTAACCGCCACACCCCTACCACCGGCGCGCGGGGCACCGCCCCGCGGCCTTCCTCCTTCACGCCCAAAAGCAAGGGAGAAGCATGGACACCCCTCAACACCTCGCCCGGATCGCAGACCTCTTCTGCCCGATCGCGGCCCTCTGCGCCATGGCCGACCGGCCGGTGACTGCCGACACCGTCGTTGCATCGGGGGTCGCCGGATGATCACGGGACTCTCACGAGCCGGCTCATCGGAGGCGGCGCCGGCTATCTGCTCGGCGCGTTCATCGTGCGCCTCGCTCCCGAGGCACGCGTCGTCGCTGAACTTCTCGCGGCGCCCCCGCGCACGTAGGCGAGTTCTGGATGGTCGGCTACCTGCTGGTCCGCGGCGTCCGCCGTCGCGCGCTCCCGGAAGCACCATGAGGGGTCCCCGCTGGACGCCCTGCCGCGACTATTCCCGGCAGGGCGTCTACTCAGGATGAAACGGCACATTGTTCAGCTTATATGTATCGATTATTCAGCATTGACGCTATAGCATCCGAGCCCGTGACCAGTCAGTTCTTACCCGAAAGTTCCGGCGCGCAGGTCGATGGCCCCGCGTCGAAGAGCACGATTTCGACGGAGCGGAACGAGTCGGCGCCCACGAGCCCCGACCAACTTCGGCTCTCGGACCGCTCGATTGCCATGCTGCTGGGTCTGATTTCGCTGGTGGTCTACGCGTTGGCCGCACGCCTTCGGCTGGTGAACGGTATTCCCCAGGGAGACGAACCCCACTATCTCATCGCCACCGTCGCACTTGCGGAGTACCATACTTTCGATATCGGCGTGGTCTACGACAACCGTGACTACTTGTCGTTCTTTCCAGAGGAAATCGAAAGGCACCTCTCCCCGGACGAGAACGGCCAGATGCTGCCCTGGCACAATTTCGGCGCCCCGCTGCTCTGGGTGCCGTTCTTCTTGCTGTGGGGACGTGCCGGCGCCACTGGATTCATGGTGGTGGTCGCCGTGTTGACGGTTCTCCATGTGTTCTGGTTCCTCAGGGAACTCGGTATCGTCCGCCTGTACGCGACCCTCACCGCCGGACTGTTCGCCGTCGGCACGACGATCTACGTCTACTCCAATTCGTTGTTCACCGAATCATTGGCCGCCCTGCTCCTGCTCTATGCGATGCGAGTGATATGCCGGAGAGATAACTCATCGGCGAGTCTCTGCCTGGCATCGATGTCGCTGGGCTACCTGCCGTGGCTCAACGGCCGCTTTCTCGCCCTCGCGCTTCCCGCCGCCCTGCTCCTGCTGTTACGCGTCCGCCGTTCGGGCAACGGAGACGGCATCCGGGCCTACTCGTGGGCGTTCGGGCCGATGTTGCTGCTGTTCGGTGCGCTCGGGGCATTGAATTACCTTTGTTTCAACACTTTCCACCCGTCACCGGGAAATGGCGTGAAAGGAGTCGGGCCACTTCAGATATCGCCGGTCCGGGGGCTCGCGGGATTATTGTTCGACCGCGAGTTCGGCCTGTTCCCGAACTTTCCCGTACTGGTCTTCGTGGTGATCGGTATCGGGCTGGGGATCCCCTGGGTACGCTGGCAACTCGATGCCGCGGTGGGCTTCGTCGCGATGCCGTACGTGCTGGCGACCGCGACGTACTCGGAGTGGTGGGCCGGCTTCGCCCCGCCTGGCAGGTACCTCGCGGTCGTGGTGCCACTGCTCGCTTTCTATGTCGCGGTGACGCTCCAGCGAATCCACCATTGGCTGGCGATTCTCATCGCGGCGATCACCGGACTCGTCGGCTTCGCCTTCAACTTCGCCACCGACTTATACCCCGGAGATCGTTTCCACTGGCCCACACCTCCGAACCAGGCCATGTCGAACCTGGGCCGGCTGCTCGACCTTCCAATAGCGGAGTACCTGCCGGGACTGAGCGTGTCCAAGGACGATCCGATTCCCATGGACGAGGCCATACTCACTGTCGGGTGGGCGCTGGTCATCGCCATGCTCGCCGCGGCTGTCTGGATTTTCGAGAATGCTCCACCTGAGCGCGTACCCCCTCTCGACCTGCGGCTTTTCCCGAATCCACCAGGCCGCCGCAGAACAGCGTCCTCGCCGGCCGGCCCCGAAGCGGTCACAGCGGAAAGGCCGCCGGCCTCCCGTCCACCCACGTAGCCGCCGATACGGATAGGTCATCCGACCGATGTCCTCCCCGCCCCTCGCAGGGAGCATTGGAGCCAAAATCAACGTGAGAATTCCGGAAACCATTCACATGGAAATCAGACGAAAATTAACCGCACTGGCGCTGGCCGGAGCGATGGTCCTGGCCGCGATTCCCGCAGGGCCGGCGCACGCCTCGGCCCAGACCGCGTATGCCGGGAGCGTATCCCTGAGCATCACCCCCTCGAGCCCCTACGTGTACCTCGTGCAGATCTCCGGTACTGCCCCAAGCGCCCAGACCTCGACGTACATGTACGGCCTGTACGGTAACGACTTCCCGAAAGCAGACCACCTGCTGCGCATCGGGATGCTGGGGCCCGCCACCACTGAGCCGAACGGCACTTTCACCCAGTACTTCCTCGTCACAGGCGACATTCTCGACGAAGACAGCGGAGTCTTCCTGGACGAGATCTACGCGTTAGTCCGGTACGACACACCGCTTCCGGTGCGTTCCGCCAGAAGCAACACGGTAGTCGGCTCGTACTGACCCGAGAGTTGTGGAGGATGGGCGGCAAGCCATGCCGCCCATCCTCACCGGATCGGTTGCCGTCCGCCGATCAGCGGTTGAGGTCCTTCTCGTCGGCCACCGCGTCGGCCGGGGGCGCGGAAACGGAGACCTTGGCACCCCAGTTGTAGAGACGGGTGACGGAGCTGTAGTCGACGACGGTTCCGTCGCCGACGGGCATCCGCAGCTTGACGCTGAGGCGGGTGATCAGGCCCTCGGAGTTGAGCGAGAAAGCGTAAGTGATCTTGGAAATCTGGCCGCTCTCGCTCTTGCCGCCAGGGCCGTACTGCTTGCGGAACACCGGTGAGAGCGCCGCCATTTTCGCGCTCGTGGTGGACCCCTTCACCACGCCACCGCGGACGGAAGCCGCCCTGGCGATCAGAGTCTTGACCGTGTTCGGTTCGAACACGCTGATGATGATCCCGCTGGGAACCGGGGGGATCGGCCGCTTCCGTACCCAGTACTTGCCCTCCGGCAGCCCTTCGCCAGCCCGGGGTCCCTGCACGTACGTCACCTTCGGCAGCGAGATCACCCTGCCGGGGCGCTCCAGGCTCTTCTTCGTCTCGCGCTCATCCTTGCTCGACTCGTTGAAGTAACCCTTGTCGTAGCGCGTCTTCTCGCTGAGATCCGAAGCCACCGCTCCCTTCGCACCGAACCGGACCGCTCCCAGCTCCTGGGTGACAGTCCCCTTCCCGCCTTTGACCCGCACCTGCAGCACCGTCTTGAGCTTGACGCCCCGCCCTGCGACGAACTGCGCCTGCAACGCCTTGATCGGATCAACTTTGGCTTGTGCCGGTCCCCCGGGCACCAACAAGGCGCCCACGATCAACATCGTCCCGGCCATGGCTCGCTTCACGCGCTTTCCTCTCTCATATTCGCGCGCGAAAGTCTCACGACGCCAGATCACATCGTGATCACGAACACCACGAGGCGGTCAGCAGCCCACGCGCTTGGTGCTCAGGGCGATGTCGTCCATCCACACGTCGTAGGAGGCCGGGGTCGGATCGCCCTGGTAGAGCTGCCAGCCCAGCTTGACGGTGTCGAAGCGGGGGAAGAGGAAGTCCACCGGATTGCCGCCGTGGTCGTGGGTGGACACGGTGAGATCGGGCTTGGGTACCCCGTCGAACCACAGCGAGACGCGGTTGTCGGTAGCGTCCATCCGCCACTCGACGCACTGCCAGGTCCCGGCGACGGAGGGCGCGCTGGTCCGCCAGTTCGTCCAGTCCCCGGTGGGACCGCCGTCCGCGCCGACGCCCCAGAACTGGGCGCCGCCGTGGGGCGGCGGGGCGTACTGGCCGCCGAGCGGCCGGACGATCTCCGGTCCGGCGCCGGTCGCCTCGACCAGCGTGTAGTGCGCCCAGTCGGGCGCCGTCGGGAACGCGCTGACGCGCAGCCGTACCCGCCCGTAGAAGCTGTTGCCGGGCGCCGCGAAGTCGTCCACCTTCAGGAAGGCCCGCCCGTTCCCTTCGGTGTGCACACGCAGCACCTTCTCGCCGTGCCTCCCCGCCCGCTCCACGGTCAGCGTGCCGTGTTTGGTGTCGATCCCCCACCGCAGGCTGCCGGCGGCCCCGACGGGGAGAGACTGGAAGTCCTCACAGAAGAGGAACGTCCCCTTCGCGCAGCCCCGTGCCGGAGCCGAGGCGGAGACCGCCGGCACCGCCGTCAGCGGCACCACCAAGAGGGACCCAAGAGCCAGGGACAGCCACGTACGCACGAGAACTCCCTTTTCCGACGACGGTAAGCGAGGTGTACGGTACGCCGCCCCACCCCGATCAGCAGAGATCGATCGACGCCCTCCGCCAAACGGGCCTGGTCAGACGCGGACGGCCCAGGAAACTTTCGTCTTCGACATCCGCGGACGGGCATGAAAGGGGCCGAACCGGATGAGGGTTCGGCCCCTGGAGTGCCCGGTGGATCAGTGACCGGCGCGGAGCACGGCCTTGATCGCGTCGTAGGCGGGTTTGCGGAGCAGGTTCTCGTCCCACGGATGGGCGGCGCCCTCACCGGGGAAGAACTGGGGGATCCACGAGTACTTGTCGGTGTAGTCCCACACGGTGATGCCGACGCAGCGGCGTACGGCCAGGCACGCCCGGGTCACATCCGCGTACCACTGGGCCTGGGTGGCCAGCTTGGCGTCGTCGGCCGGCAGGATCATGCGGATGTCGAGTTCGGTGATGGCGACGTCGAAGCCCAGGTCGGCGAAGCGCTGGAGGTTCTCCCGCAGCGTCGTCGGGAACCCGAACTGCAGCGCCAGGTGCCCCTGGACGCCGAGGCCGTGCACCGGCACCCGGTCCTTCTTGAGCTGCTTCATCAGGTTGTAGTAGGCGTCGCTCTTGGGGCCGATTCCCTCGATGTTGTAGTCGTTGAGGTACAGCTTGGCCTTCGGGTCCGCCTGGTGCGCCCAGCGCAGGGCGTCGGCGATGTAGCCGGGGCCGAGCGTGTTGTAGAAGAGCGTCTGACGGTAGGTGCCGTCCTCGTTGAACGCCTCGTTGACGACGTCCCAGGCGAGGATCCGCCCCTTGTACTGCTTGACCACCTTGAAGATGTGGTTCTTCAGCACCGCGCGCAGTTCGTCGGCGGTCCAGGTGGTCGTGGTCAGCCACTCGGGCAGCTGGTTGTGCCAGATCAGCGTGTGCCCGCGGAAACTCTGCCGGTGCTTGCGGGCGAAATCGAAGATCTGATCGGCCAGCGTGAAGTCGAAAACGCCGCGCTGCGGCTCGGTGGCGTACCACTTGAGCGCGTTGCCGGCGACGTTGTGGTTGAACTCCTCACCCAGGATCTTGAGATAGTCGGGATTGGTGAACTGGGGGTTGTTGTCGGTGGCGGAGCCGAAGTAACGACCCCTGGCCTCGGCCAGTTCGCCGAGCGTCTTCTTCTTGTGATGGTCCCCGCCGCCGGCGGAGGCGGGAGCGGCGATCGCCATGCTGAGGCTCACCGCGGTGAGCACGACGGCCAGGCGCGTCCCTAAACGGGAATGTCGCATAGGACTGTCCTCCGGAGGATCAGGCTCAGACGTGGAACAGGTCCCGAAACATTTCTATGACAAATAGAAACGTTTCCGTCCGGAGGATAGGCGTCCTCTCCCAAGAGGTCAACGATGTTCTTGGAGGGGTGCACCTGAACAGCGGAGATGCTTCTGCCGTGCCCCTTGAAACTTTCCGGACGACCCCTACCCTCCCGCTTCGTAGCGGCAGATTGTCCCGGTACGGATGCTGCGGTTGAGGTGGGTGCCGAGTTCGGGGTGGGCGTCGGAGATGCGGCGGATGGCGTCGCGGATGCGAGCGGTGACGGCCTTGCGGGCGCGTTCGGCGGGAGTGGGGCCGAGCGGGCGGGAGGCGCCGTCCGGGCGGGTGGCGCGGCGGAGTTCGGACAGGACCTGTTCGCGTTCGTCGGTGGCGCGTTGGTGGCGGGCCAGGTCCCCGTGGGTCTTGGCGGTGGTGATTTCGTCGTCGAGTTCGGCCAGGCGGCGGCGGTAGGCGGCCAGTGCCGTACGGTCGAGCACGGGGTCAGGGCGGGTGACAGTGGTACGGCCGGTCGCGGCGAGGTCGAGGGCGGGCAGGTCGGTGTCCGGATGGGCGAGCAGGGTGGCGAGGTCGCGTAAACCCTTGGCGTCGCGGAGGTAGGCGGTGTGGCCGCGATAGGTGGCCTGCCACATGTCGCCAACCCGGTGAAGACGGGGAATGTCCGGGTTCGGGGCGACGGATTCGCGAAGGTCGCCGAGAGCGGGGGGCGACTGGCTGGTTTCCGCGGCCCGGGTGCCGAGCGCGGTGAGCGCCTGGCCGGTTTCGGCCTCCCAGGCGTGGGCGCCGAGGCGGCGGTGGGTCCGAAGGGCGTGGCGCAGCCAGTGGCGGGCGGGTTCGGGCTCGTCGAGGGCGGCGTACAGGAGTCCGGCCCGGTGAGCGTGGGCGCCCATGAAACAGACGAGGGCCGCGTTGACCGCGCAGGTCTCCGCGAAGGGAAGCAGGTCGTCGAGAAGCCGCCGGCAGAGCGGGAGATCGCGTACGGCGATGGCGGCCGTGACCATCTCGCCGATGAAGATGGACCACAGGTAGGAGCGGTCGCTACGCCAGTCCTCCAGCGCCAGCACGGTGTCCAGCTCCCGGCGCGCCGCGTCCAGGTCGCCGGCCCGCGCGCGGAACCCGGCCGCGACGGCGTGGGCGTGCGCCGGGACGCCGATCCACCAGGCGACCGCCTCGCCGGCCATCTCCCGCAGCTCGGCCGGACGGTTGCGGGCGCGGACCACCTCCAGGCGCTGGGACATGCGCACGTTGCCGGTGTCGCTGTCGCCGACGCTCTCCCCGAGGGCGGCGGCCTCGGCGGAGAGCCGCTCACCGGTGGCGATGTCGCCGTCGAGCAGCGCGAGCGCGGCCTCCCGGGTGCGCAGCAGGTAGTCGTGGCGAGGCTGGCGCAGCCGAGCGGTCACGTGCGCGTACTCGGCGAAGGTCGCGCGGAAGGCCGCCGAGGCGTTCTCCAGCTGGGCAGTCGCCGACAGCAGCAGGGCCTGGGCGTGCCGTTCCCGGTCGCGGGCACGCCCGGCCAGGCCGGTGATCTCGGCCGCGATGGCGCCCCTGGCGACGGCCGTGCCCGGGGTCCACAGGGTGTCGTGCTGGGCGAGCAGGCAGCTGGCCAGTGTCGCGGGGTCGTCCAGCGTACGGGCGATGGCGACCGCGCGTTCGGCCAGCGGGCGGGCCTGCGGCCGGTCGGCGGGCACGGAGTGCTGGAGCTGGCGGGCCAGGGCCGCGGTCACCGTCGCCTCGGTGGTCGTGCCGGTGCCGTCCAGCGCCTCCCGGGCGGCGGCGAGCACGGCGACGAGGTCGGCGCGGGGCATGGCGAAGCGGGCGTCGACGCGGTCCAGGCCCAGCGCCACCGCGCCGAGCAGGTCGGCCCTGCCGGTGACGGCCGCCCTGGTCCACGCGGTGTCCAGCAACTCCCTCGCCCGTACGGCGTCGCCGGCCCTGAGGCGCAGGTCGGCCTCGGTGGTGAGCAGGCCGACCAGGTCGGTGCCGGACAGGCGGAGGCCGGCGGCGGCGACCGCGGCGCGCAGCCGGGTGACGTGACCGGCGGCCTCGGCGAAGGCGAACCTGGCGGTGTCGGCGCGGGCGGCGGCGTGCGTCCAGGCCACGGCGGAGGCGGTGTCCGCCACCGGGAGGGCGGCGGTGAAGTGGTGGGCCAGTTCGGCCTCGAACACCGGGCCGCCCCGGTCGTACCGGTCCAGCAGGGCGAGCGCGATCCGGTGGTGCAGGTCCAGCCGGCGCGCCGGTTCGAGGGCGGTGACGATGGTCTCCCGGTACAGGTCGTGGACGAACCGCCCGGCCGGGGTGAGGATCCCGGCCGCCGCCGCCTCGGCGACCAGGGCGGCGATCCGGGGGCCGTCGTCGCCGGTGACCTCGGCGAGCACGTCGGGCAGCAGTGTCGTGCCGGCCGCCCGAGCTGTCACCGCCGCCGCGTCCAGCAGCGCGGCGCAGTCCGGGGACAGGCGGGCCAGCCGTCGGCCGATCACGTCGCGGACGGCCACGGGCACGTCCGCCGCGGTGCCCCCGGTGGCCAGCAGCCGGCACAGCTCGCGGGCGTAGAACGGGTGGCCGCCGCTGCGCTCGTGCACGATCCGCACCCACTCGTCGGGCGCGGCCGTACCGGTCACGGTCTGGGCGAGGCCGGCCACCTCGCCGGCGGACAGCCCGCGCAGGATCACCAGTTCCGCGCTGCCCGCCAGCTCGGCCAGGGCGGCGGTGACGCCGGGCGGCGGTTCGTGCGGACGGTACGCGCCGACCAGCAGGACCGCGCCCCGCTGCGGCGCGCCGGCCAGGAACCGCAGCAGGTCGACGGTGGACTCGTCGGCCCACTGCAGGTCGTCGAGGATCACCACCACGGGCGCGGCGCGGCGCAGCAGCCGCCCGGCCGCGTCGAAGATCCTGACCCGGCTCACGGTCCCGTCGGCGCTGTCGATGCCGGGCAGTTCCGGCAGGATCGCCCCCAGCTCGGCGGCCGTCAGGTCCGGGCGCCGCTCGATCAGCGCCCGCAGCGCCTGGGTCCACGGCCACCACGCGGGGGCCTGGTCGCCGTCCCAGCAGGTGCCCCACACGACTGTGCCGCCGGCGGCGGCGACCTGGTTGGTGAACTCGGTCAGCAGCGCGGTCTTGCCGATCCCGGCTTCGCCGGTGACCAGGACCAGCCCCGCCCAGCCGGGGATCGCGCCGCCCGGGGTGGCGGTGACGGCCTGGTAGGCGGCGGTCAGCCGGGCCAGCGGCTCGGCACGGCCGATGAAGACTGGCATCCCTGGATTATCCCCCGCGCAAAAGTGCCAGTCCGTTTCTGGCGGGAGCCACTCCCGTTCTGGCGCGTACGGGATCGTGACGACATTCAACGCGCAGCAGTACAAGAGCACGACACGGGCCCAGTGGGAGGATGCCGCAGAGGCGTGGGACCGGTGGGGCCCGTTCATCGAGAACTGGCTCGGCCAGGCCACGCGGCGCATGCTCGACGCCGCCGGGATCACGACCGGCAGCCGGGTCCTCGACGTGGCGGCCGGCGCCGGCGGCCAGAGCGTGGCCGCCGCGCGGCGGGCCGGGCCGAGCGGGCACGTGCTGGCCACCGACATCTCGCCGGCCATACTCAAGTACGCGGCCAAGGCCGCCGCGGACGCCGGGATCGCCACCATCGCCACCCGCGAACTCGACGGCGAGCACCTCGACGTCACCCCGGACGGCTACGACGCGGTCATCTCCCGCGTCGGGCTCATCTACTTCCCGGACCAGCAGGCCGCGCTGGCGGGGATGCGCGCCGCCCTGCGCCCCGGCGGGAAGCTCTCCGCCGTGGTCTACTCCACCGCCGACCGCAACGGGTTCTTCTCCATCCCCGTCGGGATCATCCGCCGCCGCGCCCAGCTGCCGCCGCCCGCGCCCGGCCAGCCGGGCCCGTTCAGCCTCGGCACCCCGGGCGTGGCGGAACAGGTCCTGGCCACCGCCGGGTTCAAGGAGGTCACGGTCGAGACGGTGCCGTCCCCGGTGCGGATGCGCGGCGCCGACGACTGCGTACGCTTCGAGCGAGAGTCGTTCGGGGCGCTGCACCAGATGATGTCCGGCCTGTCCGAGGCGGAACGGGAAGACACCTGGACCGAGATCGGCCAGGCCCTCGCCCAGTTCGAGGACCCCGAGGGATTCGTCGGCCCGTGCGAGATGCTCGTCGTCTCGGGTGTGCGGTGAGGCGCGCCGTGACCACGGTGAGAGTGGCCGCCGTGCAGGCGGCGTACGTGCTGATGGACCAGAAGGCCTGCCTGGACCGGAGCGTCGAGTTGCTGCACCGGGCGGCCGCCGCGGGCGCCGGGATCGTCGTGCTGCCGGAGGTGTTCATCCCGGGCACCCCGTTCTGGATCGACTCCCGGCCCATCTGGGACGGCGACGAGGAGTGGTACGCGCTGCTGGTCGACCAGGCCGTTGTGGTGCCGGGCCCGGTCACCGACGCCCTCGGCGCCGCCGCCCGCGACACCGGCGCCTACCTGGTGATCGGCGTGCAGGAACGTGAACCGTACGGCGCCACCGTCTACAACACCACCCTGTACTTCGGCCCCGACGGCGCCCTGCTCGGCAGGCACCGCAAGCTGATGCCCACCGGTTCCGAACGCACCGTGTGGGGCATGGGCGACGGCTCCACCCTGCCGGTCCTGGACACCCCCTTCGGCCGGCTCTCCGGGCTGACCTGCTGGGAGAACTACATGCCGCTGGCCCGCTACTACCTGTACGGCCAGGGCGTGGACATCTGGACCGCCCCCACCCTCGCCCCCGGCGACGGCTGGATCGCCACCATGCGGCACATCGCCCTCGAAGGCCGCTGCTACGTCATCGGAGTCAACCCCTGCCTGCACATGGACCAGATCCCGGCGGACTTC
Organism: Acrocarpospora phusangensis; assembly: GCF_016862995.1. GTDB lineage: Bacteria > Actinomycetota > Actinomycetes > Streptosporangiales > Streptosporangiaceae > Acrocarpospora > Acrocarpospora phusangensis. The sequence goes on from NZ_BOOA01000006.1 coordinate 132,116, forward strand.
CCGAACCGCGACCGGCTCTGGAGCCGTGAAGCCAACGGCGAGTGGGTGGACGGCGGCAACAGCGTCATCATCGACCCCGCCGGGACCATCCTCGCCGGCCCGTCCCGGCACGAGGAGACCATCCTGTACGCCGACCTCGACCTCGCCCGCGTGCACGCGGCCCGCCGCAAGTTCGACCCGACCGGCCACTACAACCGGCCCGACATCTTCCAGCTGTCGGTGGACCTCCGCCCCCGAACCCCCATCCGCCCCCTCGAGGAGCCGCCACCGGCCACCACGGCCCTTCGATGACGAGCCGTCCAGCGGGCTCGTCGTCGTGACCGGGCCCGCTGATCGATAAGGTACTGCGGTGATCGGGTTTGGCCGCCTTCGTCCTGTACGGCTGACGCTCGCCGTCGTTCTCCTGCTGGGCGGCCTGGCCGCGAGCGGACCTCCGGAGTTCGAGATCAAGACGATGGTCTGCTCCTCCGTGGGCTCCTCGATGTCCTGCGGAGACCCCGAGCTGGAGGCCCAGCTGAAGGCCCAGATGCTCACGCCCGATCAAGCTCGTGCCATCGGCTGCCCGCCCGTTTCGTTCGAAGACGAGGAACCCACAGACCCGCTGCAGTTCTATCCGGGCGAGGAACCCACTCCGACGTACACCCCGCGCTCACCCGATCCCGCGATCGCCACCCGGGTCAACCAGGCGTGGACCCGGATCGAGACCTGGTTGGGCGCGCACGCGTCCGCCACGCTGCGCAAGCTGAAGTTCGGCGCCGAGCCCGCCGACCTGGCCCAGTGGGAGCAGACCCGCGACCGCAAGCTCCCCGACGACCTGTACGTCTCCTACCTGCGCCACAACGGGGCCGACGGCAACCTGGGCGCCGGCTTCCAGCTGCCGCCCAGCCACGGCCTGCTCGAGGTCTACGACATCGAGTACATCAACTGGGGAAACTGTCAGAGCATCGTGATGTCCGGTGACCTCTCGGCCGCCGATCCGGAGCACGGCCACTGGCACGGCAGTTTCCTCGCGATCGGCTCGGACGGGTACGGCCGGGAGCTCTTCATCGAACCTCGCACCGGCCGTGTCGGTGAGGCCGCGTACGACAAACCGGTGAGCTATGACGGCCCCATGGGCTGGCCGTCCTACGTGGAGATGCTGGAGGCGATTGCCGTCGCCCTCGAATCCGGTACGCCGCTGCGGGGCTGGCACCCGGTGGTCGATTCCGGCTGCGAGCTGCGCTGGGCCGAGGAACCCGGCGAACCCCGCCCGGGATGCGCCGGTGGTCCCCGCCCGACCCCGACGCCCACCGTGGAGCCGACCCCCGAACCGCCCAGCGCCGAGGAGATCGCGGCCACCGGCTGCCGTCCCGCCCGCCGCGCGGCCGCGATCCGCCCGGTCGCCCCGGACGTGGCCGCTCGGGTCGACGCGGTCTGGCGGCGGGTCGAACGGTGGCTCGCCCGCAAGGCGCCCGTCACCTACAAGAAGCTCGCGCGCCCGGCCACTCCGCGGGCCATCGCCAAGGCCGAGGCGGCCATGGGGATGCGATTCCCCGACGACCTGCGCGCCTCTCTGCTCCGTCACGACGGCGGCGGCTCCTGGGGCTTCGGCCCCGCCCCGTTCTATGAGCTGACGTCGGCCAAGCACATCCACTCGGACTGGAAGATGCTCTGCGGCCTCGTCCTCGACGGGGCGTCCGGGGAGCTCGACACCAGTTGGTGGGACGGACACCTGATCCCCTTCGCCGCGGCTCACGACGGCGGCAACCTGTTCATCGACAGCCGTACGGGCAAGACCGGCGAATACTTCAACGAAACGGGCCTGACCTACGAAGGCGACGTGGTCTGGCCGTCCTACCTCGCGCTGCTCAAGGCGACGGCCCGATCGCTGGAGACCGGTAAGCCCATCCGAGGCTGGCGACCGGCCGTGGACAAGGGCGAACTGAACTGGGACCAGGCATCCTGACCACAGCGACATCCGTGCGGGTCGCGGCCGACCGAGCCTGCGACCCACACGGTGGTACGTCTGCCGTGTTTCCGCGTACTCGCCCGTCGAAAGCGTCGCTGATCACCGCGAAGGCCCGGAACGCCCGGTTCAGATCGTGCCGATGGACTTCGCCAAGTGGCGGAGGGTCTCCGGCAGCTCGGTCCGGCCGGTCAGGCGGCGGTCGCCCCTGAGCTGGAGGATGCCTCGCCGCTCGGCGTCGTACAGGCCCGCCAGCTCCTCCGCGAGCCGCGGCGGGAGGCCGCCGTCCACCAACGCGGCGGCCCAGCCCGGCCGCGGGATGGTGACCACCTGGAGTGGCCGGCCAAGGATCGCCGACAGTTCCTCGGCCACCTGGCGCTCGGTGTAGCTCGGGCCGTCCAGGTCGACGACCTCGGAGGCGCGGGCGGGGGTGAGGAGGAGGTCGGCGACCACACCGCCGATGTCCCGGGTCGCGATCATCGGCGTGGGCACATCGGCCGAATCGGCGAAGACCGGATAGAGGCCCGCGTGGAGCACGGCGCCGAGGAGCAGCTCGACCTTCTCCTGGAAGTGGCCGGAACGGACCGCGGTGATCTGGGCGCCCGACGCGCGCAGCCCGTTCTCCAGGTGGTGCAGCCAGCGGATGGGACCGGTGCCGTCGGCCAGGTCGGCGCCGACCGAGGACAACATCACCACGTGGGGAACCTGGCTTTCCCGCACCGCACCGGCGATCGTGTCGGCCATCGTGCGGTGGGCGGCGTCCGGGTCGGCGGCGGCCGTGTCGGTCGGCAGCAGGACGAACGCTCCGGCGCAGCCGCGCAACGACTCCGCCAGCGTCTCCCGGTGGGCGAAGTCGGCCACGGCCACCCGCGCCCCCGCGGCCGCCCAGTCGGCGCCCTTGGCCTGGTCGCGGACCACCGCCCGCACCGGCTCCCCCCGGCGCAGCAGCTCACGTGCCGCCGCACCGCCCACGTGGCCGGTCACTCCCATGATCGCGTACATCGGAACCTCCGTCAGGTCGTCCTTGTGTCGGTACGACCAGTACACGCGGATCAGATGAGACGATCCATGTTCGTCACGCTTGAATCCATGTCTGTTCGTCTAACATGAAGACGTGGATCCGCTCGCAGACCTCCTCCAGGGCGTACGTGCCCACAGCGCGGCCTTCTGCCAGGCGATCCTGCAGCCGCCGTGGGCACTGCGCATCGCCGACGGGGCCAGGCTCGCCCTCGCCACCGCCCTGCGCGGGCACGCCTGGATCGTGCCCGACCAGGGGGAACCGGTGCTGCTGGGCACCGGCGACGTCGCCATCATCAAGGGCCACGCCCCCTACACCGTCGGCGACGACCCGGCCACTGCGCCCGACATCGTGGTCAACCCCGGCAACCGGCTGACGACGCCCGACGGCGCCGACGTCACCGATCAGCTACGTCTGGCGCCGCGCACCAGTGGGTACTCCCTCGACGGGTCGACGACCGTGGCGAGCGGCACGTACCAGGTCGACGGCGAAGTCAGCGAGCGACTGCTGAACGCCCTGCCGGACATCGTGCTGGTGCGCCGGTCCGGCACACCGTCACCGATCATGGAACTGCTCGCGCAGGAGGTCAGCGGCGAAGGGCCCGGGCAGCAGATCGTCCTGGACCGGCTCCTGGACCTGGCGCTGATCGCGACCCTGCGCGCCTGGTTCGCCCGCCCCGAGGCGCGGGCGCCGGGCTGGTACCGAGCGCAGAGCGACCCGCTGATCGGGCCGGCGCTGCGGCTGATCCATGACGCGCCGGCGCATCCGTGGACGGTGGCGTCGATGGCCGGAAAGGTGGGTGCCTCGCGGGCGACCTTCGCACGCCGCTTCTCCGACCTCGTGGGCGAGCCGCCACTGACGTACCTGACCGGCTGGCGGATCGCGCTGGCCGCCGACCTGCTGCGTCACTCCGACATCACGATCGACTCAGTGGCCCGGCAGGTCGGCTACGCGAACGCGTTCGCGCTGAGCGTCGCCTTCAAACGGGTCCGCGGGGTGTCCCCCAGCGACCACCGCGCCGCGTGACAACCCCCCATAATTCGCCCCGCACTGGACACGCCACTTGGGTGCCCCCGGCTTCAGGAGATCATCATGGCCAGCACGACCACATCCGCCGACCTCGCCGCCTCGCCGGACCGCGTCTGGGCGCTCATCGGCGGCTTCGACTCGTTACCCGACTGGCTGCCTGCCATCACGGGCAGCGAGCTCCTCGAGGGTGGCCGCGTCCGCCGGGTCACCACCAAGGACGGCGGCGTCATCGTCGAGCGCCTCCAACACTTCGACGAGCAGGCCCGCACCTACAGCTACTCCGCCCCCGAGCCGCCCCTCCCGGTACAGGACTACCGCGCCACCATCGCCGTACACGAGGTTCCCGGCGAACCGGAAAGATCCCAGGTGGAATGGTCCGCCAGTTTCACCCCGGCAGGGGTCGCCGAAGAGGAAGCGATCGCCATCGTCAACCGCGTCCTGAGCGGCGGCCTCGACGCCCTGCGGCGAACACTCGACGCCTGACGCCCGCGCGACTCCCGGCCTATCCCTCACCACTGAGTGAGACCGGGCCCCAGCAGCGTCGCCGGTGTCACCGGCGCCCAACCGGCCCGCCGAATGATGAGACCGCTACATGTGGGCGCGCTGGATCCCGGGCTGTGACCGGCCCGGGAGCAGGTGCGTGCGGACACGGGCAAGCCATCCGTCCATGTTCCCGCCTGCCGAGCTCTCGTGAACGGCCAGCGAGGGTAGGAGTCTAGTACTACTCACTTTCACGAGGCATTTACGACATGGACGGCATGGGCGCCGTGTCGCGGGGGATTCGGCGGCGTGCTGAGAAGACGCCGCCGTCACGGGAGCGGTTCATCGATCTGCTGCGGGGAGTCTCGATCCTCGCCGTGGTCCTCGGGCACTGGCTGGCGACGGTGGTCGGCTACGACGAAGACGGTGAATTGACCGCCCGGTCGGCGCTGCCCTATCTGCCGTGGGCGCACCCTCTCACCTGGGTGCTGCAGGTGATGCCGGTGTTCTTCTTCGTCGGCGGGTACGCCAACGCGGTATCGCTGGCCGCGGAACGCAGGCGAGGCGGTAATGCGACCGAATGGCTGCTCGGCCGGGGCGGCCGGTTGATCCGCCCGACCACCGCCCTGGTGCTGGTCATGGCCGCCGGCGCGCTGATCGCCCATTTGTTCGACGAGGACCCCGCCCGGGTTCGCCTGGTGGTGTGGTTCGCCTCGATTCCGCTGTGGTTCCTGGTGGCGTACCTGGTCGTGGTGGTGCTGACGCCGGTCATGTACGCCCTGCACCGCCGGTACGGCCTGGCGGTTCCGGTGGCGCTGGTCGGCCTCGTCGCCGCCGGCGACCTTGCCCGCCTGCTCGGCGAGCCGTTCTACGGCAACGGCAACTTCCTGTTCGGATGGCTGGCCATCCACCAGATGGGGTTCGCCTGGCGCGAGGATCGGCTGAACCGTGTGAGTGTCGCGCTGGCGTTGATGTTCGGCGGGTTCTGCGCGTTGCTGGTGCTCACGCTTGCCGGCCCGTACCCGATCAGCATGATCGATGTGCCGGGTGAGCGGCTGCACAACATGTCGCCTCCAAGCCTGGCCCTGCTGGCGGTGGCCGCCGTCCAACTGGGGACGGCCCTGCTGCTGCGTGACCGGGCTGAGCGGTGGCTGCGGCAGTCGCGTGCGTGGCTGGGAGTGATCGCTGTCAATGCGGTGATCTTGACGATCTTCCTGTGGCACATCACGGCCGCGATCCTGGGCTTGGCAGTCCTGCATTTCGCGGGCATCCTGTCCACTCCCAGCGTCGGCTCGACGGCCTGGTACGCCTGGCGGATCCCCTTGCTGATCATGTTCAGCCTCGTGCTCGCGCTCCTGGTCGCGATCTTCGGATCGATCGAGGTCCGCGCCGCCCTCCGGCGAGACCGGCTGCCCCGCGGGATCCCGCTCAGCCTGGTCCGGGCAGTCAGCCGTTCAGCGCCACGCTCGGCACTGGCCGTGGCCGGATTCGCCGGGGTTGCGTCGGGGATACTCGGCAACAGCTTGCTGCCCAGCACGAGCCCTGCCTTGTTCGGGTGGCCGACGCCGGCACTGATCGCCTACCTCTCCGGCGCGGCGGCGCTGCGCCTCCTCCGAGCGACACCACCGGACGCGAGCTCCCGGCCGGAGCCCCCGGCCACTGGCGACACATGCGAGCGGCGTCTGCCTGACTAAACGAGGATGGCTCCTTGGGTTTTAGTCATGGAGTCGAAGATTTGCGGCCAACAGTGAAAATCGGGATTAGATCGAGGTCAAGCGTCTGGACGAGCACAGAAATCGACTCGCACGATGGGAGGGAACGGAAAAGGCGGAGTCGCAACCACACCTGGCGTCCGCCATCCAGTAAAGGATCTCAAGCCTTCCAAGGTGGGCCCGGCCACAAGCCGGCCAGGCCCACCTCCCATTGAGCTATCCGCCCGGCCAAACCGATCGTGCTGTCAAAGAAGGCAATCCTTGCCGCCGATGGCCTCAGCCGGGGAATGTGCAGGTCGAGTACACCCTTCACGTCATCGCTGTCCGGGCGTGTGATGACCGGGCATCGCCTCCTGCCGTGCCTCTCGCTCGGCGGTGGCGCGGAGGCGCTCCAGCGTCTGCTCCATGCCCTCCCGCAGCTCCGAGCGCCGGTCCCGGCAACCGAACAGGCGGCCGATGATGAACCAGCCGATGCGCGTGATGGGGTCGGTGACCTCGTAGGACTCGGTCACCGTGGTGCCGTCGCCATCGGGGGTGAACCGGTAGCGCCACACGACGGTGCCGGCGAACTTCTCGGTGCGGGAGAAGGCGAACTCCTCCCCCGGCCGTACTTCCAGGACGACCGGCCGGTTCCGCCACGAAGGGCCGCGCCGCACCTTGTTGACGGCCTCGAAGCGCGCACCGACCGCGGGCCCGGTGGCGCCGTCCAGCCAGGTGCACTCAAGGATCTCGGGACTGAACTCGGGGGTCCTGGTGACGTCGGCGACGAGCCCGTACACCAGGTGCGGCGGGGCGTCGACGTGCATGGTCACCAGGTCATGGTCGAGGGTCTGCATCGGAGCCTCCAGTGGGCGAGTAACAGGCGAAGTACATGTCGAGGGCGGTCTCGGTGAGGCTGGTGAACTGGCCGGTCTCGTAGCCGACCGCCGGCTCGTTGGCCAGTTGCTGGGAGATCAGGCCGCTCACCACGACCGTGTAGAGCCGCAGCGCCGCAAGGTCCGCCGCGTCGGGACGGAGTTCGCCGAGGCGGACCGCCGCCGCGAACTCGTCGCGGACCTCGGCCATCTGCGCGACGCTCGCGGCGAAGGTCGCCTCGGTGGGGGCGAACCCGGGCACCGGCCGCCAGAACAGCAGCTGGGCCAGGGCGGGGTTCTCCACCGCCCAGCGGACCAGCGCGGTGGCCGAGGTCCGCAGGCGCGCGACCCCGGGGGGCTGCCCTTCCGTGGCGGCCCGCATGGCCGCGTCGCTGCGCGCCAGCCCTCTGGCGAACAGCGCGTCGTACAGCGCGTGCAGGGAGGAGAAGTACTTGTACAGGGATGGCTGGCGCATGCCCAGCCGCCGTGCGACCTCGGAAACCGACAGGCCCCCGACCCCGGCCTCCTCCATGATCAGCACAGCTTCGTCGAGCGCCTGGTCGATGGTCTGGCGGCGGTGGGCAAGCCGTCGCGCGTACGGTTCAGGACTCGAACTACTAGCCATGGCTATAAGATATAGCCATGGCTAGTCTCTGTCTATGCTTGGCAGGATGTGCCCGAAGCAGGACCCCTTCGACGGCCACTGAGCCGACACCTCGCCGCCCCTGCGCGTAACAGGCCGGAGTTATTTGATCGCGCTTAGGTTGACCACGATCCGCTTGCCGTTCAGCGGGTACGTGTAGAGGTTCTGGGTGCCGCCGCGCAGCATGGTTTGATTCAGGATCCTGCCGTCGCCGGGAGTGCCGGTGATGCCGAGGTCGCCGGTGTCGCCGGTGGTGATGTCGTGCAGGACCAGACGGAAAGTGTCGCCTTCGCGCTTGGTCAGGATGACGAAGCGGTCGTTGGTGGGCGGGCCGATCAGAAGGCTCGCGCCGACGACTTCGCGGCGGGACGTGCCGTCGCGTTTGGCGACGGTGAAGCGGTCATTCTGGCCGTGCCTTTGCAGGCACCAGGTGGGGGAACAACTCCAGGGATCCCCCTGGAGTGCGGTGATGTCGCGTTTCTCCCCGGTCAGCATGTTGACGATGTGCTGGGTGTTGGTCTGCGCCCACTGGACGCCGGTGGTGGCGATTACGGCCCAGGGCCATTCGAGCAGGTGCAGGCCGGGCCGGGAGGACGGGAGCGGGGCCGGGTCGCCGCCGGTCAGCGGGACCTGGTAGATGCCGCCCGGACCGCGGCGCGAGTAGATCACGCTGCCGTTCTGGATGGTGAGGGCGTCGAGGTCGCCGTACTTCATGGTCTGGCGGATGGTGGTGACCTTGGTGACTCGGCCGCCGGTGGCGGGGACGGTCCAGAGGTCGAGGGCGCCCTTGATGGCTCCCACGGAGACGGTGTACCAGACCAGGCGGCCTTCGCCGATGGTCACACCCGAGGTGTAGCCAGTCGCGGGGGGCGCGGTGAAGGTGAAGAGTTCCCTGGCGCGGAAGCCGTCCAGTTCGTAGGCCCAGTATCGGGGCTTCTGCGCGGGGCCGGTCCTGGCCAGCAGGGTGTCGGCGTCGAGGAACACCTCCGGCGTGAAGCTCAGGCCGTTGGGCAGTATCAGCGGCACGGTGTGGACCGCGTCAGGCCAGACTTCGGCCAGCGGCACGGTCCGGGGCTCGCTCGCGGGTGACGGAACCACTGCGGGCCGCGGCGGCGCGTCCTGCGACGTCAGTACCCGAACCGCGTACGTGGACCCGGCCACCAGCACGACGATCGCGACCGCCGCGGCCAGCGCCAGCCACGGGGGGCGCCGGACCGACCGGGTGACCAGGAACCTGGACGGATGGGGCGGGGTCTCGTCGTCGGCCATGTCGGCCAGGGTCTCCCGGAGCAGATCCTCGATGTTCACCTGAGCTCCCTTACCGCGCCGAGTTCCGGCGCGATCTTCCTGAGCCGCTCCAGCGAGCGGTAGATCTGACTGCGCACCGTGCCGATCCGCATTCCCAGCAACCGGGCGATCTCGGCCTCGGACAGGTCCTCGAAGTAGCGCAGCACGAGCATGGCCCGCTGTTTCGCCGTCAGCCGGGCGAGCGCCCCCCGCATGACCAGCCGCAGGTCGGCCGTGTCGGCGTGACCTTCGGCGATCTGGTCGGGGAGGTGGCCGAAGGCGACCTCGGTCATCTGCCCGCGCCGCCGCCACGAGCTGACCTGCTCGTTGTACATGACCCGCCGTACGTAGCCTTCCAGCGCGCTCGGGTCGTTCAGGCCGCGAAACTTCGCCGCCGTCTTGGTCAGCGCCGTCTGCACCAGGTCCTCTGCCGCGTGGCGGTCCCCGGTCAGCAGGTACGCGGAGCGGAACAGCGCCCCCGACCGTTCGGTGACGAACGCCCGGAAATCAGGTTCCAGATCCACCGGTCCTCCTCGCGGTATCACCCATCAAGGACGCGGGCGGCCCGCCAATCTATGCCGGACCCGGGAAAGCACGGGCAATGGCGGCATATCTCGTCGTCGTCTGGGTTTCGCCGGTGGAGGCGTCGCGCTGACGGACGTGGCAGGGCTGGTCGTGTTCTGGTGATCGCCAGCCCGGAGAAGGCGGACGTGCCCGCAGTAGGCTTCGCCGGTGCCGTCCAGTTGACGATCACCAGGAAGAATCCTCTGCCGGGCCAGCCGCGGTTCCCGTTCGTTATCCGGAGCGCAGGATGAAGTGCGCCTCGCGATCTCCCCCGCCTGCCGCGGCCACGGCCCACATGCCCCGCTTGGTGCCGGGAATGCGGGCGATCGAGACCTTGGTGACCGTTTGGGGGTCGTAGTCGCGCTGGTCGGGGATCGGCAGCCGGGGGCCGTACGAGACCGAGCCTGAGGGCAGGCGCACGAACATCACGCGTTCGCCGAGGTCGGTGTTGACTCCGGCGGCCCACACCTGGCCAGCGCCGTCGCCGGTGAGACCGGTCAGGCGGCCCCTGGCGACGGGGACGGGCACCTGGCGCCACGTCTTCCCGTCGTAGCGCAGGGCGATGGGGCGGGAGTCGGCGAGGGTCTTTCCGGCGTAGCCGACGACCCAGACGTTGTTCTTGGCCACCTGCCAGACGCGGGTGAGCACGCCGTCCTGGATGGGCGGGAGCAGCATGTTCCCCCAGGCGCCGCGCGCGTCACCGTGGATGACCAGCGGCTGGGTGCCGGTGATGCCGACCGCCCAGACGTCTCCGGTGGAGCGCCGGGCGGTGATGGCATTCAGTGAGCCGCCTAGGCTGAAAGCCGGATAGAAGCCCCGCGTCCTGGTCCACCCCACCACCACTGCGGAACCGTTCGGCGTGTTCCCCGCGAACCACGGCTGCCCGGCCACCGCCACGTCGTTGACGCGGTGATACTGGGCGGCGCCGAAGGGCTGGTAGGTCCGCCAGCGCAGGCCGTCCCAGTGCGCGGCGGCGGCGGTCTCGCCGTTGCCGGCCACCCAGACATTCCTGGGCGAGTCCGCGCTGACCCCGTCCGCGTGGTAGCTCCGCCACGGCACGTCGGCCTTCCGCCATCGCACGCCGTCCCAGCGTTCGACGCCGGGGCAGCCTTCGCTGTCCTCGGCGCCGCAGCCGTACCCGACCGCCCAGGCGTCGCTCGGTCCGGTGGCGGCGACGTCCAGCAGCGCGCTGGCCCGGTCGCCGAGGCGGGCGCCCTTGACGATCCGCCAGTCTTCGGGGGCGAGGATCTGGTGCGGGACGAGCAGCGACAGGACCAGCAGGAGCTTCATGCGGGGTTAGATGCCTGCCGTTCACCTTTTGTTCGGGCATTCCGGGGCGTAGACCGTCCTCTCGGTGGCCTCCGCGAGGACGTAGGGCTCGCAGCGAAAACCCTGAGACCTGCCGCCCCGTGTACCAGAAGCAGGCGGCCGCTGATGCGGAGGGCACATCGACGCCGTGCTCGGCTGACTCTGGGCACCCGGGCCGTTGGCCAGAAGCCCAGGTCGCTCGACCTGGGCTTCTGGTCACCCAACCGAGAGGACGGGCCTCAGCTGATCATTCGACGAACGTCCCTCCTTGCCGCTTGCCGATGGTGTTCAGCATCGGCTGGTAGAAGTCCTGCTGGTCTTGCGGGCAGGTACGCATCGCTTTGCAGGTCGTGTAGCTTTGGTTGTAGACGGTGACCATTATTTGGGTATTCCGCCATGGGTCTGGCGCATAGAGCCGCTTGTTCCACTCGTCGTACTGCCGTTTGGCCATTGCCTGCCTTTCGTTGGCCGCGTACAGGTCGTCCATGGCCTTCGTGCGGTCCGCCGTCAAGTCCTTGTAGTTGGGGTTGGTCGTGCTAGGTGTCGGCTGGCTGTACAGCATGTCGGACGCTCCGGCCGCGTGACGCGCGTCTATGTCCGCGGCATTGAGCGCTTTACGCGCCTTTAAGAAATTCAGCGACGCCTTCGCGGCCTTCACGCCCGACTTCAGGCCCGCCAAGCCGGGGATCAGGCTCACGGTGGCCACCGAGCAGTCGATCGGCTTGCGGTCGGCGCACTGTTTGACCGCGTCGACGACGCCGAAGGCGAAAGACACCGCGCCCAGGGCAGCCGCCGCCACCTGAAGGGGAGGCGGTCCCATGGCCAGAAGCAGCGACGCCGTACCCGTTAGGGCCGAGATGTCCCCAGCGTGGTCAACCAACCACGTGCCGGCGCTCTTCAGCCCGGACTTGGTGTTGTTGTACGCCGCGACCGCCGACGACTTCACCGTGGAGATCGCCTTCGCGGCCGCCTGGACGTGGTTGTCGGCCACCTGCTTGAGCGCGCTGCCCGCCTTCGACAGCCACGCGGGTGGCTTGGGCCACCGGCCGTCGGCGTCGGCCATCGTCATCGGGTTGGACCCGGCGTAGGAGTACCCCTGCATCTGCTGGGGGTCCATGTAGTCGATCACCGGGTCGACGCTGATGAAGCGGCCGAGGGCGGCGTCGTACTCGCGTGCGCCGAGGTGGACCAATCCCGTGTTGTCGTTGACGCCGCCGACGAAGCCCTTGGTCATGCCGGTAGGCCAGGTTCCGGACCCCGTACGCGAAGTGCCGTAGGGAGTCTGGCGGCGGACGGTGAGGGCCTGGTCGGAGGCGCGGACCGACACCTGGGAGGTGCCCTGGTGGTCACCGGCCAGCCAGGTGAGTCCGGTCACCTCGGCCGAGGTGCGGAAGCCGACGGTGACGCCCGCGTGGGTGTAGTAGCGGGTTGTGGCCTTGGTGCCGCCGGTGCCGCCGGTGACCCGCAGTTCCTGGCCGGGCAGGTAGAGCGTGGCCCCGGCCGGGTCGCGGCGGAGCAGTCGCTGGCCGTCGGCGTCGTACACGAAGGACGTGCTGCCCGAGGTGTCCGTGGAGGCGGCCAGGCGGCCTTCGCCGTCCCAGGTGAGCGTCTGGGTGCCGTTGGCCGAGGGCCGGGTGACGGTGTTGCCGGTCGGGTCGTAGCCGTAGGTCGTCGTCGTCCCGTCCGTGGTGGCGCCGGTGAGCGCGTGCGGCTGCGTCGCCGAGTAGGCGTACGTCGTGGAGACCGTGCTGCCCGTGGTGCGGGCCACCTGCTCCAGCCGGTTGCCGGCCTCGTCGTATTGCCAGCTCAGCCAGTACTTGGCCGCCCCGCCGAGCGCGGCTGCCGCCGGGTCGGGGGCGCAGTCGCCGTTGTCCGGCGTCCACGCCTGGGTGAGCCGCCGCTGGGTGTCGTAGCGGAAGCACTGGGTGTCGTCGGAGGCCGCCGCCTTGGTGAGGTTGCCGACGTTGTCGAATCCGAAGGTCACGTCCTGGACGGTCGAGGGGGCCACTTCGCGGGTGGTGCGGAGACGTTCCAGGCGGCGGGTGCCCTCCTGGTAGAAGTAGCCGGTGTCCATGATCTGTCCGGTGCCGTTGCGGCGTCCGACGACGGCGAGTTCGCCGTAGCGGGTGTAGTCGGTCAGGTCCACGTAGCCGGACAGGGTGGCCGGTTTGTCGAGGTCGGTGTAGCCGGTGGCGAGGGTCTCGGCCGCCAGGCCGGTCCCCGCGCCGTCGACGTCGGGCAGCCGGGTGGAGGCGGGCAGGCCGTTGGCCGTGTAGGTGTGCGTGTAGGTGTAGGAGCCCGCCAGCGCGCCCTCGGACGAGGGGATCGTGAAGATCTCACTCTTGGGCTTGTAGCCGACGGTGTATTCGGTGATCTCCCGGGTGTAGGCGTTGCCGCCTTCGTACCGGACCGACTTGTCCAGCTGACCCGGCAGCAGCGTGTCGTAGAACCACTCCGCGCGCTTGACGGCGCCCGCGCTGACGCTCTTCTTGCGGCCCAGCTCGTCGTAGGCGAACGTGAGGGAGGCGCCCGTGGTGTCGGTGATCCTGGTCAGTTCGTTGTGCTCGTTGTAGCTGCTGGTCGTGGTGCCCTTGTCGGGGTCCTTCTCGACGATCTTGTTGCCGCGCAGGTCGTACTGGTACTCCCAGACGCTGCCGGCCGGGTCGGTGATCTTCTTGAGTTCGCCGCGCTTGTTGTACTCGTATCTGGTGTCGTCGCCGGCCAGGCGCAGCCGTGTGGTGCGGCCGGAGACGTCGGTGAACATGGTGGACGGGGTGCCGCCCTCGGGCGGGGTCGTCTCGATGCGGTCGCCGAAGGTCGCGGTCGTGGTGCGCCACTTCTCCACGTTCTTGGAGTAGAAGATCGACGCGGTCTCCCGGCCCGCGCCGTCGTAGAGCTTGCGGGTCTGGGACGGGATGACGTGGTCGCCCAGCGGCTCGTACAGCGAGGTGCCGGGGGCGCCGTCGGCGACGTAGGCGTCGTTGGTCTGCCACATGCGCCCGGCCGTGTCGTAGAAGCTGTCGGTCACGACCCGGCCGCCTTGATCACCGGCCTCGGGGGCCTGCGACTGGCGGACCCGTAACAGCCCGTCGTACAGGGTGTGGGAGGTGGTGAGGCCGCCGTTGGCGTTCAGCCGTGACGTCGTCACCACCACCGGGCCGTCGTTGCGGACCAGGTAGCCGAACTGCGCCGTCGGGGTCGGCTCGCCCTCCCGGCCGGGAGCCCACACCTTGCTGAGGCGGCCCAGGCCGTCGTAGCGCATGACGGTGACGCGGCCGTTCTGGTCGGTGATCCTGGTGCTGGCCCCCCACGCCGGGTCGTGCTCGGTCGTGGTGGTCCAGCCCTTGACGTTGGTCTGCACCGTCTTGGTGAGCGGGCCTCCGGTGACCGGCGTGTGCACGGTGGTGCTGTGCCCGCCCTTGGAGTCCCACGCGTCGATGATGCGGCCCTGCGCGTCGTACCCGGTGCGCGCGGTCGTCGTGTACGTCTTGGCCGACCACGACGTCAGCGTCTCGACCTTGGTCACCCGGCCCTTGTCGTCGTAGGTGTTGAACACGTCACTGATGACGTCGTCGGCGACGGCCGGCGCGGTGGCGCAGGGCACGGAGTAGGTCTCCACGCGCTTGGCCAGGGCCAGCAGCCATCGGCCGTCCCGTGGCTCGTACGTCGTCTTCACGCATTTCTCGTCCCCGGTGACGGCCTCGTCGCCGGCTTCGTTGACCTGCGTGACCAGGCCGTACTCGTCGAAGGTGGTACGCGCCGACGTGGTGCGGGGGGCCCGGCCGCCGTCCAGGACGGTGCCGGTGCGGGTGACCGCGGTGCCGGTGTGACGGGCCGAGACGGTGACCCCGTTGAGGGTGCGGGTCGCGGTGGGGGCCGACTGCCACGGCTCGAAGGTCTGCGTTCCGATGGCCGCCGCGCCGTTGTAGGTGACGGTCCGGCGGGTCATGCCGGCGTACGCGTCCTCGTCGTTGACGGCCGGCGCGCCGCCCACGGCGGGCATTGTGGCGGTACGGGTGCCCGACGGCAGTTTGTCGCCGTGCATGCCGCGGAAGTAGGTCGTCTCGGTGATCTCCTCCTGGCCGGGGTCGCCCTTGGTGGTGCGGACGGTGCCGTACCCGCGCCACACCGACCAGGTCTTGTAGTCGGCCTTCACCATGCCGTCGTCGTCGGTGTAGTGCCAGCCGGGGTCGCCGAGGTAGTCGTACCTGGTGATGGTGCGGGGGGCATGGGTGGTCAGGTCGTTCTCGGTGACGGCGGTCACCACGTACTTGTGGAAGTAGTCGGTGAGCGGGTCGGCCGCGCCGGGTGGCCTCCATTTGACCGGGTAACAGCGCAGCGTGTTGGATTCCGGCGCCGACGGCACGCGAGTGCCCGCGACGCAGTCGGGCGCGGAGTAGGAGACGCCGAGCTTGCCGCCGGTCTCGGTGGTGACGGATGCGATCCGCCACCAGTTCATGGCGGGTGAATGGTCGATGGTGTCCACCCGGTTGGGCATCTGCACGCCCTGGAACATCACGTCCGGCACCGTGACGCCGTCGCGACCCGCGTGGGAGATCTTGTCGAGCCACAGGCCGGGCCTGGTGCCGTCACCGGGGTCGGGGAAGGAGTGGGTGAACGTCCACGACTCCACGTCGTCGTGCTTGCCGGTCGTGGCGTTCCACACCTGGGTGACGATCTTGGCGAGTCGTCTGGTGGTCCAGAACGTGGGCGCGGTCTGCTGGCACGGGGAGGTGCTGCATTCCTGGTCGAAGGGTGTGTCCGGCCAGGTCGTGGCGTTCTTCGTGGTGCAGTTCGCCAGGCAGCGGTCCGCTGTCTCGAACAGCACCCGGGCGGGCACGTTGGCCGAGCCGTCCCGGGTGCCGTAGTCGATCCTGACCAGGTAACTGGCCCGGTCGTACTCGGCCAGGTCGGTGGTGGTGATGTTGCGGGCGTACTTGTTCTTCTCCCGCTTGTACGTGTACGTCATCGTGTTCCCGGAGGGGTCCACGACGTAGTCGAGGTTCCACCGGTACGCCTGCGTGCAGTCGGAGTCGGCGAAAGCGGTTTCGTGGCACGGCTCCTGGGGGTGGTTGCCGTACACGGGCGTGGTCAGGACGCTCTCGGTGGCCCCGCTCTTGCCGAACCAGTACTGGACGCCGTCGCTGGTGGTCACCACCCAGTGCTCGCCGTCGTCGTCCCCGTTGGCGGCGCCGGTCCTGCGTTCGATGCGGGAGGCGTCGTCGCTGCGGTTCCTCCAGCCCTTGCCGCTCTCGAAGACCAGGTCACCGCCGCGCCCGTTGAGCGACAGGGTCGCGTTGTCGGTCACCCAGCACTGGTCACCGGTCTTGCGGTTGGCGTTGTTGGCGGTGCCCTCGGTGTCCTCCGAGCACATCTTGTAGCGGCGCTCGATGTAGCCGGTGGAGACCTCGAAGCCCTCACCGGCCCACGACGGCTGGTTGTTGGAGGCGGCCATCCGCCCGTCCACCGACGAGGACGAGTAGGCCAGCGCCAGGCTGGGTGAGGGCCCGCCGACCGCCGGCGGCACCCGGAACGGGTAGTTCCAGGAGAAGTCACCGGACGAGTTGCCCGCCGACCAGGTGGCCGACGGTTGCAGCGAGGTGGCGCTGTAGTCGCCGGACGGCCCGGCCGGGCCCGCCTGCACGGTCAGCGTGGCGGGCAGCGCGACCTGCGCCGACACGGTGCCGTCCTCGTTCGTGGAGGGAAGCGGCGCCGCCGCGCACCCCGCGCAGTCGCCGGCCCTGGCCAGCACCAGGCGGTCGGCCCAGTCGGCCCCGTACGTGTCGCGGAAGGCCGTGTAGTCGACGCTCACCGTCGCCGCCGGCACGGCCGGATCGCCGTTCACCGAGTTTTCGGAGGCGATGTGGAACGTCAGTCCCGGCGAGTCCACCACCTCCAGCGTGACCCGGCCGGCGGTGTCCGACTGGAGCGTCACCGGCAGGCCCGCGGCGGTCGAGGGCTGCCCAGCCACCAGGGTCGTGGTCGAACTGAGCCCCGCCCGGGGCCGCACGGGCGGGGTGCCCACATACGGCTCGCCGGTCTTCGGCTCCGGGATGTCCACCAGCGGCAGCACGTGGCCCGGCACGGACACGTCCTCCTGGGCGCGCATCCGCTCGGGCGCCGCCGCGACGGCGGGCATCGGCACGAATACGGGCAGCAGCAGCGCCGCCCCTAAGAGCAGGTTGAAGGTTCTTTTCACTGCTGGCCTCCGGGAGCGGCCGCGGCCAGGGCCGCGATCCGCGAGTCGGGGAGAACGCCGGCGAACACCTGGACGTCGTCCACGTCGCCCGCGAAGAAGTCACCGGCGGGCGCCCACTTGCCGAAGCCGATGGACAGCGGTCCGTTGGCCCGCCAGGCGGAGGTGGCCGTGACCTCCCTGACGTTGACGCCGTCGACGTAGAGGCGCACCTTGCCGGCGGCCTGGTCGTACACGCCGGCCAGGTGCTGCCACTGGCCGAGCTTCACGGTGCCGCCGACGGCCGCGCGCGGGCAGCACACGGTGGCGTCGCTGGGCCGCAGTTGCATCGACCACTGCGGCCGGTTGGCGTCCTGCCGCAGACCCAGGTAGAAGCTGGCGACGCTCGTGCCCTCCTGGGAGACGACGGTCCGCTCGTAGAGGGACAGGTCGGTGATCCGCGCCCAGGCGGCCACCGTGAACGACTGGTCGGTGCGAACCACCGGGCCCGCGGTGGTCAGCTTGGCGGCGCCGTTCAGACGAGCCGCGGCCTCGGTGTTACCACCCCGGTCGGCGGCCCAGACGACCCCGGTGGGCTGGGCGTCCTGGCCGTAGCCGGAATCGTCGAAACCGTGACCGTCCAGGGTCCACAGGCCGACCCGGGTGGTGGCCTGCCCGACGATCTCGGCGGGTGCCAGGACGCGGTTCCACACCTGCACACCGGCCAGGGAGCCGGCGAAGTGGTCGGTGAACGCTCCCGCGAACCGGCCACGCCCGAAGTACAGCGGGCTGGTGCTCGCCCACGGCGCGGTCGGCCGGGAGACGGTCTGCTGGGCGACGCCGTTGACGTACAGGGTGAGCGTCCTGGCCCCGGCGTCGTACACGCCGGTCAGCCGGGTCCACACACCGGCCGCGGGTACGGCCGTGGAGGCGGCGGTGACCGGCGTGCCGCCCGCGTTGCTCGGCCAGGCCGACAGTTGCCAGCGGTCGTTGGCCGGGCTGTACTCCAGGCGGAACGTCGGGTAGTTCGCTCCCGCCTGGGACAGGATGGTGCGCGCGGCGCTCTTGTCGGCGAGCTTGACCCACGCCGACACGGTGAAGCTCGTGGCGGTGTTCAGGACGGTTCCGGCCGTGGCCGCGTAGTCGTCCACGCCGTCGAACGCCACCGTGGTGGCGCCGACCAGGCGGCCGTCCGCGCCCGGTGCCGCGCCGTTCAGCGTGGCGGTACGGCCGGCGGGTGACAGGTCGTTCTGGGCCGAGCCGGCGCCGTCCAGCGCCCAGTCGCCGGTCGGGCCGCCGGCCGAGCCGATCTTGATGATGTGGTGCTTGCTCGGGCTCTCGTTGCCGGCCCGGTCGACGGCGCGGACGTACAGGACACGTTCGCCGGGCCGGGTGGGGTCGGCGGGGTTCGGGGGCGGCGGTGTGATCTGCAGCGTCGCGGGCGAGCCGGTGACCGGCGTGGTGGGCGGGTCGGCCCAGCCGTACTTGTAGCCGGTGACGCCGGTGCCGCCGCCGCTGAAGGTGAACGTGCCGGTCTGGCCGGGGGCGCCGTGGAACTCTCCGTCGGCCGGGTAGTCGGGCGAGGTCACGGCCGGTGCCGTGTCCGGGCCGACGGTGTCCACGCCGAACTCGCACCAGCCGCCGTGGGTCTTGCTGCTGAGGTTGCCGTCGTTGGCGAGGGCGCGGAAGGCGTACAGGCCGCCCTCGTCGAGTGCCGGGGTGGTGACCTCGGCGGTGGTGCCGTTCGCGGTGTTGCCGGCCGTGGTCGCCGAGCCGATGACCGCGCCGTAGGTGCCGTCGGCGTTGACGCGGGCCCACTCGAAGGTGGCCTTCAGGTCGTTCTCCTCGTCGCCGTCCGGGTCGGTCAGCCGCGCCTTCAGCACGGGCGTACGGGTGGCCACCCACGGCCGGGAGCCGCCCGTGACGCAGGGCCTGTTCGCGGCGGTGAGCAGCTCGGGCGCGGCGGGATAGGAGTTGTAGGTGTAGGCCAGATGCGGGTTCTGGCTATGTCCTCCGTCGCTGTAGACCATGTAGCGCTTCCACGACCACTGGTCGTTCTCGTTGACCGCCATCAGCCCCAGCGTCACGTTCGTCGCGCTGGCCGCGGCGGCTGCCCGCACCACGTCGGTGGCGTTGTACTCCTGCGCGCCGGCCGGGCATCTGCCCTGGTAGCCGCCGGTGTAGCGGCGCACGACTCCCCCGTCGCCGCCCAGCGAGGTGATCCAGCTCGGCTGGGCATCCCAGGTGGTCGAGCCGCTGATCGTGCCGGTGTGCCAGGCGGCGACCGCGCCGGCGCTCCAGTTGCCGTTACCGCAGTCCTTGGACGACCAGGAGTGCCACAGCCTGAAGGTGGCGCTGCTGACCACGGCCCCGGACGCCTTGGAGATGTCCAGTTCGACGATCGAGCGGGACTTCAGGCCGCCGGAGATCCCGGCGCGCAGCACTCCCGATTCCGCGTCGTCGTCGCCGATCGTCAGCCGGTCGTAGTACGAGGTCGTACGGGCGTTCTCGCGGACCACCGTCCAGTGGTTGCGGCGCCCCGTCCAGGACGGATCGATCTTGATGGGGAAGCGCGCTCCGGGGTCGTCGAGCAGCGCCGGGTCGGGCACCAGGGTCAGCGCCCCCGCGCGGACCTCGGCCTTGACGGTGCTCTCGGTGTCGGCGTCCCACATGGTGGGGGTGGCGCCGCCCAGGACGAGCTTTCCGGCGGCGTCCCTGGCGCTGACCGCGCCGGTCTCGGGGTCGACGCCCACGGACAGGCCCTTGGTCCTGGTCGTCAGCGACAGCTTGCGCAGCGCCGGGTTCCGCGCGGCCTCGCGGTTCTTCACGACCAGAACGTGGGTGAAGCCGTCGACCTCGGCCTCCACGTGCAGGTCGACGCCCTTGAGCACCTCGGGGTAGACCGCGACATTGCCCTTGAGCACGGGTTCGGGGAGCTCCCCCGGCCAGCCGAGGCTGAGTTCGGTGCCGTTCCTGCGCACCGTGGCCATCGGGGCGGTGCCGCCCCCGCTGAACGTGATCGGGAACGTCGACGCCACCGGGGCGACCGTTCCGTCGGGGCGTACGCGCAGGGTGGCGTCGGGGCGCACCCAGTCGCCCTGCGCTGACTTCGCCCAGATCGGGCGAAGATATTCGTACCGGGTGAATGTTCCGTCCGGATTGGCGAATACCTCGGAGGTCTCGCCGCGTTGCGACAGGACCTCCCTTATCTCCGGTGCTTCCGCCGACGCCCCCGCCCCGAGGGGGGCGCTGAACGTCACGCCCCCCACGAGTAACGCAGAAACCGCGACTCCTAATAGGCGACGAATCACCTGTTGCCTCCCGTGAACAGCTCGCGAATGGATGCGAGGACTGGATTACGGGAGGGCGATATATTGGCTGTATAATTCGACTGTTTCAGCAGGTCAGCCGGTATGCCGCGCGCTCCTGGCGGTCGACTTCCGATCTCGGGACCACCGCGGACGATGATCGTTATAGTGCCGGAGACGACCCGCTGTCTGGCACCGTGAGTGTCCGGGCTGACTCGGCTGCCCTCCACGGCGCATCGCCGTCGGCTGCGCCTGATCCTCTCGCCCCGGACGGTGCTGCGCTGGCACCCCCGGAAGGGCGTCTGCTGACCTGCTCGCAAAGACGGCTCATAGCCGGGCGAAGGTAATGATCGGCGGCTTGTGATCCCGGCTACGGCCTGGCGTGTGTGTCCTTTGGCCGGTTACGGAACGGGCGTGTCCGGGTGGGGCGTACCGGGGGTGAAAGGCCTCGTCGAGGCCGCTCCGCCACCATCAAGGAATTCATCATGCGTATCCGTAAGAACCTAGCCCGGCTGTCCCTGCTCGCGGTGACCACCACCATGCTGGCGGGCGCGCTGGCCACCCCGGGCCATGCCGCCGGCGCGACGGTCCAGGTGACCAGCGTCAACGGTGTCCCCGAGCTTCGCTACACCGGCACCGGCTCGGCCGAGACCGTCACGCTGACCCAGGCCTCGCGGCTGGTGATCGTGGAAAGCAGCGGCGCCCTGACCGCGCTGGCGGGTTGCAGCCTGGACTCGCTGAACCCGCGCAGGGCCACCTGCGACTCCGCCGGGCAGCCCGTCATCAACCTGGTCAGGCTGGACCTGGACGGCGGCAGCGACGTCGCCCGGATCCAGAACTCCCGCCCGGTCGAGACGATCGTCTCCGCCGGCGCGGGTAACGACACCTACCTCGGCGGCCAGTCATCCGCCTCTTCCCGGGTGCTGTTCAACGGCGGCGAAGGCACCGACACCGCCGACTACTCCGCCGGCACCTCCGGGGTGCTCGTCGACATCGACAGCGCCGCCGACGACGGCCGCCCGGCCAGCGGCGACACCGACACCATCTTCACCACCGTGGAGAACCTGATCGGCACCCGTTTCAACGACTCGCTGCGCGGCAACAACAGCGCCAACGTCATCACCAGCCAGGGTGGCGGCGACTCAATCCGCGCCGGCGGCGGCAACGACACCGTCAATGCCGCCTTCCGCAGCGCGGACATCGAGCTGAACTGCGGCACGGGCACCGGCGATGTCCTCACACGCGACGCCGTCGAGGACCGCGACGCCATCATCGTCTCCTGCGAGAACTGAACCGGCACCGCCGTACCTATGGCGAACGGCCCGCCCCTCCTCACCGCTGCCTCCCATCGCAGCTGCGGCCACCGGGAAAGGCGGCGGGCCGGCTGGTGATTCCGTTTTCTGATCCGGGACCGTGATCGCAAGTTCTGCCGCGTGCGGGAGATTGATTTCACCGACCCGATCGGGCGTCGAACCACCGCCTCCGGCGAGCGCCCAGCGTTCAAGTGAACGTGCAGGTCTATTCACGACTTTCGGTACGCCACACCCTGTGGTGCTGCGCTCACTCCGCGCGGAGCGCTCCGGCCAGGCGGAACCGTCCGGCCGAATGGGCGGGAAGGGCGGCGAGGACGACGGCGGCGGCCAGGGCGGCCGGGGCGATCAGCAGGATCGCCCCCAGCGGGCTCGGAGGGACGTAGCTGAGCGGGGTGCTTTCCGCCACCACGCGCCAGAGGGCGCGGCCCAGTGCGACGCCCAGTGGCGCGCCGATTCCGACGGCGATGGCCGCGAGGGTGAGGGCCTGGGTGAGTACGGCCGCCCGAGACTGCGCGGGGGTGAGGCCGAGGGCGCGCATGACCGCGATCTCGTGGCGGCGTCGGCGCACGGTGGCGGTGACCGCGTGCGCGGCGGCGGCCAGGGCGAGCACGCCCAGGAAGACGCCCAGCGCGACCGGCAGCCCGCGCACCCCCTGGATCTGCGCCAGCTGGAGCGGAACCAGGGCGGGCAGCATGCTGACCCGGTCGCCGCCCGGCACCGCGCGCACGGCGGTTCTCAGACGAGCGATGGTCTCCCCCAGTTCCGTGCCCGGGCGCAGCGTGATGACCGCCAGGCCCGCGTCGAAGGAGGAGGAGAGCGCGTCGTACCCGTCCGGTGTGATCAGCGCGCCATCGTTGTAGTCGTTATCTGGACCTAAGGGAACAAAACCAACACCGGACACCAGGAACTCCCGGCTGCCGTCCGACCCGCTCACCCAGATCCGGTCGCCTTCGGACGCGTCCAGCCGACCGGCCGTGCCGACCGCCAGCGCGATCTCGTCCGCGGATGCGGGCGGGCGGCCCCGCACCAGGGTGACGGGCACGGGACCGCCCACGCTGTACACGGGGAAGGTGATGTCGCCGGCCGTCACCGTGGAGGACTTCCTGGCGTCCGCGCCGGTGACCGCCGGGTCGGCCGTGAGCACCGTGAGGATCTCCCGTGGCGCCGGGCCGGTGCCGTTGAGGCCGATGAAGGCGAGGAGCTGGTGCGTCTGGCCGTATCGGACGGGGTTGCTCGCCGCGTCGGCGATTCCGGCGGAGAAGGTGAGGGCGGCCATGACGCCGAGCACCCCGGCCACGGAGCCCACCAGCGCCGACCGTACCGGCGTCGCCTGACCACGGCCGCGTTCCAGCGCGAACCGCAGGCCGGCCACCATCGCCACCGGCCAGCCCAGCCGGGCCGCGCCGTCCACCAGGACCGATCTCCGGACAGCGGTACGGGCGTTCGCGGTCAGCGCGTACAGGCAGGCACCGGTGCCGATCACCACGGGGACGATCAGGAGGGCGGGCAGGAGGATCAGCCAGTCGGCGTCCAGCCCCGGCGCGGGCTCGAAGGCCGCGGCGGCGCCGATCGGCATCCAGATCGAGGCGACGCCCGCCCCCGCCACGCCCAGCAGCGTGCCGGGGACGGCCGCAACCGCCGATCCGGCCGCGGCGACGCCCGCGGCGCGGCGGGGTCCCAGCCCGGCGGCGCGCAGGGCTCTCAGCTCGGCCCGGGACACGTCGGTCAGCCGGGCCGCGTACTGGCCGATCATGAAGGCGGCGGCGGCCAGCGCGGCGAGCGCGAACGCCCGCAGGACCGCGGCCTCATAGGCCACCAGCCGGTCGCGGTCGCGGTAGACCAGCGACAGGTCCCTGACCTTGAGCCGGGACGGGCCGGTCAGCTCGGTCAGCCGGCGGCGGAGGTCGGCGACGCCGCTCGCGCCGCCCTGCAGGCGGACGAGCGCGTTGGTGAAGGTGACGCCGCCGGTGCCCAGGAAGTTGGCCGGGTAGCGGGTGAACAGACCCGGCGACGGAATGACGACGGCTTCGCCGTCGCTCGGGTCGGTGAACTGCGGTGAGCGGATGACCCCGACGATCCGCGCGGTCACCCGCGGCCCACGAGCCCGGATCCGGGTGGTGTCGGCATCGGGGAGCAGGTCCACGTCTTCGGGGTGATGCAGGATGATGGTGAGCGAATCGCCGACTCGCTTGCCGTACCGCTCCAGGAAGCGGGGCAGCACCACCACCTCGTCGGCACGTGCCGGATCGGGGAGGCGGCCGTCGAGGAGGACCGGCCGCTCGACGCCCTGCCAGACACCCGATCCCGCGGGCGGCGTCGAGTTCCAGCCCAGCTCCGCGCCCTCCACATAGAAGGGGGTGGTGAGGAACGGCGCGACCGCTGCCACGCCGGGCAGGCTGCGGACCAGGTCCCAGTCGAACGACGGATCCTGGGTCAGCACCTGCACGTCGGCGGGCAAGGTGACGGCGCGCAGCCGGTCGAGCGCGCTCTCGCCGCGCCGGGCCGCGGCCAGGGCCGCCAGGACGGTCGCCATCGAGAACGCCACCAGCAGGGCGAGCACGGCCAGGCCGCGCCACCGCACCCGGAGCTCGTGCCGGAGCCAGAGCAGGAGGAACGTCACAAGCCCTCAGTCTCGCCGCCGGATTCCGCCCGTCCTACCGGGTTAGCCCCCGTACCCGATGGGGAGGCGTCCCGGGCCGGGTCCGGCCTGGCGGAGGCGTGGAGTGCCGAAAGTCCGTGAATAGCGGTTGACCTGCTCATCGACAGTGAGCTCGGCATCTGCCACTAACGTGATCACATGGGACGTGCTCTGGTGTCGGTCGGCCTGCTGGGCGGCTTGGTCGTCGTGGCGGCCGCGCAGCTGGCCGGGCTTGTTCTGGTGCTGCGTGTGCTGCCCCCGGTGCCGTCGCCCTCGTCCTCGGCCGTGGGTTACACCGTGCTCGTTCTGATCCTTTTCGGCTTCGCCGCCGCCCTGGTCACCGCCGTGGCCGCCGGCCTGTGGAAGGGGCTGCGGTCGTGCCCGCACTCGCCACCCGAGGCCGTTGTAGGCCCTGATCGGGCCCCGGGCCTGTGGGAGCTGGTACGAGACCTGGCCGCCACCGCCGGAACCCGGCCTCCGGACGAGATCCGGCTCATGGCGGAGATCAACGTCTGGTCGGAGGAGACCCTGTTACGGGGACGCCGCCGCCTGCGGATCGGGCTGCCGCTGCTCCAGATGATGACGCTCGGCCAGTTTCGGTTCGCCCTCGCGCACCATGTGGAGCACTTCTCCGCCGGGCACACCCGGACGCGCGGCCTCGCCGATCGGTGCGGCGCGGTCGTCACCGCCACCGCTGGCTTCCTCCACCCCGCCAATCCGGCGGGGTGGGCCTTCCGCACGTACGCGTGGGTGTACACGCTGATCGACCGTGCCCTCCTCCGCCGTCAGGAGTACCGCGCTGACGCCGCCGCCGCGCGGGTGGCCGGACCGGTCGCCGGGGTCGAGGCGCTGCGCGAGACCATGGTGCTCATCCAGGCCTGGCGCCTCTACGTCTCGGGGCACGTGCCCGCCGATGTGTTCGGCGGGTTCGCTGAGTTCGTGGCCGCCCACAAGACCGAGGTCGACGATCTGCGGGCCCAGCCGCTGAACGCCACCGGGTCGTGGCGGGACCCCTTTCCGCCGATGGCCGCCCGCGCGGTCGCCATCACGGCCCGGTTTCCCGCCGCCGCACCGGCCGACGAGCGGCCCGCCGCGCCGCTGATCCCCGACCTGGCGGCTGTCGGCCTGGAGATCAGCGCGCGCGGGTACGCGCCGGAATCTCCCGACGGTCGGTGATGGCGTCGGCTCGCGGTGCCCGTACCAGCGGGGGATCGTGCGCATGCGGATCGCGGTGAACACCGGACGAGGAATCGTTAACCGGTAGGTTCGGCGGGTTCAACGGGTTTGCCGTTGTCCTGCCGTGCGAGCCAGCCTGGCCAGATCCGGGCGGCGACCGCGCGCGGCAACCTCCCGCCCAGGTGCATGGAGCGCCAGACCCCCCGGTATCCGGGCAGCAGCCCGGAGGCGACCAGGACGTGCCCGGCGAGGACAGGCGTGAGCAGGAAGGTGGTCCATCGGTGCAGGTCGGCCATGAACAGGAGGGAGGGCAGGTACAGCATGCCCAGCCCGGTCAGGGCCATGACCGTGAAGGTGACCAGCATGACCAGGTTGGCCAGGCGCTGGCCGGGGTCGTAGTGACCCTCGTGGCGGGGAAAGCGGCCGGTGAGCGCGGCCCTGGGCCAGGCGGCCAGCCAGCGGGCGTCGCCCGGCTCGCGTTCCAGTGACTCCCGGACGAAGGCCCGGGCGGCCCGGACGCGCCGCACGGCGTAGCCGAGGGTCACGAGCACGAACAGCAGGCCGGTCCACTGGTGGATGTCACCGTCGGGCAGGCCCAGCAGCTGACTCTGGTAGCCGTCCAGGACGAACCACCAGCCGGTCGACAGCAGTACCAGCATGGCCAGATAGACGAAGGCGTGGAACCAGCGTGCGGCCCTGCCATAACGCTGAACGTAGTCCATGCCTCTTATACCGGACCAGACGGTCCGGGGTTCTGGGCCTGCGCGGGACGATGAAACATCAGCGCTCCAAAGCGTAAAGGCGCATCGGCGGGTTGGCGGTTAGGCTGGACGGTCAGCGGACGGGAGGAGGCGTCGTGCGGACCAGGCTGCCCGCCGTCCTGCTCCTGCTGGCATGGCTGCTGCCCGTCACCGCCCACGCCTCCGGGGTAGCCGGCCACGGGGTCACGCCGAACGCGGTCGTGTGGCAGGCCGACCAGCAGCACCAGGTCGGCCGCCCGTTGCCCCTCCCCCACGTTCGTGCCGACGCACCCGAGATATCCGGCACGCCCTGGCACGCCGTCCTCACCTCGAATGCGCCCGGAAGGCGCTTCGCCCGGCACTCCCTGGCGCTCCCCGGCGACGACCAGACTCTCCCGGCTCTCCGCCGCTACGCGCCGCCCGCGCGCGCCCCGCCCTCCACACCTCTCTGACCAGTCCCTTCTTTCCTGTACGTCCGAGCCTGTGGAGGCTTCCGTGTCCCGTGCGCCTGTTTGGCGTGCGCTGGCGGCGCTGGCCGTCATCGTCACCTCGATCATTCTCACCGTGAGCATCACCCCACGCCTGGGCCTCGACCTGCGAGGCGGCACCCAACTCGTCTTCGAGGCGAGAGACTCACCGACAGTCAGAGCCGACGCCGAATCCGCCGATCGCGCCCTGGACGTGCTGCGGCGGCGGGCCGACGCGCTCGGCGTGGTCGACCCCACTCTGGTCCGCTCCGGCGACCGGCGCATCGTCGTGGAACTGCCGGGCATCCTGGACCCCAGCCGGGCCGCCGAGGTCATCGGCAGAACCGCGCAGCTGTCCATCC
The DNA here is from genome assembly GCF_016862995.1 of Acrocarpospora phusangensis. GTDB lineage: Bacteria > Actinomycetota > Actinomycetes > Streptosporangiales > Streptosporangiaceae > Acrocarpospora > Acrocarpospora phusangensis. The sequence continues at coordinate 159,135 of NZ_BOOA01000006.1, forward strand.
ATCCCGTACTCGCTCTCGCCCAGGAGAGCGACCAGGCCGCACCGCGCGACGAGTCCGGGCAGCGATTGGAGATCGGCCCCGCCGCGATCAGCGGCGACGACATCCGCGGCGCGAACCACCGCACCGACCCGCAGAGCGGGCTCGGCTGGACAGTCAAGATCGACTTCCGGGACGCCCGGGCCTGGCAGCGACTGACCGGCACGACGGCCTGCGAGGCGCTGGAAGACCCGAAACGCAGGATCGCGATCGTCCTCGACAAGAAGATCATCTCCTCGCCGCGGCTCGACCCCTCGATCCCCTGCGGGACGGGCATCCCCGGCGGTTCGACCGACATCACCGGTTCGTTCGGGTACGAGGAGGCGCGCAACCTGGCCGTACTCATCCAGGGGGGCGCGCTGCCGGTCCCGCTCGACCTGGTCGAGCAACGCAGCGTCGGCCCGACGCTCGGGGCGGACGCGATCGACGCCAGCGCCAAGGCCGCCGTCACCGGACTCGTCCTGACCACCCTGTTCATCGTCGTCGTCTACCGCCTGGCCGGTCTGCTCGCCGCCGTCGCGCTGGCCACCTACGGCCTCATCTCGTACGCCGTGCTGGTGGCGATGGGCGCCACCTTCACCCTGCCCGGCCTGGCCGGTTTCGTCCTGGCCATCGGCATCGCCATCGACGCCTGCGTACTGATCTTCGAACGAGGCCGGGAGGAGTACGGCCGCGATCCCCGGCGGGGCCTCAGACCCGCTCTGGACCTGGGCTTCAAGCACGCGTGGAGCGCCATCGCCGACTCCAACGTCACCACGCTGATCGCCGCCGCCATCCTGTTCTGGCTGGCGTCGGGGCCGGTGAAGGGCTTCGGCGTGACCCTGGGGATCGGAGTGCTCGCCTCGCTCGTGTCGGCGATGCTGATCACCCGCGTGCTCACCCAGGCGGTCATCGGCCGGGCCGGGCCGAAGGCGTCCGGCATCGGCTCGGCCGGCCGGATCAGATCGTGGCTCACCCGCAGAAATCCCGCGATCATGGCACCCCGCCGCTGGTGGCTGGCCCTCGCGGGCGGGCTGGTCGCGGTCGCGCTGGCGGGGATCCTCACCCAGGGCCTGAACTTCGGCGTCGAGTTCACCGGCGGCAGAGCCGTCGAGTTCACCACCTCCGGCACCGTGCCGGGCGAGGTCGCCCGGCGGGCCGTCGCCGACGCCGGGCACCCGTCGGCCGTGGTGCACTCCTCGGCCGGACTCGTCTCCATCCGGGCCGGGCAGCTCACCCCCGAGGACGTCACCAGGATCCAGGACGCCCTGAGCGGCCACGCGGGCGAGGTGAGCAAACGCCGGGACGAGTTCATCGGTCCCAGCATGGGCGCGGAACTGCGCCGCGACGCCGCCATCGCGCTCGCCGTAGCCATGGCCGCCCAGCTGGCCTACCTGGCAGTACGCTTCCGGTGGACCTTCGGCCTGGCGGCGGTGCTGGCCCTGCTGGTGGACGTCGCCGTGGTGCTCGGCCTGTTCGCCTGGCTGGGCAAGCCGGTGGACGGCATCTTCCTGGCCGCGATGCTCACCATCGTCGGCTACTCCGTCAACGACAAGGTGGTGGTCTTCGACCGGGTCAGAGAACTCTGGACAGGAAAGCGCAAACACGATCTCCCCGAAGTCGTGAACAGCGCGATCCTGCAGACCGTCCCCCGGACGATCAACACCGGTCTCGGCGCCCTCTTCATTCTCGGCGCCCTGGCCGTCTTCGGCGGCGACTCCCTCCACAACTTCGCCATCGCCCTGGTCACCGGCATCGTGGCGGGCACCCTGTCCTCCTCGTTCGTCGCGGGCCCCATCGCCATCGCCCTGAACCGCTTCGACCGCAAACCACCCCCTGCCCCTCCCCGGCCTCGGAACGTCCGCGCCCGTGAGGGCACCGGAGCCGTCCTGTAAAGGATGAGGAGGACGGTTGAGCCGATAACACGCGCTGACGACCAGGCACCGTCAGTGCGCGTCATCGCGTCGGACGCCGGGCGAGAGGACGGGTCCGCGGCGAGCAGTTGAGTGATCACCTCCCGGGCGATGGCAAGCTGGTTCAGGCGCTCCTGCAGCATGGCCGCCTGTTCGCGCATGGCTTCAACTGACCGCGCATGGACTCCTCGTCTGCAGCCAGCCGCTCCAGCAGCGATGTCATGCCCGGCCTCCACAATCCACCCCCTGATCGCCATCCCCGCGACACCACCCGTCCTAGAACGACTCGATGACCGTTTTGCCGAAGCAGCTGCCGATCGCCCCATCGACGGCGCCAGGCCGGACTCGCGGGCGCGGCGGACGCCCACGAGGTGAACCGCGTTGCTTGCGCCACGCGCAGACGGTCTGCTCGGCTATGGCGGGCGCCTGCGGCTGCGGCTAGCGTCGTGTTGTGGCGGCAGTCGGCTTGGATGTGGGAGGTCGCCATGTCAGTCGAACACGGGGCGAGAACGCCGCGGCTTCCGCCGCGCTGGTTCATCCGTCTGGCCTGGCTGGTACACCGGAGCGTGTACAGGATCTTCGGCGGCCGGGCCGGACTGTGGCGACCGCGCGCCAACGGCTGGGGCACGCTGCGGCTCACCACCACCGGGCGCCGCACCAGCCGGCAGCGCGGCGTCATCATCGGGTACTTCGAGGACGGTCCGAACCTGGTCTCGCTGGCGATGAACGGGTGGGGTGAAGGCGAGCCCGCCTGGTGGCTCAACCTGCAGGCGAACCCGGACGCGACCGTCGATCTGGTCGACGGACGGCGACTGGTGCACGGCCACGCCGCAACAGGCGAAGAGCGGTCGCGGCTGTGGAGCCGCTGGTGCGAGATCAACACGGACCTGGACGCGTACGCCGCGCTGCGGCCGTCCGAGACCGCTGTGGTGGTCCTGGAGCCCAGACCCGGCGTGCCGGACAAATCGCGGATGGCCGACGACGACCCACGCTCGTCATAGCGGCAACCCGATTCGATCACCGCTCGCACCGGTCCGACACGAGCATTTTCACGTGCGAAGTCATGGCGCACACGGGTTAGCGCAGCGCCGACATGTTGGCCCGTACAAGCTTCGTGAGCGGGTGTTCGCCGCCCAAGACGCGCTAGCAGTCGGCCAGGGTCTGCTCGAAGAGAGCGATGGCCCGGCCCGGTTCTCCCACCGCGCAGTAGGAGGAGGCGAGGTTGTTGCGGCAGGACAGAGTGTCGGGATGATCCCCGCCCAGGAGCCGTTCACCGGTGGCACACGCCGGCGCGTGACCGGATCCGGCCAGCCCCGAAGGCCACCCTCCGTGCCAGTTCGCACGTCCCACTGGTAGCTGTCACCTCTGGAGCCTCCAATGACCCAACCGCTTGACCGAGAACCGCGCCGGGCGCGCAAGCGGCGGGAGCCCAGCGGCGGCGTGGCGATGGTGGCCCTGGTGGTGGCGATTCTCGCCCTGGTGGTCGCGATCGCCGCAGTGGTTCTGGTCGTGGAACGCGTGCCGCAACCCACCACGGTCGCCCAAGCCGCTGTCAGCGACTCCTCCACCGCCGGACCTGCCGGGAGCATCGCGAGCGCCTCGCCGACGCCATCCCCGACGCCGCAGCCCCAGACCCGAGCCGGAGCCCGGGCGGCGGCCACGCGAGCGTTCGCCTTCTACAGCCTCGGCAACTACGGCAAGTTCTGGGACCAGTGGACCAAGCAGTCCCAGGCGGTGGTCAGCCGGTCGGAGTACATCCGGCGCTTCCAGGAGTGCCCGGCCCCGGCCGAGGGGCTTCGCTGGTCGATCGATGACGTTCGCGTCTCGGGATCTGCCGCCAAGGTCACCGCGTCGCGCTCGATCCTGGTCGACCAGTTCACCTTCCGCTATCAGGCCGGGCGATGGCGGTACGAGATGACCGCCGATCAGCGCAGGCAGTACGAGGGCCAGACCGTGGACGAGATCGTGGACGACCAGCGGGCAAAAGGGTTGTGCGCGTGACGGAGAGTCCCGCATCCGATGACATGCGGCGCCCTCCGCGACCAGAAGACCGACGGCTCTGCGCCTGCCGAAACCTCGTCATGCAGATCAGGCGGCACGCAGGTACTCGTGGACGACGCCGCCAAGCTGATCTCGCCGTCGTACATTGAGGAGTTATTACCCCGCGATGGCTCAGCGTTCGGGCCTTGTCGATAAGTTGGAAGCGTCAGGTTCGTCCGTGCATTCTGGGCGCTCCCCGATCGAGAGTGGCGTCGCCAGTTGGCGAGTGCTCAGACGACCAGGAGGGGGGCCGGTCATGGCGATCGCCACGATCAACCCCGCGACCGGAACGACAGTCGAGACGTTTCCAGAATTGAACGATGCCGAGGTCGAGCAGAAGATCGGCATCGCCTGCGAACGATGGCGCACCTACCGGAACACCGGGTTCGACGAGCGGGCCGAGTGCATGCGGGCCGCTGCCGATCTGTTCGAGAAGGAAGTCGACGTCGCGGCTCAGCTGATGAGCACCGAGATGGGCAAGACGCTGGCCGCGGCCCATGATGAAGCGCTCAAATGCGCCCACGGCATGCGCTACTACGCCGACCATGCGGCTGAGTTCCTCGCCGACGAACCGCTGGCCGACGCGTCGGCGGTCGGGGCGAGGAGGGCTCTGGGCCGCTACCAGCCGCTGGGCGTGGTACTCGCGGTGATGCCGTGGAACTTCCCGATGTGGCAGGTGATGCGGTTCGCCGCGCCGGCGCTGATGGCGGGCAACGTCGGGCTGCTCAAACACGCTTCCAATGTGCCGCGGTGCGCGCTGTACCTGGAGGACGTCTTCCGCCGCGCCGGGTTCCCTGAGGGCTGTTTCCAGGCCCTGCTCATCTCCTCCAGGAAGGTGGAGTCGATCCTGCGCGATCCGCGGGTGGTCGCCGCGACGCTGACGGGCAGCGAACTCGCGGGCCGTTCGGTGGCCGCGATCTGCGGTGACGAGGTCAAGCACACCGTGATGGAGCTGGGCGGCAGCGACCCGTTCGTGGTGATGCCCTCGGCGGACCTGGATCGCGCCGTGGAGACCGCGGTGGCCGCCAGAGTGCAGAACAACGGGCAGTCCTGCATCGCCGCCAAGCGGTTCATCGTCCACGCCGATGTCTACGACGCCTTCACCGAGCGGTTCGTGTCACGCATGCGCGGGCTGAAGGTCGGCGACCCGTTCGACCCGGCCACCGAAGTCGGACCGCTTGCCACCGAACAGGGCAGGGCCGACGTCGAGGAGTTGGTGGACGACGCGATCGCCGCCGGGGCCACCGCGCTGTGTGGCGGGCGGCGTCCGGACGGGCCCGGCTGGTTCTACCCGCCGACAGTCATCACCGGCATCACCCGCGACATGCGCGTCTTCGCCGAGGAGGTGTTCGGCCCGGTCGCTTCGCTGTACCGGGTGGCGGACATCGAGGAGGCGCTGGAGATCGCCAACGCCACCAGCTTCGGCCTGGGATCCAACGCCTGGACGAACGACGAGACCGAGCAGGAGCGGTTCATCGCCGACCTGGACGCCGGCCAGGTGTTCATCAACGGCAGGACGACCTCGTACCCGGAGCTGCCCTTCGGCGGCGTCAAACGGTCCGGCTACGGCCGTGAGCTGGCCGCGCACGGGATCCGGGAGTTCTGCAACCTCAAAACGATCTGGATGGGCTGACGCGACCCCGCGCCATCGGCGTGTTCCTGAAGGAGGGGATTCTGTTATGACCGCTGTGACGGCCGCCGCGTCCGGCCAGTTCATGATCGATGGCACGCTCCCCGTCAACCGCCTCGGCTACGGGACGATGCAGCTGACCGGACCCGGCGTGTGGGGGCCACCGGCCGATCCGGACGGGGCGGTGCGGGTCCTGCGCCGCGCGGCGGAGCTCGGCGTGACCCTCTTCGACACCGCGGACGCCTACGGCCCTCTGGTCGCCGAGCCGCTCCTGCACCGCGCCCTCTTCCCGTACGACGAGAGCGTCGTCATCGCCACCAAGGCGGGGTTCACCCGGCAGGGCCCCGACAAGTGGACACCTGTCGGCAAGCCAGCCTACCTGCGCCAGCAGTGCGAGATGAGTCTGCGCATCCTCGGAGTCGACCGGATCGCGCTGCTCCAGCTGCACCGCGTCGATCCCGAAGCGCCCCTCGAAGACCAGGTCGGCGAGTTGAAGGCGCTGCAGGACGAAGGGAAGATCGCGCACATTGGCCTGTCCGAGGTCACCGTCGACCAGATCGAGCAGGCCCGCGCCATCGCCCCCATCGCCTCGGTGCAGAACCTGTACAACCTGACCAACCGTGCGGCGGAGGACGTGCTCGGCCACTGCGAACGCCATCAGATCGCCTTCATCCCGTGGTTCCCGCTGGCCACCGGTGGCCTGGCGAAACCGGGCGGCCCGCTGGAGAGCATCGCGTCCCGGCTGTCGGCCACACCGTCACAGCTCGCGCTCGCATGGCTGCTGCGCCACTCGCCGGTCATGCTGCCCATTCCGGGCACGTCGTCGGTCGAACATCTGGAGCAGAACGTGGCCGCCGCGGGCGTCGAGCTGAGTGAGGACGATGTCGCCGAGCTGACCGCAGCCGTCAAATGAACTCAGGGTCGCAGCCCTCGCCGAGGCCGACATCGAGACGTGCCCACCGGCGTCCGAGTACTCACATACAGCCTGAACTGCATGGATGAGATTTTCGGCAGGCGCGCGGTTACCATGTGCAGGACTCGCGGCTGGAGACGGAAGCGGATCGGCGCCGTCGGCCGCAAGCCCTGACCCGCAAGGAGTGGGGATGGTGACACCGGTGCCTTATGGGCCGGAGTTCACGCGGCCCGAACTTCCCATCCCGCTCGTCCCGCTACCGCGCTTCCCGGCCGTTTTCCGGGCGATCCTCCTCGGGCTCCGCGAGCCCGATTTCGGGCGGGCATGGCGATTCACCGTCGGCTGGATGACCGCCGCCATCGTCGCGGCCGCCATCGGTTTGCTGATCGCGTCTCCGCTCGTCGTGGTCGCCCAGGTCCTCGCCTGGTACGCGCTGGCGAGGGTGGTCGCGGCAGCGGCGTACGCCCGTCGGCAGCGTGCGTTCGAGCCGGCCTGGCTGGCCGCGCAGACCCGGGTACTGCGGGCGCACAGCTTCGACGTCGTCCGGCTCACCGTACGCGATGCGGCGGCCGGCACCCGCGACGTCTACGACCTGACCCGATCCGACGACGTGGACAGGCTATTGCGACGCCAGGAATCGGAGCCGGCGGGAGCGTCGCAGGCGTTCTTGGAGTTCGCCTACCGTCGTCCGTGCGGAGAGCGCGTGCTGGCGCGGATCCGGCGCGGACTGGCCGAGGTCGAGTTCATACGCCAGGACCACGCGGCGGCCCGGATCGGCTTCCCCGAGGCCACCTATCTGAGCCGCCCCCACGATACGCGGCGAGACCGGGAACAGCCCGCCCGGGTCGCCTTCTGGGTTCTGTCCGGCCCGGTACGGGTCACGGCTGCGGCTGCGGATCGGCGACCGGCCGCGCTACGCCGGGGCTAGTCAGGTGGTCGGCGAGCAGGTCGTGCCGGAACTGGTAGTAGGGCCCGGATCGGCGGAGGATGCCCAGGTCGTAGGCGTCGTCGAGGAAGCGCATCAGGCGGAGCGGGGTCCGGCCGCGTAAGGCCATTGAGAGCCGTGCGCTGGTGAACCGGCCCCACGCGCTGGTGGCCATGACGGTGAGCCCGATCCCGGTCATGCCGAGGATCAGTCCGGCCGCGGCGCCGAGCAGGGCCTGCTGCCAGGTGGCGAGTTCGAACAGCCACGGGTTGGGCCCGAGCGCGTCCTTGACCCGCTGGGCGAGGCCCGACTCGAAGGACAGCCCAAGGAACGCGCCGACCACGATGCCCATCGCGCCGCCGATCCCCCAAGCGTAGAAGACCGTTGCCCGGTCGTTGCGCAGGAAGCCGTCGGGGGTGCCCGCCTGGGTGGGCAGCGCGGGCGCGTACAGCAACCGGGCGAGGAAGAACGAGACGCCGAACGCCAGGCAGTCGATGATCACGTAGTGGAATCCGTCGAAGAGCAGCGCGACGATCACTCCGCCGGGGACGGTGCAGATCGCGCCGAACCCGAGGCTGCGAAGCACGAAGTCGGGCGGCACGCGGCGCAGGAAAGCCGGCGCGGCTTGGCGCGGCCCCTCCTGCTCGGCGAGCGAGAGCAGCAGGCCGCCGATCGCACCGACGACGAACCCGAGGACGAGGCCCGTCGTGGGCATCCCGAATACGCCGAACGCGCCCCGGCAGAGCACCGCGAAAATAGTGCCACCGAACAAGAACCGGGTGACCGGGGTGACCCAGCGGGGCACCGAGCGGTAGAGCTCCCACCACGCGAGGTCGCGCTTTTTCTGCCGCTCGAGGAACGCCGCGAGAAAACCCAGCCAGCGGGCCGCCGCCTCGGGATCCCACGATTGGCCTTCATCGGAGTCCGGGGCCGGGCGGAACACGGCTGGAATGAATTCGGCGATCAGGAAGCGCTCTATCTCGGGCCGGGTGCCGGTGGCGACGAGCTCCGCGGGAAGCGGCCGGTCGTGCCGATATTGGGCCCGCGTGAGGTAGAGCATGAGCGGATTCCCGAGCACCGCGGCCAGTTCGCCGCCGGGGTCTGCGGCCAGTGCTTCCAGCAGCGGGCCGATCTCCGAGGATTCCGTGTACGCCCGGAGGTAGTCAGCGGCCTGCCCGGCCTCGACCGGCAGCAGCCGTACGACCGGCATCGCGCGCATCCCATCGGCGGAGTGCGCCTCGAAACTCTCGGCGCGGCAGGTGATGGCGAACGACTGGATGCCGCTCCCGACTATCGCCTGAATCGTCGCCGCGTGCCGCTCGGGCGGCAGTTCGTCGAGCCCGTCGAAGATGGGCAGCAGCCGCTGTCGTTCGAGGAGTTTCTCCACCATGACGGCCACGCCGGTCTTCGGGTCGACGCCTTCGTTGCCGAGAAACCCGTACTCGGTCACCAGACGGTGGCTCATCCATCGCCGCAGGCTCATTCCCGCGCCCCAGGAGGACAGCGCGAGCGACACCGGGATCGGGCTCGCGTTCCCCGACCCGGCCCGGGCGAGGGTCAGCAGCAGACCCAGGCTCGTCTTGCCGGAGCCGCTGCCGCCGATGACCACCAGCCGCTTCGGCCCCTGCGGCGCGGCCAGCACCTCAACGAGGTCGTCGACGTAACCGCTCGCGGGCAGCGCTGGCACGTTCCGCCGGGTCTCCAGCCGCCACGGGATACGGATGGAGTCACCTTCGACCAGGTCACGCCGTACCGCCTCGGACTGGGTGACCTTCCTCACCTGCTCGGCCAGGGTGGTGGCGTAGCTCTCGATCTTCTCCGCGGTGATGTCCGAGGCCGTTCCTGGGGAGGATCCCAGTGGGAACAGCACCGCGAGGACGGCCACCAGGAGGGCGGCCAGCGTGAGAATGTTTCCGGCCTGCGGGTTGTCCGTGATGAACGCCCACAGGCCCCAGGCCAGCGCGCCGACGCTCAGCAGGATGAGGATCAGTTTCTGCGGTCGCATCACGGCGTCCGGCCGGTCCGCGGGACAGTCGGGATGGCGCTCGGTCCCCCGCGGATGAGCAGCCTGAGCGGCGTCTCGCGAAACTCGCGCGCGCTGGGGCGGCGTCGTGGCCGCCGCCGCTTGCACGCGTCGGCAGCGAGTTCGAGGAACATCATCGCGACGAACGGGCGCGCTGGGCCCTTGCCGTAGAAGGACGACAACCGCGCCCGGAGCGCCCGGAAACGCGCACCGATGTCGCTGAGCGTCAGGTCACCACGATTCACCGGCGTGGCGATGCCGTTTCTGAGGTCGGCGTCGTGGTCGAGATAGTCGTCCATGAGTTGGAGTGCTTCCCCGAGCTCCATGATCAGGTCGTGTTCCCGCACGCTCATGCGCCGCCGGATCAGCCCGAAGAGCACCAGCGCGGCGAATCCGCCCTTCCCGCGGGCTATCTTCTCGAGCTTGTCGCTCGATATCTCGGGATTTCGCTGCTCGCGGGAGAGGACCTGGAATTCGTGCAGCGCGACGAGCGAGTCGTGCAGCAGCGATCCCGGCACGTCCAGCCGGTCCGGGCCCGGGAGGCGGTCGTTGATCGCCTGATACATCCGGACCAGCAGCCGCTCGATGTCGTTTCGAGGCGTGGCCCGCCCGGTTTCAAAGAGCCCGGCCAGCCACGCGTCGACTTCGTCGCCCTCCGTGCTGTCGACCAGGTCGTCGTACAGCCGGGCCATGGATCCGCCGAGCACCGAGACCTCGCCGTCGAATTTCTGCCGGGCCATCACGCTGTAGCTGCGGATACCGAAATTGAACGTGATCGCGGTGCCCAGCAACGCGTCGTGCATCCGCTTTCTCTCCGCCGGATCGCGCAGCACGTCGTCGATGATGGGCGCGACCGCTCGGGCGAAATCCGGCACGGCCTCCGCGGTGCCGGTCGACGCGATCCGAATCGCGGTGGGAAGTGCGATAGCCAGATGACTGCAGTGCAGGACAGAGATCAGATCCCGGATCCCCGCGCGCATAGTCACGCTCCAGACCATGGCCTCGGCATGCGGCATTAGCCGAATACTCGCACGCCCCGTACCGGCCCATCCACCCTCCTGCCCTGACCGAACAGTTGAAGTTTGCGGAGTCGGCCTTTGGTTCCTGACCGGCGTCCTTCGCTCAGGAAGACACCGAGGCGGCCCTGGTCTCCGTCAGGAGCTTCCACGCGAGGATCGTGAGCCACTGCAGGGGGCCGAGGATCAGGAACAAGTAGAACCCGGGGATACCCAGTTCGGGAACCAGATCTCCCACGATGAACAGCGGGAGGAGCGCGATACCGGTCACCAGGGACCAGCGGGCCTGGAAGGACCAGCCCGGGGTTCGGCGCAGGCGCCACCAGGTCGCGAACGTCGCCGCCAGCAGGGCCAGCATGAGGCCGAAGAATCCGATGGTGTGGATGGCCCCCGGCAGCGGGTTCGCGTTGGTGAAGCCGCCTTCGCAGTCACAGCGTGCGGTCTCCGCCAGCAGGGCCAGGCCGAGCAGGGCCAGGGGCACCAGCGTCGCCACCCGTCCGCCGGGGACGCGGTGCAGACCGGCGGTCAGGACGAGGGTCGATAGGCCGATGATCGCGAACGCGGCGTACTGGAGCAACCCGTAGGGACCCCAGGCGTTGACGCTGACCGGGCTGGTCGTGAGGGGGTCCTGGCCGGCCGAGACGAGCCAGTCGTACTGGAGGATGACGGTGACCGCTATCAACGCGGCGAACAGGACCGGTCCCGCGAGGGCGAACAATGACAGGGTTCGCGGAAATGCCGGTCGGCCGGACGCGCTCGTGGAAGAGGATTGGAGTTCGGGGTTACGGAGCCTCATGTGAATCGTTCCCTTCGACGACCCCGGAACGGGGTGTTCACGAACGAGAATGAGACTCGCTCTTTGGAAGCTCCTTGGAACCCGGTTGTGGCCGCCTGAACGCGTGGACGGATTCTGTCGTCCACCGGTGACATCCATCTTCTCGACCGTGACGATCTACGATCGGCGGTCAGGTGTTTTCGCCGGTCGTTTCGTGCGGTTCGCCCACCGGTTTGGACTCTGGGGATCCCCGCTGGCGGAGGTAGATCGAGAAGACCACCATGGACAGGACGGCCAGCAGTTCCGACTGCCAGTTCTGAAAGGTCCGGTTCCAGAAGTCGCCGGACATGACGTAGCCGTCCCAGCCGACGGGATCTTGCAGCTGGGCGAGCCGCTGCCGGTTGTAGGCGGCCGTGCCGGCCACTGACTGGGCCAGCCACGACAAGACGAACACTGCGCCCATGAGCAGGCCGAGCGAGTTGCCGTACAGGTGACGGCGCAGGCCGGTGGCGCGCGCCCATGCCGGGCTGCCGGGAACGGCATAGCGACCGGTACGCGACTCCTCCTCGCTGAAGCCCTGCTCCGGGTGTTTCTTGGACTCCGGGGATCCTCGCTGGACCAGCCAGGCGGTGATGAGGATGAACAGCAGGAACTGCAGGTATTCCGATTGCCAGTTCTCGGCCACGTTCACCGCGAAATCCGATGAGGTGACGAAGGCCGCCCAGCTGATGGGCGTCCCGCCCTCGGCGAGCTGCTGATCGTTGTACTCAGCGGTGCCCGCGAGGGACTGCCCGGCCAGCGCGAGCAGGAAGGTGATCAGAAAGAACAGGCTGAGCGCGTTGCCCGACAGGAAACGGCGCATCACCGGCCCCCCAAACCTGCGGCGAACATCAGGCCCAAGCCCACCACGAGGATGACCAGCGTGGTCACGAACATCACTCGCATGCGTCCCGCTTTCAGCCGATGGCGCATTGGTAGGGGCGCTGGTCCTGGGGACGGCACCCGCCCGCCCTGATCCGCCATCCCTGGGCGGACCGATGCAGGAAAAGGGTGTCGCCGGTCAGCCGGGCCTGCGCCTCATTCCCCCACACGGCGACCTTTTCCACCTTCCCCGCGCCGGGCAGCCGCAACTTCAGCAACGCGGTGGCGCACTCGCCCTCAGCCGAGGCCATTGGGGTCAGCGTCTGGGCGGCCGACTCCGTCAGCAACGCGCATGCCCTGACCCCGTCTCCGCCGCGTACGGCGGCGTAGAAATCCCCGGCGACCTTTGAGACCTGGCCGTCCTGCCCCGACGCGCATGCCCCGGCGAGTGGCAGTACGAGCACGGCCATCCACATCCTTGTCATCCCCGTCTTCACAATGGCCTCCTACCCACCACACCGGTAGCAGTCCAGTCAGGCGTTGATCGCGCCCTTGGTCGCGGCGTAGTCGATCAGGGTCCTGTTACCGCGCAACCGCCCCCTCCTTCGCGAACGCCACCGCGCCCGGCTGGGTGGCCGACTGGCCGACCAGGCCGAGGAGGGACACCACGGCGAGCAGGGCCGGGAAGATCGACAGGATCGCGTAGTAGGTCAGCGCCGCCGCCCAGTCGGTGACCTTGTCCTCCTGGAACTCCTTGAGGGTGCGCCGGAGCACCTGCCACCAGGAGCGTCTGAGCACGTCGGTCGGGCGGTCGGGGGCCCGGCGCTCACTCATGGGCGTCCGCCTACCCTGAGGCCGTGGCCGCAAGCGCGAGACCCGCGCCCGTTCGCCCCGCCAGGGTGGTTTGGAAAGAGATCAGAATTACATCCGCCCATCCAGCTGCGCAGGCCGTCCCGATCGGAGTGAGCCGGAGGGTAGGTCACGCTCGGAGAAGATGTCGATCAGACGGCGCACCGGCAGGTCGGCCTCGGTGGGGTAGCGGAAATGCTGGTCGGCGTTGAGCTGGTAGCGGTTGTGTCGGCCGACGCGTTCACAGGTGACGTAGCCGCCCTCGCGCAGATCGTTGACGATGGTCTGCACCGTACGTTCGGTGATGCCGATGCCAATGGCGATCTCGCGCAACCGCACCTCAGGGTCGCGGGCGATCTCGAGCAGCACCCGGGCGTGGTGGGTCAGAAAGGTCCAGCGGGGTGGTTCGGGTGCGGGTTGCACAGGGTTCACGGTGCTCATCGCTTTCGGCCCGCGGAGCGGACGGATGGTGGTGGGCTGGTTCTGCAGGCGATTCGATGTCGCCAGGGCCGGCGTGGGTGACGTCCATGCCAGCTTATTAGCTGAAGCCCCTTTCATGTAACATCCATCAGGGTTACCGTTGGTGCAGGCCGCCGCGATCACGCGTCACGTCGGCGGAAAGGGGTACCGAGCATGCCCGACCACGTGCTCCCCATCACGGCGAAGACCCGGCCGAGGGCGCGAACGCGATGACCCTCATGCTGGCCAGCCGGTGCACGGACAGCGCTACCGTGATCAGCGCCGCAGGCGAACTCGACGCCACCAACACCGCCGAGCTCACCCTCTACATCGCCGCAGAGCATCCGGACGCCGCCCGCCCGCTCGTCCTCGATCTGGCCACGTTGACTTTCATCGACAGCTCCGGCCTGCGCATTCTCATGGACGCCCACCAGCGCTCACGCCGGCACGGCAGCAGCCTGCACCTGGCCGCTCCGCACGAGCGCGTCATCCGCCTCCTGGAGCTCACCGGCCTCGATCAACTGCTGAGCACCCACCCCACGCTCGAACAGGCGCTGGCCGCAGCCCGTCATACGCCCCGCATGCCCATGACGGCCCTGAACCTGCCAACCTGACCGAGACGGCCATCGCGCCGGTGCCCGTACCCACATCCGGCACCTCGGCCCCCGGCCGGAACTCGATCAGCCCGAACACGGCTGTCAGCAGCGCCGGTACACCCCCGGCGATCTCAGCAGGAACATCCCGCCCCCTTATCGCGAAACCGGACATCGGCACCAGCAGGGAGGCGGCCGGACCGCCATGCCCTCATCCATCCTTTCCTGACACCTGGCCGTAGAACAGCACCGCATGGGGACGTCGGTGAGAAGCTCGCCTACATGGACGAAACCGGCGACTTCGATTCCACAGTTCCGGACGCTTTTGCCGCTCCTGATCTGGGGCATGAGCGCCTCCGCCTGGTCCAGGAGGCAATCGACGCATGGCGAGCTTGCGGCCGCCTTCCCGAAGCCCGCGCGAGGCGTGGGGGCAACTAGACCGGGCCTCCCGGAGTGGCCACGCGATCGCTGCGGATTCGGTTGGCCAGGCGGCGCCAATCGCCCCGCTCCGCCCCTGCCTGTGTGCCCGTCCGCGCGGGACGACGCGCAGGGGCCGCGAACGGCCGGGGCCGCTCTCCTCACCGTCAGCGGCAGGGCTGAGAGCATGGCTCGCGCTGTCATGTCCTCCCGCGGCTCGCGCCGATCCGCTCCAGCAGGAGGCCTTCTCGTGTCGACCACGGGCAGACCCGTGCGCCCTGGATCTGGCACGCCTCCATGAGGGCTTCGGCGATCACGGCTCCGGCCAGGGATTGCTCGGCCCGATGGCGGCTGATGCCATGCAGGCCGGCCCGGTCAGGTACGGCGGTGCGTGCCAGTAGCGTGGCAGCCATCCTCACCGACGACAGTGTGAGGTAGGCAGGTGGGAGCGTAGGTCGTGCCAGCGTGGTGGCCAGTTTCGCCAACTGGGTGAAGGTCTTGGACGACGCGACCACCGTCGCGCCCGGCCGGGCGAGCGGCAGAGGCGCCCTGTCCAGCGCCTCGCGCACACGCCGCCGGGTGGCCCCAAGATCTCGATTCATGGGCAGTACGCCGCCGGGCAGCAGAACACGGGTAACCACACGCGCGCCCAAAGGAAGCGACAGCAGCTGCGTCGGCTCCTCCCCGTCGCCGTAGGCGATCTCCACGGTTCCGCCGCCGATGTCCAGGACGAGCAGCGGATCCGAGCTGTCGCCCAGCCAGCAGCGAGCGGCGATGTAGGCCAGCCGAGCCTCCTCGCGGCCCGGTAGGAGCATCAACCTGATGCCGGTGGCATCGGCCACCCGGCCGATGATCTCGTCACGATTGACGGCATCGCGGATGACCGAGGTCGCGAACGCCAACGCCTCCGGCTCGCGCTGCACCGAATCCGCGAGCCGGGCCACCGCGCGTTGCACGCTGCGGATTCCGCGTCTGTTCACCCGCCCGTCCGTGGTGAGGGTCTCGTGGAGCGCCAGCCGGACCTTGCCGCCGAGCGACATGGCCCACGGCTCAGCGGCACCGGGCGTGGGCGCGCGTCGGCGCGCCACCATCACCAGCGCGCTATGACAGCCCACGTCCAGCACCGTCGCTTGCCGCATAACCGCCTCCTCTCACGGGGGCCGGAAGATCGCATCCCGGTTTCAGCGCTGAGGCTCAACGTGCCCGCCGGGAACCCGCCCAGGCCAGGGCGACAGGGAGATCGTGTCAAGTCAAGCGGGCCGGCTTCATAAGATCCAGCAGGCGGTTCACCTGGAGCGGGCTGTTGCGGAAGCGGTCCCGAACCATGCGAACACGATCACCCCTGCGACCTGCACGGATGAACTCCGGCACCTGCGATGACCTCGTGAACGGTGATGGCTCAGCCGGTCAGCCCGGCGTCGTGGGCGAGCAGGGCGATCTGAGTACGGTTGTTGAGATCCAGTTTGGTGAGTATCCGGGAGACGTGCGCCTTGACGGTCGCGACGCTCATGAACAGGTCATTGCTGATCTCGGCGTTGGACCTGCCCCGGCCCACGGCGACGGCCACCTCCCGTTCCCGCTCGCTGAGCCGGCCCAGGACCGTCGTCGCATGCCAGCGGCGGCCGTCGGCGCTCGTGTCCGTGATGTGGGCGATCAGTTTCCGGGTCACCGCCGCCGACAGGATCGGCTCGCCGGCGGCCACCCGCGATATCGCGCGCAGGATCTCGACGGGCGGGGTGTGCTTGAGCAGGAAGCCGCTGGCGCCGGCACGCAGCGCGCGGAGCACGTACTCGTCGGCGTCGAAGGTGGTCAGCACGATGACCTCGGGCGGGTCGAGCCGGGCGCGGAGCAGCTCGGTGGCGGCAAGGCCGTCGAGCGTGGACATGCGGATGTCCATCAGCACCACATCCGGGGCACAGGCATCGACCGCGGCGGCGACCTCCGCTCCGTCGGCGGCCTCGCCCACCACGATGATGCCGGGCGACGCGCTGATGATCATCACGAGGCCGGCCCGGACGAGCGGGTCGTCATCGACGATGAGGACCCGGACGGCGGCGTTCACCTCGGCCATGGCAGCCACGCCCAGAGCCGGAAGTCCCCCTCGGGGGTAGGGCCGTGCTCCAGCCGTCCACCGGCAAGGCCGGCCCGCTCGCTGAGCCCGATGAGCCCGTTGCCGCCGCCAGGAACGCCGGTGGCGACCACGGCGCCTACCGGGCACGGGTTGCGTATCTCGATGGTCAGCCCGGCACCGGCCGTACCTCGTACGGACACTGCCACTTCGGCGTCGGGGGCGTGCTTCCGTGCGTTGGTCAGCCCTTCCTGCACGATCCGGTACGCGCTGCGCCCGACCGCCGTCGGTGCGGCCGCGGGCTCGTCGACCTGGCTGTCGAGCCGCACCCGCATGCCGGCGCGCTGTGACTGTGTGATGAGGTCGGGAAGGTCGGCCAGGGTGGGCTGGGGCCGCTCTGGTGCCGCGTCGGACCGGTCGTCGGCTCCGGCGCGGTCCGCGCGGAGCATGCCGATGACCTCCCGGAGGTCCTCCAGCGCCTGGTACGCGCTGTCGCGGATCACGCCGGCAGCCCGGGCGACATCCTCCGGCACGGCGTCCGGACGCAGTTCCAGCGCCCCGGCGTGCAGGCTGAGCAGGGACAGCCGGTGAGCGAGCGCGTCGTGCATCTCGCGGGCGATCTGGTTCCGTTCGGACTGGCGTGCCTGAGCGATCCGGAGTTCCTGTTCGGACTCGATCCGCCGGGTCCGTTCTCGCGTGGACTGTCGTCTGGTCCGTACGAGCATTCCCCAGGCGAGCACCGCGGCGACGCAGGCGACTCCCAGCACGATCTGCTCCCAGGGCGCCGACGGGAGGTCGGGCCGGACCACCAGCGTGAGGAACGGGACGAGCACATACCCGGCCACGATCGCGCCGACCACCGCGAAGCTCCGGTGCGCCGCGACGGTGAACAACGCGATCAACGCCACGCCCGCGGCCGACGTCGAGTAGACGCTGACCAGACCTGCGATCACCGCGAAGCCGACCGGCCAGCGCCGGCGCAGCCACACCCCGAGACAGCTCAGCCCGCCGAGAACGAGGTCCACGACCAGCGGACCCTGCGCCACGTCCAACTCGGCGCTGTCGACCCAGGTGAGCGCGGTGACGCCGACGGCCAGCAGGAAGAACAGGGCGTCCACCACCCGGTCGCGGATGGCCGATCCGGCCGGTAACGCCCGGCCGGCCACCGGGTCCCTGACCGCGCCGGCCAATCGCCGGCCGCGATGTTCCGCCCAGCTCGTCACAACCAGAGGGTACGACCGCAGCCGGTCCCACAACACCCGACGAAAGTCGACGCCGAAACCCGACCCTATGGACCACTGGCGCCGACCGAGGACCGCAGCGGTGGATCCGGCCACCGCGGCAACCTGTCCCCCATGACCAGACCAGGCCGCCTCGATGCGGATCTCTCGCGGCACGGGACGAGCCGTCCACCGTGCCTGGGCGGACGGTGTCCCCGCCGCCTCCTGGGTTTCCCGTCCACACACGGAAAGCGGTGAGGCAGCGATGATCGACGTACGCGCACGGCTCGCGACACTGTGGATCGTCGTGCTGCTCAACATGATCTACGCCGACGTCCTCAGCTTCCTGAACGCCGAGTTCCTGCGAGGGCTCCTGACCGGATACGCGGAAGGCATCCGGATCACCCAACCACTGCTGGTGGCGTCCGCGGTCATGCTCGAGATTCCGATCATGATGGTATTGCTGTCGCGTGTGCTCAACCGCACGGCGAACCGGCGGGCCAACTTGGTGGCGAGCCCGCTGACCGCGGCCTTCATCGTCGGCGCCGGATCAACGAGTCCGCACTACCTGTTCCTGGCAGCCGTGGAACTGGTGTGCCTGTCCCTCATCCTCCGGTATGCGTGGCAGTGGCACGCGGAAGCGCCACACGCCCAGCCGGCTCAGCGGCGGTAGGCCCAGATCACACCGCCGCGGCCAGAAGGTGCCGCGCCGACCGCCCAGGCGGAACCGCTCTCCGGCTGGATGGCGAGGTCGCGGACGGACGCCTTCTGGTTCGGAGGCGATGGAAAGGCGCCCGGCTCGACACTTTCGGCGCCGATGTGCAGAAATCCGCTGCCTCCGCCCTTGGCGTCGTAGACGACCCAGGCCCCGCCTCTGCCGTCCGGCTCCGCCTGGGCGCGCGGCTGAATGCCCGGTTCACTGCGGACCTCGAAGTTCCAGCTGCCCGGATAGCCGGACAGCAGCAGAGTCTCACCGCAGAAGGAGTGCTTCGCACTGCCGCA
Organism: Acrocarpospora phusangensis; assembly: GCF_016862995.1. GTDB lineage: Bacteria > Actinomycetota > Actinomycetes > Streptosporangiales > Streptosporangiaceae > Acrocarpospora > Acrocarpospora phusangensis. Next base: position 177,854 of record NZ_BOOA01000006.1, read on the forward strand.
CGGCCAGGCGACCCAGCCGACGGCCATCACCCGGCCGGTCTCACCGTCGACCGCGACATCTGTCAGCTCCGAGATCTGGCCCGAGCGTGCGGACGGAATCGCCGGCAGCGCGACCGCGCGCCAGGCCGTGCCGCTCCAGCGGGCCAGAGCCACCGTGCCCCGCGCCGAACCCGCCGCCCACTTGCCGTCGAGTCCTTTGACCACAATCGGCGTGGGAACCTTCCGCCACACCGAGCCGTCCAGGCGCCGCACCGTGGACCGTGCCTTCCACCCGGCCTCGCCGGCCGCGGGGAACGCATTCGCGTTCTCGATGACCCACAGGTTCCTGCCTATGTTGTACGCCCGATCCACCCGGCCGTGGCTCCATCGCTTGACCTGCCAGCGCTTGCCATCCCACCGGGCGTACCGCGACGCGCCGAACGCCCAGATTCTGGTGTCGGACGCCGACGCCAGCCGCTTCACCCGGAAGCCCGGCCCGGCGACACGCTTGAAGGTGGAGCGGCCGCCCTTCAGCAGGAGCGACTCGGTGCCGCTCGATCCACCATCCGGACGCCTCGTCCCAGCGACCCAGACCGCCCCGCCAGGGGTCACCGTCACGGCGTCGTAGGAGTCACGGCGGTCGTCACGGACGACACTCCACTGACCGGCCGGCGCCACGGCGTGGGCGGCGGCCGGCCCCGCGGAGACGAAAAGGGCGACGGCGGCAGCGGTGCCGCGAAACAGTATTCCCACAAAGGGTGAGACGCGCCTTTCAGGGGAAAAGTTCGCATGCGGCAGCTGGGAGATGGTACTCGCGCGGCGCGATCGCCATCTATAGCTCTCAAGTGGCGGCCATGAAGAGATCGCGACATGATGTCCGACGCGTAAGGCATGTGCCCGGTCTCAGTGAGGCTGGCGCAGCCCGTCCCGGCTCCGATCATCGATCCAGGACGACATCGCGGCCGCTCGCCTCACGTCAGTCAAGGGGACGGCGATCCCCCGGGCTGTGGGTGCCTGGCCAGATGCTCCTGGATCTCCTTGTGCCGGAACTGGTACGCGACTCCGGCCACGCGGATCAGCCCGGCGCCGTAGCACCAGTCGAGGAATCCACCCAGCCGCCACGGCAACCACTGACCGCTCCACTTGCGCGTACACAGCAGGAGGACGGCGTAGCGGAGTCCCGCGAGCCCGAGCGACGGACCGAAAAGCGGCACCGCTGCCAGGGCAACCACAATTGAGCCGGTGAGGACCGTGGGGATGATGCTTGCGAGCACATCCCGCCTGCTGAGGTCCTCTCCAGGTTCTGGCGCGGAGAGCACCCATAGGCCCATCCCGCCGAAAAAGAGAGCGAACAGGAAGCCGCCGGCGAAACTGAGCACGAATCCGGACAGGAGATTGGCCCGCACCGCATACCGCAGGTTCCGGGCCTCCACGACTGTGGAAACGACGAAACCCCAGTACAGCCCGATCATGGGCCCGGCTACCAGACCCATCACCACGCCGATGACCGCGCCCAGGGCTAGGCCGGACGTGAGCGCGTCCCACGGATCCATGAGGCCCCCTTCCGCGAGGTCCCCAATCCACCAGCCCAGCAGGCCGCCCACGATGCCCAGCAGGCAGATGACGGCGCGTGCCCATTTGCCCCTGGCGCCGTTCAGAAGCGCCGCGCCCGCGACTCCGGACAAGAAGCCGATCACGCCACCCACCGGCCCGCCCGGCGCCGGACCCAGCGCGGCGAAGGCCACGAGACCGGCCAGCAGGCCGAGCGTCAGCCCGGCGGCGATTCCGCTGACGAGTCCGAATATCAATCCGCGAACGAACCCCCATGACCTCTCCGCGAATCCGGATAGATCAAACCGGGCAAGCTCCGGCCACGGATTCTTCCATTCCCAGACGATGAGGAGGGATAATGGCGAAACAATATAAATAGCCACAATCACGAAATAGTCTGGGGCTACACCGATCCCTGCCCCTATCAGTGCCGCCAGCGCCAGCCAAGGCGCCGCGATCACCAGCGCGGTGAGGATCCGGACCCGCGTCGCGCCGGCGAGCGGCCAGAGCTGATGCAATTCGATGTCGTTGCCCGACAGGAGCCTCCCCCGGACATGGTGCTCACCGGTGAGGTTGCGGTTGAGGTAGGTGGCCAGCACGGCCAGCCACTGGTGAACCTGGCTCGGTGTGTAGGGCGCGTCCGGCGGAATTGACGCGGGAATGAACCGGTGCAGCAGATGGTCCCCCACCGCTTCCGGGCTGTCCAGGGCCGAACTGGTCAGCTCTTCGGGATCACGCAGATATCGATGACCGCGCGGATCGCGTTGCTCGTAGATGACCACGGCCATGGTCAGCCGCCAGGGCGTGGACAGGCCCTGGGCCAGCGGGCCGTCCGGGTAGAAGTCCAGCGCGTCCAGCACGTGACGCCAATGACGGACATCGGTGATGCGCTGCTCCAGAAAGGTTAGAGCCTTGCCGCTCACGACCGGCCGGATCTCCACCTGAGCGGCGTCCTGCATCCATATCCGGTGCTGCTTGAGCACCTGGTACTGCCCGGTGCGGCAGGTGAGCACCACGCTGGCCTTGTCCCGGACGTGCTGGTAGGCGTTCAACGCCCGGAGCGCCTGCGCCGCACGCGAGTCGTGGCCAGGAGCAGGGTCCTGGTCCATCTCGTCCAGACCGTCTATCACCAGCAGGATGAGCCCCGCCCGCGACAACTCGGCCGCCTCGGCCTTGCGCAGGCGGTAAGCCTGCCGCAGATGGCTCGTCACCATGTCCTCGACGGACTGCCCGCTCCGCCACGTGGTCGCCGACAGCCGTACCGGAACCGGGTCGCCGTCCGCGCGGTTCTCCAGTAAGGCGAGCAGGAGTTCCAACGCGAGTACGGTCTTTCCCGACCCGGGCGGTCCGGTGACAACCAGCCGAGCCGGCCGCAAGGCGCGGTAATACTCCAGCACCTCGGTCAGCCTCCCGGCCGGTCGCGCCCCCTCGGCATTACGCGCGGGCGCGGCGCGAAAAATGAAATCGAGGTCGATCGCCTTGTCGTCGGCACCGAGAAGCTGCCGCCGGGCATCCGCCTCCGCCTTCGCTATCGAACGAGCCAGTCGCGCGGCGAGGACAGCGATATCCGCCTCCTGCCAGCGCAGCGAACGAAGGGTGAGCCGGCCGGACCAGAGAGCGGCAGCCAGGGCGAGGAGCCCGACGACGGCACTGAGCGGGTCGATGTCCCCCGCCCGCGCCTCGGGCAGCAGTCGCCACGCGACCACCGACGCCAGCGCGATCAACCCCATCGTGAGCAGGACATAGAGGAACCGGCCCAGACGATCTCGCTCCACGAAAGAATTGTCCCGGCAATCGGGCCACGGCCATCAGCCGAATTCCCCTCCGCGCCCGATCTGTGATCTGGCCAGCGATTCGAGCGCCGGTCCGCTCGTACAGGCGCATCGCACGGTCGGCATCCTCCCTCACGACGTTCCGCGGCAGGAATGACGACACATAGTTCCGGGCATTCGTCGGAACTTCTTTATCGCTGTGCAAGGTTCGTTTCGATGTCCTAGGTCGTGTGCACGGCCGTCGCGGAACCCTGCCGTGCGTCGTGAACCTCCCGTAGTTCCTCGCGCGCCTGGCGCTTCCACTCCTCGTTGCCCAGCTGCCCGGCGATGGTGACCGCCTCGGAGATGTGGCCGAGGGCTTCGTCGGGCCGGTCCAGCAGCCGGTACGCCTGCGACAACCAGATGAGGCAGCGCAGCTGGCCGATGCGGTATCCGGTCGTGCGCAGCAGCGCCAGTGCCGCCTCCAGGTGGTACCGCGCGGCTTTGGGGTCGTCGTTCCGCAGCCGCAGTTCGCCGAGGATCGTGGCGGCGGTGCCCTGTTGGGTCAGATCGCCCGCCCGCTCGGCCTCCTCCAGCGCCTCGGTCAGCGCCTGCGCCGCCTCGCGTACGCTGCCGAGTTCCTGGAGGGCGGTGCCCTTCATGATGAGGGCGTAGCGCACGCCCACCCCGCTGCCGATCCGCCGGGCGATCCGGAGCTGGCGCTCGGCGTAGTACAGGACCCGGTCGTAGCGCTTCCACTGGGTATGGAGATTGGCCAGGTTGCCCAGCGCGCGCTGCTCGCCGAAAGAGTCCTCCCGTTTCGCGCACAGTGCCAGCTGCCTGCCCAGGTAGACGGCGGCTTCGTCCAACTGGCGCTGCGACTGGAGTCCCCCCGCCACATGGCCGAGGGCTTCGGCGGCGATCGCCTCGTCGTCCAGCCGCCGGCTCACGTTCAGCGCCCGCTTGTTGAGGGCGATGAGGTCGGCCGCCCGGAAGGTGAAGCGCTGGTGCCACACCAGGCCGAAGGTGATCGCCACGCCGAGCCGCGCGATCTCCGGGTCGGTGTCGGCCATGGCCTGGGTGGCGGCCGCCGTCAGGTTCGCCTCCTCGTCCGCGAACCACGCCGCCGCCTCGTCGGCGCCGCCCACCTGGTGCGGGAGTACGGAAGCCGGGCGGGAACCGAGGTCGGGGGCGGCGGGCTGGACCCGGTGCGGGTCCCGGACCCTGCTGGCGTGCTGTGCCGAGAGTGTGTAGTAGCGCAACGCGTCCCGTAACGGCTCGCGCGAGGGCAGCCGGTGGGCCAGCTCGCCCGCGTAGAGCCGGACCAGGTCGTGCGGCTGATAGTGGTCGGGGCGATTGCGGTCCAGCAGGTGGGCGTCCACCAGCCGCTCCAGCGCACGCCCGGCCTCCGGCACCGGCGTGCCGAGCAGCGCGGCGGCCACCTCGGCCGTGATGTCGTGCACGTGCAGCAAGCCGAGGAGCGCCAGGGCGCGCGCGGCCGACCGGCTGGACTGACGGGAGCCGTCGCGCAGCGACTGCCAGCTGGCCGACAGGCTGGATCGGACCGCGAGATCCCCGGCCGACAGCTCGTGCAGCCGCTCCCGCTCGTCGCGGAGCCGCGCGACCAGCGCCGACACCGGCCAGTCCGGCCGGTCGGCCAGCCGCGCCCCGGCGATCCGCAACGCCAGCGGCAGGCCGTCGCACAACTGGACCAGGCTCGACGTCGCGCCCGCGTCCGTGGCGACCCGCTCGGCCCCGGCCAGCTTGGCCAGCACGGTCACCGCCTCGGCGTGCGACATCCGGATCAGGCGCTGCTGCACGCAGTCGTCGCCGGAGAGCATGCTCTCCCTGCTGGTCACCAGCAGGCACGTGCCGTGGGGCGCCGACAGCAGCGGCTGGATCTGGCCGAGGTCGACAGCGTCGTCGAGCAGCACCAGCATGCGCTTGGCGTGCAGCCGGCTGCGCCACAGGGCCGCCGCCTCGTCCACGTCCGACGGCACCGCTTCGGCCGGCACACCCAGCGCACGCAGGAACCGGCCGAGCGCCTCCTGGGCCGACAGGCAGGTCACGCCCGGCGTCGCGCCCCTGAGGTGGACGAACAGCTGCCCGTCCGGGAAGTGCTCCTTGACCTGGTGCGCGATCCGTACGGCCAGGGTGGACTTGCCGACGCCGGGCGCGCCGGACACCACGACCAGCGGCGGCGGCCCGGTGCCGTCCGGGGGAGCGAGCAACGCCCGCAGCCGCACGGTCTCCTCGACGCGGCCGACGAACCCGATCAGGTCGGCGGGCAGCTGGCGCGGCGGCGGCAACCGCGTCTCCACCGTGGGATGTTCGGCGGTGACGCGGAGGATGCGCAGATGGCAGGCGCGCAGCCCCGGGCCGGGATCCACGCCCAGCTCCTCCGACAGGAGCCGCCGCCCCTCCTGGAACACCTCCAGGGCCTCGGCCCGGCGATCGCAGTGGTGCAGCGCCAGCATGAGCAGTTCGCGTACCTTCTCGCGAAGCGGGTGCCGGCGGGTCAGGTCCTGGAGGACGGGGAGCGCCTCCTCCGGCCGTGACAGGCCCAGCAGCACCTCGGCCCGCCGCTCCAGGGCGACGAGGCGGCCGTCGTGCAGGCGGCTGCGCTCGGCCTCCGCGAACGGGCCGGGCACCCCGGCCAGCGCCTGACCGTTCCAGAGCCGCAGCGCCAGGTCGAGGCAGCGCAGCTCACCTTCGAGATCCCCCGACTCCTGGGCGCGGCGGGCGGCGCCCAGGTGGTCGGCGAAGACGCCCGCGTCGGTCTGCAGGCGATGAAGTCGCAGCGCGTAGCCGGCCGCGGTCCGGGCCAGCACGTCGGAATGGCGGTGGCGGTCCC
>NZ_BOOA01000007.1 GCF_016862995.1 Acrocarpospora phusangensis
GATCGCTCGGCGGCTCCTGGCCGGTACGGCGGCATTCGGCCGCGATTCGCGCGGGAATGTCCCCCGGCGGGAGAAATATCGGCGTATCGGGGTCGACAATGGCGGCGAACGGCTGGGCTTGCTCGGCGGCGGCGAGCAGCGGGCCCAGCGCCGGGTCGCCCCATGCGCGCAGGGATTCTTGGAGCAGCCACAACCCCATGACGTTCCGCAGGTACCGGACCGTGCCGTCGATCCCGGCCTCGTTCGTGAACCCGGCCTCCCGGCTCTCCGCCGTCAGCACGGGCGCTGACAGTTCCACCCCCGCCAGCGACCAGGTACCGCAGGAGATATACGCGAAATCCGGATTCGCGGCCGGCACCGCGGCCACGGCGGACGCGGTGTCGTGCGAGGCCACCGCAGCCACCCTGCCCGCCCAGCCGATCTCCTCAGCCACATCGGCCGTCAGCTTGCCGGACCAATCGGTCAGCGTGGAGGCCGCCGACGTGCCCGCCCAGCCGATCTCCGTGCCCGTTCCAGCCGGACCACCGGGTGCGCGCAGAGGCGGAACCGGACCGCCTGGTACACGCAGAGGGGAAAAAGGAACGCCTGCAGCAGGCGGAGGGGGAACCGGACCGCCTGGTGCAGGCGGAGGCGGAACTGGACCGCCCGCTGCGCGCAGCGGGGGAAAGAGCCTGGCGGGCAGTCCGAGCCGCTCGATGAGCGGGTATGCCCAGGTCTGGGTTCTGACGTCCAGAAGCCCGGTGGTGGAGGCGTTGGTGAGTTCGGCCCCGATCTCCCCGGTGAGCCAGTACGTGAGCAGGTCGGGGATGAGAAGCATCGTCTCCGCGTCCTCCAGCCGCCGCTCCGACAGCAACTGGTAGACGGTGTTGAACGGCAGAAACTGCAATCCTGAAATGTCGTACATGTCGGCGGGGGAGACCCTGGCGAGGGTCCGGTCCATGACGCCGTCCGTCCGCGCGTCCCGGTAGTGCACCGGGTTGCCGATCAGAGAGCCACGAGCGTCGATCAGGCCGTAGTCGATGGCCCAGGAGTCGATGCCGATGGACGCGGCGGGGCCGGCGGCGCGCAGGCCGTACAGGATCTCGCGGTAGAGGCCGAGGATGTCCCAGTGCAGGGTGCCGCGCACGCGGACCGGGCCGTTCGGGAAACGGTGGGCCTCGGTCAGGGTCAGGCCGCCGCCGCTCAGCTCCCCGGTCATGACGCGCCCGCTGGACGCACCCAGGTCGATGGCCGCGAACCTGCTCACCGGGTGGACTCCCGGATCACCAGCTCGGGCTGGAACATGATCTGCTGATGGGCGTGCGTGTCGGGGTGGTCGCATTCGTCCAGAAGTAATTCGGTGGCCACCCGGCCCAGCTGGTGCGTCGGCTGGCGGATCGAGCTCAGCGACACCGCGGAGGCCGCCGCGAAGTCGATGTCGTCGTAGCCGATCAGCGCCACGTCGTCCGGCACCCGGACGCCCGCGTGCGTCAGCCCGCGCAGCATGCCCAACGCGAGTAAATCGTTCGCGCAGAAGATCGCGTCCGGCAGGTCGCCCTCGGCGATCATCTTGGCCGCCGCCTGCTGGCCGGCCCTGGGCGTCATCGCGGCCATCTCGATCACCCGCAGCGGCGCCCCGCCCAGCGCGCGCTCGGCGCCCACCCGGCGGTCGATGCACTGGCGGATGGTGAGCGGCCCCGTGACGTACGCGATGGACTCCGCGCCGCCGGAGAGCAGGTGGCTGACGGCCGTCGTGCCGCCCACGATGTCGTTGACCGCGACTGAGCACTGGTCGGCGCGGTGCGCGGGATGGTCCACCAGGACCACGCGGATGCCCCGGTCGCGCAGCCGGTCCAGCCGGGTCGGGTCCTCGTCCGACGGGGTGATCAGCACGCCGCGGACCCGCTGCTCGGCCAGGACGAGCAGGTTGCGCTCCTCCTTCGTCCGGGACCCCGCGGAGTTGCTGAGGATCACCGCGTACCCGAGTTCGCTGGCGACCTCCTCGACCCCGGCCGTGACGTCGGTGAAGAAGGGGTTGCCGATGTCGATCACGGACAGCCCGATGGTCTTGCTGTGCCCGGCCCGCAGGGTCGAGGCGGAGCCGTGCCGGACGAAGCCGAGTTCCCGCACCGCCTCCTCGACCTTGGCCCGGGTCGCCGCGGACACCTTCTCCGGCCGGTTGAGCACGTTCGACACCGTGCCGGGTGACACGCCTGCGCGCTCGGCGACGTCCCTGATGCCCACGGGGCTATGCATAAGGCTTGATTAAAACGTAACAACCGTGGTTCCGGCAAGAAGACCCCATGGTGGGGTGCATGCCAACGAGAAATCGCACCTTAACCAGCTATTGACGGTCCAGAAACACTGACCTACTCTCCTCCACAACTTTGAAACGTTTTTCTAAGTCAGGAGGGGGCATGGCCGACACGCCGCCCGTACTGGCGCTCCGAGGGGTCAGCAAGTCCTTCGGCGCGGTACGCGCGCTGCGCGAGGTCTCCCTGGAGCTGGCCGCCGGGGAGGCGCACGCGCTGGCGGGGGAGAACGGCGCGGGCAAGTCCACCTTGGTCAAGATACTCTCCGGGGTGCACCGGCCGGACGCGGGCCAGATCCTGCTCGACGGCGAGCCGGTGGAGTTCCACGGCCCCGCCGACGCGCAGGCCGCCGGAGTCGCGGTGATCTACCAGGAGCCGACGCTTTTCCCCGACCTATCGGTGGCCGAGAACATCTTCATGGGCAGCCAGCCGCGCGGCACGCTCGGCAGGATCGACCGGCGGGCCATGCGCGCCCAGGCCGTCGCCCTGTTCGACCGGCTCGGCGTCCCGCTCGACCCCGACCGGCCCGCGCGCGGCCTGTCCATCGCCGACCAGCAGCTGGTCGAGATCGCCAAGGCCCTGTCCCGGGCCGCCCGCGTGCTGATCATGGACGAGCCGACCGCCGCCCTGTCCGGCAACGAGGTGGCCCGCCTGTTCGGGGTCGCCCGCTCGCTCCGCGAGCAGGGCTGCGCCATCCTGTTCATCTCGCACCGGCTCGACGAGATCTTCGACCTCTGCAGGCGGGTGACCACCCTCCGGGACGGCGGGTACGTCGCGAGCGACCTCATCTCCGCCATCACCCCCGACGACCTGGTCCGCCGCATGGTCGGCCGGGACCTCGACGCGCTGTTCCCCAAACAGGACGCCGCCTTCGGCGAGGTGGCCCTCCAGGTACGGCGGCTGACCCGCGAGGGCGTCTTCACCGACGTCTCCTTCGAGGTCAGGCGCGGCGAGATCGTCGCCCTGGCCGGCCTGGTCGGCGCGGGCCGCAGCGAGGTCGCCCGCGCCGTCTTCGGCGTCGACCGCTGGGACGCCGGCTCGGTCGAGGTCGCCGGACGCCGCCTGAAGCCCGGCAGCCCGTCCGCCGCCATGGACCTCGGCCTGGCCCTGGTCCCCGAGGACCGGCGGCAGCAGGGCCTCGTCATGGAGTTGTCCATCGAGCGCAACATCGCCCTGGCCGGCCTCGGCGAGGTCCGGCGCGGGCCGCTCATCTCCCGCGTCGCCGAACGGGTGCGCGCCGCCGACTGGGCGCAGCGGCTCCAGCTCAAGCACCGCAGCCTCTCCGACGCGGTGGACGTGCTCTCCGGGGGCAACCAGCAGAAGGTCGTACTGGCGAAGTGGCTGGCCAGGAAGCCGGCCGTACTGATCGTGGACGAGCCCACGCGGGGGATCGACGTCGGAACGAAGGCCGAGGTGCACCGCCTGCTGTCCGAGCTGGCCGTCGGCGGCATCGCGGTGCTGATGATCTCCTCCGAGCTGCCGGAGGTGCTCGGCATGGCCGACCGGGTGCTGGTCATGCACGAAGGCCGGCTGGTCGCGGAGATCCCCCGCGAGGACGCGACGGAGGAGACGGTCATGGCGGCGGCGACCGGCAGGCCGGCAGGAGGAGGGGCGTGACCACCACCGCGAATCGACCGGAGGTCTCGCTCCGGACCGGCGGCCGCGGGCTCGTCGACCGGGTGGGCCGGGTGCGGGAACTGGGCATCGTGGCCGCGCTGGCCGTGCTGTTCGGGATCACCGGAGCCGTCAACCCCGAGTTCCTCAGCCTGGACAGCCTGCGCGACATCCTGCTCAACTCCGCGATCATCGCCACGCTGGCCGTCGGCCAGACCCTCGTCGTGATCACCAGGAACGTGGACCTGTCGGTCAGCTCGGTGGTCGGCCTGTCCGCGTTCGGCGGCGCGCTGATCCTCGCCGACCAGCCCGGGGTGCCGATCGCCGTCGTGGTCGCCGGATGCGTGCTGCTCGGCGCGCTCTGCGGCGCCCTCAACGGCCTGCTCGTCGGGGCCGCCGGCGTCCCCGCCCTGGTCGCCACCCTCGGCACCCTGTACGCCTTCCGCGGCATCGACTACGCCTGGGCCGGCGGACGCCAGGTCAACGCGGCGGACATGCCCGAATCCTTCCTCTCCCTCGGCTCCGGATCGCTCCTCGGGATCCCGCTGCTCGTGCTGGCCGCGGTCGTGGTGCTGCTGGCCGTCGGATGGATGCTGCGCAATCTCCGCTCCGGCCGCGAGCTGTACGCGATCGGGTCCAACCCGGCGGCGGCCGTCCTGGCCGGAATTCCGGTGCGGAAGCGCGTGATCACCGCCTTCGTCGCGAGCGGGGCGCTGGCCGGGCTCGCCGGAGCCATGTGGGCGGCCAGGTTCGGCACGGTCGACGCGGCCGCCGCCACCGGCAAGGAACTCGACGTCATCGCCGCCGTCGTGGTCGGCGGCGTGGCCATCTTCGGCGGCAGCGGCACGGTCTACGGCGCGGCCCTCGGCGCGCTGCTGCTCACCGGGATCAGCAGCGCCTTGGCCGTCCTGCGGGTGGACGCGCTCGCCCAGACCGCCATCAACGGCGCGCTCATCATCGCCGCCATCGTTCTGGACCGGCTGCTCGCGCTGCGCGTCGCCGCGGCACTGCGCCGAAGGAGGTACCGCGATGCCCGCTGACGCTTCGCGCCCCGGGACAGGCCTGTTCCACCGCTGGGAGGGCCTGATCCTCATCCTGCTCGTCGCGGTGACGACCTGGGCCTCGCTCGGCGTGGACGGCTTCGCCAACAGCTCCAACGTCTCCTTCCTGCTGCTGGACGTGACCGAGATCGCGTTGATGGCGCTGACCATGACGCTGGTCATCGTGGCCGCCGAGATCGACCTGTCGGTGGCCTCCACGCTCGGCCTGTCCTGCGCGGTTCTCGGCTGGCTCTGGAACGCCGGGCTGCCGATCGAGGCGATCATGCCGATCTGCCTGGTCGCGGGGGCGCTGTGCGGGGCGCTCAACGGCTACCTGGTGACCAGGCTGGGGCTGCCGTCCCTGGCCGTCACCATCGGCACCTTCGCCCTCTACCGCGGCCTCGCGTACGTGATCCTCGGCGACCAGGCCGTGGCCGACCTCCCGCCCGCGTACACCGGCCTGGCCTCCGCCACCCTCGGTCCCATCCCGGTGATGACGCTGCTGGTCGCCCTGCTGGCCGCCGGGTTCACGGCGATCCTGCACTTCACCTCGCTCGGCCGGGCCATCGTCGCGCTCGGCTCCAACGAGGAGGCCGCGTTCTTCTCCGGAATCCGGGTCAAACGCATCCGTTTCTGGCTGTTCGTGGCCTCCGGCGCGATGGCCGCCCTCGCCTCCCTGATCTTCACATTCCGGTACGCCTCCGCCCGCGCCGACAACGGCTCGGGCCTGGAACTGGCCGTGATCGCGGCCGTCCTGCTCGGCGGCGTGTCCATCTTCGGAGGGCGCGGCACCCTCCCCGGGGTGCTGATGGCGGTCCTGCTGCTCGGCGTCGTGCGCAACGCGCTCATCCTCGCCGACGTGGCCAACGAAGTCCTCAATTTCGTGACGGGCCTGCTGCTCGTCGCGTCTGTGCTGGCGCCGAATCTCGGGGCGGTCTGGCGGCGGCGTTCCTCTCCACCACTCGAAGGGAAATCGGCATCATGACTACGCGTACGGTGTGGCGTCCCATGGCGCTCGTAGCCGGTCTAGCCCTGCTCGCCACCGCCTGCGGCGGAACCACCAGGGAGGACGTGGCCCAGCAGGCGTCCGCCTCGGCCGCCGCGCCCGCCTCTTCGGCCGCCGCCGACCCGAATGCTCCCATCAAACCGGGATTGAAGATCGCTTTCCTGCCCAAGCAGGTCAACAACCCGTATTTCACCATCGCCAACGGCGGCGGCATCGACGCCGCCAAGGAGTTCGGCGGCGAGGGCAAGGAAGTCGGCCCGTCCGAGGCCAGCGCCTCCTCCCAGGTCTCCTACATCAACACCCTGATCCAGCAGAAACAGGACGCCATCGTCATCTCCGCCAACGACCCCAACGCCGTCGTACCCGCCCTCAAGCAGGCCAGGGACGCCGGGATCAAGGTCGTCAGCTACGACTCCGACACCGCGCCGGAAGGCCGCGACCTGTTCGTCAACCAGGCCAGCGCCGAGGACCTCGGCCGCACCGAGGTCCAGCTGCTCGCCGAGCAGATCGGCCACAAGGGCAAGATCGCCATCCTGTCGGCGACCCCGAACGCGACCAACCAGAACACCTGGATCGAGTTCATGAAGGACGAGCTCACCAAGCCCGAGTACAAGGACATGGAGCTGGTCAAGGTCGCCTACGGCAACGACGAGGACCAGAAGTCCTTCACCGAGACGCAGGGCCTGCTCCGCGCCTACCCCGACCTGGCCGGCATCATCTCCCCGACCACCGTCGGCATCGCCGCCGCCGCGCGCTACCTGTCCGACTCCAAGTACCGCGGCAAGGTCAAGCTGACCGGCCTCGGCACGCCCAACCAGCTGCGCAAGTTCGTCAAGGACGGCACCATCGACGGCTTCGAGCTGTGGAGCCCCGGCGACCTCGGCTACCTCGCCTCGTACGCGGCCGCCGCGCTCGCGTCCGGGCAGATCAGCGGCGCCGAGGGCGAGAAGTTCAAGGCCGGGAAGCTCGGCGAGTACACGATCGGCGCCGGCGGCGAGATCCTGCTCGGCAAGCCCACGGTGTTCACCAAGGACAACATCGACGACTTCGACTTCTGACGCGTTTCTGAAGTTTCGCGCTGGTTGCTCAGGCACCTGGAGGACCCATGGAACGCGTCTGCTTCCTGCTGAAAGTACGGCCTGAGCGGCTGGCCGAATACCGCGAGCGCCACGCGGCCGTGTGGCCCGGCATGCTCGACGCGCTCCGCGCGACCGGGTGGCGCAACTATTCGCTCTTCCTCCGCGAGGACGGCCTGCTGGTGGGCTACCTGGAGACCGACGACTTCGCGGGGGCCCGCGCGGGGATGGCGGCCACCGAGGTCAACGCCCGCTGGCAGGCCGAGATGGCGCCGTTCTTCGAGTCACTCGACGGGCGGCCCGACGAGGGCATGCGACCACTGACCGAGGTGTTCCACCTTGACTGAATCGGGGACGACTGTGGATATCAAGGCTCTCCTGCGAGCGCAGCACATCGAGACGCCGTCCTGGGCGTACGGGAACTCGGGCACGCGGTTCAAGGTGTTCGCCCAGCAGGGAGTGCCGCGCGATCCGTACGAGAAGATCGCCGACGCCGCGCAGGTGCACCTGTTCACGGGCGTCGCCCCCACGGTCGCGCTGCACATCCCGTGGGACCGCGTCGACGACTACGCCGACCTGGCCCGGCACGCCCGCGAGGCCGGCGTGGGCATCGGCGCGATCAACTCCAACGTCTTCCAGGACGACGACTACATGCTCGGCAGCGTCACCCACCCCGACGCCCGGGTCCGCCGCAAAGCCATCGGCCACCTGCTCGAGTGTGTGGACATCATGGACGAGACCGGCTCCGACACGCTCAAGCTCTGGTTCTCCGACGGCATCAACTACCCCGGCCAGGACGACATCCGCGCCCGCCAGGACCGCCTGGCCGAAGCCCTCGACGAGGTCTACGCCCGGCTGGGGCCGTCCCAGCGGTTCCTGCTCGAGTACAAGCTCTTCGAACCGGCCTTCTACGCCACCGACGTGCCCGACTGGGGCACCGCCTACGCGCACTGCCTGCGTCTCGGCCCGAAGGCGCAGGTCGTGGTGGACACCGGCCACCACGCGCCCGGCACCAACATCGAGTTCATCGTGGCCTTCCTGCTCCGCGAGGGGAAGCTCGGCGGATTCGACTTCAACTCGCGCTTCTACGCCGACGACGACCTGATGGTGGGCGCCGCCGACCCCTTCCAGCTCTTCCGCATCATGTACGAGGTGGTGCGCGGCGGCGGTTACAGCGCCGACGTGGCTTTCATGCTCGACCAGTGCCACAACATCGAACCCAAGATCCCCGGCCAGATCCGCTCGGTCATGAACGTCCAGGAGGCGACCGCCAAGGCTCTCCTGGTCGATCGCGCCGCGCTCGCCGCGGCCCAGTCCGCCGGGGACGTCCTGGGCGCGAACGCCGTGCTCATGGACGCGTACAACACCGACGTCCGCCCGCTCCTGGCCGAACTCCGGGAGGAGATGTCGCTCCACCCCGATCCGATGGGCGCGTACGCGGCGTCCGGGTACGGCGCGAAGATCGTCGCGGAGCGGGTGGGCGGCGCCCAGGCGGGCTGGGGGGCCTGAGTCCTCGCGCCCGGATGAGTGGTCGTCGGTGCCGCTCATCCGGCCGCGACCCAGGGGGAATCGATCATGGATCAGGATCGCCCGCCGGGTGTTCTGACGCGCGCGGCGTCTTCGTTTGATGGTCATTTGAGGAGATGTGATGAATCCAGTCGTCGGTGAGCTGCTGCGACGGGCCCATGAGCTCGGCGCCGACCCCCGCAACACGAACTATGCCGGAGGGAACGCCTCCGCCAAGGGAGTGGCGGAGGACCCGGTCAGCGGGAGCGACGTCGAACTGATGTGGGTCAAGGGGTCGGGTGGCGACCTGGGCACGTTGACGGAGTCCGGGCTGGCCGTGTTGCGACTCGACCGTTTGCGGGCCCTGACCGGCGTGTATCCCGGGGTCGGCCGCGAGGACGAGATGGTCGCCGCCTTCGACTTCTGCCGGCACGGCCTGGGCGGCGCGGCGCCCTCCATCGACACGGCGATGCACGGCCTGGTCGACGCCGCCCACGTCGACCACCTGCATCCCGACGCGGGGATCGCCATCGCCACCGCGGCCGACGGCCCGGCCCTGACCCGCGCCATCTTCGGCGACCGCGTGGTCTGGGTGCCGTGGCGGCGGCCCGGTTTCCAGCTGGGCCTGGACATCGCCGCCGTGCGCCGCGACAACCCCGGCGCGATCGGCGTGATCCTCGGCGGGCACGGCATCACCGCCTGGGGTGACACCTCCGACGCGTGCGCGAGCCACTCCCTGGAGATCATCAACACGGCGAGCGCATACCTGACCCAGCACGGCAGGCCGGAGCCCTTCGGTCCCACGCTGTTCGACCCCCTCCCGGAAGCGGTCAGACGCGAACGCGCCGCCGCCCTGTTCCCGCTGGTCAGAGGCCTGGCCAGCACCGACGCCCCGATGGTAGGCCACTACACCGACAGTTCCGGGGTGCTCGACTTCCTGTCCCGCGCCGAGCATCCCCGCCTGGCCGCCCTCGGCACCTCCTGCCCCGACCACTTCCTCCGCACCAAGGTCGCGCCCCTGGTCCTCGACCTGCCGCCGGACGCCGGCCTGGACACGGTCGCGGCGCGCCTGCGCGAACTGCACGCCGCCTACCGCGACGACTACGCCGCCTACTACCACCGTCACGCCACCCCCGACTCGCCGCCGATGCGCGGCGCCGACCCGGCCATCGTCCTCGTCCCCGGCGTCGGCATGTTCTCCTTCGGGCGCGACAAGCAGACCGCCCGCGTCGCCGGGGAGTTCTACGTCAACGCCATCAACGTCATGCGCGGCGCCGAATCGGTCTCCTCGTACGCGCCGATCGAGGAGTCGGAGAAGTTCCGCATCGAGTACTGGGACCTCGAAGAGGCCAAACTGCGGCGGATGCCGCCGCCTCGGCCGCTGGCCACGAGGGTCGCGTTCGTGACCGGAGGTGGGTCCGGCATCGGGGCGGCCACCGCGCGCCGTCTCGCGGCTGAGGGAGCCTGTGTGGTCGTCGCCGATCGGGATCTCTCGTCGGCGGAGAAGGTCGCTCAGGAACTCGGGGAGAGCGCGATCGCCGTACAGGTGGACGTCACCTCGGAGGAGGAGATCGCCGAGGCTGTCCGTACCGCCGTGCTGGCGTTCGGCGGTGTCGATCTGGTGGTCAACAACGCCGGGCTGTCACTGTCCCGATCCCTGCTCGACACCACGGCGGCCGACTGGGACCTCCAGCATCAGGTGATGCCCCGGGGCTCCTTCCTGGTCTCCCGCGAGACTGCCCGAGTCATGATTTCTCAGGGTATGGGCGGGGACATCATCTACATCTCCTCCAAGAACGCCGTCTTCGCGGGTCCCAACAACCTCGCGTACGGAGCCGCCAAAGCCGACCAGGCCCACCAGGTTCGCCTGCTCGCCGCCGAACTGGGGGAGCACGCGATCCGCGTCAACGGCGTCAACCCCGACGGCGTGGTCCGCGGCTCCGGCATCTTCGCCTCCGGCTGGGGCGCCAACCGTGCCGCCGTGTACGGAGTGCCCGAAGAACGCCTGGGGGAGTACTACGCCCAGCGCACCATCCTCAAACGAGAGGTCCTCCCCGAGCATGTGGCCCAAGCCGTCTACCTCCTCACCCAGCTGACGCACACGACCGGGCTGCACATCCCGGTGGACGCCGGAGTCTCCGCGGCCTTCCTCCGCTGAGAACTGCGGTTGGTCGTGGCCGGCTCCACTCCCGGGTCTGATCAGCCCATCGATGCGGCGCTGGTGCCTGACGCTCCTCGGCCTTGCGGCTTGCCTGAACTCCAAGGCCGGCGCGGCTTCGCTGCCGGTCATCGTTGTGCCCTGGCCAGAGCGTCCTGACGGTCTCTGTGGCGCCGGTGCGGAGAGTACGGTCACCTGCGTCAACGGTGCCGGATGACGGCGAGAGGCAGGTGTGTCAGGCGCTCTTAACGCGTGACCGGCGGCCGGACAGTCGCAGGCCTTCGCGGGCGTTGATCGACATCAGTGTGAGGTTGACTGCGCCGGCGATCAGTTCGAGCGACTGGACGGCGTAGAAGTGGATGCCGAAGTCTCCGCGGGAGGCGAGCATCGCCAGGTAGAGGGCGCACGGGACCAGGATCAGCAGGCCGTTTCCGGCGATGAACCGCATCCGGCGCTTCTTGGCCAGAATTCTCGGGGCGCGGGTCGCGCCGGACATCGACGATCCGGTCGCTCCGGCGGTGATCAGTGCGGGGATCAGGATGAGGAATCCCCACGGGATCGCCTGTTTCACCGATGCGATCATGCTGTCCGAGCCGAACAGCTCGACCGTGACGGTGGAGATCCAGAACGTCGGAATCATCGATAATCCGGCGATCGCCGCGATCAGATGGATGCGTTTGAGCGTCATGTTTCCTCTCTCGGAGAGATTTCTTCTTCGGATCCGTCGGCCTCAAGGTTGTCGATCATGCGGGTGACCAGCTCCAGGCACACGGCCACCTGTTCCGGGGTGAACCCGCGCATCGCCACCGCGTTCACCCGCAGTGCGGCATTCACGAGGTCGTCCTGCACCTCGCGCGCGCGGTCGGTGAGCATGATCAAGGCCCGCCGGCGGTCTGCCGGGTCGGGGACGCGCTGGATCAGCTCGTCGCGCTCCATGCGCTGGAGCGTGTGGGCCATCGTCGACTGGTCGATCTTGACCTGATCGCAGAGCTGGTTCTGCGTCACCCCCTCCTGCTCGTACAGCGCGAGGAGCTGGGCGAACTGGCCAGGGACGACGCCGTGGGGGGCGACCCGGACCCGCAGCGCCTGCGCGAACAGGCGAGCCACGTGATTGATCTGGTACCCCATCGAGTCCTGGCGCTTCACGACTACCTGCCTCCCGTATGCATTGCTTGCCATGTATATTTCCATGGCAAGCAATGTATTGCAAGCCATGTATTCCTGCTCGGCTGCCGGTCGTCCGGCCAAGCCGTGTCTGATGCACGTCGCGCTGCGGTGCCGGACGGTTATCCACAGGTTGGATCCGGGGGGCGTTGCGGTCTCGTAGGGTGGGCGGGTGCTTTCCCCCCAGGGCGGGCCGATGGACGACGTCGAGACGTCGGATGCCACGGCGAGCGCCGCCACCCACGTGCTGCGGAAGATCTTCGGCTACGACACCTTCCGGGAGGGGCAACAGGAGATCATCGAGCACGTCGTCGACGGCGGCGACGCCCTGGTCCTGATGCCGACCGGCGGTGGCAAGTCGTTGTGCTACCAGATCCCCGCCCTGGTCAGGGATGGTGTGGGCGTGGTGATCTCACCCCTCATCGCCCTCATGCAGGACCAGGTGGACGCGCTGACCGCACTCGGCGTGCGGGCGGGTTTCCTCAACTCCACCCAGGGCATCGACGAGCGCCAGGCGGTCGAAGCCTGCTTCGTCGCCGGTGAGATCGACCTGTTGTATCTCGCGCCGGAACGCCTCCGGGTGGACTCCACGCTGCGTCTCCTCGAACGCGGCAAGATCTCGCTGTTCGCCATCGACGAGGCGCACTGCGTCGCCCAGTGGGGGCACGACTTCCGCCCCGACTACCTGGCGCTGTCCGCCCTCCACGAACGCTGGCCCACCATTCCCCGGGTCGCGCTCACCGCCACCGCCACACCCGCCACCCACGCCGAGATCGCAGCCCGGCTGAACCTGGAGAACGCGCGCCACTTCGTCGCCAGCTTCGACCGCCCCAACATCCAGTACCGGATCGCCCCCAAGAACGAGCCCAAACGCCAGCTTCTCGACCTCCTGCGCAACGAGCATCCGGGGGACGCGGGCATCGTGTACTGCCTGTCCAGGGCCTCCGTCGACAAGATGGCCGAGTTCCTGACCCAGAACGGCATTCCCGCCCTGCCGTACCACGCGGGTCTGGACGCCCGGACTCGGGCCGCCAACCAGGCGCGATTCCTCCGCGAGGACGGCCTGGTCATGGTGGCCACGATCGCCTTCGGCATGGGCATCGACAAACCCGACGTCCGCTTCGTGGCCCACCTCGACCTGCCCAAATCCGTCGAGGGCTACTACCAGGAGACCGGCCGCGCCGGTCGTGACGGCCTACCGTCCACCGCCTGGCTCGCGTACGGCCTGCAGGATGTGGTCCAGCAACGCCGCTTGATCGACACCTCGGAAGGCGACGACACCCACCGCCGTCGTCTGGGCACTCATCTGGACGCCATGCTCGCCCTCTGCGAGACGATCGACTGCCGGCGGGTCCGGCTCCTCGACTACTTCGGCCAGAAGAGTTCACCCTGCGGGAACTGCGACACCTGCAAGAACCCGCCGGAGTCCTGGGACGGCACCATCCCCGCCCAGAAACTCCTCTCCACGGTTCTCCGCCTCCACCGCGAACGCCGCCAGAAGTTCGGCGCCGGCCAGATCGTCGACATCCTCCTCGGCCGCAAGACCGACAAGGTCCTCCAGCACGACCACGCCTCCCTCACCGTCTTCGGCATCGGCACCGAACTCCGCGAAGCCGAATGGCGCGGCGTGATCCGCCAACTCCTGGCCCAGGGCCTTCTCGCCGTCGAGGGCGACTACGGCACCCTCGTGCTCACCGACGCCAGCGCCGAGGTCCTGCGCGGCAACCACCAGGTCCTCCTCCGCCGCGAACCGGAACGCAAACCCTCCCGCTCGTCGAAATCCGACCCCAAATCCACCGCTGCCCGCCCCCAGGCTTCCGACCTCTCAGAATCCGCGCTCGCCATCTTCGAGAACCTCCGGACCTGGCGCGGCGCCACCGCCAAGGAACAGGGCCTCCCCGCCTACATAATCTTCCACGACGCCACCCTCCGCGAAATAGCCACCCGCGTCCCCAACTCTCTTGCCGAACTCGGTCAGATAAACGGCATCGGCGAAAACAAACTCGCGAAATACGGCCAAGCAGTTCTAGACGTCCTGAACAACCCGGACCCCGAACCCAACCCTGAACAGTCGGTACTCCTTTAGAACCCCTAACAGAATTAGGCCGGTCACACTTGGCGCCGGTGCGGCGAGTAGTGTCACCTGCGTTAACGGTGCCGGATAACAGCGAGAGGGCCGGTGCCTCGGGTCGCTCTGTTAAGAACCTCTAACGGAATGAGGCTGATCATTTTTGGCGCCGGTGCGGCGAGTAGTGTCACCTGCGTTAACGGCGCCGGATAACAGCGAGAGGGCCAGCGCCTCGGGTCATTTTGTTAGGCTCTTTAAGCGCATTTAGCGCCCCAAATCTCCGCACGGCTCACATCTCTTCACGGAGTGAACGGCGTACTTGGAACCAGGCAGCGAGACGTGTCACCTGCGTCAACGGCGCTGGATGGCGGTGAGGATCCGGCGTTTGGCCGCTCCGCTACCTGCGTCTGCGGTGCCGGATAACGGTGAAGATCCGACGTCTGACCGTTCCGTCGCCTGCGTCAGCGGTGCTGGATAGCGGTGCGGGACCGGCGTCTGACCGCGCTGGCATTCGGTGGTCCGGTCAGCAGTGCCGTCTGAGGCGGCATTTGTTGACGGTGATGCGCAGTGTTCCGTTGGAGTAGTTCAAGCTGTAGGAGGAGTTGCCACTGTTGGTGGAACCATTGGTATTCAAGAAGTTGCCGCTGTTGACGGCTCTGTAGCCGATATGGTTTCCGCTGTTCCTGCTGTTGCCGGTATTGGCGGTGTCCCCGCTGGAGTTGCGGTTCGGGGAATCCCCTGAGTCGCCCACGCCGATGGGGGCGATGGCCATGGCGGCGATACATAGCGCGATCATCATCGTCCGGCCTGCCTCACGGTGATTTCCTGGCCGCCGTTGGCGAGGTTATCGCTGTTGGATGCGTTACCGCTGTCGCCGGCACCGTTCGTGTTGGCGAAGTTGCCACTGTTCACGGAGCCGCCAAGGCTGAGGTGGTTGCCGCTCTCGACTGAGTTGCCGCTGTTCACCGAGCCGTTGACGCACCGCACGGGAGAGTTCTCCAGCGGGGAGTCGTGGCTGGTAGGCAGGTTGCCGCACTGGGTGCCGACCGGGTCGCCTGGCTCGGTGCCGGCGATGCGGGTGAGTTGCGGGTGGGGGTCTTCGGCGGGCGCGGGTCTTGCCCAGGCCGCCGGCGTGGTCAGCGCAGCTCCGTATCCCGTCATGACGATCAAAGCCGCCCCTATCCAGACCCTCACGGGTCGCCCCCTTCGCCTACGACGCGCGACGATCTTAACAGAGAGTAGTCGAGTAACTCCTTATGGCGATTGCGTGCCTGTCGGGTGGTGGAAGCCGAGCGCCGGGCTGTAGATCATGAATTCCAGGCCCGGACGCAGCTCCTCGCGGGTGGACAGCAGGTCGTTCAGTTCACTCTTGCCAATGATCGAGCGCAGTGAGGTCTGCGCTACCTGACCGATGGCGGAGAGGTAGTTCTGCACCTCGGTCGTGGCCCTTCAGCGGAGCCTGCGCCCGGAAGTAGCGGAGCCTGCACCCGGAAGTAGACGACGGCGTCCACCTGGACGAGACGTTGTCGCGGGTGATGCCCTCCTGGGTGGGCACCGGCATTGTGATGATCTGGACGTTGACCTTCCTCAGGCGGTCCACCAGAGGGATAGCGGGGTGAGTCCGGCTGGACGCCCGGGCGCGGACTCTTCCGAAACGGAAGATCACGCCTCGTTCGACCCGCTTGACGACGCTGACCCCGCTGAGCGCGGCCGATAGGGCGGCAATCGCCAAGAGTCCGAGCGTGACATAGGTGACAATGGGAGTTTTTCCACCTGGTAGCTAGGGCTGCCAGGCGGAACTTGCACGGGGGAAGGCGCAGGGAAAACGTGAAGATCGACGGCCTGGGGGCAGACCTATCGACGGCCTGGGGGCAGAGCTACTGCCGGCGTCTAGAACGGCCAGGCGGCGATGCGCGCCATCTCGATGAGCGGGATGGCGGTGAACCAGCCGCTGGAGACGTTGGTGATGATGTGTTCTTGGCCCGGGGTCGTGATGGCCTCGGCGGTTTCCGCTGCGGAGTCGGGGTGCGTGAGGATCACGACACGGTTGTGGTCCTTCAGATGGTCGCGTATGGCACGTGCCGGGCTCGCCACTCCGCCGATCGGGTGGAGACTATCGACCGTTTCCGGCAGGGACCGGCCCCGAAGGGGCACGTGGGCGGTGACTGTGCCGAACTCGACCAGATCGGCCGACGATGCGCGCAGGGCGAGTGCTGCGCCGAAGACGGCGGCGGCGTCAGCGTGTGTGAACGACGGACTGGCAGGGCCGACCGTCGAGTCGGATCGTGGGTCGGACTGTGGGTTGGCTCGTGGCTCGGACCGGGGTTCGGACCGTGGGTCGGGTCGCGGGTTAGACCGTGGCTCGGATCGTGGGTCGGGTCGTGGGTTGGACCGGGGTTCGGATCGGGGTTCGGATCGGGGTTCGGATCGTGGGTGGGGCCGGGGGTCGGATCGGTCGATCAGTACGAGGGTGTGCCCGGGCAGGGCGGGGACGTTGGTCAATGACAGGTGGGCAGCTTGGCGTAGGGCGGATGACCAGCGGGATGCCGGTACCGACCGCATGGCCGCGTAGATCTCTAGTGGGGTCACTCCAGACCGGATGACGGAGGCCGGATCCGCGAGGTCGGCCGCTATGGCATGGGCGACCTCGTCGCACAGGCCCGTTCGGTCGAAGTCAGCCAAGTGGGCGAGTCGGTCCTGGTAGGACATGGAGGGTAGGACCGCGATCCAAGCCGGTGCCGTCATGTCGCCGAGTAGCCAGCGCTCGATCGTCTGCCAGGACATGCCGGTGAGGGCCAGCCTCTCGGCCGCCTCCGGCCGCTGCAGCAGGGTGGCGCGCCGTTGGGCGGGGATCCAGTGGAGGGAGCGGCGGGCGCGTAGCAGGGGCAGGCCTGCCGGGACGCGTTCCACGAGGTTGCGGCGGCGGTCGACCGCGTGGCCGAAGACCTTGGCCTGCTGGTCGCTCGCGGGGACCGGGTGGGTCAGGCCGAGTACGTCGGCGAAGCGCATGGCGGCTCCCGGGCTGTCGTACGTGGCCAGGGCGGCCTCGTCGTAGAGGCGGATGGTCGCGTCCGCAACGCCCTGCCTGATCGGCTTGGGGATGGCCCGGCCGTATCGGTGGATCCAGTAGGTGAGGAGTTCGCCGGGTTCGTCGGCCCGTAGCAGGGCCTGGCTGATGGTCTTTCTGGTGCCGGTCGTTCCGGTCGAAAGGCGGGCGTGTGCCAGTTCGGCGACGATGGCCAGGCGAAGGCGGCGGAGTGAGTCGTGGCGGGTCATCCAGTCGGCCAGTCTCGCCAGCCAGGCGTCGTCGGCCACGGCCAGTCGGTGGGCGAGAACGGTGAATCGTTCTGCGGGAAACCTGGCGTAGCCGGCCGAGAGGGCCCGTGAGACGAGGAGGAAGATCTCCCTCCTGGTCGTCTCGACGACGGTGAGCGCGCGCGTGCGCATGGACAGCTCAACTCCATTGGATCGGGGAAAGGTCAGGAATGTGCCGCCCGTGCGCTGCGGGCCGCCCGGAATCGTCCGCGTTTCGCCGGGCGGCCCGCTGTTCACACGTCCCGGGAATGCCCGTCCCGGTTATGGAATCCGACATATTCCGTGGAGAGGCGGCATGCTTTCCCTCCGTACCGGTCTGTCGGCTTCTCCACTATGTGACCTGGGGAAATGGTATTGCAAGCGACATTTACGGGTTATTGACGGGGTCTTCGTAGGAATCGCGTAAATGTGCGTCAGGGGTATTCATCAGAAGGGGGTCACGCGTACGCCACGTCTGCGCAGGGCGTCGAGGAAGGCTTTGTCGTCGGCGGGGGTGAGGCCGTAGCAGGTTCCCCGGTTGGTTTTGATCAGGAGGATGCGGTGGGTGGGCCGGGTCGCGCACATGCGTACGCGGCCGATGCCGAGGCAGTGCATGGCGTACAGGGCGATGCCTGGCAGTGCTATCACCGCGAAGGGTCTGGGTGACAGTTGGACGCGGGTGACCGAGACGATCTCCGATAGGGGGATGCGGTAGCGCAGGAGGGGGCCGTACTGGGCGGTCAGGGTGGTGGCGGAGACCGCGTACCGCATGAGGGGGAAGCAGAAGGTCAGGGCCGTCAGGTAGGCCGCCATCGGGGTGAGGAGGAGGGCGATGACGGTTTCCGGGTGGGTGCCGGCGGCGAGACTGTTCGCGGCCGAGAATCCGACCGGCGCCGCCACGACGGCCAGGGACACGTAACCGCGTGACGGGCGGGGGCGGAAGAACTCGGGCACTATCGGAGACTCGGGAAGCATCGGAGAGGATCTTCTCGGAGCTGCCGGCTCCGGTGCGGCCGGTGCCGGACCCCTTGAACGAGTGGTCACGAACGCTCAGCCTCCCTCAGTCGGCGTGATCGACGGCGAGGGCCGCGCGGCGGCGGGCGCGCGCTCCGTACACGCCGCCCGTGACCGCGGCCCCGAGAAGTACGGCGAGCCTGACAAGGTCCGGACCCGTGAAGGTCAGCAGTCCAACCGTGTTGACCAGGAAGCCCGTGGCGAACAACCAGGCGATCACGCCCGTCAGCAGGGCGGCACCCATGTGCCGCGCCCACCCACCGAACAACCCGACCACCGCCGCTATCACCGCGACACGAGTTCCGGTCTCGGTGCCCGGAACGCTCAGCGCGACGATCGAGCACGCCAGAATCACCGCCACGAACCCAATGTTGATCAGGAATTCGAACGGGAGCCGCGAACCTGGTCTACGGGGGAGCGCCCTTCTCAACCCATGCGGTGGTTCCGAGGGCTCCTCAAGCGCTGGGACGGAGAGCACGGTGGACATCAAGTCCTCCAAAGGAGTAGATGCCCCCATCGTCTCCGCTGTTCAGCCGCGATCCCGTGTTCCCATACGACACATTTACGGCGGAACCCAGAATCTCTACGCCTTTCTGACAGCCGCTCAGGTGCGGGCCATCAAACTCAAACAACTCGTGACGAAGCCGCTCTGGCCACGACGATCGTTCTCGCGGAGGTGACCCCGGTGAGCAGTACCACGACCGCGAAGGCGAGGAGCGTCGCCGCGTCCGGATGGATCAGGGACTGGCCGCGCCCGGCCTGCCAGGTCACCACCGCCACCAGCCCGGAGTAGCCCAGCACGGCGCTCCCGACCAGGCGGGCGCGCACCCGTTCGTCGCGCAACCACACGTGCCTGGCCGCGAGCGCGCCCAGCACCGCGGTGACCAGGAGCAGCACCTGGACGCCGTGCAGGGCGACGAAGTGGGGCACCCGGAAGTCGCCGCCGGTCGCGCTCCAGTTGGTGAGGGGCATGCCGTGCCCGTCGGGGTCCCCGATGCCGTGCGCCTGATACATCGGCACGCGTCCGCCGTTGGCGTCGGTCAGCGTACGGGGATGGATCTCGGTGACCATCCAGTAGATCGGTAAGAGCATGCCGACGGTGGCCAGCACGAGTCCCGCGCGGATCGCCCGGTTCAGGTCAGGGCCGCCGGTGCGCTGGATCAGCACCACGGCCGCGATGATCAGTTGCGAGATGAGGACGATCATCACGCCGTACGTGAGGACGGGGACCAGGGCCAAGGTGACCGGATCGGTCTGATCGGCGTTGAAGTGGCTGAAGGTGCCGCGTGCCGCCTGGATCGTGATGGCGGCGACCTCAATGCCCGCGGCCAGCGCGAAGGCGGTGCCGATCCACCAGCCCAGCCGCTTCCCTTTGCGCAGCCGGGTGAGGAGCCAGGCCAGCGTGCCGGTGTAGAGGGCGAAGGCGAAGCCGAACTTCAGCGGCTTGACCCAGACCGGCTCCCCGAGCAGGGTCCGGCCGTCCAGCACGAGCCCGGCCGCGGAGACGAGCACGAGGCCCAGCATGAGGACCGCGCAGATCAGCAGAGGGCGATGCCAGGCGCGCAGGGGCGCGAGAAAGGACGTCATGAGAGCTCCGATCGCAGCGACGAGCAAGCGAGGCTCAGTCGCGATAGTACGTGTTCGGATTTTCTCAAACGCTAACTTGCCTTCACTGAATCGTCAACGACGAAAGTCCAATTAATCAGGCATATCTCCGAATTTTGCAATGGATGTGAGAGTGAATGCAAGAGTGGCTTGCAATGAGATGGGCGCGAACGCAATACTGGCCTTCACCACGACAGGAAGAGCGCACCGATGCCCGGAGGCAGGCTCACCCAGGAGGACCGCAGGCTGATCGCCGAAGGGCTGGCCGAAGGTCTCACGTACACCGAGATCGCCGGCCGCCTGAACCGGCCGATCTCGACCATCAGCCGGGAGGTGATCCGCAACGGCGGCCTCACCGGATACCAGGCCGTCCAGGCGCAGCAGGCGACCGACGGGCGGGCCCGCCGAAGCGGGCCCGCCCCGTCCCGGTCACCGCGGGCCGCCGCCGACGCGCACGGGCGGGACCCCGAGGCCGTACGCGACCTCGAGGAACAGTTCACCGCGTTGGTGATCGCCACCGGGCTGTCCCGGATGACCGCCCGCGTGCTCACCTGCCTCTACACCACCGACAGCGGCAGCCTGACCGCCGCCGAACTGGTCGAGCGCCTCCAGGTCAGCCCGGCTTCCGTCTCCAAGGCCATCGGCGAACTGGAACAGCAGGAGCTGATCCGGCGGGAACGCGACCCCCGCCGCCGTCGCGACCGGTACGTCATCGACGCCGACGCCTGGTTCCGCAGCTGGATGGCCAGCGCCCGCCAGAACGTCATGCTGGCGGATCTCACCCACCGGGGAGCCGAGGTCCTGGGCGTCGCCACACCCGCCGGCTCCCGGATGCGGGACATCGGCGAGTTCTTCGAGCACGTCGGTCACACCATGATCCAGGCCGCCGAACAGTGGCGGCAGGCGTACTCCGCGCGGAGGCCGCCGGCGGATGGCGTCACTGGCTGACGGCGCGCTTGTACAGCCGGGTGGCCAGTGGCACGAACACGACCAGGATCAGCACGGACCAGCCCACCGACACCGCCACCGCGTGCTGGAGCGGCCACGCGTCGGGCACCGGCCTGAGCGGGCTGGTGTTGCCGAACAGCTCGCGCGTCGCCTGGACGAACGTCGACACCGGGTTCCATTCGGCGACGAGCTTGAGCGGGCCCGGCAGCCGGGCGCTGTCGACGAACGCGTTGGACAGGAAGACCAGCGGGAACGACACCAGCGTGGCGATGTTGTTGAACATCTCCGGTGTACGCAGGGCCAGTGCGACCGTGGCGGTCACCCACGAGAACGCGTACGCGAAGAAGAGCAGCAGCAGGACCCCGCCGACGGCCTCCAGCGGCGACGAGTGCACCCGCCAGCCGACCAGCAGCCCCACCAGGCCCATCACGACGATGCTCGTGACGTTCATGAGCATGTCGCAGAGCGTCTGCCCGACCAGTACGGCCGACGGCGCCATCGGCAGCGTGCGGAACCGGTCGAAGATGCCCTTCTGCAGGTCCTGGGTGAGCGTGTAACCGGTGATCTGCGCGCCGGTGACGATCGTCTGGACGAAGATCCCGGGAAGCAGGTACTCCGTGTACGAGATGCCGGGCAGGTCGATCATGCTGCCGAAGACGTACGAGAAGAGGAGGACGAAGACGATCGGGAGGATGATCACGCCGCCGAGCAGGTCGGGGGCTCGCCTGATCTTGAGAGCGTTGCGCTTGCTGATCGTCACGCCGTCGGCGATCGCCATCTGGAGCGTGTTCACTGGGCCGTCTCCTTGTTGTCGTCGGTGGCGGCCTGGTGGCCGGTGAGGGTCAGGAAGACCTCGTCGAGGGTCGGTCGCCGCAACCCGGCGTCGCGTACGGTGACCCGTTCGTCGGCCAGCCGGCCGAGCGCGGCGGTGAGGGAGGCGGCGCCGCCCGCCACGGGGATGGTGAGGCGCAGCGCGGTGAGATCGGTGTGGACGTCGGCCAAGGCCGACGGCGCCAGGACCCGGCGTGCCGTCTCCAGCTCGTCGGTGCTGGTCACCGAGAGTTCGATGCGGTCGCCGCCGACCTGGTCCTTGAGCTCGTCGGCGGTCCCGAGCGCGATCACCCGTCCGTGGTCGACCACCGCGATCCGGTCGGCCAGGCGGTCGGCCTCCTCCAAATACTGCGTGGTGAGCAGGACCGTCGTGCCGCCCGCGACCAGGTCGGCGACGACCTCCCAGAGGCTCACCCGGGCGCGGGGGTCGAGTCCGGTCGTGGGCTCGTCCAGGAACAGGACCGGCGGGTCGGCCACCAGGGCTCCGGCCAGGTCGAGCCTGCGCCGCATGCCGCCGGAGTAGCCCCGCACCGGGCGATCGGCCGCGTCCGTGAGGTCGAAGCGCTCCAGCAGTTCGCGGGCGCGCTGCTTGCTGCGTTTGGTGCCCAGGTGGTACAGGCGGCCGACCATCTCCAGGTTCTCGGCGCCGGTGAGGTGGTCGTCGACGGCCGCGTACTGGCCTGAGGCGCCGATGCGGGAGCGCAGGCGTGCGGCGTCGGCGACGACGTCGAGTCCGGCTACGGTGGCGTGCCCGGCGTCCGGCCTCAGCAGCGTGGTCAGGATTCGCACGGTCGTCGTCTTGCCCGCGCCGTTGGGGCCGAGCAGGCCGAAGACCGTGCCTTCGGGGACGGACAGGTCGATGCCGTCCAGGGCGGTGACGGCGCCGTACTTCTTGACGAGGCCTTCAGCGGTTATGGCGGGGGACATGAGGCTTTCTCCTCGGATCGATGAGGGCATGGCGAAATGGCGGATGGTCGGGTGTCGGCCATCCGGCGGGGTGGTGGGCTTGAGTTAGATGTCGAGGTCCTCGACGGCGGGCCGGTTCGCCAGGTCGGCGATCAGGTCGTAGAACTCGTCGGGGATCTTGCCGCGGAGCTCCTCGAAGGTGTCCACGACGTCAAGGGTGGCCTCGCCCTGGATGAAGCCCCAGGTCGAGTCGGTCAGGCCGAGATAGGTTCGCCAGGTGCCGCGGGAGAAGAGTCCCTCCAGCCAGTTCTCGGCGCCGGAGTTGTCCGTCCAGTCGGGTGAGCGGTCCAGGTGCAGGACGTACCTGCCCTGGCGGGAGCGGTACACCTTGAACATTTCAACCCGGCTGCCCTGGGTGCGGCCCCATTCGCCGAGCAGCACTCCGGAGAAGCGCTTCTTCTGGCCGGTGCCCTGGCCGACCTTGACGATGATCTCGTCGTAGCCTTCCTGGCGGCCCTCCTCCATCTCGACGTAACGTCGCAGCGCAACGCTGATCGCCGTGGACAGCTTGCCTCCGGCGAGCTCCTGCGCCCGCTGGAACACCGGCAGATCCTCATCCGAAACGTAGATCGTCTTATTGGGCATGGCTCCATCCTAGCGTGTATACGTATAAGCCTACATATACGGTGTGATGGGTGTCTACAAGACGTCTCTTGACTGGTGCCGTCGCGAGGTGTGATGTCGGTGTGGGGCCACGGTCATGCCGTCAACGGGGACAGAGCGGCCAGGTCGTCGTACGTGAATGATCTCCTTGATGCGAGCCGATCCGGAGGCACCCGTGACCGCGCCAGATCTGCGTTTGCCCGTACCCGGCGAGCACGTGTTGCGTACCTACACGCGGTTCCGTGAGGCGGGGCCGATGGTTCCGGTGGAGTTGCCCGGGGGCGTCAACGCGTGGGCGGCGACGACGTACGCCGCGATACGGGAGGTTCTCAGCGGGGACAGCAAGGTGTTCGGGAAGAACTCCTCGCACTGGGCCGATCTGCAAGACGGCAAGGTGCCGCCGGACTGGCCGATCCTGCAGCTGATCCTCGGTGAGCACATGCTGATGCGGGACGGCGCGGAGCACCGGCGGCTGCGCGGCCTGCTCTCCAAGGCGTTCACGCGCGCCCGGGTCGAGGCGCTGCGGCCGCGGATCGAGGAGATCGTCGACGGGCTCCTGGACCGTGTCGCCGCGGAGGGCGCGGGCGGCGAGGCGGTGGTGGATCTCGTGCCGCTGTTCAGCGACCAGGTGCCGACGGCCGTCATCTGCGAGATGTTCGGTGTCGACGGGCCTCGCCGCAGCGAGCTGCGCGAATGGACGCAGAAGCTGTTCTCGCAGGTGACCACGCCCGAGGAAGCCCAGGTGGCCGGGGGACAGCTGTTCGCCTACCTGGGCGAGCTCGTCGAGGAGAAGCGCCGCGAGCCGGGAGACGACCTGACCAGCGCGCTGGTGCGCGCGCAGCAGGACGAGGACCGCCTCTCCCCGCAGGAACTGGTGGACTCCCTGTTCCTGCTGCTCATCGCAGGCCACGAGACCACGGTCAATCTGCTCGGCCACGCGATCGTCAACCTGCTCGCCCATCCGGACCAGCTCGCGCGCGCCAAGGCCGGAGACCTCTGGGACGCCGTGGCGGAGGAGACCCTGCGCTTCAACGCCCCGATCGCCGCGGCCCTCTTCCGATACCCCCTGGCGCCGGTGGAGGTCGCCGGCGTCCAGATCCCCCAAGGGGACCCGATCATGGTCTGTCTCGGCGGCGCGGCCACCGATCCGGAGCAGTACGGGCCCACCGCCGGCGCATTCGACATCAGCCGGGAGCAGATCGGCCATCTCGCGTTCGGATACGGGGCGCACACGTGCCTGGGCGCGCCGCTCGCGCGCCTGGAGGCGTACATCGCGCTGTCCAGGCTGTTCGCGCGGTTCCCCGGGATCGAGGCGGCCGTGCCCCTGGACGACATCGCGTACTCGCCGTCGTTCCTGTCCTACGGGCCGCTGTCGATCCCGGTCCGGGTCTGATCAGCAGAGCGGGGCCGGGGACGGGATGATGACGTTGGAGACGCCCCACCAGCCCGCGATCGTGATCGATTGGATTCCGTAGGTCGAGCCGTCGGGCCTCCTGAACCAGACACCCGCGTAGATCTCGTCCCGATCCGCGATGTCCTCGTTGAGGCGGTTCTCGTGAATGTTCATCGTGACCGTCGAGGGGAGGTCGCAGTCGACGTAGTAGGTGTGGATGCGGTTGTCGCTGATCGTGTCGTCGCCCCAGAGGTTGATCTTCCAGATGACGTCGCCGGGGCTCTTCGGCGGGCAGGTCAGGAACAGGTCCACGAAGTGGTTTCTCGACGGGCCGTTTAGCAGATTGCAGGAGCCGGCCTGGGCCGCGCTCGCCGATCCCGCGGTGAACATTGTCAGGCCCATGACCACCGCCGCGGTCGCGGCGGCGAGCCGGATGAGTTTCTTCATTTCGTACGCCCTATCGGTTTCAGGAGGTGTTTGCCTCCTGGGGCGTGACATTGCGTTCCATCAGGGGTCCCGCCCGTTGGATAGCCGGCGGTCGAGGATGGCCAGGGCTCGCTCGGTGGTGAGGTGGCCCAGCAGTAGATCGGAGGCCAGGCCGTCCACGAGGGCGAGCAGAGTGTCCGCGGCCAGTTCGATGTCCTCGTCCTCGGCGGGCGCCGCCATCCGGACGAGGCCGGCTACCGCCGCGGTGAGTTGGGTACGGCCCTGGCGGTAGCGCTCGGCCAAAGACGGATCGTTCAGCGCCCTGATAAAGACGGCGACGCTCACGAGGGTCTGCGCCCGGCTGTCGGGGCCGGTCGGCAGCAGCGCGGTGAGCAGAGCTTTGAGGAGAGCCAGCGGTTCCGCCGGCTAGCGCGCACCTCGTTGGCGTGTCGATCGGTGGCTGGCTGGCCTGCAATCAGGCGATACGCGCCCCCGCGAGAGTCGCGTCGATCAGTCTGCTCGATCCGGCCGCCACCCTGGGTCCTCGGCATCGTCCTCTCCGTCAGTCACTGGAAGGGCTCGCGGTGCCGCTGCTCGCGCCCGACCCGTCGAGGTACCGGCTCGACCTGGCCTACCGGGCCAAGGATTCGCTGACGCTGAGCCTGACCAGCCGCAGTGATCGATCCGCGCGTCCTCAGGCGAGGATGGAGGTTCTCGTCACGCCTGTGCCTGCTGGGTTCGCCCCGCCGGGGACATGCCTGGTCGTGCAGCCGGGACCCGCCGTCAACGGGTTCGAGGGCGACGCCGCCTGCCGAAGCATCGGCCCCAACCGCTGGCAGCGCGCCGATCGCGATGCCGTCCAGCTCGTCGAACGCCGCGGCGCCTTCCTGGTGGTCGTCGCCGGTCACCTGTCCGGAGTGAGCCTCGCCGACCTCAGCGCGGTGGCCGGCTCGCTGCGGCCCACGACCGCGCGAGCCCTGCGCGCGGCGGCCAGGACCTGAACCGAAGCCGGCACCCCCGACCGGTCCTCAGGTCGATTGGGCGAGGGTTCCGCTCACCACTGCCAGCGCCAGAACCTGCGGCGGTGGCGGACCACGAGGTTCCCGGCGCGCTGTTTGCCGCGGATGACGAAATGGTGTCCGGCACCGGGGAAGGCGGACATGGTGGCGCTCACCCGGGAGGAGCCCGCGATGAGTTCCACGTTGTCGATGTCCACCGTCGCGCCCTGCGGCAGCACGAGCACGGTGCTACCCGCGAACACGTCGAGCTCGATGTCGACGACCGGCTGGGTGATCACCGCGTCGGTGAAGTCCAGTTTCACCGATCCGGCCTTGGCCGTCACGAGCAGCAGCCTGGGCACCACCCACCGACCCCGCCGCTTCAGGGACGAGGCCGTCGTACGCAGTTCGGAGCGCTCCGGGGCCGTCACGGACATCGGGCCGCCGGGCAGGTCGTGGACGAACCGCTCGACCTCCCCGAACGTACGCGATTCGAGCACGCCGTTGAGTCGTTCCTCGAACTCCTCCAGGCTCAGCCGCCCGTCGCCGACCGCCACGTGCAGCCGCTCGATGACAAGGTCCCGGTCGGCGTTGGACATCCGCGACTCCGGACCCCGCGGCGCAAAATCTCCGCTCACGCCGCAAACTCTAGGTGATCGGACCCGAACTTCCATACTTCGATCCCAGGAAAGATCAACGACGCTAGGCCGATGCTCTCGCGGGGCCAGCCGGTGACCGCACGATTCAAGGTCGCCTAGTGCGGTGTCCGATAACGTTCACCGGCTTGGAGCCGTGCGATCGCCGAGGCCAGCGAGGCGCTTCGACCCGGCGAAGGTTTGTGGTCACGGCACTAGGTCGTGCCGAAAGGGAACGGCCTAAGGTCAGGTGGCCGGGAGCACGCGGGGAAGGTCAGCGGCAGACTGAGGAGGGGGAGCCTTCGGGGAGGCGGCCGGTGGTGGCGCGGGTGAGGGCCGCGGAGAAGGTGCGGTAGTAGGCCTCGTCGGCGTCGGTGGCCTCGCCGGTGACGATCGCGCGGGCGCAGCGGCGGAAGACGTCGCTGAAACGGCTGTAGTGGGGGATCGGCGGGCGGATGCCGGCGTCGGCGATGGCGGCGCGGACCGTGACGGCCAGGGTGCGGAAGTCGTCGCGGTAGGTCGCGGCGTCGGGGGCGTCGCCGAGGTTGAGGCAGTCGTTCGCCGTGGCGAAGCCGCGTGCGACGTACGAGTCGATGTCGTACGCGTCGGGCACGACGGGCGCGTAGCTGCCGCAGGCGAACAGTTCGGACTGCACCTGCGGCGTGGTCAGGTGGTCGATCAGCGCCCGGGCGGCTTCGGCGCGTGCGCCGTCGAGGCTGCTGGAGACCGCCAGGACGGAGCCGCCGAGCACGCCGCCGGGGACGGGCTCGATCGTGAAGGACAGCCGCCCGTCGTCCGCCCGGAATCGGTCGGCCGCCGCGAGGGCGCCGAACGCGGACGGCCAGTTGCGCATCACGACTGGACCCGGGGAAAGGCGGAACTCTTCGACGCTGTCGCGTTCCTTGAACCGGGAGGAGGCGAGCATGCCCGGATTCTCCCGGTAGAGACGTGCCCACCGGTTCAGCCCGGGCTGGAACGCCCGCCGCAGGGCGGGCCCGGACGGGATCTCGTCGACGAACCCGGCGAGGTTCGAGGTGCCGATGGCCTCCATGAGGTTGATCGATCCGCCCTCGTAGTCGTCCAGCTGGACGATGATCTTCCCGGTGGCCGGGTCGTCCGGGACGGGGTCGCGGTGCCAGGCGCGCCGGATCAGGTCGGTTGTGTCGCCGCGCGAGTAGAGCAGGGGGACGTCGGCGGCGAACGGCACCCCGTACTGGCGGCCCTGGTATTTGCCGACTTCGACGGTGCGGTCCAGGAACGGCCGGGCGGGCAGGGCGATCTCGGTGATCGCGCCGCTCGCGGCGAACTCCGGCAGGTGGGCCACGTCCAGGACGAGCACGTCGAACGGGCAGCCGTCCGCGGAGGCGGCCATCTCGACCCGCTTCTCGTCGGTGACGGGCGAGATCTGCACGAGCGCGGCGCGGTACCCGTTGCGGGTCCACGTCTCGACGGCTTGGCGGCGCTGCTGGTCGACGCTCTCGTCGTACCCGGCGGCCACGGTGAGGACGCCGGGCTGCGGGGTGCAGGCGGCAGTCTCGTCCGTACGCCAGGGCGGGCCGAACGCCAGCCAGCCCAGGACGGCGCCCAGCGTCGCGGCGGCCACGAGCCGGATCCCGGAGGCGGAGATCCTGCGGGAGAGAAGCCGCCGCACCCGGCCGGTCATCGGAACCTCGCCGGGGATGTGTGTTCCAGAAGCTCGGAGAGCCGCCGCGCCTGATCGGTCATCGGGACCTCGCCCACAGCAGGAGGCGGCCGGCGTCCAGGTCCGCCAACTCCACACAGGTGACCGGCGCGGGCTCGCCACCCGGCTCGGGGAGGGCCGGCGGGCACGGGACAGAGCCCACGTTGACGACGGCCAGGCGGGATTCGGTCGCCAGCGCGGAAACCCGGTCCCTGAGGTTCTCGACGACATCGCTCAGGTCGGCGGAGGTGCCGGGCGCGGTGTCGGTGACCGCCACGAAGACGTCGGCGTCGGCGCGGGCGGCGGCCAGCAGGCCGACGGCGGTGTCCAGGTCGAGGTCCCACGCGCGCGGCGTCCACTGCTGCACGTAGCGGCGGATGTTG
This sequence comes from Acrocarpospora phusangensis, assembly GCF_016862995.1. Lineage (GTDB taxonomy): Bacteria > Actinomycetota > Actinomycetes > Streptosporangiales > Streptosporangiaceae > Acrocarpospora > Acrocarpospora phusangensis. Next base: position 28,701 of record NZ_BOOA01000007.1, read on the forward strand.
TCGGCTTGCAGGGCGGCGGTCTCCAGGCCGTACTCCTGCCGGATCTCGGGCGGCCCGTCGCCGCCGCCCGCGAGGCGGCGCGGGACGGTGAGGGACACCTCGTCGGTGGAGTGCAGCGCGTCGAGGATGCGCTCGACCGCGCCCACCCCACGGGACAGATGGGTACGCATCGAGCCGGATCCATCCAGCAGAAGGGCGATGGCGACGCTCCGTTCGGCACGGGTGGCGGCGGCCAGCGCCGCCCGCATCTCCTCGGCACCGTCAGCGGCGGCGGAGGCCGTGGCCGAGACCGATCCGCCGACGGGCGGACCGAAGCCGTGCGCCCGCAGCCCCCGCTCGGACGCCAGCCGCTGGGCCAGCGCCCGGGCCGCCTCCGCGCGGGCCGACCCGGCGCGTCCGGGCCAGGTCAGCAGGACCGCGGGGTAGTCGAGCGTGCCGATCGAAGGCGTCAGCGGCAGTTGCTCCCATTTGCCGGGGCGCGGCTCGGCGGGACAGCGGCCCCGCAGCCCGTCCTGGTAGCCGCGGCGCAGATGGGCGGGGATCACCAGGGCGGAACGACGGGGCCGCTCACTCTCGGAAGAGATCGCCGCCGGATCAGCCGCGGGATCCAGCGTCGTGTCGTCCCGGAACCGGCACAGCAACTCCAGAGGATCGGCGTGACGCAGCGGATCGGCCTCGCGGAGCACGCTCTCCGCCCGGTCGACGGAGCCGAAGACGCCGGAACGCCCGAGCACCGGCATCGCCGCCAGACCGGCGCCGGAAATGAGCGGATCCGGGCGCTGGATGTGCCTGCCGTCCTGCGTGAAATGCCGCAGCAGCAGATCCCGCGTCGCCGCCGGCCCGTCGGCCGTGGCCGCCGCCAGCGCACCCTCGACGGTACGCCGCTGGGCTTCGGGAACCGCCAGCACCAGGTCGTCGGTCGCCACCGAGCCCAGGCGTTCCGCCGCCACCGCCGAAGCCCGGCCCGGAGCCGCGAGCACCACGTCCGCGACGGCCGCGCTCTCCGCGATCCACAGGTCGGGCCGAGGCCCGATCAGGCGTACGCCGTCCGCCGACCGCCACCCCGCCGCCAGCGCGGCACCGATCCGCGACACCGGGGGAGCGGCCCGAACCCCGACCCGTACCGGCGGGCAGCCCTCCACGGCCACGTCGGCCTCGTGCTCGCGCGCGATCGTCTCGTACACGGCCACGTCCTCGGGCGGCGCCATCACCGTCAACTCCAGCGGCTGCGCGCACGGGTCGTTCCGCAGCGCCAGCCAGCGGTCGAAGGTCAGCGCCAGCGACACCACCCCCATCGCGGTCACCACGACCAGCAGCCACAGCAGACCAGGCCAGAGACGACCCCAGAGCCGGGTGAACCAGTTGCGCGCGCCCGCCCTGCTCATCAGCCAGCCGGTGGTCAGCCCGGCCAGCAACACGAGCCCGCCCACGGTGGCGACCCCGGCCGCCCACGGATCCTCGCCCACCAGCTCCTTGAGCACCGCGTTGCCCCCGGCGACCAGGGTGGCCAGCGCGGCCACGATCGCCGCCGCGGCCTCCAGCACCCTGACCGCCCGCGATAACCATGTCGGCCGCTCCTCGCCTTCCGGCGGGACCGCGGACTCGCTCATGGCTCGCTTCTCCCTACGGCTCGTACGCCCCGGGTGGCATAGATCACATCCTGCCCCGGGAACGCGCAGGACGACAGGCAATCAACTGACTCGTGTCCTGCCCTGCCCCAATCTGGCCCGAGATAGCGGCTGCCGCCGGAAGCCCGCGATCCGATGGACACTTCGGGTGCGGAGCCGGGTCGAACTCCGCGCCCAGCCACCGGGGCGCCCTCCGGGAAATGCCACGTGCCGTCGGTCGTGCGTGCCCGCGAAAGTCGTAGCCGAGGTGCCGGGAATATCGGCTGGCCTTCTCATAATCCGCGGATTGGGCTCGGCTCGGTTATCGGCCGGCCGGTTCATTCCTTTTAGAGGCTCTTATGCGAATGCCTTTACAGCACCGGCCGCGATGGTCACAGTATCGGTATATGGACGGCCTGTCGTGCCCCGGGGAGCCGGATTGAAGCGCAGGAACAGCCCACGTGCCGAACTGCTGACCGACCTTGGGATATCCCTCGCGAGCGGCACCATCCTGGCCGTGGCGGCCACCCTGCTGCCGCTCGGGGAACTGCCGGGAATCCTGGCCTCCATACCCACCTGGCTGCTCGTCGGGTCGGTGACGACCCTGGCGGCGGCCGCGGCCTTTCTCGTCGCGAGGAGGCTCGGCGGGCGTGACGACCAGGCATTCGTCATGATCTCGGCGTACTCGCAGACGCGCTGGCTCGCGGATCTGCTCTCGCACCTGTCCCGGTCCCTCGACCGGCACGGCATCGACCTGGTCGTGAAGCTTCCGCCGCACGACCACACCGGGCGCAGCCAGCTACAGGTCCTGGACGCGCTGCGGCGGAAGCGGCGCTCCTATGTGGGCGGTTTCCTGGTGACCGACCATCTCGACCAGGTGGCGGGCGAACTGGGCGAGGCGTGCCGGGCGCTCAACCAGCCTGTGCTGTTTCTCGACATCCGGCCATTCGGTGACCCGGGGGATTTCCCTCCGCGGTCGGCGTTCGTCGGATGTGACGCCGGGGAAATCGGCGAGATGGGCGCGCGGTGGCTGGCCGACGATATGAAGGAACGCGGAGTCGGGAATCCTGTCGTGCTCGTCATCGCCGGTGATGCGCAGGCCGAGCGTGAGACGCGTTTCGAGGCGCGTTTCCGTGAACTCGTGCCGTCCGCGAAAATCGAAATCACGTCCATGGGGCTGTTCACGCGTGAACGGGCGCGGGAGATCACGGCTAATCGGCTCTCCCGCCGCGGGCCGCCGCTGGACGCCGTTTTCTGCACCAACGACGAGATGGCGCTGGGCGCGGCGGACGCGGTCCAGGCGCATTCGCCCGTGAGCGATCTGGTGATCATCGGGGTGGACGGGAGTCCGGAGGCGTACGCGGCGATCGACTTGGGCAGGTCGCCGTTCCGCGCGACCGTGGTGCAGGATTCCCGGCGCATCGCCGAAGTGGCCGTCGACGCGCTGATGCGGCTGCGCGCGGGGGAGCGGGTGCCGGTCGAGCTCACGGTGCCGATCGCCGTGCACCCCATCCGGTGACGTCCAGCGGGTGATCGTATGTTAGCCGTCTCGGTGCCGTACATCGAGATCTGGAGGACAATGCGGGTCATGCCTGAGGACGCGCCCACCTGGCTCAGCGTGGCCGACGCGGCGGCGGGGGAGCGCTGGCCCGGCTGACGGCCCTGGAGGGATCCGTGGCCCGGCGGGCCGCGCCGCACGTCACGGTCCTGCTGATCTCGCCGGACTCCTCCGCCGAGATCGCGGAGTCGCTCATGTCGGCCGCACCACCGCCGGTCGGGGGCCGGGAACACCTCGACCCCCGGCTCACCGGCCTGGTCGGACGGATCCAGGGACTCCTCGCCGAGAAATGACGCGAGTGGTCAGTTCGGCTGGGCGGCGAGGCGGTCGAAGAGGGCCAGCGCGGCCTGGCGTACGTCCTCGGGGGAGATGCCGGCGAGGGCGGTTCTGGCCTGGTCGGCGTCGCGGGTGGTGGCGCAGGTGATGGCAACCGAGGCCGCGGCGGCGTGTTCGAGGGTCCCGGCGGGTTCGCTGTCGGCCAGGGCGCGGGCGCTGTCGGCGAGGTCCAGGTTGTCGATGGTCACGGCGGTCTCCATTGCGATCTCGCGGCCTGAGGTCATGGTGGGGCACTGACCGTACCAGGTGAGCCGGATTCGGTGGGTGACCCCCTCGTCCTGGGCATGCCGCATCGCCCGCATGTCCTGATATAGGTGGCAAAGCGCCTGGCGGGAAGGTTTTGCCGAATCTTGGATCAGAGGGCGGCGGCCTCGCGGGCCGGGGCGGCCGTGTTGCTGAGCAGGAACTCCTCGATCACCAGGGTGGCCGCGCCCAGCGCCACCGCGTCGGGACCGAGCCGCCCCAGCACGATGGAGGCCGTCGAGAACGGCTGCGTGAGGCAGTTCTCCGCCGCCGCCTTCTTGATCTTGGTCAGCAGGTGGTGCCCGAGGGTGAGGCCGGCCCAGCCGCCCACCACGATGCGCTCCGGGTTGAACAGGTTGATCAGGTTCGCCAGGCCCGCGCCCAGGTACTCCACCGTCTCGTCGATCACCGGCGACCCCGAGCGCACCAGCTCGGCCAGCTGCGCCTGCTCGGTCGCGGTGTCCAGGGGCAGTCCGGCACGCTCCAAAATGGCCTCGGCCCCGATGTACGCCTCCAGGCAGCCGCGCCCGCCGCACCGGCAGGTCCGCCCGCCCAGCGCGATCTTCGTGTGGCCCCACTCGCCGGCGCTGCTGTTGGCGCCCCGGTAGGTGACGCCGTCGGTGATGATGCTGGCGCCCACGCCGGAGCCGATCAGCGCGATGACCGCGTTGCGGGAGCCCCGGCCCGCGCCGAACCAGAGTTCGGCCTGGCCCATCGTCTTGGCGCCGTTGTCCACGTACAGGGGGAGCGAGGTGCCCTCGCGGAGGAGCGCTCCCAAAGGCACCGAGTCCCACCCGAAGGTCTGTGCGTGGATGAGCGCGTCGGGGCCGGACTCCACGATGCCGGGCACGCCGACGCCCACGCCGAGGACCTGGCCGGGGGCCACGCCGCTGTCGGCCAGCACGGCCTCGATGCCGGCCAGGATGTGCCGGACCACCAGTTCGACCTCGTGGCCGCCGGGACGCAGCGCGTACTCCGCCTTGGCCTTCTCGTTCATGTCGAGGTCGAACAGCTCGACCCGGACGTGGGTCTCGCCGACGTCCACGCCGATCGCGTAGCCGTACACCGGGTTCACGCGGAGCAGCACGCGGGGGCGGCCGCCGTCGGAGTCGACCAGGCCGGCCTCGACGATGACGTTGTCGGCGAGCAGGTCCCCGGTCACGTTGCTGACCGTCGCCGCGCTCAGACCGGTCAGCGCGGTCAGTTCGTGGCGGCTGGTGGGCCCCACGAAGTAGAGCGCGCGCAACAGCACCGCCCGGTTCCCCTTCCGGAGGTCGCGTACCGTCCTGCGCTCTGGCCTTGCCATGATCTTCCTCCCCCATGTCCGAGCCCACGTTAGCTCAGGCTTTGAAATAAGTCATCTGGGGGCTCACCTGGTATGAGGAGATCCAATGGTGACTTTTTTCAAGATATATACTATGTATTAGGGCAATCTTGAGAACGCGATGATCCACGACGAAACGGAGTGAGCGTGACCATCGAGGTCCGCGACGGGGTGACCGTCATCGAAGGCGAGCCCGAGGCGCTCGTCACCGCCGACTATCCCTACTACCGGGACGACCCGGCGGTGTGGGCCGACCGGCTGCGCGCGATCCGGGACGATCTCGGCATCAATGTGATCACCTGCTACCTGCCCTGGCGCCACCACCAGCCCACCCCCGACGGCCCGCCGGACTTCTCCGGCCAGACCCATCCCAGCCGGGACGTGGTCGGCTTCCTCGCCCTCTGCTACGAACTGGGGCTGCGGGTCATCGCCAAGCCCGGCCCGTTCATCCACGCCGAGACCAACTACGGCGGACTGCCCGACTGGGTCTGCCCCCGCGTCAACCCGGCCATCGAGCCGCTGCTGGACGCGCGCGGCGAGGCGTCCGCGTGGCTGGGCGAGCCGCTGCCCGCGCCGCTCGGGCCGGTGTTCGACCCGCTGGTCACCCAGTGGCTGGCCGCCACCGGCAAGGAGGTGCTGGAGGCGGCCACCTGGCCGGAGGGCCCGGTCATCCTCATGCAGATCGCCAACGAGGGCATCTTCACCAGCGGCGCGCTGCCGCTGTCCGCCTACGACTACAGCGCCTCCGGCCTCGGCTTCTTCCGCTCCCGCGTGCAGGCCTGGTACGGCACCCCGGAGGAGTACAACCGAGTCCACGGCACGGCGATCGGCGACTGGGCGGACGTCCAGCCCCCGCGCGAGTGGACCGCGCCCGCGCGTTCGGAGGAGCAGCAGGGCTACGCGGACTGGGGGCGCTTCCACGCGGAGTACCTGGCCGAGGTCTACCACCGCTGGGCGGCGGCCGTGAACTGCCGGGTGCCCGTGGTCGTCAACCTGAACCCGCCCGCCGAGCACCACCACTCCTTCGACGACTGGCTGGCCCGGGTCCGCCCCGAACTCTGGGACCGCATCCACTACGGCTTCACCAACTGGATGGGCGTCGTCTCCGCCAACCCCGGCTCCCAGGCCAGGTACGTGCTCGCCGCCAAACGCGCCCCCGGCCCCAACCTGGAGGAGAACTGGGGCTTCTCCGAGTTGTACGACCCGGCCTACGCCGACGCCACCACCAGCTTCCACCAGTCCCTCCTGGCCCTGGCCGCCGGCGCGACCGGCTTCAACGTGTACACGGGCGTCGGCACCTCCGGCTGGCTGGAGGGACTGGACTCGGTGCACGACTCGCCGTACCCGGACTCGGCGCCCATCGCGGAGGACGGCACGGTCACCCCGAAGGCCCACGCGGTCCGCTCACTGGCCGACTTCTTCGCCCAGCACGGCGCCGAGTTCCTGGAGTGCGTGCCGGAGACGGGCGCCAGCTACGGGCTCTACCTCCCGTACGCCGGGATCGCCGCCTGGTCGGGCCCGGAGGAGGGCCCGCAGCTGGGCCGGTCGCTGCGCGCGTTCCACGACCGGATGCGCGCGGCCGGCCGCGACTACCGGGTGGTGGAACTGGAGAGCGCGGACGGCCTGGCCGAGCACCCGCGGCTGACCGTGCCCGGCGGCGCGTTCATGCACCGCCACGTGCAGCGGCTGCTGGCCGGGCACATCCGGGCGGGCAACCAGGTGGAGATCGACGGCGAGGTGCCCGAACTGGACGAGTCCCTCCGGCCGTGCCGCATCCTCGCCGAGGCGTACCGGGAGGGAACGAGCCTCGATCTGCCCGAGACCCGGGTCAGGGTGGTGGACGGCCACGCGGACGTGTTCCTGCGCACCCACCCGGACCGGGACGTCTCCTACCTGACCGTGCTCACCATGAGCGACCACGAGGGAGCCGTCCTGGTGGAGCTGGACGGACGCCCGATCGAGCTGATCACCGCCCGCGGCGGCGCGGCCGTGGTCAGGCTGGCCGGCGGCGAGCTGGACGACTTCCTGGTCAAGGGCGTGAACGGCTACCTCGACTCGGCCGTGCCCGCCGGCGTGAAGGTCGGCGCGGAGATCCTCATCGCCGACCACCCCGCCGACCTGGACCGCATCGGCGGCGAGTTCCGCGTGCACGAGGGCCAGCCCTCAGGCGGTTAACCGATCCTGAGCCGGGCGGCCAGCGCCGCCCGGGAAGGGATGCCGAGCTTGGCCAGGATGTTGGTCATGTGGTACTCGACCGTCTTCACGCTCAGCATCATCTCCCGGGCGATCTGCTTGTTGCCCAGCCCCGCCACGGCGAGCCTGGCCACCACGTTCTCCTGAGCGGTGAGCCCTTCGTGCCGGTCCCCGGACGGAGCCGCGGGGGACCGGCCGCAGGCCTTCAGCTCCTGCGCGCACCGCTCCAGGTAGGGCAGGGCGCGCAGCTCCTCGAAGAGCGTGTGCGCCACGGTCAGGCGCGCCGCGGCCTCGCCGCGCCGGCCCGCCCTGCGCAGGAACGCGCCGTGCGCGAACTCGGTCCTGGCCCGCTCGAACGGCGTCGCCCCCCGCGCCGCCTCCTCGAACGCGGCCACCGCCTCGGCCGTCTCCCCGCGCGCCGCGTGCAGCGCCGCCCTGGCCCGCGCCAGGGCGGCCATCGCCGGGCGCCGCCGCCGCGCCGCCGCGAGCTCCGCGTACCGATCGTGTACGGCCTGCGCCTCCTCCGGCCGTCCGGCCGCCACCAGCGCCTCCACCAGCAGGTCCGGCCACGGCAGCACCCCCGGCTCGGAGATGCCGGACGCGTGCCTGATCCGCGTCAGCGGCCACAGCGCCGCGATGACCCGGTCCGCGTCCCCGCGCACCGCCGCCAGGAACGCCGCCGCCGTCGCCAGATAGCCGCCCGCCGCCACACTCGGCGTCCGCACGTCCCGCAGCCGGGCCTCGGCCGCCCCGAACTCGCCCCGCGCCGCCAGCGGCCACACCAGCAGCGCGTTCACGTACGGCGTGAGCCAGTACTGCCCGCAGTCCTCCTCCAGCGACACCACCAGCGTGCCGTGCGCGAGCGCGTCGTCCCACCGGCCGAGCCGCACCTCGGCCTGCGCCAGCAGCGCGGTGGCCAGCAGCCGCGTCGACATGTCGCCCGGCGCGACCCCCGCCACCACCCCGCCCAGGTCCGCGTGCGCGCCCTCCAGGTCGCCCGACCAGGTCCTGATCGCCCCCCGGGCGATGAGCGTGTCCCGCTCCCCGGCGGTCGCGATCGCCGGATCGGGCAGTTCGCCCACCTGGCCGTCGTGACCGCACAGGAACGCGCTCACCGCCTGGAAGTACGGCAGCAGGCCCGCGCCCGGGGCGGCGAGCGCCAGCGCCCGCCGCGACCAGGTCAGCGCGGACTCGGCCCGGTCGTGCACCAGATGCAGCAGCGACAGCGAGCCCGCGATCCGCCCGGCCAGGATCGGCTCCGCCTCCGGATCGCAGTGCTCCCAGGCGGCCTCCAGCAGCGTCAGCGCCCGCCCGCTGTCCCCGGTCACCTGCTCCAGCGCCCCCGACACGAACGCCCGCGCCGCCGGCAGCGCGATCGGGCCCGCCGCGATCTCCGCGGCCCGCTCCACCTGGCCGGACTGGAGCAGCGCGTGCACCGCCTCGGCGTGGCACAGCGCGCGCTCCCGGCGCGAGGTGGTCAGCTGCGCCGCGCCGGCCAGATGGTCGGCCGCGCTCTCCCACAGCCCGCCGGCCGCCTGCTCCCGCGCCAGCTCCGCCATCTCGGCGGCCAGGCCGTCGTCGGCCCGCAGCACCGCCCGCATGCGGTGCCGCAGCCGGGTCGTGCCGTCGGTCACCAGCTTGGCCGCGTCCCGGTGCAGCCGGGTCCGGTCGCGCGGGCGCAGGCCCTGGTAGACGGCCGCCCGGGTGAGCGGGTGCGGGAACGTCACCATCAGGTCGCCGGCGGCGAACCGGTGCGCCAGCAGGTCCAGGTCCACGGCCTCGTCCAGCAGCACGATCGCGTCCGCCGTGCCCGCCAGGCGCTCGGCCTGCCAGAGCGGGCACGACTCGCCGAGCACGCTGGCCGCCTCCACCAGGGCGCGCGTCTCCGCGCCCAGCCGGGCCAGCCGGTCGGCCACGTCCCCCGCGTACGGACGGGGGGCCGGCAGCGAACCCAGCGGGTCCGCCAGCACCTCGGCCGGAGCCTGGCGGAGCAGCGCCCCCGCGTAGAACGGGTTGCCCGCGGTGTGCGAGCGCAGCCGGGCCAGCGCGGCGGCGCTCAGCGTCAGCCCGGCACGGGCGGCCAGGTCGCCCAGCTCGGCCACGCTCAGCCCGGCCAGCGTGAGCCGTACGGCGTCGGCGAGCAGGCGGCGCAGCCCCTCGGGCAGGCGGGCGTCGGAGCCCTCCCGGGTCACCACCACGACGAGCACCCGGTCGGCGCGCAGGCGGCGCAGCGCGAAGGTGAGCGCGTGCAGCGACGGGCAGTCGGCCCAGTGCGCGTCGTCCACCACGATCGCCACGGGACCGTGCTCCTGCAGTTCGCCCAGGACCTCCAGGAGCAGGCCGCCGGCCTGGACCGGCCCGCCGTCCGCCGAGGGCCCCGGCCTCCCCGCGAGCGCCAGCAGCTGCGCGGCCACCCCGTACGGCAGGCCGGTCTCCATCTCCTCGCCGCTGGCCGTGAGCGCGAAGAAGCCGGGGGCCTCGGCGAGCGCGCTCCGTACCAGCGCGGTCTTGCCCATGCCGCAGGGGCCCTCCACGAGCACCAGGCGGGGACTGCCCGCGCGGGCCAGGTCGAGCTGGGCCGCCAGCGTGGCCCGCTCCCGGACGCGCCCGACGAGCGTCTCCCTCTGGTCGGTGAGGATCGTCACATCATTTAGGAGGGCCGCCGGCGGGCTCTGATACATCGCATTCAGGCTTGCTCTCTGGCCAATTTCGCCCGGAGCGTCTTCAGGCACCGTGCCCGGGTCGGTCCGATGCTGCCGATCGGCATCTCCAGCCCGGCGGCCACCTCCGCGTAGCTGGGCGCCGGGCTGGCCAGCTGGACCCGGAGCAGCCGGCGGCAGCGCACCGACAGCTGCTCGAAGGCGCGCAGCAGCCGCCGCATCCTGGCCTCGTCCAGGACCAGCTGCTCGGCCTCCAGGACCAGCCGCTCGGGGGAGCGCTCGTCTGGCCTCAGGTCGAAGACGAACGCGTCGCCGGTGGGCGCGACCCGCTGCCGGGACCTGGCCAGCCGGATCGCCTCCCGCCGCGCGGTGGTGGCCAGCCAGCCGCCGATGCGCTCGGGATGCTCGATCCGGTCCAGCTGCTCGGCCAGTTTCAGCCACGTGGTCTGGCAGGCGTCGCTGCGGTCGTCACCGGCCAGGCCGTAACCCGCGGTCACCGCCCAGATCAGCCCGCTGAACCGCGCCACGAGAACGTTCCACGAGGCCACGTCACCGCTGGCCGCTCCTTTGACCAGCTCGGCGGGATCGCCAGGGTCATTCGGAACGGTGGCGTCCATGGTGCTCCTTCGGGGGGCGGCGGCAGCACTTCGGGTCGGTCCGACAGACGAGATCTAGCATCGATTCGGCCCGGGGGAAACCCGATCGGCGCGGCTCGCCCCGCATAGCTGGAATTCCCGATTGCGGCGAGCGGAGCGCCTGGAATCCCTGGTTTCCCAAGTGTCACAGGGGTTTCGCGCGCGGTTCCGGCGACATTCTGGAATGATCGCGTCGATATCCCGTCGGACATCGAGGAATGACGGACTGATGCCTCCTTTAGATCAACTCACCGCCTTCGTGTCTGCCAATCCCGTCGGAGCGGCCATCCTCGGCGTATTCGCACTGGTCGCCATATTCATCGCGCTCTTCGCGCTGCGCGCGCTCTACCGGGCCTGCGCCCGGTTCGTCCGTGACTACGTGGCCGTCCGCCCGGCCGAGGACATCCTCACCATCGTCGCCGCCAGTATCGCCACCGGCGTGTCCGCGCAGGGCATGTGGCGCTTCTCCGGCGACGTGCTGGGCTTCGACGGGCCGCTCCGGCTGCTGCTGTTCGCGTTCATCGAAGTCGCCGTCATCACCAGCGCCGTACGGGCCCGCCGCAACATGCGCGAGAACTACTCGGCCGGCATCGACGGCATCGCCGTCTGGGCGCTGACCGGCCTGTCCGCCGTGCTGTCCAGCATGGACGCCCGCAGCCTGCCCGAGGCCCTGTTCCGGCTGGCCGCGCCGCTCGTCGCCGCCTGGCTCTGGGAGCGCGGCATGGCCATCGAGCGGCACCGCATCACCGGCCGCCAGCGCATCCACTGGCGGCTCACCCCCGAGCGGGCCATGGTCCGCCTCGGCCTGGCCGAGGCCAGCGACCGCACCGCCTCCGAGGTGGACGCCCACCGCCGCCTGACCCGGGTGGCGCTGGCCGCCAAGCGGGCCCGCGCGCTGCGCGCCGCCGGGGCCTCCGACCGCCGCATGCGGGCCGCCCTCACCAAGCTGGACCGGGCCATGGACCAGGCGGTGGAGCACACCGGCCTCGCCATCGACCAGGCCAGGCAGGAGGCGCTGCTGTCCCAGATCGGCGCGCTCTACAACACCACCGCCCTGATCGACCTGCACCCGCCGGTGCCGTGGGAGCCGGAGGAGCCGCCCGCGGCGCCGATGCTGGCCCTGATGGCGCCCGACGACGAGGACGAGCGCCGCGAGAGCAAGCCGGAGACGCCCGTCGACACCCTGCAGCGCGCCACCATGATCCGTACGGCCCGGGCGTACTGGGACGCGCAGATCGAGAACAAGTGGGTGCCCCGCGCCGCCGACATCGCCAGGGAGACCGGCGTCCCGGTGGACACCGCGCGCGAGTACCGGTCGCTGTGGAAGCTGGAGGCCAAGGCGCACGCGCTGATCGAGGCCGCGTACCTGGAGCACGGCATCGTGGACACCGGGTCCTTCCCGGCGGTGCCGCCGTCGGACCGGATCCTGTCGGTCAACGGCGCCTCGGTGAGCTAGCTCGCTTCCGGAACAGCCCCCTGACGGCGCCGTCAGGGGGCTGTTTCGTGTTCTTGTAACGAATGTATGTCATTACAAAGTCCTGACATATCTCCCTTTCGGGCGGCAAGAACTCCTATCACATAGGGGTTTTCAGCCGGTGAAGGGAGAACCCATGTTCCGTCCGAAGCCGTTAGTCATCCTCTGCGCGCTGGCCCTCGCCGCCTGCACCAGCCCCGCGAGCCCGTCCGCGCCGGGCGCCGCCTCCACCACCGCTCCCGCCCCTGCCGCCGCAGGCGACGCCGCGTACGCGGTGGTCACCCACGGCGGGACCGGCGACGCGTTCTGGGACGTGGTCAAGAACGGCGCCGAGGCCGCGGGGACGGAGCTCGGCGTCACCGTCACGTACGAGGGGGACGGCGACCCGCAGCGCCAGTCGCAGCTGATCGACGCCGCCGTGAACAAGAAGGTCAACGGCATCGTGGTCTCGATGGCCAACCCGGACGCGCTCCGGGCCGCCATCCAGGGCGCCGTGCAGGCCGGCATCCCGGTGATCACGATCAACTCCGGCCAGGACAAGTCCGCCGAGTTCGGCGCGATCACCCACGTCGGCCAGGACGAGCGGGTGGCCGGTCAGGGCGCGGGCGGCAAGCTCAAGGAGGCCGGGGTCACCAAGCTGGTCTGCGTTGTGCACGAGGCCGGGAACGTGGGCCTGGAGCAGCGCTGCGAGGGCGCGAAGGAGACACTCGGCGGCACGGTCGAGAACCTCCAGGTGGACATCAACAACCTGCAGGAGGCGCAGTCCACCATCCAGTCCCGGCTGCAGGCAGACACCTCCCTGGACGGCGTGCTCGCGCTGAACCCGGCCGTGGGTGCCGCCGCCGTGGGCGCGGTCAAGGGCGCGGGCTCGGCCGCCAAGGTGGCCACCTTCGACCTCAACGCCGACGTGATCAAATCGGTCGAGGCGGGAGAGATCCTGTTCGCCGTCGACCAGCAGCAGTACCTCCAGGGCTACCTGCCGGTCATGCTGCTCAACCTGTACAAGACCAACCTCAACGTGGTCGGGGGCGGGCATCCCGTGCTCACCGGGCCCGGCTTCGTGACCAAGGAGAACGCGGCCCAGGTGGCCGAACTGACCGGCAAGGGCACCCGGTGACGCTCGTCAAGGAGAACCCGGCCGCGTCCGCCTCCGGGCGGGCGCGGCTGCTGCTCGCCCGCCCGGAGACGGGGGCGCTGGTCGGCGCCCTCGTCGTGTTCGCCTTCTTCGCCGCGCTGTCGGAGGTGTTCCGCAGCCCCGCCGGGATCGCCAACTGGCTGGACCCCGCCGCCACCCTCGGGATCATGGCCGTCGCGGTGGCGATGCTGATGATCGGCGGCGAGTTCGACCTGTCCACCGGCGTGATGACCGGCTCCACCGCGATCGTGACCGGGCTGGTGGCGACCCTGCTCGGCTGGAACGTGTGGCTGGCGATCGGGGTGTCGCTGGTGTTCGCGGTGGCCGTCGGGCTGCTCAACGGGTACCTGGTGATGCGGACTGGCCTGCCCAGTTTCATCATCACGCTGGGCAGCTTCCTGATGCTGCAGGGCCTCAACCTGGGCGTCACCAAGCTGCTCACCGGGACCGTCCTGATCCGCGGTCTGGCCGACGTGCCCGGCTACCACAGCGCCTCGATGGTGTTCGCGTCCACCGTGTCGCTGTTCGGCGGGGCGTTCCGGGTCTCGGTGCTGTGGTGGGCCGCGCTGACCGTCCTGGCCGTGTACGTGCTGCGCAGGACCGCTTTCGGCAACTGGGTGTACAGCGTGGGCGGCGACGTGCGGGCGGCGCGCAACGCGGGCGTGCCCGTGGTCCGTACGAAGATCACGCTGTTCGTCGCGACCGCGGTGGCCGCCTGGCTGGTGGGCACGATAACGATCCTGCGGCTCACCTCCATCCAGGCCAACACCGGCATCGGCCAGGAGCTCATCTACATCGTCGCCGCCGTCATCGGCGGCTGCCTGCTCACCGGCGGGTACGGCTCCGCCGCCGGCGCCACCCTCGGCGCGCTCATCTTCGGCATGGTCTCCCAGGGCATCGTCTACCTCGGCTGGGACGCCGACTGGTTCAAGTTCTTCCTCGGGGCGATGCTGCTGCTGGCCGTGCTCACCAACCAGTTCGTGCGGCGGTACGCGGAGGAGGCGCGGCGATGACCCCCTTGCTGGAAGTCCGCGGGATCGGCAAACGGTTCGGGTCGGTGGTGGCGCTCGCGGACGTCTCCACGCGGGTGTCCGCCGGGACGGTGACCTGCGTGCTCGGGGACAACGGAGCGGGCAAGTCGACGCTCATCAAGATCCTTTCGGGGGCGCATCGGCATGACGGCGGCGAGTACCTGATCGACGGTTCCCCGGTTCGGCTGGGCAGTCCGCGTGAGGCGCTCGATCTGGGGATCGCGACCGTGTACCAGGATCTGGCGATGGTTCCGCTGATGCCGGTCTGGCGGAACTTCTTCCTCGGGTCCGAGCCGCGGAAGGGGTGGGGGCCGTTGCGCCGGCTCGACATCGCGCGGGCCAAGGAGATCACCCGGCGGGAGCTGCTCGACATGGGGATCGACATCCGGGATCCCGAGCAGCCGGTCGGGACGCTGTCCGGCGGGGAGCGGCAGTCGGTGGCCATCGCGCGGGCCGTGCACTTCGGGGCTCGGGTGCTGATCCTGGACGAGCCGACGTCGGCGCTGGGGGTCAAGCAGGCGGGGGTGGTGCTGCGCTACATCGTGCGGGCCCGGCAGCGCGGGCTCGGGGTGATCTTCATTACGCACAATCCGCACCACGCGTATCCGGTCGGCGACCGGTTCCTGCTGCTGAAGCGCGGTCGCGGGCTCGGGGAGTACGGGCGGGACGACATCGGCGTGGCCGAGCTCACGCGGCTGATGGCCGGCGGAGCCGAACTCGAGCAACTCGGGCACGAACTGGCCGGGTACGGGGACGCCGCCGAGCGTCTGGAGGAGGAGGTGACCGCTCTGGCGGCACCCGTAGAGTCGGAGGATGAGCAACCTTGACCAGGAGCCGCAGGAAGACGTCTGCGGAGCGGAGGGGGCCCCGGGGCCGGCGTTCGAGCTGCTGACCGGGCGGGATGTCGTGCTCGGCGGGCCCCGGGCGATGCGGGTGACGCGGACGCTGCCGACTCGGGGGCGGCGCATGGTGGGGGCGTGGTGCTTCCTGGACGCGTACGGGCCGGAGGAGGCGGTGATGCGGGTGCCGCCGCATCCGCATACCGGGCTGCAGACGGTGAGCTGGCTGGTCGAGGGGGAGGTGCTGCATCGGGACTCGGTGGGCAGCGAGCAGGTGATCAAGCCGGGGCAGCTGAATCTGATGACGTCGGGGCGGGGGATCGCGCATTCGGAGGAGTCCGGGCGGGGGGTGCTGCACGGGGCGCAGTTGTGGGTGGCGTTGCCGGGGGATCATCGGTTTGCGGGGCCGCATTTTGAGCATCATGCGGATTTGCCGGTGTTGGAGTGGCCTGATGGGAGTGCGGTTACGGTGATCATGGGGGAGTTGGCGGGGTTGACGTCGCCGGCTCAGACGTACACGCCGTTGACGGGGGCCGAGATTGTCGTGATCTCGTCGTTGAGTCTGCCGCTTCGTACGGACCTCGAGTATGCCGTGATCATGCTTTCCGGGGCTGCCGAGATCGAGGGAGGGACCCTCGAGCCTGGGCCCCTGCTCTACTTGGGTGCCGGCCGCGAAGAACTCTCCATCCGCGCCCTGGAGCCCTCCCGTCTCTTGCTGCTCGGCGGGGAGCCGTTCCAGGAGGAGATCGTGATGTGGTGGAACTTCGTGGGGCGTTCTCACGAGGACATCGTCAAATTCCGCGAGGACTGGGAGGCCGGTCACGGCTTCGGCGAGGTCCGCGGTTTCGACGGCGCTTCTCTGCGCGCTCCCGTCCTACCCGGAACCACCCTGAAACCCCGCGGCCGCGAACGCTGAACGTGGGTCGTGGTTCTCCCGCTTCGGCCATTCTCCGGCGCTCGTCGGCATAGCTTGCGGTGGTTCTCCCGCCCGCCCACCCTTTGTTGAGCTGGCGCTCGGCCCTCCGGATTCGAGCTGGCGCTCTCTCCGGATTCGAGCTGCCTCGGGGCTTTCCAGAGGGTTGGGACTTCCCAAAAGGGTTGGGGCTTCCCGAAAGGGTTGGGCCTTGCCCGTCGGGAGTGCGGCATGGGCCTGGAAGTCCTGGCGGAATGAGGCCGGTGGCTTTGGCGCCGGGGCGGTGGGGGGTGGTTGCCTGCCTTGACGGCGCCGGATAGCGGCGGGAAGGCGGCGGCCCTCAGTTGTTCTTGGGGGGTTGGGTGAGGGTGCGTTCGCGGAGTTTGGTGCGGATTTCGTCGGGGGTGTAGGAGCGGCGGCGGCGTTCGGCGCGGGCTACGACGACTCCGGTTGCGGCGACGCCGGCGAATGCGGCCAGACCGAGTATCTTCCACCAGCGCATGTGCTTAGGGTAGCGATTGTGACCGGGATCAGTCTTGATGAAGCGCTGAATTTGACCAGGACCGGGGATTTGTGGGTGTTCCGCGGGCGTTCCGGGCCTGACAGGGCGATTCAGGTGGCGACGAACAGTCCGGTGAATCATGTGGGCATGTCGGTGGTGATCGAGGATCTGCCGCCGCTCATGTGGCACGCGGAGCTGGGGCGGTCGCTGCCGGACATGTGGACGGGGACGCGCCAGCGCGGGGTGCAGCTGCACGACCTGCGGGAGGCCGTGGTGGTCTGGGCGAACCGGTACGGGCAGCGGGGCTGGCTGCGGCAGCTGGAACCGCAGGTCACACCGGAGATGGAGGACGCGGCGCTGCGCACGGTGGCCCGGCTGGACGGGACGCCGTTCCCGTCGACGGCGCGGCTGGCCGGGCGGTGGCTGCGCGGGAGGCTGCCGTCGCGGCGGGCCAAGGAACTGGCGCTGGAGAGCGCGTACTGCGCCGAGGTGGTGGCGGTCACGTACGAGGCGATGGGGCTGCTGACCAACCGGAAGCAGCCGAACTGGTACGACCCGGGCAGGTTCTGGAGCGGCGACGACCTGGACCTGGCCACCGGTTATCACCTGGGCGGCGAGATTTCGGTACGGATCCCCAAAGACTGACCCCACTCTTTACAGAGGAATACGCCTTTTGTCTGATTTGTCGGGTATGTGGGTATATATCCGGTCAAGGAGGAGGCGTTTCGTGGTCCGGCTCTTGGGGATCCTGATGATCCTGGTCGTGATAGGCGGCATCGCCTATCTGATCGCCGTCGAACTTCTGGGACAGTAGGCACGGGGGACGGGCGCCCCCTAGACTGAGGCGCGGCGGACTCTCCCGCCGAACCTCCTCAGCGGGCACCCACGCGGCTCGCCGTACGCGGGGGCAAAGGGGACGAAAGCGCCTCGGGAGCAGCGGTCACGACATCATCATGACCTTGCGGCAAGCCGGATCGGCGGGCGTGGGCCGGGTTCGGCGCGTGCCGCGAGCGGAGTCATGCGATGACCGGGAAGAAGCAGCTCAAGGCCAGGATCCGGGCCAGGATGGCGAAGACCGGCGAGAGCTACACGACGGCCAGGCGGCACGTGGCGGGACCGCCGGAGGCCACCGAGACCCCGGCCGTGGACGGCGGCTGGCGGCTGCACGGCGGACGGCACCCCGACAGCGCCGTCATCACCAACATCCTGCGCAACGGCGGCGTCGACGTGAGCGAACCGCTGGTGTTCGTGGCCGGCGGCGGCCTCGGCGCGGGCTACATCCTCTGGGAGTTCAAGCACGACGACAGCCGCACGCTCGTGCTCGGCTTCCGCAACCAGTGGCAGTACCCGCAGCGCTGGCTGGAGAAGACCCTCACCCGGCTGGGCGTGCGGTACGACACGCACAACACCGGCGGCGCGCAGGCCGCCTCGCGGCGGCTTGGGGCGGAACTGGACGCCGGGCGCGCCTGCGTGATCATGCCGGACCGCTACCGGATCGGCTACTGGCACCTCCCCGCCGCCCTGGACGGGCGCGGCGGCCACCCGGTGATCGCCTACCGGCGGGACGAGACCGGCGTCTACCTGGACGACCGCAACCTGGCGCGGCTGCGGGTGCCGGCGGAGATGGTGGATTCGGCCAGGGCGCGGGTCGGCTCGTACAAGAACATGCTGGTGGTGCCGCATCCGGGGGAGGTCGCGGCGGCCGAGGCGGTGCGGGCGGGGCTGCGGGACTGCGCCGAGCACCTGTCGCAGGCGTCGGACTCGTTCTCGCTGCCCGCCTGGCGCAAGTGGAGCCGTACCATCCTGGACGAGAAGTCCGCCAAGGGCTGGCCGAAGGTGTTCGCGGACGGGCGCGGGCTGGCCGGGGCGATGCTCTCGGCCTGGGAGGCGATCGAGCCGGTCGGCCAGGACGGCGGCAACCTGCGCGACCTGTTCGCCGACGGCCTGGA
Source organism: Acrocarpospora phusangensis (assembly GCF_016862995.1). Classification (GTDB taxonomy): domain Bacteria; phylum Actinomycetota; class Actinomycetes; order Streptosporangiales; family Streptosporangiaceae; genus Acrocarpospora; species Acrocarpospora phusangensis. The sequence continues at coordinate 47,100 of NZ_BOOA01000007.1, forward strand.
CGAGGCCGCCGCACTGCTCGGGCTGCCCCTGGGCGGGCTGGCTGCCGAGTTCCGGCGCATCCACGGGCTCTGGCACGGGTTCGCCGAGGCGGCCCTGCCCGCCGCGGAGTACGGCGCGCTGCGCGAGCTGACCGCGGCCGTCCGCGAGTCCCTGATCGCCGACGGGGAGAGCCCGGCGGAGACGGCGCGCGAACTCTGGGAACTGCGGGCCGCGGCCGACCGGGCGGCCGTGGATCTGGACAGGTTCGCCGACATGAGCGAACGCCTCGCCGAGATCTACGCGGCCGAAACCGCGGCCGTGGCCGAACTCCGCGCCATGATCGCAGGGTAAAGACATCCATTCAGGGCATGGACCCAGGGAATTCTCAGGAAAGCCACTTAAGGTCCCCCTGCATGAACTGGAAACAGAAGGTGAACTCCGCGCTGGGGGAGTTCACCGGGTTCCATATCGCCAAGGTCGGCGAGGGAGCCGAACCCGGCAAGGCTCCGCCCGAGCCCGCCGAGGTCCGCGCGCCCGCCGACCCGCGGACCGACCGGCTGCTTCGCGCACCCGTGTTCGTGATGTCGCCGGTCCGGTCCGGCTCCACGCTGCTCCGCGCGCTGCTCAACGCGCACTCCCTGCTGCACGCGCCGCACGAACTGCACGTGCGCCGCCTCAAGGTCGACTTCGGCACGACCCTGGCGGAACGCGCGATGCACGCGCTCGGCCACAACCAGGCCGACCTCGAACACCTGCTGTGGGACCGGGTGCTCCACCGCGAGCTGCTCAGGAGCGGCAAGAGCCACATCGTCGACAAGACGCCCGCGAACGCGTTCGCCTGGGAGCGCATCTCCACCTGCTGGCCGGACGCCCGGTTCGTGTTCCTGCTCCGGCACCCGGTGTCCATCGCGCGCTCCTGGCACGAGGCCGACCCGGTCAAGCGCACCCCGGACGAGGCCGCCGCCGACGCGCTCCGCTACATGAAGGCCGTCCAGCGCGCCCGCAAGGGCCTGACCGGGCACACGCTCCGCTACGAGGATCTCACCGCCGACCCCGAGACCGAGGTCCGGAAGATCTGCGAGTACCTGGGCATCCCGTACGAGCCGGGGATGTTGCGCTACGGCGAGCAGAGCGTGCTCACCAAGGGGCTCGGCGACTGGAAGGACAAGATCCGCTCCGGCGAGGTGCAGCCGGGGCGGGAGCTGCCGGGCGCGGACGAGATCCCCGAACTGCTCCGTCCGATGTGCGAACGCTGGGGGTACCTGACCTCGTGAAGATCCGTTACCTCCTGCTGCACGCGTACGGGATGGGCGGGACGATCAGGACGGTGATCGGGCAGGCCAACGCCATGGTGGCGCGCGGTCACGACGTCGAGATCGTCAGTGTGGTCCGCCGGCGCGACCACGCCCAGTTCAGGATCGACCCCAGGATCACCGTCAGCGCCCTGGTGGACGAGCGGGCCGGGCGCGAAGAGGTCACCTTCAAGGACAGGGTGATGCGCCGCCTGCGCGGCAAGGCCGTGCCGTACGGCGAGTTCGCCGCCCGCTACTTCACGCCGCACGTGGAGCGCGCGGTCACCACGTACGTCGCCGGGCTGGACGACGGCGTGCTGGTCACCACCAGGCCCGCGCTCAACCTGATGGCCGCGCGGCACGCCGGCCGCGGCGTGGTCACCGTCGGCCAGGAGCACATGAACCTGCGCACCCACCACGAGGCCGTGCGCAAGTCCATCGCCCGCTGGTACCCCAAGCTGGCCGTGGTGGCCGTGCTCACCCGCACCGACCAGCGCGACTACGAGCGGCTCGCGCCCGGCGTGCGCACCACGCACATCCCCAACGCGGTGGCCGGCTCCGGGCGCAGGCGCTCCGACCTGAGCAACCCGACCGTGATCGCGGCCGGCCGGCTCCGCGTCCAGAAGGGCTTCGACCTGCTCATCCCCGCGTTCGAGCAGATCGCCCCCGAGCACCCCGACTGGGGCCTGGACATCTACGGCGAAGGCCAGAAACTCCAGGAACTCCGCAAACTCGTCACCCACCCCCGCCAGGTACGGCTCCGCGGCCGCACCGCCCGCCTCGAAGAGGAACTCGCCGACGCCTCCGTCTTCGTGCTGAGCTCCCGCTTCGAGGGCCTGCCGATGGTCATGCTGGAGGCCATGGCGCACGGCCTGGCCGTGGCCAGCTTCGACTGCCCGACCGGGCCCGGCGACGTGATCGTGGACGGGGTCAACGGGCTGCTCGTGCCGCCGGAGGACGTACCCGCCCTGGGCCGGGCCATCTCCCGCCTGGCCGGCGACTCCGACCTGCGGGAACGTCTCGGCGCGGCCGCGCTGGAGACGGCCGGGACGTACGCGCCCGAGGTGGTGATGCCCCGGTGGGAAGAGCTCTTCACCGAACTGCTCGCGGCGCGTTAGCGCGGTCATTACCCTCATACCGGTGATCCAGGGCATCGATGTCTCGGACTGGCAGGGCGCGATCGACTGGTCCGCCCACGCCGAGACCGACATGGGGTTCGCGTTCGCACGGGCGACCGAGGGCGACGGCGTGGTGGACGCCCGATTCACCGAGAACTGGGCCGGCATGGGGCGCAGCGGACTCGTCCGCGGCGCCTACCACGTGGCCCACCCGGTGGGAGACGCCCTCACCCAGGCCAGGCACTTCCTCGACACGGCCAGGCTCGCCCCCGGCGACCTGGCCGCCGTCGAGTTCAAACGCGACGACGCCCTGCCCGCCGAGAAGGTCGCCGCGTTCGGCCGCCGCTGGTGCGCCGAGGTGGCCCGCCGCTGCGGCTTACGTCCCCTCGTCTGGACGCACGCCCACTTCGCCGCCGAGGGGCACTGCGAGGGCCTGGAGATCTACCCGCTCTGGGTCACCGCGCCCGGCCACCCGATGGGCCGCCCGGCCGTGCCGCCGCCCTGGGACACCTGGACGATCCACCAGTACGCGGCCAGCCCGGCCGACCTCGACTTCTTCGCCGGCACACTGGCCGAGCTGCTGGCCCTCGGCGCACCCGACAAGCGAGCGAAATAGGTCCGCCGGTCCCGGTAGAGTCGGCAGTCACAGCCCGCTCAACGCGAAGGAGCCATCGTGTCTGCCGCCCTCGAAATACACCTCACCCTCGCCGGAGCCGAGCGTGCGGTGGCGGCGGGGACGACGTACGGCGAATTGCTGGAAGCCGACGGCAGGACGGTCATCGCCGCCCGCGCCGGAGGCGAGCTGAAGGACCTCGCGGCCCTCGTCGCCGACGGGGACGAGGTCGAGCCGGTCCTGATCGACAGCCCCGACGGGCGGGCCATCCTGCGGCACTCCACCGCGCACGTCATGGCCCAGGCCGTCCAGGAGATCTTCCCCGAAGCCAAGCTGGGCATCGGGCCGCCGGTCGAGAACGGGTTCTACTACGACTTCGACGTGAAGGAGCCGTTCACGCCGGACGACCTCAAGCGCGTCGAGAAGCGCATGCGGGAGATCGTCAAGCAGGGGCAGCTGTTCGCGCGGCGGCCGGTGTCGGACGCGGACGCCCGGGAGGAGCTGGCGGCGGAGCCGTACAAGCTGGAGCTGATCGGGCTCAAGGGCGGCGCGGCGCAGGACGGCGCGGACGGCGCCGACGTGGAGGTGGGCGGCGGCGAGCTGACCATCTACGACAACCTGGACCCGAAGAGCGGCGAGCTCTGCTGGAAGGACCTGTGCCGCGGGCCGCACCTGCCGACCACCCGGGTCATCCCGGCGTTCAAGCTGATGCGCTCCGGCGGCGCGTACTGGCGGGGCAGCGAGAAGAACCCGCAGCTGCAGCGGATCTACGGGACCGCGTGGGAGTCGCGCGAGAAGCAGGACGAGTACCTGGAGTTCCTGGCCGAGGCCGAGAAGCGCGACCACCGCAAGCTGGGCGCCGAACTCGACCTGTTCTCCTTCCCCGACGAGCTGGGCTCCGGCCTGCCGGTCTTCCACCCCAAGGGCGGCACCATCCGGCGCGTCATGGAGGACTACTCCCGGCGCAAGCACGAGGAGGCCGGCTACTCCTTCGTCAACACGCCGCACATCACCAAGGACAACCTGTACAAGACCTCCGGGCACCTGGAGTGGTACGCGGACGGCATGTTCCCGCCCATGGAGCTGGAAGGCGCCAAGTACTACCTGAAGCCCATGAACTGCCCGATGCACAACCTGATCTTCCGCGCGCGCGGGCGCTCCTACCGTGAGCTGCCGCTGCGGACGTTCGAGTTCGGCACGGTCTACCGGTACGAGAAGTCCGGCGTGGTCCACGGGCTCACCCGGGTGCGCGGCCTGACCCAGGACGACGCCCACATCTACTGCACCCGCGAGCAGATGCGCGACGAGCTCAAGTCGCTGCTGCGCTTCGTGCTCGACCTGCTCCGCGACTACGGCCTCAACGACTTCTACCTGGAGCTGTCCACCAAGGACCCGGTCAAGTTCGTCGGCACCGACGAGGACTGGGCCGAGGCCACCGAGACCCTCCGCGAGGTCGCCGAGTCCGAGAAGCTGGAACTCGTCCTCGACCCCGGCGGCGCGGCCTTCTACGGCCCCAAGATCTCCGTCCAGGCCCGCGACGCGATCGGCCGCACCTGGCAGATGTCCACCATCCAGCTGGACTTCAACCTGCCCGAGCGCTTCGACCTCGAATACTCCGCCGCCGACGGCACCCGCCAGCGCCCGGTCATGATCCACCGCGCCCTGTTCGGCTCGATCGAACGCTTCTTCGGCGTGCTGACCGAGCACTACGCGGGCGCTTTCCCGGCGTGGCTCGCGCCCGTGCAGGTGATCGGCATCCCGATCGCGGACGCGCACGCGCCGTATCTGCGGGAGGTCGCGGACCGGCTGCGCGCGAAGGGCATCCGGGTCGAGGTGGACACGTCGTCGGACCGGATGCAGAAGAAGATCCGCAACGCGCAGAAGTCGAAGGTGCCCTACATGCTGCTGGCGGGGGATGAGGACATCGCGGCGGGCGCGGTGTCCTTCCGGTACCGCAGCGGGGAGCAGAAGAACGGGGTCCCCGTCGAGGACGCGATCGCCGAGATCGTCGACACGGTGGAACGCCGTCTGGTGTAGTCACGGATCGCCGCCGGGCCGGGCTTCGGCCGGGCTCGGTGGTGTGGTGAACCCGCAGTTCGTGTGGCTTTGGACGCGGACTGCGGCGGGTGCCCAAGCCGGTTCTCGTTGCGATTAGACGCGGGATCGCGGTTCTAGAGGCGTTGTGACGGGTTCAAAGGCGTTGTGACCAAGGTCCGGCCCGGCCGGGCTTCTCGTGTGGGTGGGATCCCAGAGTCGAGAGGCCCGGGCCGGGTCCGGGGAACGCCCGGGCCGGGGTCCGGGGGAGAGCCCCGGGCCGGGATCCGGGGTCCGGGGGGCGGGGCGGAGCCCCGGGTTGATCAAAAGGGTGGGTGGGTGGGAGAACCACCTCAGCAAAGGACGGGTGGGAGAACCACTCAGGCCGTAGTGGCATCTCCGGGGAGGCGCACGTCGTCCACCGTCACGTTGACCTCGACGACCTCCATTCCGAGCATCTGCGCCACCGACGTGGCGACGTTGGATTGCACCTCGGCCGCCACCTCCATCACCACATGCCCGTAGACGATCACGATCGTGATGTCGATCGCCACCAGCCCGTCCTGGATCTCCGCCCGTACGCCCTGGTTCGCCCGCTTGCTCCCGAGCCCGATCCGATCCCGCACCGACTCGAAGGCCCGCTCGAAGTCGCCGCCGAGGTCGGCCACCCCGGGCACCTGCAGCGCCGCCAGCGCCGTGACCTTCTCCACCACCTCATCCGCGACGGTGATCTTCCCCTTGAGCCCGGCCACCGAGATGGCGTCCTCGTGCGGGCTTTCGGCGGCCGCCGCGTTCGCCGCGTTCTCCTCGGCCGCTCCGTCGATCACGGTCTCGCCGGTCTCCTCGTAGGACACGACTTCGGTCATGTTGATCATCTCCTCGGGGGGTCAGGGCTGGAATTCTGCCGGAAGATCTGGCGCTTTGTCCGCCGTTAGCCCGTTACATGCTGACCCTGGTCCGCCGCTCCCGCCCGTCCGCCCCGGTCATATGCTGGCCGTCATGACAGACGACCCGGGGCCGCCGTCGGGGGCGGGCGTACCTGACGCTTTCGGACGACTCTGGACTCCGCACCGCATGGCGTACATCAAGGGCGAGAACAAGCCGACCGGCGCCGGCGCCGATGATGGCTGCCCGTTCTGCGAGATCCCCAAGCATGACGACGAGGACGGCCTGATCGTCGCCCGCGGGTCCGTCGTGTTCGCCCTTCTGAACCTGTATCCGTACAACTCCGGGCATCTGATGGTCTGCCCGTACCGGCATGTGGCGGACTACACCGAGCTGAACCCCGCGGAAGTGGTCGAACTGGGCGAGTTCACCCAGCGCGCCCTGCACACGCTCCGCAAGGCCAGCGGCGCCCAGGGCTTCAACGTGGGCATGAACCTCGGCCAGGTGGCGGGCGCGGGCATCGCCGCGCACCTGCACCAGCACGTCGTCCCCCGCTGGGGCGGCGACACCAACTTCATGCCCGTGATCGGCCAGACCAAGGTCCTCCCGCAGCTCCTCCGCGACACCCGCCAGCTGCTCGCGGACATCTGGCTCGGCTGAGCGGGCCCCGGATCGTCGGTGGGGGACGTTACGCTGCGGTCGTGCCGGACGGACGGGTGAGCCGTGTGGCGACGGGAGGGGAAGGCGTGACCGTGGAAGCCGCCGGAGCCGGTGCGGACGTCGGAGCCGGGGTCGGGGCCGGTGCCGGCCTGTCGGCCGAGATGGTCGGCCGCGTGCTGGGCACGCAGTCCGCCTCGCCGCTGTCCTTCTGGATCGGCCTGGAGGCGGGCAAGGTCGTCCAGCTCGACGACGTCGTGGTCACCAGACGCGAGGTGCCGGGCTACGGCCCGGTGCTGGTCGCGGGCATCGTGACCACGGTCGAGGCGCGCCACGAGGGGGCGGCGTTCGACTCGGACGTGTTCCTGATCGCCGAGGGCAGCCTGCCGGCTGCGGTCGTGGAGGTGGCCGAGGTCAAGGTCACCCGGATCGAGCCCGAGGTGTTCGTGCCGCCGCTGCCCGGCGCCCCCGCCTACCGGGCCCAGGGCGCGGAGCGCGACCAGGCGCTCTACTTCGACGTCATGGAGCGCCGCATCCCGATGGGGCTCGGCCGGGACGGGCTGCCCGCGTTCGTGAACTTCGACTTCCTGGACGGGACCAGGGGCGCCCACGTCTCGATCTCCGGCGTCTCCGGCGTGGCCACCAAGACCTCCTTCGCCACCTTCCTGCTCTACTCGATCTTCCATTCGGGCACGCTGGGGGCGGAGGCCGCCAACACCAAGGCGCTGATCTTCTCGGTCAAGGGCGAGGACCTGCTCTTCCTCGACTACGACAACACCCGGCTGGACGACCCGGCCAGGGATCAGTACGCGCGGCTCGGGCTGCCCGCGCGGCCGTTCAAGAGCGTGCACGTGTTCGCGCCCCCGCGTCCGGGCGACCCCAACGCGGTCCCGCACGTGTCGGCCAGGACCCGCGGCGTGAGCGCCTTCTACTGGACGCTGGCGAGCTTCGTCGAGCAGGAGCTGCTGCGCTTCGTGTTCGCCGACGCCGACGACGAGCGCGCGCAGTACAGCCTGCTGATCGGCCAGATGGCGGCCAGGCTGCGGGCCGCCGCCCAGCCCGCGGGGGACTCCGGCGCGATCCGCTTCGAGGACGGGCCGGTCTGCCGGACGTACCAGGATCTGGTGGACTTCATCGACGACCGGCTCACCGACGAGGGCACCCGGGTGGCCTGGACCGGCGCGCCCATGCCGCTGGGCACCATCAACGCCTTCCTGCGGCGGCTCAGGACCTCGATCCGGTCGCTGTCGCCGATCGTCAGGGGCGACCTGCCGCCCGGGAAGCCGCACACCATCGCCACCTCCGACGCCCAGGTCTCCATCGTGGACCTGCACAACCTGCCCGAGCGGGCCCAGCGTTTCGTCGTCGGCGTCGTGCTGCGCGGCGAGTTCGCCCGCAAGGAGAGCACCGGCTCGGCCCGCCCGCTGCTGTTCGTCGTGCTGGACGAGCTGAACAAGTACGCGCCGCGCGAGGGCGACTCGCCGATCAAGGAGATCCTGCTGGACGTGGCCGAACGCGGCCGTTCCCTCGGCGTCATCCTGATCGGCGCCCAGCAGACCGCCTCCGAGGTGGAGCGCCGCATCGTCGCCAACTGCGCCGTCCGGGTGGCCGGACGCCTCGACCCCGCCGAGGCCGCCCGCGCCGAGTACGGCTGGCTGCCCGCCACCGCCAGGGAACGTGCCACCATCGCCAAGCCCGGCACGATGTTCGTGGCGCAGCCGGAGATCCCCGTCCCGCTCGCCGTGTCCTTCCCGTTCCCGGCCTGGGCCACCCGCCCGGCCGAGGCGGCGGTCCTGCCCGCCCTCGGGTCGGGTTCCTCCCGTGCCGCCCCGGCCGACCCGTTCGCCGGCCTGACCGCCGTGGCCCCGGAGGATGACATCCCGCCCTTCTAACTCATACGGCAGCCGTCACGAGCCGCACGACAGTCCGGCCACGACGACCCGCCCACTTCAGGTCCGCAGGAAGCCCGCCCGACAGCGCCATGACAGGAGTCCGATGAAGATCCTTCACACCGCCGACTGGCATGTGGGCAAGGTGCTCAAGGGGCGCGGCCGGATCGACGAGCACAGGGCGGTGCTGCGGGAGCTGGTGGGGATCGCGCGGAGCGAGGACGTGGACGCGGTGATCGTGGCCGGGGACCTGTTCGACACCTCCGCGCCCACGCCGGAGGCGCAGGCCCTGGTCATGCCCGCCCTGATGGCGCTCAGGGAGGACGGCCGCCAGGTGGTGGTGCTGGCGGGCAACCACGACAATCCGTACCTGCTGGATGTGTACCGGCCGGTGCTGGGGGCGCTGGGCATTCACGTGCTGGGCACGTTCCGGCGGCCCGACGGCGGCGGGGTGATCACGTTCACGGCGCGGTCCGGCGAGCCGGTGCGGCTGGCGGTGCTGCCGTTCCTGTCCCACCGGCACGTGGTCCGCGCCGCCGAGGCGCTGACCGAGACCGCGGCCGAGCACAACCGCGGCTACGCCGAACGGTTCGGCCAGCTCGCGTCGGCGCTGACCGCCGGATTCACGCCCGACACCGTGAACCTGGTGACCACGCACGGAACCCTGCCGGGAGGGAAGTTCGGCGGCGGCGAGCGTGAGGCGCAGTCGATCTTCTCCTACTACTTCGAGGCCACCGCCTTCCCTTCCACCACCCAGTACGCGGCCCTCGGCCACCTCCACCGCCGCCAGCAGATGCCCGGCCCCTGCCCGATCTGGTACAGCGGATCGCCCCTCGCGGTCGATTTCGGCGAGGAACGCAACACGCCGGGCGTGCTGCTGGTCACCGTCGAGCCCGGCAGCCCGGCCGTGGTCCGCGAGGTGGCGATCACGTCGGCCCGGCAGCTGGCCACCGTGACCGGCACGCTCGGCGAGCTGGAGGCGATGGCCGCCGACCTGGCCGGAGCCTGGCTGCGGGTGATCGTGGCCGAGAAGCCCCGGCCCGGGCTGGCCGACATCGTGAGGGAACTGCTGCCCGATGCGCTCCAAGTCGACCTGCACGAGCAGTTCCGGCCCACCCAGGCCAGACGCCGGGACAGTTCCGGCGCGGCCTCACGTGGGCCACGGGACCTGTTCCGCGACTATCTCGGCGCCACCGGACGCGACGATCCCCGGGTCGCGGCCCTCTTCGACCGCCTGCACGACGAGGTGACCAGCTGATGCGCCCGATCCGGCTCTACCTGGAGAACTTCGGCAGCTTCCGCGAACCGGTGGAGGTGGACTTCGCCGACGTCGACTACTTCGCCCTGGTGGGGGCCACCGGCTCCGGCAAGAGCACCGTGATCGACGCCATCTGCTTCGCCCTGTACGGGACCGTCCCCCGCTGGGGCAAGGAGAACGTGGTCGCGTACGCGCTGGCGCCGTCCGCGACGTCGGGCCGGGTGGCTCTGGTCTTCGAGGTGTCCGGGCGTCGGCACGGTGTCGTACGGACCCTGCTGCGGGACGCCAGGAACAGCGTGCGCACGAAGGAGGCCAGGCTCGACGAGCTCGATCCCGCCGTGCCGCCCGCGTCGCCGATGGCCGATCTGCTGGCCGGGGTGCGAAACGCGGTGGCCGAAGGCGAGAACGTCTCGGCCGAGGTGCAGCACATCACCGGGCTCGAATACAAGTTCTTCACCCAGTGCGTGGTGCTCCCGCAGGGCCGCTTCGCCGAGTTCCTCCACGCCCAGCCGCGCGAACGCCAGGACCTCCTGGTCCAGTTGCTGGACGCCGACGTCTACGAGCGCATCCGGCAGCGGGCCGTCCGCGAGGAGGACACGGCACGGCAGCACGCCACCTTCGCCCGCAACGAGCTCGACCGCCTGGCCGGAGCCGACGAAGCGGCCGAACAGGCCGCCGCCGCGCGCTTCGAGGCGCTGAAGGAGCTGGCCGCCCGCCTGGGCGACGACCTGACGGCGCTCACCGCCCACGACGAGACCGTGCGCCGGCTCCAGGAGGAGCAGCAGGCCGCTGCGGGCGCCCTGGCCACGCTGACGCGGCTGTCCATGCCCGCCGACGTCCCCGGCCTGGCCGACGGCCTGCGCGCCGCAGAGGACGCGGTACGCGCGGCGGCGGCCGACGTCGCGGCCCTGGAGGAGCAGGAGCAACAGGCCGAACGCCGCCTCACCGACCTGGGCGACCGGTCGGCGCTGGGCGATCGCGCCAACCTCCTGGAGCACTACCTCCGCGTCGCCGCCCAGGAGGCCCAGGCGCGCGCCGACGCCGACCGCGCCGCGGCGGCCCTCCCCGCGCTCATCGAACGCACCGCGACGGCGGAACGCGCCCTGGCCGACGCCGAGCGGGCCCGCGACCGACTCCGCACCGCGCACGCCGGCGCCGAGGTGGCCCACAGCATCGTCGTCGGCGAGCCCTGCCCGGCTTGCCTGCGCCCCGTGACCGAGCTTCCGCACCACCCCGCCCTCGCGGGCCTGGGGGCCGCCGAGAACGCCGTCAGATCCGCCCGCAAACACGCCGAGGACGCCCGTACCCACCACGGCAAGGCCACCGCCGAAGCCGACCTCCTCACCCGCCACGCCACCACCCTCACCACCGAGGTGTCCGCCCTCCTCCGCCAGGTCGCCGCGGAAGGTACGCGAACGGGAGAATCGGTGCGCGCGGCAGCCGCAAGACCCACGCGTGACGATCACGCGGGGACATCGCCGCAGGACGATTCGTCCCCACCCCAGCGGACCGGCCCGGCGTCAACGACCTCACCTGCGGGGGATACGCGGGCCGGGGAAGCGGCGCGTCCGGCGGTGGAAGGCACCCGAGCCGACCGGACGGAGGGCAGGACCGGAAGGGCGGGGGATACGCGGATCGCGGAAGCGGCGCGCGCGGCGGACGGCGTCCAGATCGACGCGATGGAGGGTGCGCGGATACGGGAGGCGGTGCGGGAGGAACTCGCGGAGATCGGGGGACGGCTACAGGCGTTTGACGTGGCCGGTGGGCAGGTGACGGCCGCGCGGCAGCGGACCCGGCAGGGGAGGGCGGCGCTGGCGGCGGCCGAGCGGACCGCGAGCGGGCTGGGCGGGCGTGCGGACAGGGCGTGGCGGGAGCTGGAGGCGGCCCGGGACACGGTGGCCGTGTTCAGGCCGCCGCCGGTGGAGCGGGCCGATCTGCACCGGGGCTGGTCGGCGCTGCTGGAGTGGCGCGATCAGGCGGCGGGTGCCGAGCGGGAGGCGGGGCGCGCGCGGGAAGAGCGGCTCACCGAGGCGCGGCGGGCCCGGGACGCGGAACGCGAAGGGCTGGTGGCCAGGCTCGCGGAGTACGAGCTGGTGGTGCCGCCGGACTTCACGCCGATGCGGATCGGACAGGCCCTGGCCACCACGGTGGCTCAGGCGGAGAGCCGCCTGGAACGGGTCAGGGAGGCCAGGGAGCGGGCCGAACAGCTCGCCGAACAGGTCGCGGACCGGGAGGAGGAGGCCAGAGTCGCGCACGAGCTGTCCCTGCTGCTGCGGGCCAACCAGTTCGAACGCTGGCTGTGCGCGGAAGCGCTGGAACTCCTCGTCGCCGCCGCCTCCGACACCCTGCGGGCACTCTCCGACGGCCAGTACGAACTCGTCCTGGGCGGCAAAGGCGAGATCGAAGTGGTCGACTACGCCGAAGCCGGCATGCGGCGCAACGCCCGTACCCTCTCCGGCGGCGAGACCTTCCAGGCGGCCCTCGCCCTGGCGCTCGCCCTCTCCGACCAGGTCGCCGGCCTGGCCGCCGCTGCCGCCCGCAGCCTCGACTCCATCTTCCTCGACGAGGGCTTCGGCACCCTCGACCCCGCCACCCTCGACACCGTCGCCGCCACCCTGGAACGCCTAGCCGCCGGCCAGGAACGCATGATCGGCGTCGTCACCCACGTCCCCGCCCTCGCCGACCGCGTCCCGGTACGCTACGAGATCACCCGAGACCAGACCGGCTCCCACGTCCAAAGGACCACCCGATGACCCCCACCCCACCGTCCCCGGCCCGGAAAGCAACCGAATGACCCCCGCCCCGCATCTCTCGGCCCCCTTCCCGAATCCGCCGGGCCCGGCAGTCGCCCAGAGGACCGGAGATGCGAGCGCCACCCTGGATCCGCCTAGCTCGGCCACGTCACGGGGGAGTGCGTCTCTGGGTCCGCTCAGCCGGGCGGTCGTGAGCGCCGCTCTGGATCCGTGTAGGTCGGCCATGTCAGGGGGGAGTGCGTCTCTGGGTCCGCTTAGCCGGGCGGTCGTGAGCGCCGGTCGGGATCTGCGTGGACTGGCTACATTCCGGGGGAGCGCCATCCGGCACCCGCTGAGCCCGGCAGCCGTGCGGAGGGCTGGACGTGCCGGTGATGTCGCGAATATGTGTGGTTCGGCTTTTTTCGCGGGGACTGCTGGATGAGCACAACACTGCGGCGGCCCGGGTTCACTGTCGATCCCTGGGATCCCGGCTACGCGGCGGCGGTCGCGGTCGAGGCGATGGCCGAGCTTGAGGGCAGTTCGGCCGAGCTTGATCTGGAGGTGGAGGTTCCCGCCGATCAGTGGCGGCCGGTCACGCCCGCGCCGGGGACCAGTGTGCCCAAGGTGCTGCTGGTCGCCGACGGGGTGCGCAGGATCGACGCTCGGGTGTGGGTGGACGGCGCGCCGGGGGAGATGCCGGTGGCCGGGATCGCGGCGTCGTACGCTGCGGGGATTGTGCGGTGTGTCCCGGGTGGTGACACGCCCGCGACACTCGCGGCCGTCGAGGTGCGGCGGGCGCTGTTCAGTTCGGCGCCGAGTGCGCCGGAGGCGGTAACCCCGCTGGCTGTCTACGAGGCTGAGCAGAGTGGCGACGGCGGGCTCGACGACCTGTCGCTGGCGTTGCAGCGCCGCCTGACCGAGCTTGAAGTGATCCTCGCGACCAACTACCGCGCCGAATCGGGTGAGGACGATCTGCTGCTCGTGGACGGTCCCCTGCGCGGCCGTACCCACCTGCCCAGAACCGTTGGGTATGTGAAGACGCACCACACCTCGTACCTGCCGAAGCCGCAGGCGGCCGTGGTGCCCGCGCTGACCACCGGCCAGCGCACGCCGGTCTTCCGGATGGGCACCAGCTGGCAGCGCCACGCCTGGTACGTCAAACTCCCCGTCCGGTCCCGGGCGCCCTGGGCGGGTATCGCCCGCTGCGAGGCCGGAGCCGACCTCACCGGCCCCCAGGCCGCCGCCCTCGCCGACGCGATCACCCTCGTCCTGCCCTCCATGGCCGGGGTCGACTACAAAGATCCCCGCGCCCCGCAGAACCTGGTCCCGATCGGCGGCCTGGAGAAACTACTCCGCCACCGCCTCGGCGACCCCGCCCTCCTCTACCGAGCCCTACGCGCGGCAGCCGCCGGATCCTGATCCGCCGGGCCGCCCTCATCGTCAACCGACTCGTGGCCGGGGTCCTGGTCGGAGTCGTGGCTCGAGTCGGGGCCGAGTGGTTGGCCGGGGTCGAGTTGGAGGGCGCGGATGCCGGCGCTGAGGACCAGGGGGACGGCCAGGGCGAGGGCCATGGAGAGGACGGCGGCGCCCGAGTCGTTGACGAGCATGCCCACGACACCGCTGACCAGCGCTCCCAGCAGGCCCGCCTTGAGCATGGGCGCCCGTTCGAAGGCCACCGGCAGGACTCCGGCCGTGGCCGCTCCCGGGCGGAACAGGGCGAAGACGAGGAAGCCGAAGGCGGCCAGGACGACCGGCATCAGGTTGGGGCTGAGCAGGGTGTGGAGCATCGCCTCCAGTTTGCGGGTGATCACCGGGAGGAAGGTGCCGTCGATGACCTGGCCGACGAAGCGGCCGAGATGGGTCTGGGAGGCGGGCGGGCGGCGGTAGTCGAGGTACGCGATGGCCATCACGACGACGCCCCCGGCCACGCAGAAGGCGGCCAGCTTGAGGATCGAGACCCGCCGGCCGGCGACGATCAGGGTGGCCACCGCGATGCCGGGCACGAACGCGATCACGCCGCCGAAGTCGCTGCCGACGCCGGGCCAGCCGTCCAGGACCATGGCGAAGACGCCCAGGCTGGCGACCAGGGCGACGGCGGTGCGGCGGCGCCCGCGCCGTACGAGGGAGTCCGCGGCGGCGGTGGCGACGAGCAGGACAGCGGTGGCGAGCAGGGCGAACGGGATGTTGCCGAGGCCGTAGTAGCGGGCGCCGACCACGCCGGTGTAGCCCATCACGCTGTTGAGCTGCAGGGTGGTGCCGGTGAGCAGGTCCCCGAGGAGGACGGCCGCCGTGACGCCGGACACGACGCCGAGCGGCAGCAGGATGTTCTCGGGCGAGCGGGATCGCAGCCGGGGCGCGCCCAGGGCGAGCGACGCGAGGGCCAGGGCGATGAGGACGATGGCGGCGGCCAGGGTGACGGTCGGAGCGCCGGCGTAGGCCCACGGGGTGAGGTTGGCGAGGTAGGTGGCGGCCGGGATGGAGGCGAGCGCGACCGCCGCCACCCGTACTCCGGCCAGGCCCTTGCGGCGGCGGAGCAGGAAGAAGGCGGAGGCGTAGAACAGCACCTGCAGGACGGCCAGGCAGGTGAAGAACACGCCGCCCATGTCGCGGATGGTCTGCCCGGCCACGTCGGCCGTGCGGAGCCGCTCGGCCGCGTCCGCCAGCGCGATCGGCTCCCCGGGGTTCCAGCCCTGCCCGATGGCCGTCGCCGGGACGTCCGAGGCGGGACGACCGGCGGCCAGGAACAGGCTCGTCGTCAGGTCGGGCAGGATCACCATGTCGTCGCGGTGGGTGGAGGCCGCCCCCAGCAGCCGCGTGCCCGCGACCGAGCCCGGCGCCAGCCCCGAGGTCTCCGGGGTGCGCATCATGGCCACCCGCAGGTGCGGCACCAAGCCATGGTCGGACAGCCCGGCCAGGAGCACCGTCGTCTCCGGGCGCAGCCCGTTCAGCACGGCCCCCACCTGGGCGTCGGCCGCCCGCACCGCCGCCCGCCGATCGTCGGCGGACAGCTTCTCCGCCGTCCTGGTCAGCTTCTCGCCATCCAGGTACGGCCGGACCAGCGTGTCCACATCCACCGCGAGCACGTCGCACCGGTTCCAGTCCGAGACCCGGTCCACCGAGGGCTCGTAGAAGGAGACCGCGCCCGTCTCGTCGGACAGGGCCAGCGCCGCGCCGGCCCCCACCGCGAACGTGCACCCGCCCGAACGGGTGATCTGGCCGACCGTGCCCGCTGTGGGCACGCCCGCGACGGAGGCGAACCAGCCGAACTCGCGCAGCGCGGGCCGCGCCCCGGTGGTCTCCGGTTCGGGGGAGAGCCCGCAGCGGGAGCCCACCGCGGAGCGCACGCCCGCCGAGACGGTCAGCCAGCCGTCGTACGGGCAGGTGGTGGTGCCGACGGCGCGAACCGAGAGGGAGCCGACGGCGCTCTGCCCGGCCAGCCGCCACAGATTGGGCGTGTCGGCGGCGCTGACGTCGCGCCACATCAAGCCGGGCACCCCGATGAGCGCGACCCGCGCCTCCTCGGCGCCCTCCGCTCGGGCCGGTGCCGTGAAGAACAGGCCGGACACGATGCCGAACAACATGACGGCCAGCCCGACCAGCGCGCGCCTCACCGAATGACCTCCCCGGACTCATGAACGGCAAGGGGCACCGTAGGGGCTGGGCACCCCCGCCGTCCAGGCGAAGCGCGAGACCACCGACCGCCCCGAGGCCAACGACAGACAGCCGGGACCCGCCGGGACGCGTGAGACCCGCCGAGAACGGGAGGCCGTCGGCGATCACGGACCCGCCAGGCCCCCGCGAGCCTCGGTGAGGCCCGCCGGGAACATGGAGGCGGGCGAGCGTGGCGTTAAGGGAGCGTGATTCTTGTGCTGGTCGCTGCGCTCTCGTTGTGCAGGCGGTCGAGTGCGGTCACGTGGAATACCCCGCCCGTCTTGAACTGGTACGCCGGGCTGCCGCTCGCCGGGACCACCGCGACCAGGTTGCGCCCGTCGGTCGCGCACTGGTCCGGCTGCGCGGTCCGGTACACGGCGTACGCCCGCGCTCCCGGCTGCGCGGCCCACACCAGCTTGCCGCCGGAGGCCCGCAGGCCCGAGGGCGTGGACGGGGTGCCCTTCGGCATGCTCCTGATCAGCGGCAGCAGTGCCGGACGGGCGTAGTGCTCGGCCGACAGCCGGTCCATCACGTCGAGGGGGTTGCGCTTGACCTCCTTGGCGCTGAAGAAGACATCCCCCTTCACCTCCGGATATTTCTGGTTTAGCGTGAGATGCGCCGGCATCTCGCCCGGCTTGGACCAGGCCCCCCCGGACCCCACCTGGTACAGCGCCTGCCCGATGTACAGATCCACGCCCGAGCCCCGGACCGCCTTCGCCCACCACGGCACCAGCGCCTTGTAGTCGGCGATCGCCAGCCCGCGCGGCCAGTAGATCTGCGGGATCAGATAGTCCACCGTCCGCGCCTTGATCCACGCCTTCGCATCCGCATAAATCTGGTCATATGCAGACATGCCGCGCGTGTTCGACCCGGCCGGGTCCTCGGACTTGTTGCGCCAGATCCCGAACGGGCTGATCCCGAACTTCACGTACGGCTTGGTGCCGCGCACCGCCTTCGACACCTGCGCGACGAGCTTGTTGACGTTGTCCCGCCGCCACGCGCCCAGCTTCCTGCCGTCCCCGTAGCGCCGGAAGGCCGCCGAGTCGGCGAACTCCGACCCGCCCCCCGGGTACGGGTAGAAGTAGTCGTCGAAGTGGATCCCGTCCACGTCGTACCGCCGGACCACGTCCGTGATCACGCGGGTGACGTGGTCGCGCACCTGCGGCAGCCCCGGGTTGTAGTACAGCCGCCCCTCGTGCTTGACCGTCCACTCCGGATGCACCCGCGCCGGATGCCCGGCCGGCAGCTTCCCGACCTTGTCGTCGTACGCGGCCCGGTACGGGTTGAACCAGGCGTGGAACTCCAGCCCCCGGCGGTGCGCCTCCTCGATCAGGAACGGCAGCGGGTCCCACCCGGGGTCGCCTCCCGGCGTGCCGGTCAGGAACTGCGACCACGGCTCCAGATCGGACCGGTAGACGGCGTCGGAGGCGGGCCGCACCTGGAGGAAGATCGCGTTGAAGTTGCGCCGGACGGCCGTGTCCAGCAACTTCACGTACTCGCTGCGCTGGCGCGCCGGGCTGAGCCCGGCCTTGGACGGCCAGTCCAGGTTGTGCACGGTGGCGATCCACATGCCCCGCAGCTGGCGCTTGGAGGTCCCCTCGGGGACCGCGCAGCCCGCCGCTGCGGTGGGAACGTTCCCGGCCGCGCCGGTCTCCGGCGTCAGCGCCCAGGCCACCGAGGCCGCGGACGCGACGACGGTCGCGACGGCGAGCACCTGACCCACTTGACGTTTCACTGAGCTCACGAAGCCTCCCGAGAGAACGGCTCCTCAGTGTCGCATCGGCTTGGGGATGCTTTGGCCGGAAAACAGAAATCGATTCGTGATGCGCATGTGACTGAAGACACGTAACGCGAGATGCCCGAGCGCCGCCCGCGTGAAACGGGCGGCGCCCGGGATCCCCTTTATGGACTGCTATTCCGCAGCGCTCGCCACCTTGTCGGCCAGGTGGGAGGGCAGCGGCTCGTACCGCAGGAAGCCGCGGTGGAACGACCCGGTTCCGTGCGACATCGAACGTAGATCTATCGCGTAGCGGGTGATCTCCAGTTCGGGCACCTCGGCCCGGACCAGGGTGCGCCCGGTGCCGACGGCCTCGGTGCCGAGCACCCGCCCGCGCCGGGAGGACAGGTCCGACATGACGGCGCCCACGTACTCGTCGGCGACGAGCACCGAGACCTCGTCCACCGGCTCCAGCAGCAGCGCCGGGACCTTGGCGGCGGCCTCCCGCAGGGCCAGCTGCCCGGCGATCTGGAAGGCCATGTCGGAGGAGTCGACCGAGTGGGCCTTGCCGTCGTACAGGGTGACGCGGATGTCGACCATCGGGTAGCCGGCGACCACGCCGCGGTCCATCTGGGCCCGCACGCCCTTCTCCACCGACGGGATGAACTGGCGCGGCACCACACCGCCGACGATCTTGTCCACGAACTCGAAGCCGCCGCCGGACGGCAGCGGCTCCACCTCGACGTGGCAGACCGCGTACTGCCCGTGCCCGCCGGTCTGCTTCACGTTGCGGCCCATGCCCTGGGCCCGCCCGCCGAACGTCTCGCGCAGCGGCACCCGCAGCTCGATCTTCTCGACCTCGACGCCGTGCCGCTTGGCCAGCCGGTCCAGCAGCACGTCGGCGTGGGCCTCGCCCATGCACCACAGCACCAGCTGCCGGGTCTCGGCGTTGTTCTCCAGCCGCAGCGTCGGGTCCTCGGCCACCAGCCGGGACAGCGCCTGCGACATCTTGTCCTCGTCGGCCTTGGACTTGGCCCGGATCGCCACCGGCAGCAGCGGCTCCGGCATCTCCCAGGGCGTCATCAGCAGCGGCCGGTCCTTGTCCGACAGCGTGTCGCCGGTCTCGGCGTGGGCGAGCTTGGCGACCACGCAGACGTCCCCGGCCACGCACTTGGGCACGGGCCGCTGGGTCTTGCCGAGCGGCGAGGTGAGCGCGCCGATGCGCTCGTCCAGGTCGTGCTCGCGGTCCGGCACGTGCCCGGAGACGTGCACGGTCATGTCCGGGCGGAGCGTGCCGGAGAAGACCCGGACCAGGCTGATCCGTCCCACGTACGGATCGGAGGTGGTCTTCACCACCTCCGCCACCAGCGGCCCGTCGGGGTCGCAGACCGGTACCCTGACCGCCTTGCCGTCCAGCGTGGTGATCTCGGGCAACCGGTGCTCGGGCGGGCAGGGGAAGCCCTGCGTGACCACTTCCAGCAGCTCCAGCAGTCCCACCCCGGGCGCGGTGGCCAGCACCGGGTAGAAGGTGGCGCGCGCGACCGCCTTCTCCAGGTCGTCGATGAGGACCTTGGTGTCGATCTCCTCCCCGGAGAGGTACCGGTCCATGAGGGACTCGTCCTCGCTCTCCTGGATGATCCCCTCGATCAGCTCGCCGCGGTACTGCTCGACCAGCTCCAGCTGGTCGGCATCGGGCTCCCGTTCGGTACGGCTGCCGCCCGAGTAGTCGAAGAACCGCTGCGAGAGCAGCCCGAGCAGCCCGTTCCCGTCCACCGGGAGGTACAGGGGGGCGACCCCGTCGCCGAAGGCGTCCTGGCAGGAGGCGAGCACCTCGTCGAAGTTGGCCCGCTGATGGTCGATCTTGGTGATGACGACCGCGCGCGGCATGCCCACGCTCGCGCACTCGTCCCAGAGCATGCGGGTCAGCCCGTCGATGCCCTCGGCGGCCGAGACCACGAACAGGGCGGCGTCCGCCGCCCGCAGCCCGGCCCGCAGGTCGCCCACGAAGTCGGCGTAGCCCGGCGTGTCCAGCAGGTTGATCTTGATTCCGTTGTGGACCACGGGAGCCAGGGACAGGTTGACCGAGCGCTGCTGCCGCACTTCGACCTCGTCGAAGTCGCTCACCGTGGTGCCGTCCTCGACCCGGCCCGCGCGCTGGATGGTGCCCGTGGCCGCCAGCAGCGCCTCCACCAGGGTCGTCTTGCCCGCTCCGGAGTGGCCGACCAGCACGACATTGCGCACCATGTCCGGCCGATCGGCCGTGGGTGCCCTGCCCGCGGCCCCTGATGTCCCTCCGCTAACTCTTTCCGCCACATCGCCTCCCGGGTCTGAGAAGGTCGCGAGCGATCGTTCCGGCCGTGCCGTGACGCGTGCGCAGCCGGAGCGGCCGCCCCCGGCCGCAGCTTCGCGCCCTTCCGCACCCCCGGTACTTCAGGCGCGTGTAACCCACCCTTTACCGATGTGCCCCAGATCACAAGACCCTACCTGGGATTGTGGGTCTGCCCTTATGCCCTACGATCGGACCGCGATGCTGAACGTCCTACGCCCCGTGATCGCCCGAGTCATGACCCCGCTGGGCCGGGTGCTGGCCAAGCACGGCGTCTCGCCGAACGCGATCACCGCGATCGGGACCGTGGGGACGGTCGCCGCCGCGCTCTGGTTCTACCCGCGCGGGCAGCTGGTCTTGGGCACGCTGGTCATCACCTTCTTCGTCTTCGCCGACATGCTGGACGGCGTGCTCGCCCGGCTCACCGGCAGCGGCTCCACCTGGGGCGCGTTCCTCGACTCGACCCTCGACAGGCTCGGCGACGCCGGCATCTTCTCCGGGCTGATCATCTATTTTGTCCTGTTTGACCAGTTTATCCTCGCGGCCGCCGGGCTCTTCTGCCTGGTTTCCGGGACGCTGGTGTCGTACGCGCGAGCCCGCGCGGAAGGGCTCGGCCTGACCGCCAACGTGGGCATCGCCGAACGCGGCGAGCGGCTGCTGGTCGTGCTGGTGGCGGCCTTCCTGGACGGGCTCGGCGTGCCGTACGTGCTGGCGGCGGCGCTCTGGGTGCTGGCGGTGGCCAGCGCGGTCACGGTCGGCCAGCGGATGGTCAACGTCTACCGACAGGCGGTCGCGCATGACGCTCGCTGACCGGATCGTCGCGGCCTGCTACACGGCGGGCTGGTCCCTGGTCAAGTTCCTCCCCGAACCCGTCGCGGCCAGGCTGTTCCAGGCCATCGCCGACCTGATGTGGCGCCGCAGGGGCAAGCCGGTGCTCCGGCTGGAGTCCAACCTGGCCCGGGTGACCGGCCGGGAGGCGGGCGATCCGTACCTGCGGCAGCTGGCCAGGCAGGGCCTGCGCTCCTACTTCCGCTACTGGAAGGAGGTGTTCCGCCTGCCCGCCATGGACCCGCGCCACGTGGTGGCGGGACACCACGTCATCGGCGAGGAGAACATCTTCGGCGCCCTCGCGGCCGGGCGCGGCGTGGTGATCGCGCTCCCGCACATGGGCAACTGGGACGCCGCCGGCACCTGGCTGATCGGCAGCGGCCACCCCTTCACGACGGTGGCCGAGCGGCTCAAGCCCGAGACGCTGTTCGAGCGGTTCGTCGCCTTCCGCGAGGGACTCGGCATGGAGGTGCTGCCCCTCACCGCCAAGGGCGGCGGCACCGCGCACGCCTTCGGCACCCTGGCCAAGCGGCTGCGCGAGGGCAAGCCGGTGGCGCTGCCCGCCGAGCGCGACCTGACCGCGACCGGCGTGGAGGTCGACTTCTTCGGCGCGCGGACCCGGATGGTGGCCGGGCCCGCCCTGCTGGCCGTCCAGACGGGCGCGGCGCTGGTGCCGGCCATCCTCTGGTTCGAGGGCGACGGCTGGGGCCTGCGGCTGCACGAGGAGATCCCCGTCCCGGCCGAGGGCACCCGGCAGGAGAAGGCGGCCGTGATGACGCAGAGCCTGGCCGGCGTCTTCGAGAAGGGCATCGCCGAGCACCCGGAGGACTGGCACATGCTCCAGCGCCTCTGGCTCGAAGACCTGGAACCCCGGGAATCACGGGAAACCCCGTGAGGATCGGCATCGTCTGTCCCTATCTGTGGGATGTGCCCGGGGGAGTGCAGGCGCACGTCCGGGACCTGGCGGAGGCGCTGATCGAGGACGGGCACCGGGTCTCGGTGATCGCCCCGGCGAGCGACGACGCGCCGCTGCCCGCGTACGTGGTGTCGGCGGGGCGGGCGGTGCCGGTGCCGTACAACGGGTCGGTGGCCCGGCTGACGTTCGGGTTCCTGTCCGCCAACCGGGTGCGGAAGTGGATCAGGGAGGGCCGGTTCGACGTGCTGCACGTCCACGAGCCGGCCGTGCCGTCTATCGGGGTGCTGGCCTGCTGGGTGGCGCGCGGCCCCATCGTGGCCACCTTCCACGCCTCCTACCAGCGCTCCCGGGCCATGTCGGTGGCCGCGCCGATGCTGCAGAGCGCGCTGGAGAAGATCACCGGCAGGATCGCGGTCTCGGACGCGGCCCGCAAGACGCTGGTCGAGCACCTGGGCGGCGACGCCGTGCTGATCCCCAACGGCGTCACCGTCGGCCGCTACGCCGAGGCCGAGCCGCTGCCCGGCTGGGGCCCGGACGGCGGCGTGATCGGATTCCTGGGGCGCATGGACGAGCCGCGCAAGGGCCTGCCGGTGCTGCTGGAGGCCTTCGCGAAGCTGGCCCCGGAACGCCCGGGGCTGCGGCTGATGGTGGCCGGGCCCGGCGACGCCGACGACGTCTACGCGCGCGTGCCCCGGGACCTGCACGACAGGGTCGGCCTGCTCGGCCTGGTCAGCGAGGCCGACAAGGTCCGCGCCTACCACTCGGTGGACATCTTCTGCGCGCCCAACCTGGGCGGCGAGAGCTTCGGCATCGTGCTCACCGAGGCCATGTCGGCGGGCGCGCCCATCCTGGCCAGCGACATCCCCGCGTTCCGGCGGGTGCTCGGCGACGGCCAGGCGGGCGCGCTGTTCGCCACCGGCGACGCGGCCGCCCTGGCCCGCGAGGCGGCCCGGATGCTCGACGACCAGGCGCTGCGGGCCAAGCTCTCGGCCGAGGCCCGGCTCGCGGTCCGCAAGTACGACTGGTCCACGGTCGCCCGCGACGTGCTCCGCGTGTACGAGACCGTGGTCGGGGCGCCCGTCAGCGTGGAGGACGACCCGCTATGACCACCACGGTCATCCTCGTCGTGGGCACCATCGTGCTGCTCACGGCCGTCTACATCTCCTGGCGGGCCGGGCGCCTGGACCGGCTGCACATCCGCCTGGAGACCGCCCAGGCCGCCCTGGACGCGGCGCTGCTGCGCCGCTCGGCGGTCTGCCTGGAGCTGGCGGGCTCCCGGCTGCTGGACCCGGCCACCTCGCTGGTGCTGGCCGCCGCCGCGCACGAGGCCCGCACCGCCGGGCCGGACGAGCGCGAGCACGCCGAGAGCGACCTCTCGCGGACCCTGCGCGCGGTCGTGGACCAGGAGCGCTTCCGGGAGAAGGTGCACGCGCCCGAGCTCCTGGAGGAGCTGGACAGCGCCGTCGCCAAGGTCGTCTACTCGCGGCGCTTCTACAACACCGCCGTCGGCGTCACCCGCGTCGCGCAGCGGCGCTGGCTGGCCCGCACGCTCCGGCTGGCCGGGCACACCGACTATCCGCTCTTCTTCGAGATCGACGACGCGCCCCCCGCCGCGCTGGCGGCCGAATAGCCACGTCCATAGGTGTTCGCCCACTCTGACCGATTTCCCAGCAGGTCCGGGTAAGCTCTTGCCGTTTCATATCGGGAGGAGACTGGTTCGGTGCGGGCAAAAAGGGTCATTGGTGCCGCGCTGGCGTCGGGATTGGCGCTCCTGGCCGCCGCGTGTTCCTCCGCGGAAGACCCGCCCGGCAGCGCGCCGCAGGCGGCCACCGTCAGCGAGTCGCCGGCTCCGCCGCCCGAGCATCCGTTCACCGGCATGCCCACCGCGGCCCGCCGCCCGGTGCTCGCCGTCAAGATCGAGAACACCTCCTCGGGCAAGCCCCAGATCGGCGTGGACAAGGCCGACATCGTCTACGTGGAACAGGTCGAGGGCGGCCTCACCCGGCTGATGGCGATCTTCTCCTCGCGCCTCCCCAAGGAGGTCGGCCCGGTCCGCTCGGCCCGCATCTCCGACCTGCACATCCTGCCGATGTTCGGCAAGCCCGCCCTGGCCTACTCGGGCGTGCAGACCAAGATGATCCCGTTCGTCCAGGAGGCGTCGCTGTTCGACGTCTCCGACAGCGCCGCGCCCGCCGCCTACTTCCGCTACCCGGGCAGGTACGCGCCGTACAACCTGGTGGGCACGCCGAGCAAGCTGCTGCGCAAGGCGACGAAGGCGACGAAGGCCAAGGACATCGGCTTCGTCTTCTCCGACGAGGCGCCCGCCGGGGGCACGCCGAAGAAGAGCTACAGCGTGCGCTACCCGGCCGCCCGGTTCACCTTCGCCTGGAGTGAGGCCAAGAAGCGCTGGCTGATCTGGCAGGACGGCGAGAAGGACATGGCGGCCGGCGGCGGCCAGCTCGGCGCGGCCACCGTCGTCGTGCAGTACACCAAGACCGAGCGCTCCCAGTTCCACGACGTGAACGGCAGCTACACGCCGCTGGTGCACTCCACCGGCAAGGGCACCGGGATCGTGCTGCGGGACGGCCAGGCGTACAAGGTCAACTGGGAGCGGCCCAGCGAGGAGGAGGGCACCACGTTCACGACGGCCGGCGGCGAGCGGATGACCTTCGCCCGCGGCCCGGTCTGGGTGGTCCTGGCGTCCAGGAAGCCGGTCCAGCCGTAGGACAGGTTGTCTAACTTTCCCGGGCAACCTTGACAATGTGGTACGTCCGGGAAGGCGCCACCGCGCGCCTAGGATGGAATTGTCCCGCTTACCAGCAGTGTGAGGTTTCGCCGTGTCTACCCCTGAAATCACCCCGTCCATCGGAACCGCCCGCGTCAAGCGAGGGATGGCCGAGATGCTCAAGGGTGGCGTCATCATGGACGTCGTCACCCCCGAGCAGGCGAAGATCGCCGAGGACGCGGGCGCGGTCGCGGTCATGGCGCTGGAGCGCGTGCCCGCCGACATCCGCGCGCAGGGCGGCGTGTCCCGGATGAGCGACCCCGACATGATCGACGGAATCATCGCCGCGGTGTCCATCCCGGTCATGGCCAAGGCCAGGATCGGGCACTTCGTGGAAGCCCAGGTGCTGATGTCGCTCGGCGTCGACTACATCGACGAGTCCGAGGTGCTGACCCCCGCCGACTACGCCAACCACATCGACAAGTGGCGTTTCACCGTGCCGTTCGTGTGCGGCGCGACCAACCTGGGCGAGGCGCTGCGCCGGATCACCGAGGGCGCGGCCATGATCCGCTCCAAGGGCGAGGCGGGCACCGGCGACGTCTCCAACGCGGTCACCCACATGCGCACCATCCGGGGCGAGATCAAGCGCCTCACCTCGCTGCCCGAGGACGAGCTGTACGTGGCCGCCAAGGAGCTGCAGGCGCCGTACGAGCTGGTGGCCGAGGTGGCCAAGACCGGCAAGCTGCCGGTGGTGCTGTTCACCGCGGGCGGCATCGCCACCCCCGCCGACGCCGCCATGATGATGCAGCTCGGCGCCGAGGGCGTCTTCGTCGGCTCCGGCATCTTCAAGTCCGGCAACCCGGCCGAGCGCGCCGCCGCCATCGTCAAGGCCACCACCTTCCACGACGACCCCGACGTCATCGCCAAGGTCTCCCGCGGCCTCGGCGAGGCCATGGTCGGCATCAACGTCGAGGAGATCCCGGCTCCGCACCGGCTGGCCGAGCGCGGCTGGTGACCTGCCGGTGACCCAACTGCAGAGCGACGTGAAGATCGGCGTTCTCGCCCTCCAAGGCGACGTGCGGGAACATGTGCGCGCCCTGGCCACCGCCGGCGCGGAGGGCGTTCCGGTCCGGCGGCTGGAGGAGCTCCAGGCCGTGGACGCGCTGGTGATCCCGGGCGGCGAGTCCACCACCATCTGGAAGCTCGCCGCCGCCTTCGACCTGCTCGAACCGCTCCGGGCGCGGATCAAGGAGGGCATGCCCGCGTTCGGGTCCTGCGCCGGCATGATCATGCTGGCGGACCGGATCGAGGGCGGGATCGACGGCCAGCAGACCCTCGGCGGCATCGACATGGTGGTGCGCCGCAACGCCTTCGGCCGCCAGGTGGACTCCTTCGAGGCGGACCTGGACTTCGCGGGGCGCGGGCCGTACCGTGCGGTGTTCATCCGGGCCCCGTGGGTGGAGTCGGTGGGAGCGGATGTCGAAGTGCTGGCCCGCGCTGGCGATAGGATCGTCGCGGTCCGCCACGGGCCGCTGCTCGCGACGTCCTTCCATCCGGAGCTCACCGGCGACGCGCGGGTCCATTCGTATTTCGTTGAGATGGTAAGGGAGCTCTAGGCGATGTCCGGCCACTCCAAATGGGCGACGACGAAGCACAAGAAGGCGGCGCTCGACTCCAAGCGCGGCAAGCTCTTCGCCAAGCTCATCAAGAACATCGAGGTAGCGGCCAGGACCGGCGGTCCCGACCCGGAGGGCAACCCGACCCTCTACGACGCCATCACCAAGGCCAAGAAGAGCTCGGTGCCCAACGACAACATCGAGCGCGCCCGCAAGCGCGGCGGCGGCCTCGAGGCCGGCGGCGCCGACTGGCAGACCATCATGTACGAGGGCTACGGCCCCAACGGCGTCGCCGTCCTGATCGAGTGCCTCACCGACAACCGCAACCGGGCCGCCTCCGAGGTCCGGGTCGCGCTGACCCGCAACGGCGGCTCGCTGGCCGACCCCAACTCGGTGTCGTACATGTTCAACCGCAAGGGCGTCGTCATGGTGCCCAAGCTGGTCTCCGAGACCAAGGCCGGCCGGGTCGAGCTGAGCGAGGACCAGGTGCTCGACGCCGTCCTGGACGCGGGCGCCGAAGAGGTCAACGACCTGGGCGAGTCGTTCGAGATCGTCTCCGAGGCGGCCGACCTGGTGCCGGTGCGCCAGGCGCTGCAGGACGCGGGCATCGACTACGACTCGGCGGAGAGCAGCTTCCTGCCGACCATCAGCGTGCCCGTGGACGAGGAGGGCGCGCGCAAGGTGTTCCGCCTGATCGACGCGCTGGAGGACTCCGACGACGTGCAGAACGTCTGGGCGAACGTGGACGTCTCCGACGAGATCCTGGAGAAGCTGGACGCCTGAGAAGGTAATTCAAAAGGAGCCCGGCGCCGTCGAAGCGAGTCACCTGCCTGGGGCGAAGCGATCGACGGGCGAGCTTTTGAATTACCTTCTGAGTCCGGTGAGTTCGGCCTAAATTCGGTCGCTTTCGGATTGTTCGTCGGAATACGGTGGGCGCTTGTGGAGATTCGTGAGCTGACCGAGGCCGAGTTGGACGCCGTGCTCGACAACCGCCGGCGGGCCTTCGGGCCGCTGTCCGACTCGTCGGTGGCCATCTGGCGCAAGCTGGTCCTGCCGTACGTGGCGGAGGGGCGGTATCTGGGGGCCTTCGACGGGCCCCGGCTGGTCGGGACGGCGCGGATCAATCCGTACCGGCAGTGGTGGCACGGGCGGCAGGTGTCGATGGGCGGCGTCGCCAGCGTCACCGTGCTGCCCGAGGACCGCGGCCGGGGCGTCGGGCGGCAGATCATGCTCGAGGTCGTGGAGCGCTGCGCCGACCTCGGGCACGCGGTCTCCGCGCTCTTCCCGGCCACCACGCACCTGTACCGGCGGCTGGGCTGGGAGCACGCGGGAGCCCAGCTGATCGCGGACGTGCCCGCCGAGGCGCTGCGCACGATCACCCCCGGGGAGCCGGTCAAGCTCCGCCGGATGGGCCCCGACGACGCCGCCGAGGTGATCGCGACCCTCGACCGCGTGCACTCGGCCGGACGCGCCTCCGGGCCGATCTGCTTCGACGAGGACGCCTGGCGGCTGTGGCTGGACGACGAGGACGACTTCTACTACCTCGCCGACGACGGCTTCGTGGTCTACCGCTGGTCCGGCGAGGACATCGAGATCGACAACCTGGTGGCCGGGTCGGCGGCCACCGCCCGCGCGCTGTGGGCCCTGGTCGGCAGCCACGCCACCGTCGCCAAGCGGGTCACCGCGCCGGTCGCGCCGGACGACCCGGTCTTCTGGCTGCTCGCCGACCGCAAGCAGGACGCGGTCAAGCAGATCCGCTGGATGTTCCGCCTGATCGACGTCGAGTCGGCCGTGGCCGCCCGCGGCTACCCGGCCGCCGTCACCGCCGACGCCGTCGTCCAGGTCCAGGACCCGCAGCGGCCCGGGAACTCCGGGGGCTGGCGGCTGGAGGTCGCGGGCGGAACCGGCTCGGCCGGCCGTACCGGCTCCGCCGAGGGGCCCGTTCTGGGCATCGGTGGTCTGTCCGCCCTGTACGCGGGGGTCCCCAGCGCCACGCTGCGGCGGGCCGGGCTGATGACCGGGTCGGCGGCGCAGGACGAGACGCTGGACGCGGTGTTCGCGGCCAGGCCGTACATGCTGGACTACTTCTGATCGTGTCCGGCGTGCTTGCGCGGCCCCGGTGGAGTAAAGTCTGCGCCGAACAGGTGTTCGGTGGACTGGGGGTCGGCGGGTGCTCAGGGTGTTGGGGGTCGATCCCGGGCTGACCCGGTGCGGGCTCGGCGCCGTCGAAGGGCGGCCGGGCACGCCGCTCAGCCTGGTGGCCGTCGGCGTGGTGCGCACGCCCGCCGACGACGACATCGGCGCGCGGCTGGTGGCCGTCGAGGCCGGGATCGAACGCTGGCTCGACGAGGTGCGCCCCGACGCGGTCGCGGTCGAGCGCGTCTTCGCCCAGCACAACGTGCGCACCGTGATGGGCACCGCCCAGGCCGCCGCCGTCGCCATCGTCTGCGCGGCCAGGCGCGGCCTGCCGGTCGCGCTGCACACCCCCTCCGAGGTCAAGGCGGCCATCACCGGCAGCGGCACCGCCGACAAGAAGCAGGTCGGCGCCATGGTGACCCGGCTGCTCCGGCTCGACGCCATGCCCAAGCCCGCCGACGCGGCCGACGCCCTCGCCCTCGCCATCTGCCACGTCTGGCGCGGCGCCGCCCAGAACCGGCTCGCCGACGCCCTCGCCCGAGCGAAGGGGAAGCCGTGATCGCCTCCGTCTCCGGCCGGGTCGCCGCCCTCGCCCCGGACTCCGCCGTGATCGAGGTCGGCGGCGTCGGCGTCCTCGTGCACTGCACCCCCGGCACCCTGGGCACCCTGCGCACCGGCGAACAGGCCCGCCTCTCGACCTCCCTCATCGTCCGCGAGGAGTCCCTGACCCTGTACGGCTTCGCCACCGACGACGAGCGCGCCGTCTTCGAGATGCTCCAGACCGCCAGCGGCGTCGGCCCCCGGATCGCCCTGGCCATGCTGGCCGTGCACACCCCGAACGCGCTCCGCCTGGCCGTGGCCGCCGCCGACCTGAAGGCGCTCACCATGGTCCCCGGCATCGGCCAGAAGGGCGCCCAGCGCATCATCCTGGAGCTGAAGGACAAGCTCGGCACCCCCGAGGAGGCGGTGAACGCCGCGCTCAACGGCGGGCGGCTCGCCCCCTGGCGGGAGCAGGTGCACTCCGGCCTGGTCGGGCTGGGCTACTCCGCCAGGGACGCGGACGAGGCGGTGGCCGCCGTCGCCCCCGAGGCCGACCTGGAGACCGCCGCCGGGCGCGCTCCGCAGGTGGCGGTACTGCTCAAGGCGGCCCTTCGATCCCTGAGCGTGCGATGACCCCCGGTGTGAATCTTTCAGGCGGGAGGCGGTTGTGAACTCCGATCGGGAGCTCGTCTCGCCCGACGCGGAAGGCGACGAACGGCTCATCGAGGCCGCGCTCCGGCCCAGGCGGCTGAGCGAGTTCATCGGCCAGGCCCGGGTCAGGGAGCAGCTGTCGCTGGTGCTGCAGAGCGCCCTGCTGCGCGGCCGCCCGCCGGACCACGTGCTGATGAGCGGGCCCCCCGGCCTCGGCAAGACTACCCTGGCGATGATCATCGCGGCCGAGCTGGGCGCGCCGCTGCGGGTCACCTCCGGCCCGGCGCTGGAGCGCGCCGGGGACCTGGCCGCCATCCTCTCCACGCTGAGCGACGGCGAGGTGCTGTTCATCGACGAGATCCACCGGATGGCCCGGCCCGCCGAGGAGATGCTGTACCTCGCGATGGAGGACTTCCGGGTCGACATCGTCGTCGGCAAGGGCCCGGGCGCGACCGCCATCCCGCTCGACATCGCGCCGTTCACGCTGGTCGGCGCCACCACCAGGGCCGGGCTGCTGCCCGCGCCGCTGCGCGACCGGTTCGGCTTCACCGCGCACATGGACTTCTACGAGCGGGCCGAGCTGGAGCAGGTGCTGAGCCGCTCGGCCCGGCTGCTCTCGATGACGCTGCCCGGCGAGGCCGGCGAGGAGATCGCCGGCCGCTCCCGGGGCACCCCGCGCATCGCCAACCGGCTGCTCCGCCGGGTCCGCGACTTCGCCGACGTGCGCGCCGAGGGCCTGATCACCCGGGACATCGCCTCCGCCGCCCTCAACCTCTACGAGGTGGACGCCGAAGGACTGGACCGGCTCGACCGCGCCGTGCTCACCGCGCTGCTGCGCCGGTTCGGCGGCGGTCCCGTCGGCCTGTCCACGCTGGCGGTGGCGGTGGGGGAGGAGCCGGAGACCGTCGAGGTGGTGGCCGAGCCCTTCCTGGTCCGGCAGGGGCTGCTCGCCCGTACTCCCCGGGGGCGGGTGGCGACGGCCGCCGCGTGGGCGCATTTCGGGCTGCCGGTGCCGCCGGGGGCGTTCGGAGGTCTCGATGAGGTCTAGTTTTTACGTCGATGACCGGGCACGGGGGCTCGCTGTGGGCGAAAGGCGTACATGGATGCCATAGGGTGTGCTACGGATCACAGATCGGTTGCAAGGGCGTGAATCCGGAACTTTCCCGCGTGCCTAAACGTGGGTTCGTTGCCGGGCTTCAGAGCGCTCGCCTACACTGCGTGGCTTGGCTGGCTGTGTAGGCTGACGTGCTGAGCGGCGTTCAGTGGCGTTCGGCGGCGCTGGGCGGTGCTGAGCGGCGCTGGGCGGCCCGGGCAGGCGGCAACCTGTGTGACCTCCGGCGCGCTAGGCCGGTCATCTCGTACCGAAGGAGAGCCCCGTGGAAGGGCTTGCGCAGTTCCTCCCGATCATTCTGTTGATCGTGGTGTTCTACTTTCTGCTCATCCGTCCGCAGCGTAAGCGGCAGCAGGAGCAGGTCGCGATGCAGAACTCCCTGTCGGTGGGCTCGCGCGTCATGACGACGACCGGCCTGTTCGCCACGGTGGTGGGCTTCGCGGACGACGACGTCCTGCTGGAGATCGCGCCCGGAGTCGAGACCCGCTGGGTCAAGGCCGCGATCGGCCGGGTGGTCACGCCGGTCGACGACGCCGATGAGACCGACGAAGGGGAAACCGAGGACGACGCCGTGGACGAAGCGGTGGTTGACGCCCCTGAGAAGGGGGATTCGAGTACCAAGAAGTCCTGAGTACCCATTAGATGACCCCTTGACCGAAAGACTGACCACCAGTGGCCCCACCGACAAGTAGCCAGATCAAGCCGGGACGTACGCTCCTGGTGCTGCTGGCCATCATCATCGCCATGGGCGCGGCGACGATCCTGCAGAACGCGTACATTCCGAAGTTCGGCCTGGACCTGGCCGGCGGCACGACGGTGACCCTGACACCGCAGACGCTGGACCAGCAGGCGCCGCCGGAGGAGAGCCTCAACCGGGCCGTCAACATCATCCGTGACCGCGTCAACGGGACCGGCATCTCCGACGCCCAGGTCGCCAAGTCCGGCAGCAACATCCTGATCCAGATTCCCGGGGCGGGTCAGGAGCAGGCGGAGAAGCTGGTGACCACCGCCGAGCTCCGCTTCCGCCAGGTCCTCGCCATCGCGTCCGCCCAGGAGGCGCCGGCGCCGCTGCCCAGCGACGCCCCCAGCGGCTCCCCGGCCGCCACTCCGGCCGGAACGCCCGCAGCCTCGGCCGAGCCGTCCGCGAGCCCGGCCGGCCGGGCTCTCGCCGAGGCGCTCACCGCGCCGTCGCCGAGCGCGTCCGCCCCGGCGGAGCCCAGCGCCTCGGCCAGCCCGGGCGCGGAGCCGTCGCCGCTGGTGACCACCCAGGCGAGCACGCCGCCCACGGACGACCCGCTGGCCGGGCAGGACCTCAGCGGCATCGACCCCGCCGTCATGCAGGAGTTCAGGGACCTGAAGTGCTCGGCCACCGACTTCGGCCAGGGCAAGCAGGACGACCCGGACAAGCAGTACGCCGCCTGTGACACCAACGGCCAGATCAAGTACATCCTGGACAAGGCTGCGGTGAAGGGCACGGAGCTGGCGGGCGCGTCCGCGGCGACCGACCCGACCACCGGCGAGTGGATCGTCCAGGTCGACTTCAAGAGCGCCGGCGCCACCCAGTTCGCCGACGTCACCCGCCGCATCACCACGCTGCCGCAGCCGCGCAACCAGCTGGCCACGGTCCTGGACGGCGCCGTCATCGTCGCGCCGACCATCAACGAGGCGATCCCCGGCGGGCGGGCCCGCATCTCCGGCGGCTTCACCCAGGTGACCGCCACCGAGCTGGCCGACCAGCTCAAGTACGGCGCGCTGCCGCTCAAGTTCATCACCAGCTCGGTGGTGTCGGTGTCCTCGACGCTCGGCGCCGACCAGCTGCGCGGCGGCCTGATCTCGGGCGCCATCGGCCTCGTGATCGTCATGCTCTACCTGCTGCTGTACTACCGCGGCCTCGGCCTCGTCGGCATCGCCAGCCTCGGCGTGGCCACGGTGGTGACCTACCTGTCGGTCACGGTGCTGAGCGAGAACGCGGGCTTCCGCCTCTCGCTGCCGCACATCATCGGCCTGGTGGTCTCGATCGGCATCACCGCCGACTCCTTCATCGTCTTCTTCGAACGCATGCGGGACGAGATGAAGGAGGGCCGCCGCTCGCTGCGGGCCGCGGTCGAGGTGGCCTGGCGGCGGGCCCGCCGGACCATCCTGGTGGCCGACGCGGTCATGTTCATCGCCGCCGTCGTGCTCTACTTCCTGGCGGTCGGCGACGTGGCCGGCTTCGCCTTCGCGATGGGCCTCACCACGGCGATCGACGTCGTGGTGGTGTTCCTGTTCACCAAGCCGCTGATGTCGCTGGTGGCCCGGACCAAGTTCTTCGCCAAGGGACACAAGCTGTCCGGCCTCGACGCCGAACGCATGGCCCGCTCCGAGTCCAGCACCCAGACCATGCAGGAGGCATGATGCCGGGCGTCATCGGCCGCCTCTACCGCGGCGACATCGACATCGACTTCGTCGGCAAGCGCAAGCTCTGGTACGGCTTGTCGCTCTTCCTGCTGGTGTTCTCGATCGCCGGTCTGATCATCAACGGGCTCAACCTGGGCGTGGAGTTCAAGGGCGGCTCGGTCTTCGACTTCGCCCGCACGCCCAACTCCAGCGTGGAGACCGTCCGCGCCACCATGCTGGACACGGGCGTGATCCACCAGGCCATCGTCCAGGAGGCCGGCCCCAACTGGCGGGTGACCACCGAGAGCCTCACCACGGCCGAGGTGACCCAGGTCCAGAAGGCCGTCTCGGCCGAGTTCGGGGTGGCGGAGAAGCAGGTCAGCTCGCAGGTCATCGGCGCCACCTGGGGTGGCGAGGTCTCCGAGAAGGCCGTACTCGGCCTGATCGTCTTCATGGTCGCGATCATGGCGTACCTGACCTTCGCGTTCGAGTGGCAGATGGCCCTGGCGGCCATCGTCGCGCTCCTGCACGACCTGGTGATCACCGCGGGCGTGTACGCGTGGTCGGGCTTCGAGGTGACCCCGGCGACCATGCTGGGCTTCCTCACCATCCTCGGCTACTCGCTCTACGACGCGGTCGTGGTGTTCGACATGATCAAGGAGGTGACGGCGAAGCTGGGCACGTCCGCGAAGATGACGTACACGCAGGCGGCCAACAACGCGCTGAGCCACACCCTGATCCGGTCGCTGAACACCTCGCTGGTCGCGATCCTGCCCGTGGCGGCGATCCTGTTCATCGGCACCACGCTGCTCGGCGCGGGCACGCTGAAGGACCTGTCGCTGGCGCTGTTCGTCGGCATGCTGGTCGGCACGTACTCCTCGATCTGCGTGGCGACGCCGATCCTGGTGTCGCTCAAGGAGCGCGAGCCGCAGTGGCAGGCGCTGGCCCGCCGGGTGGCCCAGCGGGAGGCCGCGGAGGCCAAGCAGGCCACCGCCAAGGCCAAGAAGGAGCCGGTCGGCGCGGCCAAGGACAAGCCCAAGAAGTAGCCGCGAGGCCGCTCGCGGCGGCGTCGCGGAACCACTCGGACACCCCGTGATCCCGTCAGGGACGCGGGGTGTCCGGCGTCTCGGGGCGTGCCCTAAGGTGGGCGGGTGACCGATTGGATCTCGCTGATCAGGGACGTGCCCGACTACCCCAAGCCGGGCATCCTGTTCAAGGACATCACCCCGCTGCTGGCCGACCACGCCGCCTTCACGCAGGTCGTCGACGGGCTGGCGGCCGGCTACGCGTTCGACAAGGTGGTGGGCATCGAGGCGCGCGGCTTCATCCTGGCCGCGCCGGTCGCCATCCGCTGCGCCGCGGGGTTCGTGCCGATCCGCAAGAAGGGCAAACTGCCTGCCGAGACCATCTCCGCGTCCTACGATCTGGAGTACGGCTCCGCCACCGTCGAGGTGCACGCCGACGCGTTCGCCCCCGGCGAGCGGGTGCTGGTGGTGGACGACGTGCTGGCCACCGGCGGCACGGCGGCGGCGGCCGTGGACCTGGTCAGGCGGGCGGGAGCGCAGGTGGTGGCGGTCTCGTTCCTGATGGAGCTGTCCTTCCTGGCCGGCCGGGAGAAGCTGGCCGGCCTCGACGTCCGGTCCCTGGTGACCGTCTGATCCAGAGCCCCTGGGACCACCGATAGACTTGGGGCCTGGACTCGACGCCTAAGGAGTCTGTGTGCCCCGTGATGTGGTCGCCCCCGGCAGCGTGTCCTCCGCCGCGCCCGCGGAGCCCGCGCCCGAGGAGCAGCGCGCCGGGGCCCCGCGCGTCGAGGCTCCACGCGCCGGTTCGCCCGGCGCGGAGGCGCCGCCCGGAAGTGAACCCCGGTCCCGTGACGTTGGAGTAGACGAAGGGGAGAAGTCTGGGGAGAAGCCTGCGCCGGCCGTCCGACGCAGGCTCGCTCGGTTCGGGGGACAGTGGGGGGCGATGAATCCGGTTCTGGAGCCGTTGTTCAAGACGGTGCGGGCCAGCCATCCGAAGGCGGACCTGCGCCTGATCGAGCGCGCCTACGACATGGCCGCCTTCCACCACCGGGACCAGAAGCGCAAGAGCGGCGACCCGTACATCACCCATCCGCTGGCCGTGGCCACCATCCTGGCCGAGCTGGGCACCGACGACGAGACCCTGTGCGCCGCCCTGCTGCACGACACGGTGGAGGACACCGCGTACAGCCTGGACGAGCTGCGCGCCGACTTCGGTGAGAACATCGGGCTGCTGGTCGACGGCGTGACCAAGCTGGACAAGGTCAAGTTCGGGGACGCGGCGCAGGCCGAGACCGTGCGCAAGATGGTCGTGGCGATGTCCCGCGACATCCGGGTGCTGGTGATCAAGCTCGCCGACCGGCTGCACAACATGCGCACGATGCGCTACATGCCCGAGCACAAGCGGCAGCAGAAGTCCCGGGAGACCCTGGAGATCTTCGCGCCGCTGGCGCACCGGCTGGGCATGAACACCATCAAGTGGGAGCTGGAGGACCTCGCGTTCGCCATGCTCTACCCGAAGCGCTACGACGAGATCGCCCGGATGGTGTCGGAGCGGGCCCCCCGCCGCGACCTGTTCCTCCAGGAAGTGATCGAGAACGTCTCCGGCGACCTGCGCGAGTCCAAGATCAAGGCGGCCGTGAAGGGCCGCCCCAAGCACTACTACTCGATCTACCAGAAGATGATCGCCAGGGGCGTGGCCTTCGACGACATCTACGACCTGGTGGGCATCCGCGTCCTGGTGGACACGGTCCGCGACTGCTACGCCGCGCTCGGAACGATCCACGCGCGGTGGAACCCGGTGCCCGGCCGGTTCAAGGACTACATCGCGATGCCCAAGTTCAACATGTACCAGTCGCTGCACACCACGGTGATCGGCCCGGAGGGCAAGCCGGTCGAGCTCCAGATCCGCACCCGCGCCATGCACAACCGCGCGGAGTACGGCGTGGCCGCCCACTGGAAGTACAAGGAGGAGATGACCACCTCCGGCCCGGCCAAGGTCAAAGAGGTCAACGACATGGCCTGGCTGCGCCAGCTCCTGGACTGGCAGAAGGAGACCTCCGACCCGGGCGAGTTCCTGGAGTCGCTCCGCTTCGACCTGTCGGTCTCCGAGGTGTTCGTCTTCACCCCGCGCGGCCAGGTGGTCGCCCTCCCCGACGGCGCCACCCCCGTCGACTTCGCGTACGCGGTGCACACCGAGGTCGGGCACCGCTGCATCGGAGCCAGGGTGAACGGCCGGCTGGTGCCGCTGGAGTCCCGGCTGGGCAACGGCGACACCGTGGAGATCTTCACCTCCAAGTCGCCGGACGCGGGTCCCTCCCGGGACTGGCTGAAGTTCGTCAAGAGCGGCCGGGCCCGCAACAAGATCCGCCAGTGGTTCTCCAAGGAGCGCAGGGAGACCGCGATCGAGGCGGGCAAGGAGGCCATCGGCCGGGCCATGCGCAAGCAGGGCCTGCCGCTCCAGCGGCTGATGTCGGGGGAGGCGCTGCTGGCCCTGGCCAGGGATCTGCGCTACCCGGACGTGTCCGCGCTCTACGCGGCGGTCGGCGAGGGTCACATCGCGGCCCAGAGCGTCGTCCAGAAGCTCGTACAGGCGCTGGGAGGCGTCGAGGGGGCGGAGGAGGACATCGCGGAGGCGGCGGTCGTCACGCGCCTCAAGGGCCGTCCCAGGGCCAACTCCAACGCGGGCGTCATCGTGGCCGGCGACCCGGACGTCTGGGTGCGGCTCTCCCGCTGCTGCACGCCGGTGCCGGGCGACGACATCATCGGCTTCGTCACCCGCGGCCACGGGGTCTCCGTGCACCGGATCGACTGCGCCAACGTGGGCCAGCTCCGCGAGCAGCCGGACCGGCTGGTGGAGGTCTCCTGGTCGCCCGGCGACGACTCGGTCTTCCTGGTGGCCATCCAGGTGGAGGCGCTGGACCGGCCCCGGCTGCTGTCCGACGTCACCAGGACGCTCTCCGACCAGCACGTGAACATCCTGTCCGCGTCGGTCACCACGTCCAGGGACCGGGTCGCGGTGAGCAAGTTCACCTTCGAGATGGGCGACCCCAAGCACCTGGGCCACGTCCTGAAGGCCGTCAGGACCATCCAGGGCGTCTACGACGTCTACCGGGTCACCTCATAGGAAAACCCCCGCCCGGGACGGGCGGGGGCCTTCTCAGCGCCTTTCAGCGGTATTCGCCGGTCAGGAGTAGGTCAGGAGAACTCCGCCAGGGTGCGCTCGGCCTCCTGGAGCCAGGACCTGCGGGCCGCGATGGACTCCTCGGCCTCCTTGGCCGCCTTGCTGCCCGGCTGCGCCTTGGCCAGGCGGTTCTCCAGCTGCTCGATGGACTTCCTGAGCTGGTTCACCGTGTCCTGGGCGCGCGCCCGGGCCTCCGGGTTGGAGCGCTTCCACTGCTCCTCCTCGGCGCGGCGGACGGCCTCGTCCACCTTGCGCAGGCCGCCCTCCAGCCGGTCGCGCTGCTCGCGCGGCACGGGGCCGACGGCCTCCCAGCGCTCCACCAGCACCCGCAGCGCGCTGCGCGCCGCCCGCACGTCGGTGACGGGGAGGATCTTCTCCGCGTCCGCCAGCAGGGCCTCCTTGGCCTCCGCGTTGGCCGCGAAGGACGCGTCACGCTCGGCGAACACCGCGGACCTGGCCTGGAAGAACAGGTCCTGCGCGCCCTTGAACCTGTTCCACAGGTCGTCCTCGGCCTCGCGGGAGGCCCGCCCGGCCGACTTCCACTGCCGCATCAGCTCGCGGTAGGCCGCCGCGGTGGCGTTCCAGTCGGTGGAGGTGGCCAGCGCCTCGGCCTCGGTGACGATGCGCTCCTTCAGCCCGCGCACCTGGTCGCGCTGCTCGTCCAGCGAGGAGAAGTACGCCTTCCGCCGCTTCGCGAACGCCGTCCTGGCCGCCGACAGCCGCTTCCACAGCCCGGCCTCGGTGGCGCGGTCGATGCGCTCGGCCGCCTTCCACTCCTCCACCAGCTGCCGCAGCCGCTCGCCGCCGGACTTCCAGTGGGTGGCGTCCTCGGCGATGCGCTCCGCCTCGGCGACGATCCGCTCCTTGATCTCCTTGGCCTGCGATCTGGCCTGGTCGCGGGCGGCCCTGACCTCCTCGCGG
The DNA here is from genome assembly GCF_016862995.1 of Acrocarpospora phusangensis. GTDB lineage: Bacteria > Actinomycetota > Actinomycetes > Streptosporangiales > Streptosporangiaceae > Acrocarpospora > Acrocarpospora phusangensis. The sequence goes on from NZ_BOOA01000007.1 coordinate 85,278, forward strand.
CGCTTGCCGACCAGTTCGGACAGCGCCCCGAGGCGGTCGTTGAGCGAGCCGAGATCGCCGACCGCGTGCGCCTCCGCGACCGCCTCGCGCAGCTTCAGGATGCTCGCCTCGGCCTGCGCGGGCGGCAGATCGGTGCCCCGCACCCGCTGCTCGAGGAGCTGGACCTGCCCGGCCAGCTCGTCGAACTTGCGGTGGAAGTAGGCCAGCGCCTCTTCCGGTTCACCGGCCTGCCAGGACCCGACGGCCCGTTCTCCCTCAGCCGTACGCACGTAGACGGTGCCGTCGTCGTCTACCCGGCCCCACGGGTCGGTGGTCACCGTGTCCTCCCGCACTCGAATCAGCCTCCAGGGCGCAAACGGCCCTTGGTTGTATTACGTCAGCTCTTGCCGGTAATTGTCACGTCTTTGATTTCGACGGCCGTCTTCGGCGGGCCGTCGCCGCCACCGCCCTCGACCCCGTCCTTGGCCACCTTGTCCACCACGTCGAGACCCTTGGTGATGGTCCCGAAGGGGGTGTAGGAGTCGGGCAGGGAGTCGGTCTCGTCGCCGTACACGATGAAGAACTGGCTGCCGTTGGTGCCGGGGCCGCTGTTGGCCATGGCCAGCACGCCGCGCTTGTAGCTGGCGCCTTCCAGGTTCTCGTCGGCGAAGCGGTAGCCGGGGCCGCCGCTGCCGGACGCCGTCGGGTCGCCGCACTGGAGCACCTTGATGCCCTCGGTGGTCAGGCGGTGACACTTGGTGCCGTCGAAGTACTTCTTCGAGGCCAGGAATTCGAACGAGCCCACCGTGCAGGGCGCCTTCGCCCCGTCCAGGGTGGCCTCGATCGTGCCCAGGCTGGTGTTGATGGTCATGGTGGCGGGCTGCGCGGACACCTTCGCGGGCGGCTGGCCGACGTCCTTGGCCGCCTGGCCGTCCGCCAGGTACTCGCAGCTGCCGGAGGCGGGGTCGTACGCCTTCGGGCCCGCCGGCGGCGCGCTGGCCGAGGGCACCGCGGTGTCCGTGGGGCTCGCCGTCGTGGGGTCCTCGCCCCCGCCGCCCAGCAGGGTCGCCGCGGCCACGATGCCGCCGATCACGACGAGGACGCCGACGGTGGTCCCGATGGCGGCGGTCCGCTTGGCGGCGCGCTCTCGCTGGATGCGCGCGGCCTGCTGGCGCTCGTAATGCTCGCGCGCGAGTTGCTTCTGGCGGTCCTTACCGCTGACCACTTCGTCCTCCCGACTGTCCAAGAATGACTATTGAGGTGGGCGAATCGTATCGGCACACAGGTATTAGTTCGCAGCCCGCCGACCCGCACCGGTACCCTTCGGTTACATTCGCTCGCGCAATCCTTGAGACATCGAGGCCGTTCCGTTGCTGATCGCCGCGTTCCCCGCTGGGTCATTTCAGGCAAATTGTTATGTGATCGCGCCCGAGGCCGGCGCCGAGTGCGTCGTCGTCGACCCAGGTCAGGACGCTGTCGGTGAGCTGGACGCGGTGCTGCGCGAACACCGCCTCAAGCCCGTCGCGGTCGTGCTGACGCACGGTCACCTCGACCACGTCTGGTCGGTCGCGCCGGTCTGCGGAGCCCGCGACATCCCTGCATGGATTCATCCGGAGGACCGGGAACTGCTCAGCGACCCGGCCAAGGGTATCTCGGCGCAGGCGAGCCAGCTGTTCGGCGGCCTGGAGCTGACCGAGCCCGGCGACGTGCGCGAGCTGACCGACGGCGCCACCCTGAAACTCGCCGGCCTGGAGCTGACCGTCGACCACCGCCCTGGCCATACCCGGGGTTCGGTGACGTTCCGGTTGCCTCCGGCCGAGGAGATCCCCCCGGTCCTGTTCTCCGGCGACCTGCTGTTCGCCGGTTCCATCGGCCGCACCGACCTGCCGGGCGGCGACCACGCGGTCATGATGCGCAGCCTCGCCGCGACGATGACGCTGCCGGACGAGACCGCCGTGCTGCCCGGCCACGGACCACAGACGACTATCGGCCGCGAGCGGGCCGTCAACCCCTACCTCCAGGAGTTGCCGCCCGCGCGTGGCCCGCACAGGGGAATTTAGATGAGCTTTCAGGCGCCCAAAGGCACCTTCGACTGGATGCCGCCACGTTCCGAGCGGGTCCTCGCCGTCCGCGACGCGCTCGCCGCGCCCGCCCGCAGGGCCGGGTACGGCTACATCGAGACGCCCGCCTTCGAGGACACCGGCCTGTTCTCCCGCGGCGTCGGCGAGTCCACCGACATCGTGACCAAGGAGATGTACACCTTCCTCGACAAGGGCGGGCGCTCCATCACGCTCCGCCCCGAGGGCACCGCCTCGGTGATGCGGGCCGTGATCGAGCACGGCCTGCCCGGCGGGCCGCTGCCCGTCAAACTCTGGTACTCGGGCAGCTACTACCGCTACGAGAAGGCCCAGAAGGGCCGCTACCGGCACTTCTCGCAGGTGGGTGCGGAGGCCATCGGCATCGAGGACCCGGCCGTGGACGCCGAGCTGATCACGCTCGCGGTGGACGGCTACGCCTCGCTCGGCCTGACCGGGGTGCGGCTGCTGCTCAACTCGCTGGGCTGCGCGGAGTGCCGGCCGGCCTACCGGGCCGCGCTGCAGGACTTCCTGCGCGGGCTGGACCTGGACGAGCCGACCCGGCAGCGGATCGAGATCAACCCGCTCCGGGTGCTGGACGACAAGCGGCCCGAGGTGCAGGCGCAGCTGAGCGGCGCGCCGCTGGTCACCGACCACCTGTGCGGGGCCTGCAAGGCCTACCACGAGGAGGTGCGCACGCTGCTGACCGCGGCCGGGGTGGTCTACACCGACGACCCGCGGCTGGTGCGCGGCCTCGACTACTACACCAGGACCACCTTCGAGTTCCTGCACGACGGGCTCGGGTCCCAGTCCGCGGTGGGCGGCGGGGGCCGCTACGACGGGCTGAGCGAGATGATCGGCGGGCCGCCGCTGCCCAGTGTGGGGTGGGCGCTCGGAGTGGACCGCACCGTGCTCGCGATGGAGGCCGAGGGGCTGTTCGAGGCCGAGCCCTCGACCGTGGACGTGTTCGCGGTGCCGCTCGGCGAGGAGGCCAGGCGGGTGGCGTTCGGCCTGGTCGTGGCGTTGCGGCGGGCCGGGCTCTCGGTCGACATGGCGTTCGGGGGGCGCGGGGTGAAGGGCGGGATGAAGGCCGCGGACCGCAGCGGTGCCCGGTTCGCCCTTATCCTCGGGGATCGGGATCTGGCGGCGGGAGCCGTACAGGTCAAAGATCTGACCACTGCTGAGCAGACCGCGGTGCCGCTTGCCGAGGTCGCCGACACCCTGAAAGGGAAACTCTCGTGATCCGCACCCACGAAGCAGGGACGCTTCGTCCGGAGCATGCCGGCCGGCAGGTGACGCTGGCGGGCTGGGTAGCGCGCCGCCGTGACCACGGTGGCGTGGTGTTCATCGACCTGCGCGACGCCTCGGGGTCCGCGCAGGTCGTCTTCCGCGAGGAGGACGACGCCCACGGGCTGCGCTCCGAATACTGCGTGAAGGTCGTCGGCGAGGTGCGGGTCAGGCCGGAGGGCAACGAGAACCCCGACCTTCCGACCGGCGCCATCGAGGTCGTCGCCTCGAAGGTGGAGGTGCTGAGCGAGGCCGCGCCGCTGCCGTTCCCGATCGAGGGCAACTCCGGCGTCTCCGAGGAGGCCCGGCTGCGCTACCGCTACCTGGACATCCGCCGCCAGCAGGTCGGCGACGCGCTGCGCACCCGCTCCAAGGCCACCTACCTGGTGCACGAGGTCATGCGGGAGCGCGACTTCGTCTACGTGGAGACCCCCAACCTGACCCGCTCCACGCCGGAGGGCGCCCGCGACTTCCTGGTCCCGGTGCGGCTCCAGCCCGGCAGCTGGTACGCGCTGCCCCAGTCGCCCCAGCTGTTCAAGCAGCTGCTCATGGTCGGCGGCCTGGAGCGCTACTACCAGCTCACCAAGTGCTTCAGGGACGAGGACCTGCGCGCCGACCGGCAGCCGGAGTTCACCCAGATCGACATCGAGATGTCGTTCGTGGACCAGGACGACGTGATGGAGCTGGGCGAGGCCATCATGTCCCGGGTCTGGCAGGAGACCGTCGGCTACACGATGCCGCGCCCGCTGCCCCGCATGACCTACGCCGAGGCCATGGCGCGGTACGGCTCAGACAAGCCCGACCTGCGTTTCGGCTGCGAGCTGACCGACCTCACCGAGTACTTCGCCAAGACCACGTTCCGGGTCTTCCAGGCCGAGCACGTGGGCGCGGTCGTGATGCCCGGCGGGGCCTCCCAGACCCGCAAGGAGCTGGACGGCTGGCAGGAGTGGGCCAAGTCGCGCGGCGCGCGGGGCCTGGCGTACGTGCTGGTCCAGGAGGACGGGTTCGGCGGCCCGGTGGCCAAGAACCTGTCGGAGGAGGAGATCTCCGGCCTGTCCGCGGCCACCGGCGCCAAGGTCGGCGACGCGATCTTCTTCGCGGCCGGGACCGCCCGCGCCGCCCGCGACCTGCTGGGCGCGGCCCGCCTGGAGATCGGCCGCCGCTGCGGGCTGATCGACGAGTCCCAGTGGTCCTTCCTCTGGGTGGTGGACGCGCCCATGTTCGAGGAGGACGGCGAGGGCGGCTGGACGGCCGTGCACCACCCGTTCACCGGCCCCAAGCCGGAGTGGGCCGACGACTTCCAGGACCACCCAGGCGAGGCGCTCGCCTACGCGTACGACATGGTCTGCAACGGCATGGAGATCGGCGGCGGCTCGATCCGTATCCACCGGGCCGAGATGCAGGAGCGCGTCTTCGGCGTGCTGGGCATCTCCAAGGAGGAGGCCGAGAACAAGTTCGGCTTCCTGCTGGAGGCGTTCAAGTACGGCCCGCCCCCGCACGGCGGCATCGCCTACGGCTGGGACCGGATCTGCATGCTGCTCTCGGGCGGCGACTCGATCCGCGACGTCATCGCCTTCCCGAAGACGGCCTCCGGCTTCGACCCGCTGACCGGGGCGCCCACCCCGATCACGACCGAGCAGCGCAAGGAGGCGGGCGTGGACGCCAAGCCGCGCGCGCAGGAACTCGTCTGACGCACGTTTCCTGGCCCCGGCGACCTCGCACGGTCGCCGGGGCCTTCTTTTGTAAAAAAAGCCTTTGACGTCATTACCCATGCGCGTTCCGGGTCGCCGCGCCTTTCGTTTATCAATCACCGGCACGGGAATCCTGCTGTGGTAATCGCCCATTCCGGGCGAATCGACGGATCCGGGAGGCTGGCATGAATGGACACCTACCGTATCGAGAGACCGGTCCGGCCGCGCGCGTCGGCGGCGTACGTGGCTGGATGGCCGACATTCTTCGTGGCGAGTCATAACTGAATGATCCGGGTGCCGCGGCGCGTACCGGCCGCGGCACCCCGGCTTCCCGCAGGCGGCACGACGTTTCGGGGGCGTTTATGGCGCAATTGTTCTACCCGCCCGCCCGGCGCGGCGACATGGTGGAGAATCTATTCGGATTTCTCGTTTCCGATCCCTACCGGTGGCTGGAAGAGAGCGGCGACGCGTGCGTGCGGGCATGGGCGGAGGCCCAGGATCGTCTCTACCGCGCGCACCGCGCGGGATGGCGGGAGAGGCACGGGTGGGGGTCCCTGGTGGAGCAGGTGGCGTCCTTCGGCGTGTCGGAGCCGCCGATGGCGCGCGGTTCCGTCCTGTTCCTCGCCGAGCAGCTCCGGGGGGACGAGCAGCGGCGCCTGCTCGTCGTGGACGCCGGCGGGAACCGGCGAGTGCTGGTGGATCCGGTGGAGATCGACCCGTCCGGCCGTACCGGGCTGTACGCGTGGTGGCCGTCGCGCGAGGGCGGACGGGTGGCCGTCCAGCTGGAGGTCGCCGAGCAGCCCGGCAGCGACGTCCTGGTGCTGGACGCGCGTACCGGTGAGACGGTGGACGGGCCGTTGCCGCGGGCCCGCAACACGTCGCTGGCCTGGCTGCCCGGCGGGGACGCGTTCTACTACGTCAGCCGCGTGCCCGACGAGGAACTGGACCCCGGCGACACGCGCCTGCACCGGCGGGTGCGGCTGCACCGGGTCGGTACGCCCTGGCAGGCCGACACGGTGGTGTTCGGCGGCGACGACGCCCCGGACCACTACTACGGGCTGACGATCAGCCCCGACGGCCGCCGGCTGGCGATCACCGCGACGGTCGGTCCCGCCTCCCACAACGACGTCCACGTGGCCGATCTCGCCGACCCGGAGACCCCGCGGTTCACGAAGATCGTGGACGGCGGCGCCCTGCGCGCCCATGTCCTCCCGCGCTTCCTCGCGGACGGCGATCTCCTGCTGGTCACCGACCACCAGGCCCCCTGCGGCCGCATCTGTACGGCCCACCCGGACGAAACCGACCCGGCCGCCTGGCGCACCCTGGTACCCGAGGACCCCCAGGCCCCCCTGGACGAGTGCGTGGTCCTGGACGACCCGGCGCTGCCGCGGCCACTCCTGCTGGTGGCACGCACCCGCCACGGCACCTCCGCCCTGACCCTGCACGACCTGGCCGGCGGCCGGCCGCTCGCCGAACTGCCCCTGCCCGGCGCGGGCGTCGTGTCCTCCCTGCGGACGAACCTCCCGTCGGGAACGCACGCCAGGTTCAGCTACTGCGACGCGACCACACCCCCCACGATCTACCGCTACGACGCCACCAGCGGGAACACGGAACAGGAGGCCCGCGCCACCACATCCGGGCACACGCCGGAGATCCGCAGCCACAGCGTCCGCTGCCCCACCCGCGACGGAACCGAGATCACGCTGTTCCTGTTCACCCCCGCCGACGACCGTCAAGAACCCCGCCCCACCCTCATGTACGGCTACGGCAGCTTCGGCATGCCCATGCGCCCGTGGTTCCTCCCCCTGGCGGCCGCCTGGGTCGGCGCCGGCGGCACGTACGCGCTCGCCTGCGTACGCGGCGGCGGCGAAGAGGGCCAGGACTGGCACGACGCCGGTCGGGGACCGCACAAACACCGCGCGGTCGGCGACTTCAACGACGCCGCGGCCTGGCTCGTCGACACCGGCCGGACCACCCCCGGCCAGCTGGCGATCTTCGGCCAGTCCGCCGGCGGGCTCCTGGTCACCGCCGCCGCCACCCAGCGACCGGACCTGTACGCGGCCGTCATCGCCGAAGGCCCGCTGTGCGACATGGTGCGCTACGAGAAATTCGGCCTGGGATGCACATGGACGGATGAATTCGGGACCGCGTCCCATCCCGAGCAACTCCCATGGCTGCTCAAATACTCGCCATATCACAACATCGTGCCCGGAGCCGATTATCCCGCATTCCTTCTCGCCGGCGCGGTGACCGATCTGCAGACCGGAGAGGCGCACGTGACCAAAATGTGCGCGGCCCTTCAACATGCCACCGGAAGCGACCGGCCGGTCCTCATGCGCCGGGAACCCGACAGCGCCCACGCCGCCTTTTCCGCGAGCAGAGAACACGCCCTGACGGCGGACATCCTGGCTTTCGCCGGAAAACACACCGGCCTGTCACCGGCGAAAAGAAACGGTGGTCAGGGCAGGTAGCCGACCGCGCCGAGGAATCCGGCCCTGTCCCAGTCGGGCTCGAGGTCGTACTCGGGACGCCAGGCCTCCACCGGCACCAGGCCGGGCTCCAGAAGCTCCAGGCCGTCGAAGTAGGCGCTGATCTGGCCGGGAGTCCGGGGGGTTAAGTTGCCCGCCTTGGTGGCCTTGTAGGTGCTCGTCACCGAGATCTCGTCGGCCTTGCTGACCCGCCCGGCGTGCCCGTGCGAGATCACCAGGTAGCTGCCGGGCGCCAGTCGCTCCCGCAGCCGGGCCACGATCGAGGCGGCCTCCGCGTCGTCGGCCACGAAGTGCAGCACGGCCAGCAGGAGCAGCGCGACCGGCCGGCCGAAGTCGATCCTGGAGGCCACCTCGGGGTGGTCCAGGATGCCCTCGGGGTCGCGCAGGTCGGCCTGGACGACCGTGGTGAGCGGGTTCTCGGCGAGCAGGGCGCGGCCGTGGGCCAGCACGATCGGGTCGTTGTCCACGTAGACGACGCGGGCGTCGGGGGCGGTCTGCTGGGCGACCTGGTGCACGTTCTCCCGGGTGGGCAGCCCCGAGCCGATGTCGAGGAACTGGCGCACGCCCGCGTCGGCGATGAGCCGTACCGAGCGGGACAGGAAGGCGCGGTTGTCGCGGGTGAAGTCCCGCACGTACGGCATGACCGCCAGCACCTGCTCGGCGGCCTCACGGTCGGCCGCGAAGTTGTCCTTGCCACCCAGGTAGTAGTCGTACATGCGGGCCACGCTGGGCACGTGCGGGTTGATCACCCATGACGGGGCCTCTTCGCGATCGGTCACGTCCTCGCCTTCCGGCGTCGCTCCGCCTCCGGCCGCGGGGGAGGCGGGGGGAAGTCCAGGGGGGCTCGTGACACGCGTGAGGGCCGCGTTTCACGACATTTCGGTGCATGGTACGGCTCGCGGATCATTGGTGCGAACCGTACCAGACACCGGATGTCAGGAAAGGGCCGTAAGGACGGTCAGGGCTAGCGGACGACGATCGTCTTGATCTTCACCGGGATCTTCGGCGCGTTCGAGCCGCCCTCGTCGCTGGTGATGTCGATGCCGTCGGGCGCGGTGTTGACGCCGCCCGCGACGATCTTGTCGACGATGTCCATGCCCTTCACGACCACGCCGAACGGCGTGTACGCCGCGGGCAGCTGGGCGTTCTCGTTGCTGAAGGAGATCGCGAACTGGCTGCCGTTGGAGTTGGCGGCGTCGCCGCCCTGCGCCATGAAGACCACGCCGCGCACGTACTGCGGGCCGAGGTTCTCGTCGGGGAACAGGTAGCCGGGACCGCCGGTGCCGTCCGTCAGGCTCTCGCCGTCACCCTTGGCCTGCGGGTCGCCGCACTGGAGCAGGTCCACGCCGTTGGTCTCGGCCGTGACCAGCCGGTGGCAGACCGTGTTGTCGAAGTACTTCTTGCCCGCCAGGAAGGCGAAGGAGTTCACCGTGCACGGCGTGTACGGCGTCAGCTCGATCACGATGTCGCCGTGGTTGGTGCGCATCGTCATGGTCTTGGCGCGCAGGGAGGCCGCGGTGGGCTTCTTGGGCGGGAAGCCGACGAACTTGGCCGGGCTGCCGGTGTCGTCCTTGCGGTAGTCGCAGGTGACCTTCTTCGGGTCGACCGTGGGGGCGGCGCTCGGCTGGGGGATCTCGGACGGGATCGCCGACGGGACCTCTGACGGCGGCAGCGACGAGGGAGCGCCGGACTCGGCCACCGGCGGCGGCGTCTCGGCGGCGGATCCGCTGCAGGCGGTCAGGGCCGCGAGCGCGATGACCAGCCCGGCGCCGAGGATGGTGCCGCGCTTGGCCTTGCTGTGACGCGCGGCCAGGGGCTTCTGCCGAATGGGGTCGGACACCGCTATACCTTCCGTTTTTCGATAAATGACCAGTTCGATGGGCAACTCTAGCCGCGATTTCGTTCGCTCCGCGTAAGCAGAAGTCCCACCGGCACCACCGGCCACAGGAGTAAGGGCGCCCCATCCGGCACGATCTATGCCATCGCCGGGGGCCCGGTTAGCATTGTGTGGGTGTCGAGTGGGTCATATCTCCGCTTTCCCCACATTCACCGCGACCTTCTGGCCTTCGTCGCCGAAGACGACGTCTGGATCGCTCCGCTGGACGGGGGACGAGCCTGGCGGCTGACCATCGACCGCGTCCGGGCCAGCCACCCGCGGATCTCGCCGGACGGCAGGCACGTGGCCTGGACGAGCTGGCGCGACTCCGATCCCGAGGTGCACGCCGCGCCCGTCGAGGGCGGCCCGGCGTCCCGGCTCACCCACTGGGCCAACTACCGCACCCGGATGCGCGGCTGGGCCGACGAGCGGACCGTGGTCGCCACGGCCGCGCACGACCAGCCGTTCCACTTCTGGACCATGGCGTACACGGTTCCGCTGGCGGGCGGGCCCGGGACGCGGCTGCCGTACGGGCCGGTCTCGGACCTGCACCTGGACGGGGGTCGCGCGCTGCTGCTCACCGGTTCGGCCAGCCACGATCCGGCGCACTGGAAGCGCTACCGGGGTGGCGGGACCGGGCGGCTCTGGCTGGACGGCAAGCGGGTGCCGCTGGCCGCCGAGGGGCAGCTGGCCGCGCCGATGCTGGTCGGGGACCGGCTCGTGTTCCTGTCCGACCACGACGGCACGGGCAACCTCTACTCGTGCGCGCCGGACGGCTCCGACCTGGTCAGGCACACCGAGCACGACGACTTCTACGCCCGCCAGGCCGCCACCGACGGCGAGCGCGTCGTGTACGCCAGGGCCGGCGAGCTGTGGCTGCTGCCGAGCCTGGAGGAGGCGCCCAGGCGGCTGGAGGTGACGCTGGGCGGCGCGGGGCGGGGGCGGCAGCCGTACCCGGCGCACGTGCACGTCCGGGGGCTGGCGTGCGACACGACCGGCAGGGCCAGCGCGGTCGAGGTGGCCGGCACGGTGCACTGGCTGACCCACGAGGACGGGCCGGCCCGCGCGCTGGCGGTCCGGCCGGGCGTGCGCGCCCGCCTGCCGATCGTGCTCGGCGGCCACGAGGCCCCGGAGCCGGCGAAGAGCGAGCCCTCCCAGAACGGTCCCTCCCAGAACGGTAAAGCCGAGCCCGCCCCGGAGACCGAAGAGGACGAGGAGAGCGAGGAGAAGAAGAAGCCGGGCAAGCGGATCAACGGTCCCGCCGCCTGGGTGAGCGACGCCGGGGGAGAGGACGCCATCGAGCTGGCCGAGCCGGGCGGCACGGTCCGGACCATCGCGGGCGGCGCGATCGGCCGGGTGGTGGACATGGAGGGCTCCCCGGACGGCGCCACCATCGCGGTCGCCGACCACGAGGGCCGCCTCCTGCTGGTCCGGGTGGAGACGGGCGAGGTCACCGAGCTCACCCGCACCGCCAACGGCAGCATCAGCGGCATGGGCTTCGACCCGCGCTCGGAGTGGCTGGTCTGGTGCCACCCGGTGGACGGAGACTTCAGCGCGATCCGCATGGCCCGCCTCCCCGAGCCGGGCCAGGAGGCCGCCGAGACCGTCATCGTCGAGGTCACCGACGGCCGCTTCACCGACACCTGGCCCGCGTTCACCGCCGACGGGCGCCACCTGGCCTTCCTGTCCCGGCGCGGCTTCGGCGCCATCTACGACGCGCACAGCTTCGACCTGGCGTTCCCGCTCGGCTCCCGCCCCTACCTGCTGCCCCTCTCGGCGGGCGCGCCGTCCCCGTTCGCCCCCTCCGTGGCCGGGCGGCCGGTGGAGAGCCCCAACGGCGACTCACCGGTCGAGGTGGACACCGACGGGCTGGCGGGCCGGATCGTCGCCCTGCCGGTGCCGGAGGCGCGCTACTACGGCCTGCGGGCGGTCAAGGGCGGCCTCGTCTGGCTGCGCTTCCAGCCGGGCGAAGGGCTCAGCCTGGAGCGTTTCGACCTGGACAAGCGCAAGTGCGAGGAGCTCTCCGACGGCGTCGGCGGGTTCTCGGTCAGCGGCGACGGCGCGAAGATCGTGGTGGTGGACGGGCACGACGTCCGGGTCATCTCGGCCACCGGCAAGAACGGCGACAGCGTCAGCGTGGACCTGTCCAGGATCCGGGTCGAGGTGGATCCGGTGCGGCGGTGGCGGCAGTCGTACGCGGAGGCCGGCCGGATCGTGCGCGACCACTTCTGGGTCGAGGACATGGCCGGCGTGGACTGGCCGGGCGTGCTGGAGCGGTACCGGCCGTGGCTGGACCGGATCGCGGGCGGCGACGACTTCGCCGACCTGCTGGCCGAGGCCGTCGGTGAGCTGGGCGCCTCGCACGCGTACGTGTTCGGCCGGTCCCGGGGCTCGGGCCGCTACGTCGGCATGCTCGGCGCCGACCTGGCCCCCGACACCGACGGCCTGTGGCGGGTCCGCCGGATCTACCCGGCCGAGCTCTCCGACCCGCACGCCCGCTCACCCCTCCAGGGCACCGGTGTACGGCCCGGAGACGCCCTGCTGGCCGTCGACGGCCGCCCGGTGGACCCCCGCAAGGGCCCGGCCGAACTCCTGGTGGACACCGCGGACCGCGCCGTGGAACTGACCGTCGAGTCCGGCGCCGAGACCAAGAGGATCGCCGTGGTCCCGGTCCTGGACGACGTCTACCTGCGCTACCACGCCTGGGTGGGCGAGCGCAGGACCCGGGTCCGCGAGCTCTCCGAGGGCCGCCTCGGCTACCTGCACGTGCCCGACATGGGCCCGTCCGGCTGGGCCCAGCTCCACCGCGACCTGTCCCGCGAGCTGACCATGGCCGCCCTGATCGTGGACGTGCGCGGCAACCGGGGCGGCCACACCTCCCAGCTGGTCGTGGAGAAGCTGTCCCGGCGGATCGTCGGCTGGAACATCTCCCGCCGCTACGAGCCGGAGAGCTACCCCAGGGACGCGCCGCGCGGCCCGGTGGTCGTGCTCTGCGACGAGGAGACCTGCTCCGACGGCGACGTGGTCACCGCCGCCGTGCAGTCGCTCGGCCTTGGCCCGGTGGTCGGCGCCCGCACCTGGGGCGGGGTCATCGGCATCGACCGCTGGCACGTGCTCGGCGACGGCACCGCGATGACCGTGCCCGGGTACGCGTACTGGATCGAGCGCTACGGCTGGGAGCTGGAGAACCGCGGCGCCACCCCCGACGTGGAGGTCCTCATCACCCCCGGCGACTGGGCCCGCGGCTCCGACCCCCAGCTCGACACCGCGGTACGGCTGGCCCTGGAGGCCCTGGCGGCGCGCCCCGCGGGCGGACCGCCGGACCCGGCGACCCGCCCGTTCCGGGGCCGCTAGCCGACGGGCACGCGACCGGGTTCGGGCCGTCCCTCGCGCAGTCCGAACCGGTCGTGCAGGCGGCGCAGCGGCCCGGGCGCCCACCAGTTCCAGCGGCCCAGCAGCGTCATCGTGGCTGGTACGAGCAGGCAGCGGACCAGTGTGGCGTCCACCGCGATGGCGACGGCCAGGGCCAGGCCCATCTCCTTGATGCCCAGCATGCGCCCGGCCGCGAAGCCGCCGAACACCACGACCATGACCAGCGCCGCCGAGGTGATGATCTTGCCGGAGCGCTGCAGGCCGACGGCCACCGCCCGGTCGTTGGGCAGCCCGGCGTCGTGGAACTCCTTGATCCGGGCCAGCAGGAAGACCTCGTAGTCCATGGAGAGCCCGAAGGCGAACATGAACACCAGCACCGGGACCCAGGTCTCCAGCGTCCCCGTGGGCGTGAAGCCCAGCACGTCCGCCAGGTACCCGTCCTGAAATATCAGGACTATGGCGCCGAAGGCCGCGCCGAGCGACAGCGTATTCATGATCAACGCCTTGATCGGCACCAGCACGGAACCGGTCAGCAGGAACAGCATCACGAACGTGCCCAGCGCCACCACCAGGATCGCCCACGGCAGCCGGTCCGCCATCTCCCCGCGGAAGTCCATCACGCCGGCCGCGCTCCCCGCCACGTACAGCGGGAACGCCGGGCGATGCGCCCGCAGCCAGGTGACCGCCTCCTCGGCCCGCTCGTCGCGCCCGTCCCCGGCCGTGTACACCTCCGCCACGGCCACCTGGGGCGCCAGCTGCCGCGCCTCCCCGACGCGCGCGAACCCCCGCAGCGTGTCCAGATAGCCCTGCAGCTCGGCCTGGGACGAGCGGGCCACCAGCTGGATCGGCGGCGCGCCCCCGCCCGGGAAGCGGTCCCGGGTGAGGTCCGCCACCTGGCGGCTCTCGAAGCTCGTCGGCAGCAGGTCCACGCCGCCGTTGTTGAACCGTACGCCCAGGAACGGCAGCGCCGAGACCACCAGCACCAGCCCGGTCACGGCCACGGTCGTCGCCGGCCGCCGCTGCACGGCCCTGGCCAGCCGGGCGAAGCGACCCTCGTCGGCCGAGGCCCGCTGCGGTTTGATCCGGTTCCCGAGCACGCCGAGCAGCGCCGGGGTCAGCGTCAGGGAGGCCAGCGCGGCCACCGCGACCACGCTCACCCCGGCCGCGCCGATCGCGTGGTAGAAGGGCGACTGGAACACGAAGAGCCCGGCCAGCGACACCCCGACGACGACCGCCGAATAGCCGATCGCCCGCCCGGCGGTGGCCGCCGCGTGCTCGATCGCGTCCGCCACGCCGTGCCGGGCGCGTTCCTCCTTGAAGCGGCTGACGTACAGCAGGGCGTAGTCCAGGGACAGGCCCAGGCTGAGGACCGTGGTGACCGGGACGATGTTGGGGTCGAGGTCGCCGAGGGCGGAGAAGCCGTACAGGGTGAGCAGGGCGCCCGCGACCGAGCAGAGCGCGCCCAGCACGGGCACGCCCGCGGCCAGGAAGCCGCCGAAGACCAGCACCATGACCAGCAGCGCGGCCGGGATGGCGATCATCTCGCCGCGCGCGGTGTCCTCCGCGACCTGCCGGTTCACCTCGCGGTTCACCAGCGCGCCGCCGCCCGCCAGCACCCGCAGGCCGGGCGCGGAGATCGCGTGCAGCCGGTCGGCCACCCGGTCCACCGTCTCCGTCGTGCGCTCCGGGGTCAGGTCGTCGGCCAGGTCGACGACGATCATCCCGGCCTTCCCGTCGGTCGCGGTCAGCCCCGGCGAGTCCCACGCCGAGGAGACCCGGTACACGCCGGGGACGCGCTTGAGGTCGGCCACGGCGGCGGAGGCCGGCCCGCGTACGGACTCCACCGGAGGGCCGTCCAGCATGCCGACCACCCGGCTGCCGACGGGGGAGTGCTCGTTCATCAGGGTGGCGCCCCGCACGGATTCGAAGACCGGGGAGGCTCGCTGGGGTTCCAGCCGGTCGAAGACCTGGCTGCCGAAGCCGAAACCCGCGACGAGCAGGCCGGTCCACAAGAGCAGCACCAGGTGGCGGCGGCGGTGGCAGAGGCGACCGAGGGCGGCGAACATACCCTGAGTCTGGGGGCCCGCGAAGGGGCGCCGCATCCGCCGACAGGAGGACAACGCTCCTTCCCTTATCCGATCTTTCCGACTTCTCTGGGAACCTGTTCCGGATCACATCCGTATCAAGGGGAGACATCCAAGGAGCGGCCCCCATGTTCGACGAATTCCTCGGTCTGCCGGCGCACCCCCTGATCGTGCACGCGGCGGTCGTCTTCGCGCCGCTGCTGGCGGCCCTTTCCATCGCGTACGCGCTGGTCCCCCGGCTGCGGCCGCGGCTGGACTGGGCCGTCGCGCTGCTGGCCGTGGTCACCCCGATCACGGTCTTCGCGGCCAAGCAGAGCGGCGAATCCTTCAAGACCCGCCTTTTCCAGGACCAGACCCCCGACCCGGTGGCCGCCCACGAGTCCTTCGCGCTGCCGCTGCTGATCTCCGCCATCGCGCTGGGCGTGCTGTCCCTGCTGCTGGTGTACGCGGCCAACCGGTCCACCCGCCAGTCCACGATCATCCTCGGCGCGCTGACCGTGGTGGCGGCCGCCGTGGTCGGCTACTACGTGGCGCGGTCCGGGCACTCCGGCGCGACCGCCGTGTGGGGCGGCTGAGCTAGGCTCCCCATGTGGAGAGTCTGTTCGATTCGGCGGCGAGGGAGGCCACGCCGGAGCCGCTCGCTGTCCGGATGCGCCCGCGCACCCTCGACGAGGTGATCGGCCAGCGGCACCTGCTGGGCCCCGGCACGCCGCTGCGCCGCCTGGTCGAGAGCGAGGCGCCGATGTCCCTGTTCCTGTGGGGACCGCCCGGCACCGGCAAGACCACCCTGGCGTATGTCGTGTCGAACGTGACCAAACGCAGGTTTGTGGAGATCTCCGCGGTCTCCGCCGGGGTCAAGGACGTCCGGGCCGCCATCGACGCGGCCCGGACCGAGCTCGGCATGACCGGCCGCCAGACCGTGCTGTTCGTGGACGAGGTGCACCGCTTCAACAAGGCCCAGCAGGACGCGCTGCTCCCGGCCGTGGAGAACCGCTGGGTCACCTTCATCGGCGCCACCACCGAGAACCCCTTCTTCTCGGTCATCTCGCCGCTGCTGTCCCGCTCGCTCCTGCTCACCCTGGAGTCCCTCGCCGACGACGACATCGGCGACGTGGTGGACCGCGCCCTGGCCGACCCGCGCGGGCTCGGCGGCGGCGCCGTCCTGCACTCCGACGCCCGCGCCCAGCTGGTCCGGCTGGCCGGCGGCGACGCCCGCCGCTCCCTGACCTACCTGGAGGCCGCCGCGCTGCTGTCCGGCGACATCACCGTCGAGGTGGTGGAGCGGGCCGCCGACAAGGCCGCCGTCCGCTACGACCGGCAGGGCGACCAGCACTACGACGTGGTCAGCGCGTTCATCAAGAGCATGCGCGGCTCCGACGCCGACGCCGCCCTGCACTACCTGGCCCGCATGGTCGAGGCGGGGGAGGACCCGCGCTTCATCGCCCGCCGTATCGTCATCTTCGCCTCCGAGGACGTCGGCATGGCCGACCCCGCCTGCCTGCAGGTCGCGGTCGCCGCCGCCCAGGCCGTGGAGTTCATCGGCCTGCCCGAGGGCCGCATCAACCTGGCCCAGGCCGTCATCCACTGCGCCCTGGCCCCCAAGTCCAACGCCGTCGTCAAGGCCATCGGCGCGGCCTCCGACGACGTACGGCGCGGCGCCATCGGCCAGGTGCCCGGCCACCTGCGCGACGCCCACTACGCCGGCGCGAAGAAACTCGGCCACGGCAGCGGCTACAAGTACCCGCACGACTTCGACCACGGCCTGGTCAAGCAGGAGTACGCGCCGGAGGAACTGCGCGACCGCCGCTACTACGAACCCACCACGCACGGCGCGGAGGCCCCCGTCGCGGAACGCTGGGCCAAAATCCGCGCCTTCCTGCGGGGGGCGTGACAACGCGGCCGGAGGGCAGAGCGCGATAGGGTCTTGCCATTCCAGCCAGGATCATCTAGGAGGCCGCATGCTCACCGCGGGAGAGGTCGCGGGCCTGATCGTCGCCGTGTTCTGGGCCATCCTCGTCGCTTTCCTGGCCTTCGTGCTGGTCAGGCTGGCCCGCCTGCTCACGGAGACCACCAAGATGGTCTCCGAGCTGGGCGAGAAGGTCGGCCCCCTGCTCGAGGACGTCAGCTTCACGATCAACGAGACCAACCGGCAGCTGGTGGCCGTCGAGGCGATCGCCGAGAACATGAAGCACGCCAGTGGCGACATGGCCAAGCTCACCGGCGTGGCCTCCAGCATCGTGGCCACGCCGCTGGTCAAGATCTCCTCGATCGCGCACGGCGTCAAGGCGGCCCTGACGCGCCGCCGCCCGCGCATGATCGGCGGGAGGAAATCGTGATACGCCGGTTGTTCTACATGGCGCTGGGCGCGTACCTGGCCACCTGGGCCCAGCGCAGGCTGCGCGCGCTCAAGCCCGACCACCTCGCGCGGCGCGCCGCCGACCAGGTCAGAGGCTTCGCCGACGACGTGCGCGACCAGGCGTCCCACCGGGAAACCGAGTTGCGCGCCCGGTTTGGGCTGGACACTGTAAGCAGTACACAGACACACCTACCTCCGAACGTAAGGGATGGCCGCTGATATGGAGTCGGCAGAGATCGCCCGCCGCTTCCTGCGCTTCTTCGAAGAGCGCGGGCACACCATCGTGCCCTCGGCCAGCCTCATCGCAGAGGATCCCACTCTGCTGCTGGTCCCCGCGGGCATGGTGCCGTTCAAGCCGTACTTCCTGGGGCAGCGCACGCCGCCGGCCAAGCGCCTGGCCAGCGCCCAGAAGTGCGTGCGCACCCCGGACATCGACGAGGTCGGCAAGACCACCAGGCACGCGACCTTCTTCCAGATGCTCGGCAACTTCTCCTTCGGCGACTACTTCAAGGACGACGCGATCCCGTTCGCCTGGGAGCTGCTCACCAAGCCGGAGTCCGAGGGCGGCTTCGGCTTCGCCGAGGACAAGCTCTGGGTGACCGTCTACCTGGACGACGACGAGGCCGCCGACATCTGGCACAAGAAGGTCGGGGTGCCCCGGGAGCGCATCCAGCGCCGCGGCATCATCGACAACTTCTGGTCCATGGGCGTGCCGGGCCCGTGCGGCCCCTGCTCCGAGATCTACTACGACCGCGGCCCCGAGTACGGGGTGGACGGCGGCCCCATCGCGGACGAGAACCGCTACCTCGAGGTGTGGAACAACGTCTTCATGCAGTTCGAGCGCGGCGCGGGCGGGGCGAAGGAGGACTTCCCGATCCTCGGCGAGCTGCCCAGCAAGAACATCGACACCGGAATGGGCCTGGAGCGCATGGCCGCGATCCTGCAGGGCGTCGACAACATCTACGAGATCGACACCACGTACAAGATCCTCGACCGGGCGGCCGAGCTGACCAAGTCGCGCTACGGCCGCGACCCGCGCGCCGACATCAGCCTGCGGGTCGTCGCCGACCACGTGCGCACCGGCACCATGCTGGTGGCCGACGGCGTGCTGCCCAGCAACGAGGGCCGCGGCTACGTGCTCCGCCGCATCCTGCGCCGCTCGATCCGCAACCTGCGCCTGCTCGGCTCCGGCGAGGACCGCTACATGCACGAGCTGACCGCGGTCGCGATCAACGTGATGGGCGAGCAGTATCCCGAGCTGAAGGCGGACGCGCCGCAGATCCACGGCGTCATCGACGCGGAGGAGGCGTCCTTCCTGGGCACCCTGCGCACCGGCACCGCGATCTTCGACGTGGCGGTGGAGGAGACCAAGCGCAAGGGCGCGGGCACCCTCGCGGGCGAGCAGGCGTTCCAGCTGCACGACACCTACGGCTTCCCGATCGACCTCACCCTGGAGATGGCCGCCGAGCAGGGCCTGAAGGTGGACGAGGAGGGCTTCCGGCGGCTGATGAAGGAGCAGCGCGACCGCGCCAAGGCGGACGCGAAGGCCAAGAAGACCGGCAACGCCGACATCTCCGTCTTCGGGCAGCTGCTGGAGAAGACCGGCAAGGTCGACTTCCTCGGGTACGACCACGTCACCGCCGAGTCCGAGATCGCGGGCATCCTGCTGGACGGCGTCTCCGTGCCGGCCGCGGGCGCGGGCAGCACCGTGGAGATCGTGCTCTCCCGGACCCCGTTCTACGCGGAGGGCGGCGGCCAACTCGCCGACCAGGGCGTGATCAGGACCGACGGCGCCGAGTTCGAGGTGGTGGACGTGCAGACGCCGCTGGCGGGCGTCATCGTGCACCGCGGCAAGGTCAGGACCGGTGAGATCCGGGTCGGCGACCAGGCCCACGCGGAGATCGACGTGGACCGCCGCCGGGCCATCTCGCGCAGCCACACGGCCACCCACCTGGTGCACCGCGGCTTCCGCAACGCGCTCGGCGAGACCGCCGCGCAGGCCGGCTCGGAGAACTCGCCCGGCCGTTTCCGCTTCGACTTCACCGCGGCGGGGGCGGTCCCCGCCAGCGTGCTCCGCGACGTGGAGGACGAGGTCAACGCGATCCTGATCAACGACCTCAAGGTCAACGCCTTCCACACCTCCCAGGCCGAGGCCCGCGCCATGGGCGCGCTCGCCCTGTTCGGCGAGAAGTACGGCGACACCGTGCGCATCGTCGAGGTGGGCGACTACAGCCGCGAGCTCTGCGGCGGCACCCACGTGGCCAGCTCGGGCCAGCTCGGCCTGGTCAAGGTCCTCGGCGAGGCGTCCATCGGCGCGGGCGTGCGCCGGGTGGAGGCCCTGGTCGGGCTGGACGCGTTCCGCTTCCTGGCCCGGGAGAGCGTGCTGGTGGCCCAGCTCAGCGAGCAGCTGAAGGCGCGCAGGGAGGAGCTGCCCGAGCGGGTCGAGGGCATCGTCACCCGGCTGCGCACCGCGGAGAAGGAACTGGAGCGGCTGCGCTCCGCGCAGGTCCTCGCGGTCGCGGGCGACCTGGCCTCCGGCGCGGCGGACGTGTCCGGCGTGGCCGTCGTGACGCACCGCGCGCCTGCTGGAACCACCCCCGATGACCTGCGTAAACTCGCCTTGGACGTGCGCGGCCGGTTCCCGGCTGAACGCGCCGCGGTGGTAGTCGTGGCCGGAGTTCCCTCCGATCGGCCGGTCGTCGTCGCCGCTGTCAACGACGCGGGGCGCGGACGAGGGCTCAGGGCGGGCCAGTTGGTCGGCGTCGCCGCCAAGGCGCTTGGGGGTGGCGGTGGCGGCAAGGACGATGTCGCGCAGGGCGGCGGGGCCCGGCCAGAGGCGATCGGTGACGCGCTGCGCGCCGTCGAGACGGCGATCTCCGCGGCACTCTGATGAAGGTGACATGAGACGAGGCGTCCGGCTCGGGGTGGACGTCGGCTCGGTCCGGATCGGGGTCGCCCGCAGCGACCCCTCCGGCCTGCTGGCCACCCCGGTCGAGACGGTGCGGCGGGGCAAGGGCGACCTGGACAGGCTCGCCGCCCTCGCCGCCGAGCACGAGGTCATGGAGGTCGTGGTGGGCCTGCCCACCACGCTCTCCGGCCGCGAGTCGCACGCCGCCTCGGCCGCGCGCGAGTTCGCGGCCCGCCTGGCCGTCCGGCTCGCGCCGATCGGCATCCGGCTGTACGACGAGCGGCTGACCACGGTCACCGCCACCCAGGGCCTGCGCTCCAGCGGCGTCAAGGCCAGGAACCAGCGCGACGTCATCGACCAGGCCGCCGCCGTGGTCCTGCTCCAGGCCGCCCTGGACAGCGAGCGCGCCACCGGGAGACCGCCGGGCCGTCCCCAGGAACCACCACCCCCCAGCCCTTCTGACGGAGAGACGCGCGGCGGGACAGCCCGGTGACCCCGGCGGAGGGGGACGACAGCCCGTTCCTGCTCACCCGCGACGACCAACGGCCGCCGGAGCGGCGCGACCGCCGGACCAAGGTGATCGTGATCACCGGCGCGGCCGTGGTCGCCGTGGCCGGCATCCTCGGGGCGAGCTCCGTGCTCGTGCCGCTGCTGGCCCCCGACGACTTCGAGGGCTCCGGGACCGGCGCGGTGACCGTGGAGATCAAGCCGGGCCAGAGCGCCTCGCAGATCGCGGAGACCCTCTCCGAGGCGGGGGTGGTCGCCACGGCGCGCTCGTTCGTCCGGGTGGTCCGGCAGCGGGAGAAGGAGAACAGCCTGCGGCCGGGGCGGTACCGGCTCAACCGGGGCATGGCCGCGGGGGCCGCCCTGGACGAGCTGATCAGCGGCAAGGCCCGGCTGGTCAAGAAGGTGGCCGTGCCAGAGGGGCTGCGCGCGGGGGAGGCGCTGTCCAAGCTGGCCACCGGGTCGGGCATCCCGCTGGCGGAGCTGCAGAAGGTCGCCGCCCAGCCGCTGGGCCTGGGCCTGCCGCAGTACGCCAAGGGCCAGGTGGAGGGCTTCCTGTTCCCGGCGACGTACGAGATCGAGCCGGGCACCACGGCGCGGAGCCTGCTCACCGCGATGGTGGCCCGGTACCGGCAGATGGCCGAGCACATGAAGTTCGAGGAGAAGGCGGCCGAGCGCAAGCTGACGCCGCTGGAGGCGCTCACGGTCGCGAGCATCATCCAGGCGGAGGGCGGCCGGGACGAGGACTATCCGAAGATCGCTAGAGTGATCTACAACCGGATGGCCAAGGGCGCCAAGCTGGAGATGGACTCCACCGTGCTCTACGCCCAGGGCCGCCATTCGCTCAAGGTCTCGGAGAGGGACATCCAGGTGGACTCCCCGTACAACACCTACAAGCACACGGGGTTGCCGCCGGGGCCGATCGGGAGTTCGGGGGAGAAGGCGCTCCACGCCGCCCTGAACCCAGCGAAGGGCGATTGGTACTGGTTTGTCACCACCGATCCAGGACGTAGAATCACGAAATTCACTGACAACGAAGGTGAGTTCGTGAAATATCGGGAAGAGCTGAACAGATACCTCGGGGCCGACTAGGCCGACAGGTTCACCGCCCATGACCTCCCGATGTCCTGGGCGGATGAGCCGGCGACCAATCCGACGCCTGCATCCCCCCTCGGTTTCGCTCTCCCGCTTGACGCGGAGCGGGTCGGACCGGGAGATTGGCCTGCGCACTATGAACGATCTCGACATGGACTCACTGCTGGGTGACGCCGAGGACGAGGGACCGCGGCGGCGGTCCCGGGGTCCTTCCCGTCGCCAGCAGACGCGCGGCCGCAAACGCCGCCGCCGCACCCGCCGCAAGGGCGCGGCCGCCTCGCTGATCGCGGTCGTCGTGATCGTCGCCATCCTGGGCGGCGGCGGATACCTGGCCTACAACTGGGTCCGCGGCGTCATGATCCCCAAGGACTACACCGGCCAGGGCAGCGGCGAGGTCACCATCGAGATCGCGCAGGGCGCCTCCGCGGGCGAGGTCGCGCAGACGCTGGAGGAGGAGGGCGTCGTCGCCAGCGCGCGCGCCTTCATCAACGCCGTGGACGCGGCGGGCAAGGGCGCCTCGCTCCAGCCCGGCTCGTACGTGATGCGCAGGCAGATGTCCGCCGCCGCGGCCGTGACCCTGCTCGACCCCGAGCACCGCCTGCGCTCCACCCTCACCATCCCCGAGGGCCACCGGCTGAGCAAGATCTTCACCACCCTGGCCACGGCCACCGGCAAGTCCGTGGACGAGTTCAAGGAGGCCGCCCGCGGCGACCTCGGCCTGCCCGGCTACGCCAAGGGCCGCCTGGAGGGGTACGCGTTCCCGGCCACCTACGAGCTCACCCCGAACATGTCGGCCAGCGCCATCCTCACCCGCATGGTCGACCGCTTCAACGAGACCGCCGCCAAGGACGACCTGGAGGCGGAGGCCAGGAAGCGCGGCTTCACCCCGCACGACATCGTGACCATCGCGAGCATCGTGCAGGCCGAGTCCGGCAGCCAGGAGGACATGCCGAAGGTGGCCCGGGTCATCTACAACCGCCTGGCCATGAACCCGCCGATGAAGCTCCAGATGGACAGCACGCTCATGTACGGCCTCAACAAGTACGGCATCGCCGCCACCGACGAGGAAACCCGGAGCGACTCCAAGTACAACACCTACAAGTTCCCCGGCCTCCCGCCCGGCCCGATCGCCAACCCGGGCGACCACGCCATCCAGGCGGCCCTGCACCCGGCCAAGGGCGACTGGATCTACTTCGTGACGACCGACCCGGCGAAGGGCATCACCAAGTTCACGGCGAGCGAGGACGAGTTCTGGGACCTCCGCGACGAGTTCAACCGGAACAACCAGTAACCGATCAGTGAAGGTGACCCGATGACGCGCGCCGCCGTGCTCGGCCTGCCGGTCAGGCACTCGCTCTCGCCGGTGCTGCACCGGACCGCGTACGAGGCGCTCGGCCTGACCGGCTGGCGGTACGACGCGATCGAGTGCGCCGAGGACGGCCTGGCCGCCTTCATGGCCGGGCTCGGCCCGGAGTGGGCCGGGCTTTCGCTGACCATGCCGCTCAAGCGGGTGGTGTTCCCGCTCCTGGACACGGTCTCTGAGCTGGCCGTGGAGGTGGGCGCGGCGAACACCGTGGTGCTGCGGGACGGCGCCAGGCACGGCGAGAACACCGACGTCTACGGCATCGTCCGGGCACTGGCCGAGGCCGGGGTGACCCGGCCGCGCAGCGCCACCGTGCTGGGCGGCGGGGCGACGGCGGCCTCCGCGCTGGCCGCGCTGCGCTCGCTCGGGCTGGACGAGGCCGCCCTGGTGGTGCGCGACCCGGCCAGGGCGGGGGACACGCTGGCGGTGGCCGAGCGGCTCGGCGTACGGGTGGCGGTGCAGACCTTCGACAAGTTCGACGCCGAGGTGGACCTGCTGATCTCGACGCTGCCCTCGGGGGCGGCGGACGGGTTCGCGGGGGCGGCCATGCGGGCGGGCGCGGTGTTCGACGTGGTGTACTCGCCGTGGCCGACGCATCTGGTCGCGCGGGCGCGTACAGTCATCGGGGGGTTCTCCATGCTGCTGCACCAGGCGGCGCGCCAGGTGGAGCTGATGACGGGCAGCACGATCGCCCCCGTCGAGGAGATGCGCCGGGCCGGCGAGGCCGAGCTGGCCGCGCGCGCCGGGGAATGAACCGTTCCCGGCCGCGGTTATGGTAGTGTTGTAGCTCGATCGGTCTGGCATGCCAGCTGGACGCGCAAGCGGAGGTCCTCCTCCCACCTGATCGGCCGAGAGGCCGACGGGTCAAGGATCACATTGAGAGTTCTCGGACTCAGTGGCCCCGCATGCGTGACGTGTGGGGTCTTTTGTCGTTTCTCCCACACGGTCGAGCACTTAAGCGGAAGTCCCTTGGAGGTCCCATCAGCACCGAGCCCCGCATCAATGATCGTATTCGCGTGCCCGAGGTCCGCCTCGTCGGCCCGAACGGCGAGCAGGTCGGCATCGTGTCCATCCACGACGCGCTCAAGCTGGCCCAGGAAGCCGATCTCGACCTGGTCGAGGTCGCCGCGACCGCTCGTCCGCCCGTGTGCAAGCTCATGGACTACGGCAAGTTCAAGTACGAGTCGGCCATGAAGGCGCGCGAGGCGCGCCGCAACCAGGCACACACGATCATCAAGGAGATCAAGCTCCGGCCGAAGATCGACCCGCACGACTACGAGACCAAGAAGGGTCACGTCGTGCGCTTCCTCAAGGCGGGGGACAAGGTCAAGGTCACGATCATGTTCCGCGGGCGTGAGCAGTCCCGCCCGGAACTGGGCTTCAGACTCCTGCAGCGGCTCGCCGAGGACGTCACGGAGCTGGGCTTCGTGGAGTCCCAGGCCAAGCAGGACGGCCGGAACATGATCATGGTGATCGGGCCGCACAAGAAGAAGGCCGAGGCCAAAGCCGAGAAGGCGGCGGCCAGGGCACAGCGCGGCGATGAGCCCGCGGGTGACAACCCCCCCGCGGAGACCGCCGCGGGCGTCGCGACGCGCGAGTCGCAGCCGCAGCAGTAACACGCTGTGCAGTCGGGGCCGAACGCTGGTCTCGAACGAGTCAGGCATGCCGGTGACTCGGGCCCCTGGCAGGGCCCGGGAAACCGGCACGGGAACAACGAGGGAGAGACGGCTACATGCCGAAGATGAAGACGCACAGTGGTGCGAAAAAGCGGTTCCGGCTCACCGGGTCCGGCAAGATCGTTCGTCGGCGTGCCAACCGGAAGCACCTTTTCGAGCACAAGCCGTCCACTCGTACGCGCCGGCTGGAGAATGACATCGTCATCTCCGAGGCCGACCGCAAGAAGATCAAGAAGCTGCTCGCTAAGTAACCCCCGGGGAGATAGATACACATGGCACGCGTGAAGCGGGCGCTCAACGCCAAGAAGAAGCGCCGCGTCGTCCTCGAGCGGGCGAGCGGCTACCGGGGTCAGCGGTCGAGGCTGTACCGCAAGGCCAAGGAGCAGATGCTCCACTCGATGACGTACGCCTACCGGGACCGCAAGGACAAGAAGGGCACCTTCCGGCGCCTCTGGATCCAGCGCGTCAACGCGGCGGCCCGGGCCAACGGCATGACCTACAACCGGTTCATCCAGGGTCTGCGGCTGGCCGGCATCGAGGTGGACCGCAAGATCCTCGCGGACCTGGCCGTCAACGACAGCCAGACCTTCGCCACCCTGGTCGAGGCGGCCAAGAAGGCGCTGCCGGCCGATGTGAACGCGCCGGTCGCCTGACGGTCCCACCGGCGAGGGACCCGGCCGCCCGGCCGGGGATCTCCCCTCGAACCGTCGCGGAGGGGCTCACCGATCGAGGTGGGCCCCTCTTCGCGTTCCGGCTAAAGTCGTCCCCGAACCAAGGGGGATCATGTCCGAGCTGACCAACATCAAGTCGCCCAGGGTCAAGGCCGCCCGGCGGCTGACCAAGCGCGCCTTCCGGGACCGGGACCGCGCCTTCCTGGCCGAGGGCCCGCAGGCCGTGCGGGAGGCGCTGGCGCTGGACGGGGTCACGGTCGAGCTGTTCGCCACCGCCGAGGCCGAGCTGCGCCACCCCGAGATCGTCACGGCCGCCAAGCTGGCCGGGGTGCCGGTCTTCCGGGCCAGCGGCGAGGTCATGGCCGAGCTGGCCCAGACGGTCACCCCGCAGGGGCTGCTGGCGGTGTGCCGGTTCGTGCACGTGCCGCTGGAGCAGGCGGTCGCCGCCGACGCGCGGCTGGTCGCGGTCCTCGCCCACGTGCGCGACCCGGGCAACGCCGGGACGGTGCTGCGCACCGCCGACGCGGCCGGCGCGGACGCGGTGGTGTTCACCGACGCGTCGGTGGATCCGTACAACGGCAAGTGCGTGCGGGCCAGCGCGGGGAGCATCTTCCACCTGCCGGTGGTGACCGGGCTGCCGGTGGGCAAGGCCGTACAGGAGCTGAAGGGGCGCGGATTCCGGGTGCTGGCCGCCGACGGGACCGGCACGCGGACCCTCGACGAGGTGGCCCTGGACGCGCCGGTGGCCTGGCTGTTCGGCAACGAGGCGTGGGGGCTGCCGGCCGAACTGCTGGCGCTCGCCGACGAGGTGGTGCGGGTCCCGATCTACGGCCGGGCCGAGAGCCTCAACCTGGCCACGGCGGCGGCCGTCTGCCTGTACGCGTCCGCGCGGGTTCACCGGCAGAAGTGAACACTGGTGGAAGACCCGCGTATCGAGGCTGACAGAGTGCTCGGGAAAACCGCTATTGTCGGGCCTGACGGCTCATATTTATGAGAAATGCGCGGCCCGGATGACCATCCTCCGTGGTCGCTGGCCTCGGCGACCCACCGATGGAGGACCCCCTTTGCGTGGCGAAAACACCCATGACCGGGTTTACGACCCGGCGAGTGTGATCGCTGTAGATGATCTCCCGGACGGCCTGGTGGCCGTGGACGGCTCCGGCCGGGTGCTGGCCGTCAACCGGGCCGCCGAGCGGCTCACCGGGGTGCGCAGAGCCGCCGCCGTGGGCGCCCACGTGACCGACGTGCTGCCGTTCCGGGACGCCGAGGGCCGCGACTGGTGGAAGTGGCTGGACCCGCACGGCGGCCTGTCCACCCGCAGCCGCCAGGTGGAGCGCCCGGTGGTGCTGGACCGCCGCGAGCTGCTGGTGGCCGCCCGGTTCGTCCGGGTGCCCGAGCGCGGCGGCCGGGTCGCCCGGGTGGTGATCACGCTCAGGGACACCGCCGCCCGCAGCCGGCTGGAGCGCAGCCGCGCCGACCTGGTCTCCACCGTCGCCCACGAGCTGCGCTCCCCGCTGACCAGCGTGAAGGGCTTCACCGCCACCCTGCTGGCCAAGTGGGAGCGGTTCACCGACGCGCAGAAGCTGGTCATGCTCCAGACCGTCAACGCCGACGCGGACCGGGTCACCCGGCTCATCACCGAGCTGCTCGACGTGTCCAGGATCGAGTCCGGCCGGCTGGAGATCCGCCGCCAGGTGGTGGACATCCCCGCCAGGGCGCGCCGGATCATCGCGGGCCGGGTGGCGGCCGGGGAGCCGGAGGAGCGGTTCGTGCTCGTCGTCGACGGCGAGCTGCCGGAGACGTGGCTGGATCAGGACAAGATCGACCAGATTCTTGGCAATCTGCTCGAAAACGCGGTGCGGCACGGGCGCGGTAAAGTGACAATCGTCGTGGAACCCGTGGAATGGGGAGTGGCCGTGTCCGTGCGCGACGAGGGCGAGGGTGTCGCACCCGAGCAGGTCTCGCGCGTCTTCCGCCAGTTCTGGCGCGGCAACGGCCGCCGCCGCGGCGGGACCGGCCTCGGCCTGTTCATCGTGAAGGGCCTGGTCGAGGCGCACGGTGGCGCGATCAGCGTGCAGCGCGCCCCCGGCGGCGGCGCCGAGTTCCGATTTACCGTGCCCACCGGGGCCCCCGACTTCGCCTAGGGTCCCGCGTGGGCTTCCAGGACGCGCAGGGGTCAGCATTTCCGGCCGATCGGCCGGTCCCGGTGAACGCACTAGACTTTGCACGCTCAAGCCCTGGATACGGAGCTCTCTCTTGTCTGATTACGACCCGGTCGAGGTGACGCCGCTGCACGCCGACGAACTGGCGCGCGCGGAGGCCGACGCCCTCGCCGCCATCTCGTCGGCCGCGGATCTCGACGCCTTGAAGCAGGTGCGGCTCGCCCACGCGGGCGACCGTTCCCCCATCGCGCTGGCCAACCGGGAGATCGGCGCGCTGCCGCCGGCCGCCCGGGCCGAGGCCGGCAAGCGCATCGGCGGCGCCAGGAAGGCCGTCGCCGACGCCCTCGCCGTACGGCAGGCGGAACTGGAGGCGGAACGCGACGCCAAGGTCCTCATCGAGGAGACCGTGGACGTCACGCTGCCCTGGGACCGCGCCCCCCGCGGCGCGCGCCACCCGCTGACCACGCTCCAGGAGCGCGTCGCCGACTGCTTCGTGGCGATGGGCTACGAGGTCGCGGAGGGCCCCGAGCTGGAAGCCGAGTGGTACAACTTCGACGCGCTCAACATCGCGCCCGACCACCCGGCCCGCTCCGACCACGACACGTTCTTCGTCGAGTCGGTCGAGTCCGGGAAGGTCCTGCGGACGCAGACGTCGCCGGTGCAGATCCGGGCGCTGCTCGCCCGGACCCCGCCGGTCTACGTGATCTCGCCCGGCAAGGTGTTCCGCACCGACGAGCTGGACGCCACGCACACGCCGGTCTTCCACCAGGTGGAGGGCCTCGCCGTGGACAAGGGCCTGACCATGGCCCACCTGAAGGGCACGCTGGACCGGTTCGCCGAGGTCATGTTCGGCGAGGGCATCACCACCCGGTTCCGGCCGAACTACTTCCCGTTCACCGAGCCGTCCGCCGAGATGGACCTGCGCTGCTTCGTCTGCCGGGGGTCCTCGGCCGTGCCGGGCAGCCCGCCGTGCCGCACCTGCAAGTCCGAGGGCTGGATCGAGTGGGGCGGGTGCGGCATGGTCAACCCGCGGGTGCTGGTCGCCTGCGGCGTGGACCCGTCCGTCTACTCCGGCTTCGCCTTCGGCATGGGCATCGAGCGCACGCTGATGTTCCGGCACAACGCCGAGGACATGCGCGACATGATCGAGGGCGACATCCGGTTCACCCTGCCGTTCGGACTGGAGGTCTGATGAAGGTCCCGCTCTCCTGGCTGCGGGAGTACGTCGATCTCCCCGCCGTCACCGCGCACGAGATCGCCGAGAAGCTCACCGCCGCCGGGCTCAAGCTCGAGAACATCACCTCGCACGGCCACGAGATCAAGAACGTGGTGGTCGGCCGGGTGCTGGAGATCGAGGAGCTCACCGAGTTCAAGAAGCCGATCCGGCACTGCCGGGTGGACGTCGGCGAGGCCGTGCCCCGCGAGATCGTCTGCGGCGCCGTCAACTTCGTGCCCGGCGACGTGGTGCCGGTCGCGCTGCCCGGCGCGGTGCTGCCGGGCGGCTTCGAGATCGGCTCCCGCAAGACGTACGGCCGGCTGTCGGACGGCATGATCTGCTCCGAGGCCGAGCTGGGCATCGCCGAGTCCTCGCCCGGCATCCTGGTGCTGCCCGCCGACACCGTGATCGGCGCGGACGTGGTGGAGCTGCTCGGGCTCCGCGACGAGGTGCTGGAGCTGGAGATCACGCCGGACTGCGGCTACGCGCTGTCCATCCGCGGCGTGGCCCGCGAGGCCGCCACGGCGTTCGAGGCGGACTTCCGCGACCCGGCCGCGATCGACTACCCCGTCACGGGCGGCCCCTCGCACCCGGCCTCCATCGCCGACCCGACCGCCTGCGACCGCTTCGTGCTGCGCGCCGTCTCCGGCTTCGACCCGGCCGCGCCGTCCCCGCTCTGGATGCGGGTACGGCTCGCGCGGGCCGGCATGCGCCCGGTCTCGCTGGCGGTGGACGTCACCAACTACGTGATGCTGGAGCTCGGCCAGCCCCTGCACGCCTT
Organism: Acrocarpospora phusangensis; assembly: GCF_016862995.1. GTDB lineage: Bacteria > Actinomycetota > Actinomycetes > Streptosporangiales > Streptosporangiaceae > Acrocarpospora > Acrocarpospora phusangensis. The sequence goes on from NZ_BOOA01000007.1 coordinate 114,863, forward strand.
CGACGGGGCCACCGTGCGCGGCGAGATCGTGGTCCGGCGGGCCGAGCCGGGGGAGACCCTGGAGACCCTCGACCACGTGGTGCGCAAGCTGCACCCGGAGGACATCCTCATCACCGACGACTCGGGCCCGATCTCCATGGCCGGCACCATGGGCGGCCTGGCCACCGAGATCTCCGACGGTTCCACGGACATCCTGATCGAGGCCGCGCACTTCTCCGCCACCGGCATCGCCCGCGAGTCCCGCCGCCACAACCTGGTCAGCGAGGCGTCCAAGCGGTTCGAGCGCGGCGTCGACAGGGAGCTGCCGCTGGCGGCCTCCTGGCGCGCGGTGGACCTGCTCTGCACCCTGGGCGGCGGCACGGCCGAGCCGGGCGTCACGCACGCCTCCGCCGATGTCGCGCCGGTCGCCATCACCATCCCGGCCGGGCATCCCGGGCGGGTGGCGGGCGTGCCGTACTCGAAGGAGACGGTGGTCAGGCGGCTGGAGCAGGTCGGCTGCGAGGTCGTGGACGGCGCGGTGGCGCGGGACGGCGGCCAGGGCGTGGCGGCCAGCGGCGTGGTGTCCGGCGGCGACCTGGCCGGGAGGCTGGCCGTCACCGGGGACGACCCGATCACCGTGTACCCGCCGTCCTGGCGTACCGACCTGACCGACCCGAACGACCTGGCCGAGGAGGTCATCCGGCTGGAGGGCTACGACCGGCTGCCGTCGGTGCTGCCGGCCGCGCCCGCCGGGGCCGGGCTCACCGAAGCGCAGCGGCTGCGCCGCCGGGTCGGCCGCGCGCTGGCCCTGTCCGGCTACGTCGAGGTGCTGTCGTACCCGTTCATCGGGGTGCGCGACCTGGACGGGCTGCAACTGCCCGAGGGGGACCCGCGCCGCCGGGCCACCCGGCTGGTCAACCCGCTCAGCGAGGACGAGCCGCTGATGCGGACCACGCTGCTGCCCGGCCTGCTCAAGACGCTGGTCCGCAACGTGGGCCGCGGCTTCACCGACGTGGCCCTGTTCGAGACCGGCCTGGTCTACCGGCCGGAGGCGGACGCGCCGGCCACCGCGCCCATCCTCAACGTGGACCGCAGGCCCACCGACGAGGAGCGGGACTGGATCGAGGCCGCCCTGCCGGGCCAGCCGGTCCGGGTCGCGGTCGTGCTGGCCGGCGAGTTCGAGCGGTCCGGCTGGTGGGGCGCGGGCCGCGCCGCCTCCTGGGCGGACGCGATCGAGGCGGCCCGCTCGGTGGCCCGCGAGGCCGGGGCCGACCTGGAGGTGCGGGCCGACCGGCACGAGCCGTGGCACCCCGGCCGGTGCGCCGCCCTCTACGTGGACGGCACGCTGGTCGGGCACGCGGGTGAGCTGCACCCGCGGGTGGCGGAGGCGTACGGGCTGCCGCCGCGCACGGCCGCGATGGAACTGGAGCTGTCCCGCCTGACCCCGGCCGGTCCCGCGCAGACGCCGCCGGTCTCCGCCTATCCGGTGGCGACCCAGGACGTGGCGCTGATCGTGCCCGCGGACACCCCGGTGACCGCGGTCGAGGCGGCGCTGCGGGCGGGCGCGGGCGAGCTGCTGGAGTCGATCCGGCTGTTCGACGTGTACGCGGGCGCGCAGGTCGGCGAGGGCAACAAGTCCCTGGCGTACACGCTGCGGTTCCGGGCGCCGGACCGCACGCTGACCGCCGAGGAGACGACCGCCGCCCGGGAGGCCGCCGTGGCGGTGGCCGCCGAGCGCACCGGAGCCCAGCTCCGCGGGGCGTAGCCCTCAGAGACGCCTCTTCCACCCGGGGACTTCCCGGGTGGAAGAGGCGTCTTCGGGTGAACCGTTCAAAGCCGACGTGCGCGGATGCTCGCGGAACTTGCCAGGCTCGCCTACAGCGCGTGAGATCTGAATCCCCGGTCCGCTGCGTTGGAGGCGTGATGCGACTCATCCGTGCGCTGCTCGCTCTCGTGATCTCTCTGGCTCTCGCCGGAGTGGTGAAGGCCACCGCGGCGGAAGCCGCCGTCGCCTGCCGGGTGACGTACGCGGCGAACTCGTGGACCGGGGGGTTCACCGCGAACCTCACGATCAGGAACCTGGGGGACCGGGTCAACGGCTGGACACTGCGCTTCTCGTTCGCGGCTGGCCAGACGGTCACCAACGGGTGGGGGGCGCGCTGGAGCCAGGTGGGCGCGGCGGTGACCGCCCGCAATCCCACCACCAGCCCGGTGATCGAGCCGGGGGCGACGGTCACGCTCGGCTTCAACGGCCGAGCGCCGGGCGCGAACCCCAGCCCCACGGTGTTCACCCTCAACAACGTGACCTGCACGGGAATCCCCTCGCCATCCCCGTCGCCATCCCCGTCGCCGTCACCTTCACCGTCTCCCTCTCCTTCGCCCTCGCCGGTGGTCCGCGTCAACAACCCCTACCTGGGCGCGCGCGGCTACCTGAACCGGGACTACACGGACAAGGTCAACGCGGCGGCGACCGCGGAAGGCGGCACGCTGGGCGACCAGATGCGGCGGGTCGCGTTCCAGCCGACCGCGCTCTGGCTGGACAGCATCGCCGCCATCGGCGCGGTCCGCGGCGGCAAGAGCCTGCGCCAGCACCTGGAGGCGGCACTCGTGCAGTCGCTGTCCCAGGGCAACAACGACCCGGTCACCGTCACCCTGGTGCTCAGCAACCTGCCGGAGAAGGACTGCGCCGGCCTGGCCGCCAACGCCGAGCTGACCGCCGACCCGGCCGGGCTCAGCGCCTACCGCACCCAGTTCGTGGACCCGATCGCTGCCGTGCTCGCCGATCCCCGCTACCGTGACCTGCGGATCGTCACGATCCTCGAACCGGGCACCCTGACCAGCATGGTCGCGTTCAACGCCACCAACTACCGCTGCATGACCGTCGCCCAGTCCGGCGTCTACCAGGACGGCCTGCGCTACGCCATCGGCAAGCTGCGCGCCGTCCAGAACGTCTACGTCTACCTGGACATCGCCCGCGCCTCGCTGGGCGGCTACGACAACCTCGCCCAGCCCCTCGTCAACATGTACAACAGCGTGATCGCGGGCACCCCCGGCGTGGACGGCTTCGCCACCAACGTGTCCGAGTACGTCCCCCTGGAGGAGACCTTCCTGCCCGACCCGCTCAAACTGATCGGCGGCTCCCCGATCTGGATCTCCAGGTTCTTCGACTTCAACAAGGTCCTGGACGAGCTCGACTACGTCACCGGCATGCGCAACGCGTTCATCGCGGCCGGCCAGCCGTCCTCCATCGGCATGCTCGTGGACACCTCACGCAACGGCTGGGGCGGCCCCGACCGGCCCTCGGTGGTGAGCACCTCCATGGACCTCAACACCTACGTCGACCAGTCCAGGATCGACCGGCGACCGCACCGGTTCGCCTGGTGCAACCAGGTCGGCGCGGGCATCGGGCCGCGCCCGGCCGCCGCGCCGCACGCGGGCGTGGACGCGTACGTGTGGGCGAAGCCGCCGGGCGAGTCCGACGGCTTCAGCGAGCGCGTCGGCGCGCCCGACATCCCGGGCCTGCGGCACAACCCGTGGTGCGACCCCGACTACAACCCGCCCACCGGGGCCAGCCCGCGGTCCAACGCGATGGACAACGCGCCGCTCTACGGTTCGTTCTTCCCGGCCCACTTCCGGACGCTGGTGCAGAACGCCAACCCGGTGCTGTGATCACTCCTGTGATCACTCCTGGGGCTGGAGTTCGCCGCGGCGGCTGCGCTCGGCCAGGGCGTACTCGTCGGTGCGGGAGTCGTACGCGCGGAACCTGGGCATGAGGGCGGCGAGCGCGAGCACGCCGCCGACACAGAGCAGGCCGCCCGCCCCGAGGGCGAAGCGCTCGCCGCCCATGGCCGCCATGAAACCGGCCCGGCCGTTGCCCAGCATCGGCCCGGCCGAGTACGACAGCAGCTCGATCCCGGCCAGCCGTCCCCGGTACTCGTCGGGGATGGTCTGGTTCCAGATCATGCCCCGGAAGATGCCGCTGATCATGTCCGCGCCGCCGGCGAAGACCAGGCAGAGCACGATCAGCCAGATGTTCGGCATGATCGCCGCGGCCGCCACGCCCGCCCCCCAGAGCACGGCCGCGACGATCACGCCGAGGCCGTGCCGGTGCACGTGCGCGGTCCAGCCCGAGGTGAGCGAGGCGATCACCGAGCCGATGCCGCCCGCCGCCGCCAGCAGGCCGAGCGCGAACTGTTCGCCGGAGCCGCCGTAGCGCTCGGCCAGGAACGGGAAGAGCGCGTTGGACATGGCGAAGAACATGGCGGCGATGTCCACCAGGTAGGTGCCCATCAGGTCGGGGCGGCGGGCCGCGTACCTGACGCCGTCGATCATCGAAGCCAGCGACGGCGGGGAGGCGTCCTCGGCGGGGGCGACGGTCGCCACCCGGACCAGCAGGAGCAGCGAGAACAGGAACGAGACCACGTCGATGCCGTAGGAGGTGGCCGGGCCGAAGCCGACCACGATCACGCCGCCGAGGGCGGGCCCGGCGATGCCGCCGATGTTGCGGGCCAGCCCCTGGATGGCGAAGGCCGCCCCCATCTGGTCGAGTTTGAGCACCCGGTTGATCACGGCCTGCTCGCTCGGCCCGCGCACGCTGTAGAGGGTCGCGCTCACCGCGCCCAGCACGAACAGCACCCAGACCTGCGGCTCGGGCAGCAGCGCGTTCACCATGAACAGCAGCGACGTGAGGCACAGCCCGACCTCGGACCAGATCATGATCTTGCGCCGGTCCAGCGCGTCCGCGATCGCCCCGCCGTAGAGCCCGCCCACCACCATCGGCACGAACTCCACCACGCTCACCAGCCCCACCATCAGCGGCGAACCGGTCAGCTCCTTCATCTGGTACGGCACCGCCACCAGCGTGATGAAACTGCCGAACATGGTGATCAGCGAGGACCCCAGCAGCAGCCGGAAGTCGCGGGATTCGCGGACGGGACTCACGTCCATGCGCATGCGGCGCAGGAACCCCCGGGTAGTTTGCGGCACGAACGGCCATGATGGCCGGTTCGGCGGCGCGATCGCAACGTTTTATTGCGCGTGTCAGATCTCCCGACACCGTCCGTCGTTTCAGTAACGGTTGTCAAAGCTCACACATCCCGTCACACGCGGGCGGGGCAGAGTTCGCAGTGACGACGATCAGGGACGGTGAGAACGGTGCTGCGGACCTACCAGGAGATCCGTGCGAAGGCCAACGAAGTCGCCCGGGAGACGATCCTCAGGGAGCTGCCTGAGGACGCCCGGCCGGGGTTCCTGGCCGACTACGAAGCCGTCGGCGACGCGGCCCCCGAGCGCCTCCCGGAATTCCTGCACACCTGGTGGATGCGGACCCGTCAGTCCTGACCGCCGAGCACCTGCTGCCGGAGCCGGGTCTTGAGGATCTTGCCGCCGGGGTTCCTGGGCAGGTCGGTCTCGTGGAACCAGATCCGCACCGGGATCTTGAAAGGCGCCAGGGAGGACGTCAGGAACGTCTGGATCTCCTCCTGGGCGGCCGGCGCCCTGAGCTTCACGACCGCGCCGACCAGCTCGCCCAGCTCGTCGTCGGGGATGCCGATGACGGCGGCGTCGTCGACGGCCGGGTGCTCGAACAGGGCGGCCTCCACCTCGGCGCAGTAGACGTTCTCGCCGCCCCTGATGACCATGTCCTTGGCGCGGTCGACGATGTAGACGTAGCCCTCCTCGTCCACCCTGGCCAGGTCGCCGGTGTGCAGCCAGCCGCCGACGATGGTCTCCGCGGTGGCCTCGGGGCGGTTCCAGTAGCCCGGGATGACGATCGGGCCGCGCAGGCACAGCTCGCCCACCTCGCCCGGCGGGAGGTCCTCGCCGCCCAGGCCGCGGACGCGCACGTCCACCACGGCCAGCGGGATGCCGATGCTGTCGGGCTTGTCCTGGTAGCTCTGGCCGCTGTTGTAGATCGCCAGCGCGGTGGTCTCGGTCATGCCGTACCCGTTGGACGGGGTGCGGCCGGGCAGGAGTTCGGTGAGGCGCTCCAGGAGTTTGGGCGGGGCGGGGGCGCCGCCGTAGGAGATGCCGGCCAGCGAGGAGATGTCGCGGGAGCCGAGGGAGGGGTGGGAGAGCAGCTGCCAGGCGTTGGTGGGGACGCCGCTCATCACCGTGACCCGCTCGCGCTCGATCAGCCGCAGGGCGTCCTCGGCGTCCCACTTGTACATGAGGACGAGGCCGCCGCCGCTGAACATGGTGGTCAGCAGGACCGCGAAGCAGCCGGTGGCGTGGAAGAGCGGCACGGTGAGCAGGGTGATCCGGCGCTGGCCCAGCGAGGCGGCGGTGTCCTTGCCGGCCATGGCCACGCCGCGGAGCATCGCGTACGCGACGCTCATCGGGGCCTGGCCGAGGTTGCGGTGGCTGCCCAGCGCGCCCTTGGGGCGGCCGGTCGTGCCGGAGGTGTAGAAGATCGTGGCGGGGTCCTCGGGGCGGATGTCGGCGGGCGGGAGGGCGGCGCCGGGGGAGACCTCGCCGATGACGTCCTGCCATGATCCGGGGCCGGCCTGGCCGCGGGCGACGATCACGGGGAGGTCGATCCCGGACAGTCGTCCGGCGCGTTCCTCGTCGGCGATGAGCAGCACCGCGCCCGAGTCGGCGAGGCCGTACTCCAGTTCCGGGCGGGTCCACCAGGCGTTGAGGGGGACCGCGACCGCGCCGATGGCCAGGGTCGCCGAGAAGGCCACGATCCACTCGGGGAAGTTGCGCATCGCGATGGCCACGCGGTCGCCCTTGCGGACTCCGAAGTCGTCGGTCAGGCGGTGGGCCAGGGTGGCGGCCAGGCGGAAGTGCTGGGCGTAGGTGAGGCGCTCCTCGCCGTACACGATGAATTCCTTGTCGCCGTGGAAGGCGCTGTTCTCCAGGAGCGCGCGGAAGGTGGCGGGCGCGTGCTTCCAGGCCCGTACGCCGCCGCCGACCTCCTCCATCTCGAACAGCTGCCCGGGACCGGTCAGCGTGGCCAGGACCTGATCGTGCGTGATGCTCATCCGGAGGCTCCCTACCAAAGTGCGACAAGTCACGATACCGACCAGTAGGTATGGCAGCCAAGCGTCGCGATCACAAGGTTTCCGGCCCTCCGGTGTCGCGCGGCACAGCGTCCAGCACGTGGACGCCTGCTTGCATGCCCATGCCTTCGGGTGCATACTTTCCATGGGTAGGCAAGTTGATGAGCTGGACTGCATGAACATACAGCCATGGATTCGGGGGGATGCGGCGTGAAAGCGGCCGTGGCGGGAGCGAGCGGATACGCCGGAGGCGAGCTGCTCAGGCTCCTCCTCGCCCATCCCGGCATCGACGTCGGCACTCTCACCGCGGGATCCAGCGCGGGCACCCCCCTCGGCGACCACCAGCCCCACCTGGCCGACCTCGCCGACCGGATCATCCAGGACACCACGCCGGAGGCGCTCGCCGGCCACGACGTCGTCTTCCTCGCCCTCCCGCACGGGCAGTCCGCCGCCCTCGCCGCCCAGCTCGGCCCGGACACCCTGATCGTCGACTGCGGCGCCGACTTCCGCCTGACCAGCGCGGCCGACTGGACCGGCTTCTACGGCGGCCCGCACGCCGGCACCTGGCCGTACGGTCTGCCCGAGCTGCCCGGCCAGCGCGAGATCCTGGCCGCCGCGCGGACCATCGCCGTCCCCGGCTGCTACCCCACCTCGGTCACCCTCGGCCTGTTCCCCGCCTTCGCCGCCGGCCTGGTGGAGCCCGACGTGGTCGTGGTGGCCGCCAGCGGCACCAGCGGCGCCGGCCGCTCGCTCAAGCCGTCCCTGCTGGGCAGCGAGGTGATGGGCTCCGTCAGCGCGTACGGCGTGGGCGGGGCGCACCGGCACACGCCCGAGATGGTCCAGAACCTCTCCGCCGTCGCCGGCGGGCCGGTCACGGTCTCGTTCACCCCGACGCTCGCCCCGATGGCCCGGGGCATCCTGGCCACCTGCGTCGCCCCCGCCTCGCCCGGACTGACCGCGGCCGGGCTGCGGGAGGCGTACCAGGAGGCGCTGAAGGGGGAGCCGTTCGTGCGGCTGCTCCCGGAGGGCCGCTGGCCCGCCACGGCGATGACGCTCGGCGCCAACACGGCCGTGCTCCAGGTGGCGCTGGACGAGCGGGCCGGGCGCGTGGTCGTCGTGGTGGCGATCGACAACCTGACCAAGGGCACCGCCGGCGGCGCGATCCAGAGCGCCAACCTCGCGCTCGGGCTGCCCGAGGAGCTCGGCCTGCCCACCACCGGCGTCAGCCCGTAAAGGAGAGCACCAATGAGCGTGACCGCCCCCCTCGGCTTCCGCGCCGCGGGCATCGCCGCCGGCATCAAGAAGCGCCAGGGCCCGCCGGACCCGGCCAACGACAGCCGCGACCTGGCCCTGGTCGTCAACGACGGCCCGTCCAGGGCCGCCGCCGGGGTCTTCACGAAGAACCGCGTCAAGGCCGCCCCCGTGCTGTGGTCGGCGCAGGTCGTCGCGGGCGGCCTGGTCCGCGCCGTGGTGCTCAATTCGGGCGGCGCGAACGCCTGCACCGGACCCGCCGGGTTCCAGGACACGCACGCCACCGCCGAGAAGGTCGCCGCCGTGCTCCAGGACTCGGCCGGGGAGATCGTGGTCTGCTCGACCGGCCTGATCGGCGAGCGCCTGCCCATGGACCCGCTGCTGGCCGGGATCGACACGGCCGCCGCCCAGCTGTCCAGGGACGGCGGCGTGGCCGCGGCGGACGCCATCCGCACCACCGACACGGTCAGCAAGATCGCCTTCCGCCGGGGCGCCGGCGGCTACATGGTCGGCGGCATGGCCAAGGGCGCCGGCATGCTGGCCCCCGCGCTGGCGACCATGCTCAGCGTGCTCACCACCGACGCCGACCTGACCGCCGAGGAACTGGACGCGGTGCTGCGCCGGGCCGTCTCGGTCACCTTCGACCGGCTCGACGCCGACGGCTGCATGTCCACCAACGACACCGTGCTGCTGCTGGCCAGCGGCGCCTCCGGCGTCCGGCCCGACCTGGCCGAGTTCGAGCGCAAGGTCACCGAGGTCTGCGCCGACCTCTGCCGCCAGCTGCTGGTGGACGCCGAGGGCGCCAGCAAGGCCATCGCGATCGAGGTGGTCGGGGCGGCGTCGGTCGAGGACGCGGTCGGCGTCGGCCGTACGGTCGCCCGGAGCAACCTCCTCAAATGCGCCATCTACGGAGAGGACCCCAACTGGGGCCGGGTGCTGAGCGCCGTCGGCACCACCGACGCCGTGTTCGAGCCGGACCGGCTCAACGTGGCCATCAACGGCATCTGGATCTGCCGCGGCGGCGCCGCCGGAGACGACCGCGCCAAGGTGGACCTGAGCCCCCGCGACGTGACGATCACCATCGACCTGTCCGCGGGCCCGCACTCGGCCACCATCCACACCACCGACCTGACCGCCGCGTACGTCCACGAGAACTCGGCCTACTCCTCATGACCGCCGAGAAAGCCCAGACCCTGATCGAGGCGCTGCCGTGGCTGGCCCGCTTCCACGGCGCCACCATCGTGATCAAGTACGGCGGCCACGCCATGACCGAGGACGGCCTGCGCGCCCAGTTCGCCGACGACGTGGTCTTCCTCCGGTACGCGGGCCTGCGCCCGGTCATCGTGCACGGCGGCGGCCCCCAGATCAACGCCCACCTGGACCGGCTCGGCATCGAGTCGAGTTTCACGGCCGGGCTGCGGGTGACCACCCCCGAGGCCATGCAGGTGGTCAGGATGGTCCTGGTCGGCCAGGTCAACCGGGACGTGGTGGCCGCCGTCAACCGGCACGGCCCGTTCGCGGTCGGCCTGTCCGGCGAGGACGCCCACCTGCTCACCGCCGAGCGCAAGCACGCCGTCGTGGACGGCGTCACGGTCGACATCGGCCAGGTCGGCGAGATCGTCCGGGTGGACGCCGACGCCGTCGTGGCGCTGCTCGACAACGGGCGCATCCCGGTCGTCTCCTCCATCGCCCGCGGCGAGGACGGCACCGTCTACAACGTCAACGCCGACACGGCCGCCGCCGCCCTGGCGGTCGCCCTGAAGGCGTCCAAGCTGATCGTGCTGACCGACGTCGAGGGCCTGTACGCGGACTGGCCGCACAGCACCGACGTGATCAGGTCCATCGAGGCGACCCCCCTGGCCGAGATGCTGCCGGGGCTGTCCACCGGCATGGTGCCCAAGATGGAGGCCTGCCTGGCGGCCGTCCGCGGCGGCGTGCCGCAGGCGCACGTGCTGGACGGCAGGCAGCCGCACGCGGTCCTGCTGGAGATCTTCACCGACGAGGGCATCGGCACCATGGTCCTGCCCGACAGCCACCAGGAGCGGGCATGAACCTCTACGACCGGTTCGAACGGGCGTTCATGCCCAACTACGGCGTGCCTCCGGTCGCGCTCGCCCGCGGCGAGGGCACCCTGGTGTGGGACGTGGACGGCAAGGAGTACCTCGATTTCATCGGGGGCATCGCGGTGACCTCGCTGGGCCACGCCCACCCGGCCCTCGTCGCGGCCGTCTCCGCGCAGGTCGCCACTCTCGCGCACACCTCCAACCTGTTCCTGCACGAGCCGGAGGTGCTCCTGGCCGAGCGCCTGCTCGCCCTGCTGGGCGGACCCGGCCGGGTCTTCCTCGCCAACTCCGGCACCGAGGCCAACGAGGCCGCGCTCAAACTCGTCATCAAACACGGCAAGACCACCGGGCGCGGCTACGTCGTGGCCGCCGAGATGGGCTTCCACGGCCGTACCCTCGGCGCGCTGTCGCTCACCGGCAAGCCGTCCATCCGCGACCAGTTCGGGCCGTTCCCCACCGACGTGCGCTTCGTCCCGTACGGGGACGCCGGCGCGCTGGACAAGGCCGTGGACGAGAACTGCGCGGGGATCTTCCTGGAGCCCACCCAGGGCGAGGCGGGGGTCGTGCCGCCGCCGGACGGGTACTTCGCCGCCGCGCGGGAGATCGCCACCCGGACCGGGGCGCTGCTGGTGGCGGATGAGATCCAGTCGGCCATCGGCCGTACCGGGCACTGGTTCGCGCACCAGGCGGACGGGGTGCTCCCGGACATCCTCACCCTGGCCAAGGGCCTCGGCGGCGGCCTGCCCATCGGGGCCGTGGTCGGCTTCGGCGAGGCCGGCACCCTGTTCGCCAAGGGGGAGCACGGTTCCACCTTCGGCGGCAACCCGGTCTCCTGCGCGGCCGCGCTGGCCGTGCTCGACAACGTCGACCTGGCCCACGTCCGCGAAGTCGCCCAGCGGCTCCGCGACGGGCTGGAGGCCATCGAGCATCCGCTGCTCAAGGGGGTGCGCGGGCGCGGCCTCTGGCTGGCCGCCGTGCTCACCGAGGACCGCGCCGCCCAGGTCCAGGCCGCGGCCCAGCAGGCCGGATTCCTGGTCAACGCCGTGCAGCCCGACGCCGTCCGGCTGGCCCCGCCGCTGGTCGTCACCCCCGCCGAGATCGACGCGCTGACGGCCGCCCTCCCCGCGATCCTCACCGAGGCCCACCATGGTTAGACATTTCCTGCGCGACGACGACCTGTCGCCCGCCGAGCAGGCCGAGATCCTCGACCTGGCCGAGGCCATGAAGAAGGACAGGTACGGCTACCGCCCCTACGCCGGCCCCAAGACCGTCGCCGTCCTGTTCGACAAGCAGTCCACCCGCACCCGCGTCTCCTTCGCCGTCGGCATCGGCGAACTGGGCGGCCTGCCGTTGATCATCGACGGCGGCTCCTCCCAGCTCGGCCGGGGCGAGCCCATCGAGGACACCGCCAAGGTCCTGGCCCGCCAGGTCGCCGCCATCGTCTGGCGCACCTCCGGCCAGGACCGGATCCAGGCCATGGCCGCGGCCAGCGCCGTGCCCGTGGTCAACGCGCTCACCGACGAGTTCCACCCCTGCCAGGTCCTCGCCGACCTGCAGACCATCCGCGAGCACAAGGGCGCGCTGACCGGCCTCACCCTCGCCTACTTCGGCGACGGCGCCAACAACATGGCCCACTCGTACCTGCTCGGCGGCGCCACCGCCGGCATGCACGTACGGATCTGCGCCCCGGACGGCTACCACCCCGATCCGGCGGTCGTCGCCGACGCGGCCGCCATCGCCGCGGGCACCGGCGGATCCGTCGCCGTCCTCACCGGCCCGGCCGACGCGGCGCGCGGAGCCGACGTGCTGGCCACCGACACGTGGGTGTCCATGGGGCAGGACGGGAAGGAGGCGCGGATTGCGGCGTTCGCGCCGTACCAGGTGAACGCGGACCGGCTGGCCGACGCCGCGCCCGGCGCGATCGTGCTGCACTGCCTGCCCGCCTACCGGGGCCTGGAGATCTCCGCCGACGTGCTCGACGGCGAGCGGAGCGTCGTCTGGGACGAGGCCGAGAACCGGCTGCACGCCCAGAAGGCCCTGCTGCACTGGCTGGACGCGCGATGAGCATCCCGCTCACCAAGACCGCCCGGCACGCCCGGATCGTCGAGCTGCTCACCCGCAACAAGGTGCGCTCCCAGCCCGAGCTGGCCAAACTGCTCGGCGAGAGCGGCGTCGAGGTCACCCAGGCCACGCTCTCCCGCGACCTGGACGAGCTCGGCGCGATGAAGCTGCGGGCCGACGACGGTACCCTCGTTTACGCCGTGCCCGGGGAAGGCGGCGAGCGCATCCCGCTCTACCGGACCGGCAACACCGGCGAGAACCCCGACGCGCGGCTCCGCCGGCTGGCCGAGGAGCTCCTGGTGTCGGCCGAGGCGTCCGCCAACCTGGTGATCCTGCGCACCCCGCCGGGCGCCGCGCAGTTCCTCGCCTCCGCCATCGACCACGCCGACTGGGAGTCCATCCTCGGCACGGTCGCCGGAGACGACACCATTCTCGTCATCAGCCGCGACCCCCACGGAGGTGACGTCCTGGCCGAATCCATGCTTCGGCTGACCAACCGTTCGAGAACCAATTCACTGGAGAAACAATCATGAGCGACCGGGTCGTACTCGCCTTCTCTGGCGGCCTCGACACGTCCGTGGCCATTCCCTTCCTGGCCGAGAAGATCAACGCCGAGGTCATCGCGGTGGCCGTCGACGTCGGCCAGGGCGGCGAGGACATGGAGGTCATCCGCAAGCGCGCCCTGGACTGCGGGGCCGTCGAGTCGGTCGTCGTGGACGCGCGCGAGGAGTTCGCCACCGACTTCTGCGTGCCGGCGCTGCAGGCCAACGCGCTCTACATGGACCGCTACCCACTGGTCTCCGCGCTGTCCCGGCCGCTGATCGTCAAGCACCTGGCCGCCGCCGCCAAGCGCTACGGCGGGACCATCGTCTCGCACGGCTGCACCGGCAAGGGCAACGACCAGGTCCGCTTCGAGGCCGGTCTGGCCGCCCTCCACCCCGAGCTGAAGGTCATCGCCCCGGCGCGCGACTACGCGTGGACCCGGGACAAGGCCATCGCGTACGCGGAGGAGAAGGACCTTCCCATCGAGACCACCAAGAAGAACCCGTACTCCATCGACCAGAACATCTGGGGTCGCGCGGTCGAGACGGGCTTCCTGGAGGACATCTGGAACGGCCCGATCGAGGACGTCTACTCCTACACCGCCAACCCGGCCGACCCGCGCGAGCCCGACGAGGTCATCATCACCTTCCAGTCCGGCGTGCCGGTGGCCCTGGACGGCCGACCGCTCTCCCCGTTCCAGATCATCGCCGAGCTGAACGAGCGGGCCGGCGCGCAGGGCGTGGGCCGCCTGGACATGGTCGAGGACCGCCTCGTCGGCATCAAGTCCCGCGAGGTGTACGAGGCTCCCGGCGCGATCACCCTGATCACCGCTCACATGGAGCTGGAGAACGTCACCGTCGAGCGCGACCTGGCCCGCTTCAAGCGCAGCGTCGACCAGCGCTGGGGCGAGCTCGTCTACGACGGCCTCTGGTTCTCGCCGCTGAAGAAGGCCCTGGACGCCTTCATCGCCGACGCGCAGCAGCACGTCACCGGCGAGATCCGGATGACCCTGCACGGCGGCCGCGCCGTCGTCACCGGCCGCCGCTCCGAGACCTCCCTGTACGACTTCTCGCTCGCCACGTACGACACCGGCGACAGCTTCGACCAGTCCCTCGCGAAGGGCTTCGTCGAACTGTGGTCGCTGCCGAGCAAGATCGCCGCAGCTCGCGACGCCCGCGCCTGACGATCGTCCCGACCGGCGGGACCAATCCCGCCGGTCACCCCTCGCCGCCCGTCTACCCTCACCTCGTGACGGCCGGTCACCTCTCGCCCGCCCGTCGCCCTCGCCTGGTGGTGACGGCCGGTCACCCCTCGCCGCCCGTCGCCTCGCCTACTGGTGGCCCATCGCTTACCGGTCACCCATCCAGCCGGTCACTCTTGCCGCCTGCCAGCCCTCCTGCCGGTTACCCATCTCACCGGCTCACCGGTCAGCCCTTCTCGCAGGGCGGGCCGACGATCCTGGCGCGGTTCAGTTCGTCCTCGTCGAGTTGGGCGACGGCGGCCTTCAGTTCGTTCCTGAGCTTCTCGTCCACGCTCTCGTTGGCGATCAGGACCAGGTTCCTGGTGGGCAGCAGGTCCTTCAGGAGCGGATCCGCGCAGGTGTAGGCGGGATTCAGGCCGAGGCTGTCCGGCACCAGCACGCCTTCCTTCGCGCCCAGGGTGGCCAGTTTCTCCCGGAAGGCGTCCGGAGGCTGGTAGACGACGGTGAGTCCCGGGTACTTCGTCAGCCGTTTCCGGAACCCCGGCAGGTAGCCCTCCCGGGCGTAGACGGCCACCACCTCCCCGCCTTTGCCCTCGATCCGGTCCTGGGCGTCGTCGCGCGCCTCCTCTGAGCCGACGACCAGCACGTCGCGGCCGGATGCCGGCGCCGTCGCGAGCAGGGTGAACCGCGGGTTCTTGTGGTCGAGTTCGCTTCTCAGCCTGGCCTGGATGTCCTTCTTGCGGGTGCCGACGAAGCCGGCCGTCTGGACGGACTCCAGCACGTCCAGGTCGTAGGCGATGATCACGGTGGGTTCGCCGCTCCATTCGAGCGCCGCGGGGTCGTCCGCCGGTTTGGCGCGCACCTCGTATCCCGCCTTCCGGAGTCTGTTGGTGATCATGGCGTCCACGTACTGGGCGGCGCTTCCGGAGACCGTCTCGATGATCACCTCCTTCGGCGCGGCGGCTGGGGGCCCGGTCGTGGCCGCTGCGGGCGCACTCGTGGCGGCGTTCGGCGGCGGTGCCGTCCCGTCGGAGAGGCCGGGCTTGATGACGAAGCCCACACCGAAGCCCGCGCCGAAGAGCAGCACCCCTGTGGCGACGACCACAATCGCCCGTGGCGGCCGCCGTCCCGCCCGCTCCGGTTCGGCCGGAGCAAGGAGTTCTGCCTGGTCCGCCCACGGCAGGAGCGGGCCGGCCGGTTCCGGCACGATCGGCTCCGAGTCCGGCCGCGACCCGGCTGACTGCGCCGTCCCCGGCCGTATAGTCCCCGGCCACATCGCCACCGGCTGCGGCGTCCCCGGCGGCGGTGGCTCTGGCTGCCACATCACTTGCTGCGGCGTCTCTTGCTGCGGTGGCTCTGGCTGTGGCATTGCTCGCTGTGGCATCACTTGCGGCATCGCTTGCTGTGGTGGCTCCTGCCGCGGAGGTTCCGGCTGTCCGGCCCAGTTCGCCAGTTGGTTCACCACCGCTTCCCGGTCCTTGGGGCCGAAGGTCATGGGGTCGGTCATGCGGGCCAGGTGCGCGATCACCTCGTCAGGGGGACGTGCCGTCAGAGCCTCGTGGTAGCGGACGGCCAGTGGTTCGGTGTGGGGGAGTTCGATGTGGCCTTGGAGGGTGACCCGGTGGGCGTCGCCGACCGCGTGGGTGGCGAAGGAGAGTCTGATCTGGTGGGGAGAGGTGCCGCTGGTCCAGGTGGAGGCGGCCAGCCGGGTGCGCATGCCGTACGGGAGGAGGGTGGCGACCGTGTCGAGGAAGCGCAGGCGGTCGTCGAGGGAGTAGGTGTCGCCGTCGGCGATGTAGACGGGTTTGCCGGTCATCAAAAGGGCGGCGATTCGCATCTGGCTGAGCAGGAGCTGGCCGAACTGGGGGACCCGCAGTCTCAGTTCGGGGGAGGGCAGGACTGTGGTTCTCAGTTTGCGGTAGAGGTCGTGGTAGCCGACCGGCTCGTTGAGGAGGTCCCGGTAGGGGAGGTAGAACCAGCGGGTTTGGGCGATTTTGCGGCCTCGCGCGTCCAGGTTGCCGGACCATTCCTTGAGGCCGAGGACGACGTGGTCGATCACGTTGCCGGCGGGGTCGGTGAAGGGGGCGTTGCAGATCGTCACCTGCGGTAGTTCGGTGGCCGTACCGATCGAGAACTTCGCGCTGACGTCGGCGAAGTTCTGCCGGCTGTAGAGCCGCCTGCTCCACACCATGATCGTGTAGTCCCCGTGGCTGCCGGGAAGTTTCCCTTCAAGCGCCCACTCGAACGGAATGCCCTGAGCCCTGCCGTCCTCGTCCATGGGACCGTTCGCCTGGCCGTTCAGCCGGCCGTTGTTGATCTGCCCGTCGTTCATGGGGCGGTCCGATCGCCGGACAGGCGCCGGCCGAGCCAGAGGAGCGGCTCCACCACGTTGATCGGATGGACCTGGCCGCGGATGCGGAACTCCCGCTCGGACACCAGCGGAGGCGCGCCCCCGAGCGACGGCGACGGCGTCGTCGGGATCATGTTCCTGACGTTGCCCTGGTCGAACCGGCCGGTGTCCCTGTTCAGGTGGAACCCGATCGACGAGGTGACGAAGAACTTGATCCGATCCTTGTGGAAGTACTTGCTGAGGTTGTTCAGCATCAGGTCGGCGCTGCCGGTGGCGGACACCGAGCAGAGCCCCTCCAGCAGCGTCCGCGCCTCCTCGCTGCGCACCACCGGGAACCCGTGCGGGTCGTCCGGCCTGGTCGTCAGCAGTCCCAGCTGCCGCGCCGTGTCCAGCACCTGCGGCTCGTCGAACTTGGTGATGCAGATGCTGATGTAGTGGGGCAGCCGGTCCGCCGTCGCTCCCGGGCCGCCGAGGATCCGGCTCGCCAGTTTGGTCAGCGGGCCGTGCAGGTGCTCGAAGGCGTCCCCGATCTCGAACTCCCTGATCGGGTCGAACAGGAACACGATGCCTTCGCTCTGCGCCAGGTTGTCCTGGAGCTTCTTGGCGGCCTCGGGGGCGGGGGGATTCTTGTCGCCGTACCAGCCGCCGGGGACGTCGACCAGGCTGAGGCTGATCCGGAGAGCGCCCGGCCCCCGCCGGTGCCGCCACCAGGATCTGGGCTGTTGCTCGGGCCCGATGAGCGTCCAGTGGTAGGACTCCAGGGACTCGCTCGCCAAAGGGAAGGCCCTGCCGTCGGAGAGCGCGTTCGTCATCGTGATCAGATACTCCATGGACGCCTCGTCCGAGCTGGCGATCAGCCAGTCGGGGCGGCGGGCGAGGGCGATGCCCAGGGCGGCCAGCATGGTGGTCTTGCCGCTGCCGGGCGCGCCCCACATGGCGATGTTCTTGCCGGGGCGCGCGCCCGCTTGCTCAGTGCTCATGGCGCTCATCGCAGAGTCTCACCAGGTCTCATTCGTCGGGGCTCGGCTTCGTCAGGGCTCGTCGAGCAGGGGGAAGGGAACCGGCGTCGGCGGTGCCGAGGTGAGGCCGAGCGCGGGCCCGAGACCGCGCACGTCCACCTCGCTCGTCTGTGCCAGCAGATCCCGGCCGAGCAGAGCCCACGCCCCCGAGGCCGGCTCCGGGGGCGCGTCGCAGATCGCCGCGAACGCGAGCCCGAACTTCTGCGTCAGGTACCGGACGAGGCCGGCCCAGTCGTGGTGGCGCGGGCAGGGCAGCAGCCGCGACGGATCGTCTTCGGGCGGATGGGGCGGCCGGGCGCCCACCGTGAGCAGCACGGTCCTGGCCGCTCGCGGCCCCGGCCCGGCCTCGCGGAGCAGGCCCGTCACGGTCGCCAGCATGTCCTCCAGCTGGGCCGCGTCCGGATGGTACGGGTAGCCGGGTTTCGGCACTCCCCGTCGCGCCAGCCGGTCCACCCCGGCCGCGACCTCGGCGGGGGAGGCCGCCCAGGCGAGGACCTCGACCGGCCTGTCCGGGGTCCGCCAGTCGTAGGAGTGCGGGCCGTAGGCGATCAGGGACGCCTGGAGGTCGCCGGAGCCGCCCGCCACCGTGACGATCTGGCTGATCCGGCTGAGCCGCTCGGCCACCTCCGCGGCGGTGCCGTAGACCTCGACCGCGCAGATCAGGTGCGCCGAGTCCACCCGCCCCGGGAGTTCGGGCGGCACCATGGCGACCAGCTCGCCCCAGCCGGCCTCGGCCGGGACGAACCCCTCCGGATCGACGAAACGCACCAGCCCCGGACGTTCCAGCCGGGCGGTCAGGGTGTGCTTCCCGGGCCCGAGCCGCGCGGCGTACTGCACCACGAGCCGGGGTACGCCGCCGTCCCAGGTGACCACGGCGAACACGGTGCCCATACCGCCGTCGGGCCCGCACCGTACGCTCACCTGGGCGGAGGACCCCCGCTTCGCCCCGCTGCCGAACAGCCGCAGCCCGCCCAGCCTGAGCCGCCCGGTGTCAGGCGCGGGCCTGAGCACCACCAGGTCGTACGGCTGGCAGAGCGGGTCGTTGGCGATCGCCTCCGTGATCAGCGAGCCGATCGGCGTACCGGACCGGAAGACGGGCGCGTCGGGACGGGCGGCGCGCAGCCAGCCGCGCACCCGGTCCGCCCGCGAGTCGTCCCCGTCCGGCGCGAACACGAGGATGACCGGGCCCGCGGCCGGCAGGCCGGCGACGCCGAGGAGCTCACGTTCCGCGTCCGTGGTGCCGGGCAGGTCGCCCTCGGTCCCCACCAGCAGGTCCGCCCACGCCACCGGGCGGCGGCGGTATCCGCACGGGGTGCCGCTCTCGTCGCGGCGCACGTGGCAGCGGACGACCCCGTCGGCGCCCGCCGCCACCACGACGAGGCGATCCGTCCCGGACAGGGCCGCGATCGCCTGGGCGAGGGCGACCCGGAGGGGACCGCTGTCGGTCTCGGGCACGATCGCCTCCAAAAATTCCTTAAACGCGAAATTTGTCTTTTGGGCAGCATTCATCGCCACGTGGCGAGATATGTGCCAGTGGAACCCCCGATGTGCTGAGACGCGCGGCCCCGAAGGGCGGTTTACACACTCCCCGTCTTTTGAATTGGTTGACTCGCCGTCGATTTCTCCGTGAAATCTACCTGTATGTGCTGAAAGTCTAAGACGAGAACTAGGATAACGGGAGTTAGGGTGAGTCGCGATGTTTCATGGCACTCGTGAAGCTGGAACTCCATTCCATCTATGGAGCGTGATATGAGGCGTTTTCTCCAGATTCTTTCTGGGGCACATCCCGAGGTGCTCGAACGCTGCGAAACCGACCGCAGGAAATTCCAGGGCATCGGCGGCGCGGTTCTCACCACCGGCGTGCTGGCCGCCGTGTCGATGACGTTCGCCCTGCACAGCATGCTCGGCGTGCCCCTGGCCGTCGCCGTCCCGGCCAGTCTGGCCTGGGGACTGGCCATCCTGAGCCTGGACCGATGGCTCGTCGGCTCGATGCAGGCGGGCGAGCCCCGGCGCTGGCTGATCGCGATGCCGCGCATCCTGATGGCCGTCCTGCTCGGCTTCGCCATCTCCACCCCGCTGGTCCTGCAGATCTTCAAACCGGAAATAGACGCGCAGACCAGTCAGATAAAACAGCGCCACGCCGACGAGTTCGCCGCCCGGCAGCAGGCCGGCGCGAGCGGCGCGGACATCGAAAAACTCCGCGCCGAAGTCACCTCCCTGGAGAAGGTGGTCTCATCCGGCGGCGACGATCCGCTCGACCCCGCCAGGGACCCGCGAATCAGCGCCCTGACCGCCGAACGTGACGCCGAGCAGGTACAGGCCGACAAGAGCTATAAGGAATGGCGCTGCCAGCTGTACGGCGGCGAAGGCTGCCCCAAGAAAGGCAACGGCCCGCTCGCCCAGGGCAGTGAGGCCGCCTACACCAAGTCGAAAGACCGCGTCGACGAACTCAACCGCCAGATCGAGAAGCGGAAGAAGCAGCTCTCCGACGCGAGCAGCGGCGCCAAGGCGACCCGGCTGGCCATCGCGAAGCAGGCGCTGCCGCAGGCGCGGGACCGCCTGAGCACCGCCGTCGACCAGCAGCGCAGGCTCCAGGACGCGTTCGCCGAGGAGAACCTGCGATCCAGCGGCCTGCTGCTGCGGCTCCAGGCGCTCGACGAGGTCGCCGACCGCGACGTCACGCTCCGCGTCGCGCACGTGCTGCTGATGCTGCTGTTCCTGCTCATCGAGTGCCTGCCGGTGGCGGTCAAGCTGATGCAGCGTCCCGGCAACTACGAGCGGCTCTACCCGCTCGTCATGGACCACGAGTTCCGCCAGGCCAGGACCGATCTGGTCACGCCGGGCCAGACGGGCGACGGGACGACGGGAATCCAGCGGATCTGGGCCCGCCAGGAACGGCCGGCCCGCGTCACGCCCGTCCCGGTCGCCGTGCCCGCGCAGGCACCGGCCGCCGGCACGATGCCGTACCCGCCCGGCGACCCCGAAGGCTCGTACGGCACCCTGGCCGACGACGCCCTGCGTGACATGCCGGACGGCCAGACCACCACCTGGGTGGCCCGCCCGGAGGACCCGGCCGACGGCCGCGTCGGGGAGTTCGAGCTGCTGGCCGATGAGAACTGAGCCCGCCGCCCGCCTGGTCAAGGGCAGATACCGGGTGGGGCGCCTGCTCGGGGCGGGCGGGATGGGCTCGGTGTGGCTGGCCTTCGACGAGCTGCTCGGCCGCGAGGTCGCGCTGAAAGAGATCGTGCTCGGAGAGCAGCCGGGGCATCCGGCCGAGCTGCGGCGGCAGGCCCTGGACGAGGCTCGCGCCTTGGCCCGGGTCGACCACGCCTCGATCGTGGAGATCTTCGACATCTTCCTCGACGGCGGCACGCCCTGGATCGTGATGCGCCACATCCAGGGCCGCACGCTGTCCCGCGAGATCGCGGCGACCCGGCTCGGCGAGCGCAGGGTCGCCGAGATCGGGGGAGCCGTGCTGGCCGCGCTGCGCGCCGTGCACGCGGCGGGGGTGGTGCACTGCGACGTGAAGCCCGCCAACATCGTGATCGACAACCAGGGCGGGGTGTTCCTGGTCGATTTCGGCATCGCGTACCTGGGCGGGCGGAACGGCCGCACCGGTGTGCTGGGCACGCTGGAGTACATGGCGCCGGAACGCCTCCGGGGCGGCGACTTCCACGCGCCCGCCGACCTGTGGTCGCTCGGCGTCACCCTCTTCCAGGCGCTGGAGGGCTATCCGCCGTTCCGCCGGGACACCCAGGAGGCGACCAGGAACGCGATCCTCACCGAGGATCCGCCCCCACCCGCCTGGCCGGGACCCCTCGCCGCCGCCATCACCCGTCTCCTGTACCGGAATCCCGCATCGCGGATGGGCGCGGCCGAACTCGCGGGCATCCTCACCTCAATCGCCCGAAGCCCGGCCACCCTCAACACCCCGGATCACGGCCACATCCCGGATCACGGTCGCCCCCATATGCCCGGCCCGGCCCGCCCCCATGTCGCCGGCCACGGTCGCGCTGCCATGCCAGGCCCGGCGGGCTTCGACATGCCGGGTCAGGCCGGAGCTCATCTCCAGGGCCATGGCCATCCCCGCATTCCGGGTCCGGTTCGCGGCGGAACTCCGACGCCCCTCCCGGCTCCCGGGGCCGAGCCGGGTGAGCCCGGCAGGCGGCTCGCGGCGACGCTCCTCGCGGCCGACCCGAAAACGGCCGGTTCCCTCCTGGACGGCATGGCGGGACAGCCGTCCGCGGTCGAAGCCGTACGCGTCCTGATGGCGACCCAGAGCGCCGCCGCGGCGAAGATGGTCGGCTACATGACCCCGGCCCGCGCGGCCGCCCTGCTCGCGGCCATGCCGTTCGGCGAGGCCGCCCACCTGCACGCCCGTACGGAGACGCAGACGGCCGCCGGGCTGCTCACCGCCCTGGGGACCACGCCCACCGCGCTCCGCCTGGTGGAGGCGATGACCGTCTCCCGCGCCCGGGACGTCTTCGACTACGTCCGCCCGGCCGTCGTCGCCGCGCTGCTGGCCGCCTCCACCGACGGCCGGCGGGACCGCCTCCTCGACGCGCTCAGGAAGCCGCTCGGCGACCAGGTCCGCCGCCTGCTCGGGCAGAATTGATCTTTATCGGGCTTTCCGATTCCGCGGCTCCGCCGGGCTCGGTGCGCAGGTCACCGATGGCGCCGGTCATGGGCTATCGTCGCGGATTGAACAGTGAGAGGAGACGACTCGGTGGTGCAGGTGACGCGCTCGCGCGATGACCAGAGGGTGAGCGGCACGTGAGTCCTGAGGGGAAGCCGATGCGGCTCTGGGGCGGCAGGTTCGAAGGCGGCCCGGCGGACGCGCTCGCCCGGCTGTCGGTGAGCGTGCATTTCGACTGGCGGCTGGTGCCGTACGATCTGCTCGCCTCGCGGGCGCACGCCCGGGTGCTCAACCGGGCCGGGCTGCTGTCCGACGACGAGCTGGCCCGCATGCTGGCGGCCATCGACGACCTGGAGGAGGCCTGCAGGTCGGGCGCCTTCCGTCCGACGGTGGCCGACGAGGACGTGCACACCGCGCTGGAGCGCGGCCTGCTGGAGCGGCTCGGCACGCTCGGCGGCAAGCTGCGGGCCGGGCGGTCCAGGAACGACCAGATCGCCACCGACCTGCGGCTCTACCTGCGTGACCACGTGCGCACGATCGTGTCCCGGCTGGTGGAGCTGGAGACGGCGCTGATGAGCCAGGCCGAGCAGCACGCCGACACGGCCGCGCCGGGCATGACGCACCTGCAGCACGCCCAGCCGGTCTCGTTCGGCCACCAGCTGCTCGCGCACGTGCACCCGCTGACCCGCGACATCGAGCGGCTGCGGGACTGGGACCGCCGGGCCGCCGTCTCGCCGCTCGGGTCCGGCGCGCTGGCGGGCTCCTCGCTGCCGCTCGACCCGCAGGCGGTCGCCGCCGAGCTCGGCTTCGACGCCGCCGCGCCCAACTCCATGGACGCGGTCGCCGACCGGGACTTCGCGGCCGAGTTCCTCTTCTGCGCGGCCATGATCGGGATCCACCTGTCCCGGCTGGGCGAGGAGATCGTCCTGTGGGCGTCGCAGGAGTTCCGCTGGATCGAGATGGACGACGCCTACTCGACCGGCTCCTCGATCATGCCGCAGAAGAAGAACCCGGACGTGGCCGAGCTGGCGCGCGGCAAGTCGGGCCGCCTCATCGGGTCGCTGATGTCGCTGCTGACGACGTTGAAGGGCCTGCCCCTCACGTACAACCGGGATCTGCAGGAGGACAAGGAGCCGGTGTTCGACGCGGTCGACACGCTGCTGCTGGTGCTCCCGGCGGTATCGGGGCTGGTCTCCACGATGCGGGTGAACACGGCCAAGCTGGAGAGCTCGGCGTCGGACGGGTTCGCGCTCGCCACCGACCTGGCCGAACTGCTGGTCCGCAAGGGCGTCGTGTTCCGGGAGGCGCACGAGGCGGTCGGGCACCTGGTCGTCTGGTGCCAGGTCAACGACAAGGAGTTCGGCGACCTGACCGACGAGGAGCTGGCGAAGATCTCGCCGCACTTCGGCGGCGACGTCCGGGATGTGCTGAGCGTGCCGGGCGCGCTGGCGTCCCGGAAGGCGTACGGCGGGACCGCGCCCGACCGGGTCCGCGACCAGCTGGCCGCGCTCCGCGAGGCCGTGGACGCGCAGGCGGCATGGGCGACGGGAGCCTGACCCCGCTGGGGCGGGATTTCTTCGACCGGCCCGCGCACGAGGTGGCCCCCGACCTGCTCGGGCGGATCCTCTCGCACGGGCCGGTGTCCGTCCGCCTCACCGAGACCGAGGCGTACGGCCTGCCGGGCGAGGACCCGGCCTCCCACACCTTCCGCGGCCTGACCCCCCGCAACTCGGTCATGTTCGGCCCACCCGGCCACCTCTACGTGTACTTCACGTACGGCATGCACTTCTGCGCCAACCTGGTCTGCCTGCGGCCCGGCCTCGGATCCGGCGTGCTCCTGCGCGCCGGGGAGATCGTCACCGGCGAGACCATGGTCCGGTCCCGCCGCGAGAACGCACGCCCCCTGGTCTTCCGTGATCTGGCCAGAGGGCCGGCCCGGCTGGCGGTGGCGCTCGGGCTGGGCCGCGAGCACAACGGCCTCGACTGCTGCTCGGGCGACGGGATCGTCAGGATCCTCGAAGGAGAGCCCGCCACGGGCGTCAAATCGGGCCCCCGCACCGGGGTCTCGACCGGAGCCGAGACCCCGTGGCGTTTCTGGATCGACGGGGACAGGACGGTTTCGCCCTACAAGCCGCACGTACGGCGGATCAGGACCTAGTCGGCCCAGGTCCGGGGAGCGTACGGACCCGGACCGGGGTCAGCGGACGTACACGTTGGGCTTGGCGGGCGTGGCCATGCCGTCCCCGATGAAGAAGCTCGGGTGCGGCGGCTGGTTGTAGGCGGTGTTCTGCTTACCCCGGTTTGCTGACCTGGACCAGGTCCCCGTGCAGCCCTTCTGAGCTGGTAAAACACCGGTGGACGTTGGTGGCCGTCGGTGGCGTCCGGTGGCTGTCGGACGGCCCACCGACGGCCCGGGGGAGTAGGCGACGGCCCGGCGTGTTACTCGTTCGCCTTCTTCCCGGGCGGACGCCCGCCCTTCCGGGAGCGCCGCTCACGCAGCTCCCGCTCCCCGGCCTCAAGGTCGGCGAGATCCTTTTCATCTCCGTGGTCACGGATGTCCGCACGCACGTGATCGAGCAGCCGGGCGGTCCGGTTGCCGCCCATGCGTTCGGTTACGCGCCCGAACGCATCCCACATCGGCCGGGGGATCCGGAACCGGGTGTGGTGCGTGTGGCCGGCGCTCTCGTCGTCAGGCTCGGTCGGCATCTTCTTCCTTTCGTGTTCCCACGGGGATTCTCGCACGCTTTATTGTGTGGGACCACGGTTGTCTGTTACTGTGGTCCCACACAGTTAATCGTGGGACTTGAGGGAGCAAAGATGTCCGCCAGCACCGAGATCCAGGTCACCACCCGCGAGGCCGCGACCGCCCTGGGCGTCTCGGTGCGGACCATCCAGCGCCACGCCAAACAGGGCAAGCTCAACGCCGCCAAGGCCAACGGTCGCTGGGTCATCACCCTCACGATCGCCGACGAGTACAAGCCCGCCCAGGTCGCGAAGGCGCTGGAGCTCGTCGAGCAGGCCGCGATCATCCCCACCAGCTCCAACGGCGCGTTCGCCGCGATCGGCAGCGACGGGGAGACCTGGTACCCGGTCACCGTCCACACCTGTGGCTGCAAGGCCGGGCTCAGCGGCCGCAACTGCTACCACCGCCTCGCCGCCCACCTCAAGACCCGAGCCACCTACGGGAGCGCAGCGTGAACACCCAACACCCCACCCCCGCAACGGGCCCCACAGGGCAGGGGGTGCTGGTGGTCCCCATCACCCGCGAAATCCTCGCGAACGCCACCATCGGCGAACTCGCGTCCGCCTTGCACGACGAGGGTTACGAGGTCCAGATCATCCCCGCCGGGATGGCCAGCCTCCCCGAAACGCGCGTCCTCGCCCGCCGAGGCGACTACCACGCCACCGGGGCAAGCCTCGACCTTCGTGACGCCCTGGCCGCAGCGGCTCTGTACACGCCCGGAGTCGCCTCGCGTATCCACGCCGCCGACCGGGCCGCTCGCACCCGCAAGTGGTCCGGCAGGCGCGGCGGCCCCTGCATCGGCCCCCAGGCCGAGGAGGAGTACCGGCGCGAACAGGCCGACTACGACGACTAGAAGACGGACGGGCCAGGTGTCCTACCACCCGGCCCGGCCTGGATCCCTATCCCCGAGTGCACGGAACGGAAAGAGACCCATGAACAACAGTATGGGCGCCAACGACGACGCCGACACCAGTTCCCCCAGCACCGACTTCGCCCCCGACACCTCGCCCGTCACCTGGCTGACGGGTGACTGCCCCGCCTGGTGCGACGGCTTGCACGCCGCCAACGAATGGGGCTCGGACCGCCTCCACATGGGGCACGTCGGTCGCGTCGAACTCCTGACCATGAGGTTCTTCAACCACGGGAGCGAGAACGCGCCCCGCTACCTCCCTCGCGCCATCGAGATCAACCTGGCACAGCAGTACCGGGAGATCGAGCCGAGGCTCACCTTCGAGATGGACCTCGGGGCCAAGGAAGTCCCTGAACTGTCCCTCACGGAGGCCCAGAGCTTCATCGCGGCCCTCGCGGCGGCGATCGTAGGAGAACTCCCGCTCGACCAGGCCAAGAGGCTCGTGACGTCTCTGGGGGTGACGATCGCCGGGCGCCTTATCGGGGAGCGGCCGGAACGCGCCACACCCGAATGTCCGCCATGGTGCGAGGACCACACCGGCGGCCACCGGACCGACGACGGGGCATGTTGCCGCGACCTTCAGGGCGAGTACGGCGACATCGCCATGACGGAATGCGCCGACATGGGCGCCCCGGCGCTGTGTGTCCGTCCGGCCAGCCAGGAGCTGACGGTCGACCAGGCCGAGGAACTCGCTAGGGATCTGCTCCTGCAGGTCGCAGCGGCTCGGCTCAAGGACGCCAGCGACGGCGGGGACGCCGTCGAGATCGAATAGCGCAACGGACCCAGGCGGGTGTCTCACCACCCGCCCGGGTCCTGACCCCACCCCTGCACACACAGGAGCAAGGCATGGTCATCGACCCTAGCGCCCACGTCAGCCCGCCGCACTGCCCCGTCAGCTGGTGCGGCGAAGGCCGGCCCGTGTGGAACAAGCCCCACGGCCGCGCCCACATCGCTGACCTCACCACGATCGACTGCGGAGACCGCGCCGTCGCCGCCCTCCTGTACCGACTTGTGGACGAACGCGACCCGGCCAACGCGTGGGTGCGCGTCCAGTACGGCCTCGACCTCGCGAAGCCGACCAACGTCGACATCAACCCGGACGTGGCGTCGCTGATCGCGGACGCCCTGGCGATGGTGCCGTTCCAGCTCATGCCCGACTTCACCGCCGCCCTGCGTCTCGGCAAGACCACGCTCGCCCGCGAGACGGCTCGGCCCTAACCCTCTCGGCCGCCCTCCGGCCGGCGACCTCACCGCTGGCCGGAGGGCTTCCCCCAACCCCTGCCAAGACAGGAGATGGAGACCTTGAAAGAAGTACCCGACGCCCGGGACCAGGCGCCAGAGAACAACCGTTCGGGCGAGTGCCCGGCCTGGTGCGGCGTCCCCGCACCGCACCCTGACCTCAGCCACCTCCGTTCCATCGGCCTGGTCACCGCCCATCGCATCGAGCTCACCCTGATCGGAGATCAGGAGACCGATTACGTCCTGGTGGACGCCAAGGGCTTCCCGCTGATCGGCCACATCTTCGAGCTGTCCGAGGCGCGCGCCGAAGTGCTCGGCATTCTGCTGAGCCACCTGGGTTTCGCGGACCTGCGCATCCTCGGAGCGGCCCTCACGTGCGGCTACCGGCTCATCTCTGAGGGGTCGGTATGACGAACCCTCGCCCGGCCATGAGCCCGGCCACGCGCCGCTTCGCCTTCACCGTGATTTCGGTGATCGCGGCCGTCGCCGCGTACGTCTCGTTCCGCCACCAGTTCGGTCTGGCCATCGCCGCCAAGGAGCCGCCCGAGGTGGCGTGGACGCTGCCCGTCCTCATCGACGGCATGATCGCCATGGCGTCGCTCGTCATGCTCGACACGTCCAAGCGCGGCCAGGCAGCGCCATGGCTCGCCCGCCTCACCCTGGCTGCCGGCGCGCTGGCCACACTCGCTGCCAATGTGGCGCATGGCTGGTCGGGCGGATGGGAATCCCGCCTGATCAGCGCGGTCGCGCCGCTGGTCTTGGTGGTGGCGTACGAACTGCTGATGGGCATGCTCCGCCGCGGTGCCATCGTCGCCGAATCGGCGATCTCCGGACCGCCTGCCGACCAGCCCTCCGTGCCCATCGCCGACGTGCCGGTCCTGACGCCCGCCGTACCGCGCACGGCCAGCGAGGCGGCCCGCGCCGCCTACGAAGCCTCCATCACCGAGGGCAAGCCGATCTCTGAGCGCGGCCTGGGCGACCGCTTCAACCTCACCCGCCCCCAGGCCCGGCAGACCATCGGCCACGTGGTCATCGAGGCGGTCGCGGCCGATCTCTCCGGGCAGCTCGGTATGCCGCAGGCCGACCGCGTCGCCAGCCAGTACGGCGTCTCGCTGAAGCGGGCGGGCGAACTCATCGCTGCGGCGGTCGAGGGGCGCGCCGAGACACCCGTCCCGGAATCGGCCGATGGCGGGCTGGTTGCCGGGCCGACTCCGGGCGAGGTGCTGCGAGAGCGGTACGCCGCCGTGAACGGGACTGGGCGGCGCGATGGCTGAACCAGCCGCCGAACACGGGCCGGACGCGGAAGTCATTCCGCTCCGGCCCTCGGCCGTCCCCGCACCCGTCCCTGCCATGCCCGCCGGCCCGGGGGAGAGGCGGCATCGGGTGCGCCGGTTCATCCAGTGGACCCGCCAGCACCGGTACGGGAGCCGTGCCGTCAAGGGCGCATGGACCATCGTGGCGACGCCCGCCGTGGGCACCGGGAAGATGACCGCCAAGGGGTGGCGGTGGATCCGCGCCGACGACTACGCGGACGCCGACAACCCGATGTTCCGCGAGCAGGTCCGTACCCGCCGGCGGCGTACCGCCTGGTGGGTCGGCGGCCTGTACGCGGCCGGCAGCGGAGCGAGCATGCTGTGGTGGACGCCCGCCCCGCTCACCGGGGTCGGTGTGGCGGTCGCGGCCGGGACCATCATCGAGGGCAGCCGTCGCTTCCAGCACCGCGCCAAGAAGCCCGGCTTCCCGGGCCTGAACAAGAAGACCCCGAGCGAGAACCTGGTCACCCGGGCTGCCGTTGCCGCCAAGCTCGGCCGCGCCGAGGGCATGCAGCTGGCCATGCCCGTGCTGACCGAACCGGACGGCTGGTCGACGGTCCTGCAGTTGCCGCCCGGCCAGCGTGCTCGCGCCTGCCTCGGCAAGGAGGGCGACTTCGCCTCAGCGCTCGGGACGGGGGAGACGCAGGTCGTCTTCACGCTGGTGCCCGAGCATGCGGGCCGCCTTGAGGTGTTCGTGGCCAAGTCGGACCCGTTCCTCAAGCTGCACCCGTCGCCCCTGCTCGGCCGTACGGACCCGATCGACTTCTGGGCGGGCATTCCGGCCGGGGTGAACGCGCGAGGCCGGGAGGAGCGCCTACGGCTCGTTGACGCCTCACTCCTGGTCGCCGGGGAGCCGCGGGCGGGGAAGTCGGCGGCGGTGAACGGCATCATCGGCGCGGCGGCGCTGGCGGTCACGCCGAGGATCCATCTGTGGGACGGGAAGGGCGCCGGGGACCATCGGCCGTGGCGGCGCATAGCGCACACCGCGGAGAAGCGGAACGCGGCCGGGCTGCTCGACCACCTGCGCCGGATGCAGGACCGCATGGAGCAGGTCTTCGACATGCTCGACGAGGCGGGCGGCTCGTCGAAGCTGAACCCCGAACTGTGCCGCCAGCTGGGCGTGGACATCGAACTGACGATCGTGGACGAAACCAGGTACTACGTGACCTCCCCGCACGGACCGGAGATCGTACAGGCCGCCACCGACATCGCCTCGCGCGGACCGGCGGCCGGGATCCTGCTCGTGCTGGCCACCCAGCGGATGACGAAGGAGGGCATCCCGCCGGAGCTGAAGGGCGTGTGCTCGCTGCGGTGGGCGATGCGCTGCCCGGACGTGATCGCCTCCAACGCCGTCCTCGGCCCGGGAGCGGCCGGCGCCGGGTACGACGCGTCGGAAATCCCGCGTACGCACCGCGGCGTCGGGATCCTGGACGCGGACGGCGCCGACCCGGTCAAGCTTCGGTCGTACTACCTGAACGACGAGGGGCCGGACCTGGTGGCCGTGGCCGATGCGGCGTACGCACTGCGGGCGGCGGCCGGCACCCTGCCCGCCCGAGAGACCGCGCAAGACGGCATCGTCGTAAGCGGGTCGGCGGAGATCCTGGCGGCGTTCGGCGATGACGAGAAGCTCCTGCCCGGGGAGCTGGCCGAGCGGCTCGGCTGGACGCGCCAGCACCTGGCCGACGCTTTGCGCGGTGTGCAGGTGCGGCAGATCTGGCGTGACGGCGGGAACGCCGGACGCGGATATTACCGGGAGGACGTTGCCGCACGGGCTCGTTAGGAGTACTGCTAGGGCCTGGCGTGGCGCTAGGCCCTAGCAGGTGGTCTAACGGGTGCTGACCTGCGACCTAGCGGTTCTAGCGAGGTGTGAGGCATCAGTTCTGGAGCCCGTCGTCCACGTCTTGCATGCGGTATCACGGGAGAGACGCTTCGCTCCCAGAACCCGTTGGCCAGTGCCCCTCCCAGCCAGACAATTCATCATAAAGATGATAATGAATCGTCTGGTTCCAGTCATTGGTATGAGTCCAATGCATGTTGGAACAATGGTCTCAAGCCGATATGTTGCCGGAGAGCGACAAAGGGCCCAGGCCGCTGGCACGGCTCAGGCCCTCTGTTGCGGAGGTTGATGGCGACCGACCATTTGCCGACTGCTCACAAACCCCCAGCAAGTGACAGCGCGAGGGTATCCGGATGCGGAGCGTCGAAGCAAACGGTCGGTGGCCTTATGAGCCATTCGTCCATTTCGACAACGGAGACTCGCATGTCCGACTTCTCGCTCCAAATCACCATTCCCGAATCCTGGGGCCGACACATCAGAGTCGTCGTCGTGGTGATCGTGCTCGCCGCCGCTCTCGGCCTTGGCGACCACGTCTACCCGATCCTGTCCGCCCTCTAGGCGGTACGCGCGAGAAGCTGAAGACGGCCCGGGTGCCCCTTCCCGAGGCACCCGGGCCGTCCCTGGCCTCACCGAGGTCCCTCAAATACCTCCTTGGTGAGTCCCTTCCCGAGGCCGGCCAAAGCCTCGGGGTTGATCGGTCGGCACGGCCAGTTCCTGCGCAGCAAGCCGTGCCGACCAGCTCATGGGGACTTGTCGGTCAGCCGGACGAAGAAGTCGAGCAGGAGTTCACCGGCCCGCTGCTGGGCGTCTTCCCACGTGGTGCGGCGCTCTAGCGCAGCGGAGCCGTTCTCGGCAGGCAGAAGGGAGTGAATCTCCAGCCCGTCGAACGTCTCCGTGATTCGGGCCACCGTGACTCTGCCGACCTTGCCTCGGATCGCTCCGCTCGGGCGACGAGCCCACCTGATCGTCCAAGGGCCCGCGTGGGTCTGCTCCTGCCAAGCCTGGTTAGTCCATGTCACGTGCTGCACGCCTCTCGTGCCTTGTTCCGTAGCTGCTCGGCGAGGCCGGTAGCGAAGTCGTCGACGTACGCACTGGGCAACCCGTAAGCGGGTCCGTGGGTGATCGCGTGAAATCGGCCGTCGTATTCGAAGCGGTATCGCTCGCCGAACTCGTCGCGCAGGCTGCCCAGTTCGGGCGGCTCGTCATGTGCAGACCGGGACACGGGGTCATCGTAGGCAGCTTGCGTATGGATGGCTATAGCCAAGCATGATGAAGTGTGGGTTCCTACAGGTCAGCGTGGTTGCATACGGTCGGCGCGTGATCGTGTGGAAGCCGAACCTCCCGAAGTCCGACCAGATCGCGAACATCATCCGCGAGCGCATCGCGGACGGCACCTACCGGCCTGATGAGGCGGTGCCGAGCCAGTTCCAGTTGGTCGAGGAGTTCGGCGTGGCCAGGGGCACGGCGCGTAAGGCCGTGGTCAAGCTGATGGAGTCTGGCGACGTCTACACGGTGCGCGGGCTGGGCACGTTCGTCTCGCCGCCCAAGCAGCCGAGTTCATGAAGCGGCCTACACAATGCAAATTGCACCAGCTCTTGCACGCAATACTCTTCTGGGTCAAGATTTTTTTAAATGGGTGCGCGCCGTGCCGTCCAATGCCAGCAGTGCCGTCCCTCCGCATGCTGCGGCTACAAAGACCATCTGAGCCACGGTGGGCGCGCTGTTGAAGTTGGCCGCCAGGCCGAACAGCATCGTGGCGGTGGGGAGAGCCCATGGGAGACGGCGTCTCGGCGCGCCTTGCCGGCGCTGCGCACGTCCTCCCATACGGTCAACGCTAAGTCGCCGCATTCCGGGATGAGTCGCACCGAGCGGTGATGATTATGTCGCCGTCGGTGGACCTGCGAGCCCTGACGTTGTCAACCCTCCAGCGCGAGCGCGCGTCTCACAGGCACCTGACGCCCCCGCCACAGGAGCCCCCTCATGATGCCCCAGCCCGTCCAGATCCGCCGCTCCACGCCCGCCTTCAGGACCGCACTCGGGGCCGTCCTCGTCGGCCTGCTCATCTACTGGGCGGTCGGGTTCGTCCGCGACTCCATCGCGTGGATGACCCTGTGCAACGCCAACCCGGGCGCTGCGATCAACGCCACAGCGTTGTTGGGCGGCCCCTCCGTCAGCGAGTGCGCCCTGGTCCGGATGAGCCAGAGCCGAAGCTGACGAGCATGCGAACGGCCCCGGGTCGCGCCCCCCGGGGCCGTCCTGTCGCGCTGGCTCTCAGGTCGAGCGCGACGTTCTACCGCTGATGCCCCGGCAGGTCCGGCCGCGGCGTGTGCCGGGCCTTGTAGCCCGCCACGGCCGCCATCGCCGTCGGGATCAGCGGAATCCCCACGGCCTCCAGCCAGTCCGGCAAGAACTCGATCAGCGAATGATCCGCGTCCACGACCTGCAGGACCGCCAGGCCGGCGACGCCCAGGATGTACTGGACGAACGTCATGGCCTTGACCTTGGCCTCGACCGGCGGCCGGCTGTACGTGATGGGTTCTCCGTGCATAGCCCCTCCTTCAGGGACTGCCCGCCAGCCATCCGGCGGGACGTTCGGTGGGTGGCTACGGCAACACGAGCAGGGGCCAGGTCTTCGGCCCGATGATCCCGTCCGGCTCCAGGCCCTTGGCCTTCTGGAACTCCACGACGACCGACCTCATCGCGCCGGTGTACACCGTCGTGTCGAGGGCCTTCGGGTCGAGGGTGTATCCGTGGGAGAGCAGCAGGTAGAACGCCCGCTTGACCGCCCACCCGGTTGACCCCTGCCTGATCAGCGGCAGCTGCTCCATAAGTTCCTCCGTCCAGGTCTTCGCCGTGTCCGTGCCGTACAGGGGGTAGCCGAAGCCTGCGATGTTCGCCCGCCGCACCTGCCTCCTCACGGCGTTGGCGACGTTCCCGCCGATGGTGACGATCGCCCCGTCCGTACGGACCGCCTCGACGATCTCGACGTGGTCAACGAGGTCGCCGCCCGGGAAGTTGAAGTAGACGAGTGCGCCAACCCGCGGCTTGCTGCCCCACTGGCCGCGCTCCCTGAACCAGGCCCGCGCGTACGGCGTGTACGCCATTCGGGGGAACACGTCCTCGCCGAGTCCGATCTGGTTGGCGCACCATGCGGTGAACATCTGGCACCAGGCCGCCGCCGCGAACGCCGTGGGTGCGGGCTTCGCGCGCACGTACCAGGAGCCGTACTTGGTGCTCCCGTCCGCGCGCTCCCCCGTGCCCAGTTCGGCGCGGGCAACGGCCAGCAGGTCATTCGCTCTCTTCGCCATCGTCCACCTCGCTCTCGAACACGTCGGTCGGGTCCTGGGTCACGTCCTGCTCGCCGTCTTCCGGGCGGGGCAGCGCACGGAGAGCAGGTTGAACCGGCATGGGTTCGGACATCAGGCGGCACCTCCTCGGAATGCGGCAATGAGCGCAGTCGCCGCGGCGACGAGCGCACCGAGGGCCGAGACCGGTAGCGCGTACTTCCACCGCTCGATCGCTCGGATCCGCTCCTCATGGTCGCGGGACACGGTTTCGCTGGCGGTGTGCTGCATGCCGATCAGGTCGATCTTCCCCTCGATCCGGGTGAGCCGGTCCCGGGTGTCGGCGTCGTCGCTCAAGTTCCCCCCTCGGGTGAATGGTGTGCGGTCCGGCGGGGGCACGGCCTGGACCGGGATGTCGGCGGTCATTACGGCGTGAAGGTGAAGTCGTCGTAACTGAATCTGTCCACGCGCACTCCCGCGGCGGTGTACAGGACCACCGAGTCCTTGCCCGAGTTGCTCCACACGTGGTTGTAGCGGCCCCAGTACAGGTTGATCGTGGCCGTGATGTCCGCGCTCGGCTGCAGGTTGCGGCCGGTGTGGACGACCACCCAGGCGCCCGGCGCGAGGATCCACGGCGCGGCCGTGCTGCCCGGGAACGTGAAGGTGTTGCCGACGGCGTCCTCGAGCGTCCAGCCGGTCATGTCCTGGCCCGAGTCGGCCGAGACGTTCCGGATCACGACGTACTCGTAGCGGGCGTTGGACGGCGTGTCGACGCCCTTCACGTTGTAGCGCACGGTCTGGATCTGCACGGCCGGGGCGGACACCGCGATGAGCACTTCGGCGGTGCTCGCGGTGGCGATGGCAGCGGTCGGGGTGAGGCCGGCGGCGGCCAGGATGAGAACCGCCAGGGCGGCGAGGATGCGCTTCATGTAACCCTCCATGTGGAGATCGGGATGCTGGTCAGGCGGGTGAGAGTTCCCACGTCACCACCCACCGCTTGCGGCCCTCGGATAGGGCGTGGCCGATGGACTCGATGTAGAAGTCCGCCTCCACTCCCAGGCCGCTCGCATAGTTGGCCACCAGGTGGATGCGGTCGCCGAGACGGCGAGACAGCGCCTGGTGGCGGTAGGCCGCGCTCTTGTTGGCCGTGAACGAGATCGAGAAGATCGGCCGGTCGTTGGCGTGCCGGGACAGCACGAGGTTGGTGTACGTCAGCGCGTCGGCCGGGGACGCGAACAGCGACGCGGAGGTGCGGTAGGTCCGTTTGGCGCGGTGCCGTTCCTGGGAGACCACGTCCTCTTCCTGCACGGTGACGTCGTCGCCGCGGGTGAGCAGCACGCCGGACACCTCGATGGCGGTGTGGCTCTGGAAATCGCCGCCGATCGCGTCCACGTAGCTGATCGTGAAGACGCCGTTCGTCCCGGCCGGGGTGTCGCCCGTGACCGGGACCGGCGCGGTGGTCCCGCGGATGGCGATCGTCCACGCCATCGTGCCGTTGGAGGTCGCCCCCGTGTTCAGCGCGTACGTACCGGGATTCTCGGTCGTCAACTCCGCGACGCGGCGGCTGACGGTCAGCCAGGGCCGATCGTTTCCGCCGCCGTTGGCCTGTGCAGGCCCGACCGTGAAGACGTTGTCCCCATAGTTCGAGGGGATGCCGGACTGTGTCGGGGTGACGTTCGTGCTCGGGAGCGACATACCGCCGCACGCCAAGTAGAGGGTGGGAATCGCACCCCACGGCGGCGTGATCAGCGGAGGGTTCGGGTTGCCCGACGTGAACACCGTCGGCGTGAGGGCGATACCGCTGAAGTCGCCGAACCAGCTGGTGATCCGGTACAGCTGGGCGGCCACCGTTCCCCGCTCGATCTGAAAATCCACCTCATCGTTGACCTCGTCGCCTTCGGCGATCCGGCCGAAGACGAGGCCCTTGTAGTAGCTGCCAAGCCCGTCCGGGGAGAGCAGGTCCCAGCCGGAGGGCACGTTCTCGTCCCAGTCGCCCGGCGCCATGATGATGAGCAGCAAGTCCCCGGTGGCCGTGGTGGGCAGCGTGATGGTGAACGGTTGCTCACCGTTGAGGTTGGTGTTCTGCGAGTGCTGAGTGACCGTGATGCCCGACGGTGCCGCGGGCGCGGACACGCCTCGGGTGTGGCCGGTCCACCGGGTGACGATCCCGTCGGTGCCGGAGTAGCTGGCGGCGAGCTGTACCGACTCGCCCGGCGCGAGGATGTAC
Organism: Acrocarpospora phusangensis; assembly: GCF_016862995.1. Classification (GTDB taxonomy): domain Bacteria; phylum Actinomycetota; class Actinomycetes; order Streptosporangiales; family Streptosporangiaceae; genus Acrocarpospora; species Acrocarpospora phusangensis. Next base: position 150,520 of record NZ_BOOA01000007.1, read on the forward strand.
GGGCCGGGGTCGGTGTAGAGCACGGCTCCCTCGCCGAGCGCGTACGGCGACACCCCCGCGGACACCAAGTTGAAGATCTCCCGCTTGCGGTCCATCGGGCTGATCGACCCGTACGCGAACTGGGCTTCGGGCTGGTCGCTGAAGGTGACCAGGGCGGTGCTGCCGTCGCGGGCGGTGCGCGAGTCGAACGCGATCGGCCCCTCCGGCAGCTCGTACATGAAGCCGAACTCGGCCTCTTCGATCGCCCGCGCGACCCTCAGCGCGGTCGTCGGCTGCATCGCGAACGGCCCGGTCGTCACCTCGCCCAAGTCCAGCGGGCCGGGCGGATGGATCAGCCCGCACTCGGCGAGCACGGCGCCCAGCAGCCGGCCGGTACGGCGGCCGGGAACCGAGGTGGGCGGGGCGACGTCCTGGGCAGCCATCTTCGACAGCCAGCCCTCACCGATGAGGTTGGCGACCTTGACCGGGCCGGGGATGACCGACGGGGCCACATCCGACACGTCGCCCGTCCACAGGATCCCCTCCTGGGTGGTGCCGAGCCCGTTCCAGGCGAAGATGTTGTCGATGACCGGCGCGGTGTCCCCGGTGCCCCATACGGCGTAGATGCCGGCCAGTTCTGAGCTGGTGTTGATCGCGGTAGCGGTGGTGAGGGGGATGCCCTCGACGTAGACGGTCACCTCGTCCTCGTCCAGGAGCACGCCGAGGGTCACGCCGGAGTAGATCTCGGCCGGGACGGACGCGACCACGCTCTCCACGCCGGCCACGATGTTGAGCACGCGCACGGCCTGGGCTGCGCAGTCGATGACGGCGAGGCTGTAGTCGTTGCTGTCGACGTACCTGTAGCAGATGCCGACCTGGTTGGTGAGGGATCCGAGCCCGGCGATCAGCACCTGGAGGTAGTAGTCGGCGGCCCCGAGATCGAGGTAGGCCAGGTGCGGTTCGCCCTCGTCGGTGGCAACGGCGTGCTGACTGATGATCTCGAAGTCGTCGGCGAGTGGCTGCGTCCAGGAACCGCCCGGGTCAGCGCTGCCCAGCGACGTGGAGTCGGCGCGGCGGAACCGGTCGAGCGCGATGAGCAGCGGGTCGGGGCTGGCGGCGTCCGAGGTGCGGACCCGCAGTTTCCTGCCCGTGTTGAGGGAGAACGCTCCCTGGTTGAGCGGGGAGTTGGACTGGAAGTAGTTGAACCGGTCGTCCTCGTTGTTGAGGATTGCCCTGAACCGGCCGGGCCCGGCGGTGCCGGTCAGCTGGGAAGGCCAGTCGCGGCCGGAGAAGGTCTCCAGGGCCATCACCTTCGTGGTGATGTCTTCTACGTCCTCGTCGAAGTCGAGGTCGTTGTCGAAGTCCCACTCGATCGTGACGTCGCTGGCGACCGGGGGCGTGTGCCGGAACGCCGGGCTGCCCGATCCGCCGACCAGCGCGCCGCCCGCTCCGGTGATGGCGGCGACCCGGTGGGCGGCGGCGAGGGTTGCCGCTCCGCCGACAAGCACACCGCCGGAGCCGACGATCTCGGCGACCTGTGTGTGGGTGAAGACCGTGACTGTTGCGGCCCCGCCCATGACCACGCCGCCGGCACCCTCGATGGTGGCGAGGGGCGGTTGCACGACCTTCGACGGGGGCAGCCAGTTCTGTCCCCGCTTGGTGAATGGCGGCCGCCACGCGATGTTCGGCACGGGCTAGCCCAGGCCCTCTTCCACCCACGCCGTACCGCAGAATGTGTAGTCGTCAGCGGCCGTGGTTTCTTGCCGGATCACCAGCGCTTCGCCCTGAACGAAGGCCGGGGCGAACTTCGGGTCGGGATACCAGATCTCGTACGGCGAGTTCCTGATGTTCCACGCCAGCTCCTCGACCGTCTCGGTGGTGCCGTTCGTGGTGGCCACCGTGGTGTCGTTGGCGCGAGCCGTGAAGCTCGGGGCCTGGTTCGACCGGCCGACCTCCTCCGGCGTTACCGAGCCGCCGCCCGAACCGATGGTGACGGTGGCCAGCAGTCGCTTGACCGTGAGTTCCAGCGACTCTTCAGCGGCATCGCCGACCTCGGATCGGTTGCCGAGGCGGAAGCCGCGCAAACAGCAGGGCAGGTCGTCGGCTGGCTGGAACGACCAGATGTCGACGTTGCCGCCAGCGGCGGTAATTGTCCCGGTGAAGGGGACGGCGTAGATACGGCCCATCAGTAGACCTTCCAGACTCGGGGCGGGCGGGAGGTGAACATGGGGGGCGCGAGCGCAGCGCCCGCGTGGGTGATCGTCAGCGTGGGCTCAGCCGAACTCGCGTCAGCTGCGGCCCACAGGACGTACTCCGGGTTGCCCCCGGACGGGGCGGTCCCGGTCCGGGTCCGCGACGAGGAGAGGTTCATGTAGACGGTGCCGGTCTTCATGCCGGTGGCCGTGAGCAGGGCAGCCTCAGACGTAAAGTTCTTGTACGCACCGCTGGCTCCGATGCCGGAGGTGGCGATCGAGGCCAGCAGCGTGTTGCCGGACAGGCTCGCCCCGGCGATCCAATCCGCCGTCGTCAGGCCGCCGCTGGACCAGTTGAATTGGCGGGCCTCGACAGTGAAATCGGTGGCGCTTTCGTCGTTGTCCAGCCACAGCGAGAGCACGGCGGCCGAGACGGTGTCGGCGTCGGGAATCGCGCTCGTGTCGAAGCCGACGTAGCTCTGGTAGACGGAGAACCCGACGTCCTGACCGACGGCCATGACGAAATTGCTGGTGTCGGCGTTCAGGTTGGAGCCCGACCGGGCGGTGTTGTACGTGGCGTTGAACGAGTCAAGGAAGCCGTCGCCGGTCCCGGCCAGGACAGCGGTGACGGTGCCGCGATCCCGGCGGCGGGTCCAGCCGCGCGGGTGCGGGGCCCGCTCTACGCAGTCCGCGACGGATCGGTAGAACGCCTCGACTGGATCGGCAATCGCGCCCTCTCGCTGCCAGACGCTGGTGGGCGGGTTGATGATCCGCCTGTGCGGATCGATCTTCCGTTCCCGCCCGTCCGCGCCGAACAGCTGGACCCAGGCGTCCACGCCCACCAGCTCGCCGTCACGCCCGTAAACGAACTCGGGCTCCCGCTCCACCACCAGCAGCCCGCCGTCCCCGTACGGGCGTTCCAGGCGCGCGTACCCGCCCCGACCCCAGTGAGATCGGGTCGCGGCGTGCACCTCGCGGGCACGGTCAGCGGCGATCACGCGTCCACCGTGTCCGCCAACGTCAACCGGGGCGTGACCTGGATGTACTCGCCGTTGAACTCGATCACTGCGGGCGCGTTCAGGTACTCGTACCACTGGAGCTTGTTGTCCGAGGTGCGCACCACGTAGTAGCCGTAGACCGTCTGCGGTGTGCCCGTGCTCGATCGGGTGAACGTCTGCTGGCCGTAGGTCCCGGCGCACGGGTTCCCGGCCGTGGTCGTCCAGCTGCCGCCGGTCAGGTCGGCATCCGCGTAGCCGGTGAAGGTGGCCTCGGTGAAGTCGGTCTCGTCCAAGGCGTTGATCTGGGTGTCGTTCAGGCCGTCTTCGGGGTCGTTGACGAAGAGCTTCACCGTGTAGTTCACGGCCAGGATGAGGTCCAGGAAGTGCTCTTCGGCCTGGTCAACCACTCGCAGGGTCATGACTGCAGCGCCCCCCTGAAGGCGCCCCTGAGCAGGGCGCTGTTGATGATGTCCTCGATCTCGCGGTCGGATCTGATCGACCCCTGGACGTAGACGTTGATCGTCAAGCCCACACCGTCGGGCCCGCGCCCGCCGCCCGATGACGATCCGCCGCCACCTCCGCCACCGCCGGAGACGGAGAAGCCGGGAGACCCGGCGAAGAATCCCGCCCCGAAGTCGTCGCCGCGGCGGGCGGCCGGGACCGGGTTGGTGTCGATCACGGGTGGAGGCTTGCTCCCGCCGGGCCGGCCGATCGGCACGTACGTGGAGATGGTGTCCTCCTGCGGGCCAGGGGTCGGCCCGGTCCCCACCCCGCCACCACCGCCTCCTCCGGAGCTGCCTCCGCTGTAGCCGCCCGAAGTCATGTAGCCGCTGTCCTGCGTCACGTACCGGGGATTGACCACGTCGAGCTCGACCCGGCCGCCGCCACTGCCCGACCGTGGGTCGAACTGGCCGAGGAGGCTTCCGCCGTACGGCTGCGTCTGCTGGGGCATCGGCGGAGGGGCCAGCACCGGAGTACCCAGCGGGCCGCCAGAGGCGTAGCCGCGGATGATGCCTGCCCCCTCTTCCAGCATCAGCTGGGTCTGCCCGGCCGGGATCACGGTGGACCCGTACGGCAGGCGGACGAGTTCGGGGCCGGCCTCGCCGACGAGCGCCATCGCCGATCCGGACTGAGCGAGCGCGCCTGCTCGGGTGTTCCCACCGGACGCGTACGCGCCGATGGCACCCCCGTGCGCCCGCTGGTTGGCCAGCACGCCCACGGACACGTTGGCGCTGGACGACCCGATCTTGCGCAGCAGCGACGCCAGCACACCCTCGGCTTGGGAGGCGTCCGCGCGGATCGCGACAGGCTTCGGATTCGCCTTCCCGATCAGGTTCATGAACTTGTTGAAGACGGGCGTGCCCTTGTCGTCCGCTTCGATCTTCACGACCTTGCCGTTCGGGAGGATCTTGACCTTGTTGCCGAAGCTGTCGGTGACGACGATCGCCTTCCCGACCTGCTCGATCGTCCCTCCGATGGCCGCGACCAGGCCGTTTACCGCGTCCGTACCTTCCTCGGATCCCTTGGCGAGCTTCAGCATCGCGGGGATCTGGTCCATCAGCAGATCGGTCGAGGTCTTGATGTTGTCGTTCATGACCGAGTCGGCCTCGATGCGCTTCTCCATCGCCCTGACCAGCTCGGACAGCGCCTTCTCGTTGCCTGCGATACTGCCTTCCTGGTCCAAGAGGGCATTGCCCGCCTTGACGATCGCCTTATCGAGGGCAACCTGAGCGGCCAGGACATCGGAGGCGGGCGTGAAGTACTCGGCCATGGCGGCCGACACGTTCGCGATCCCCCCGGCCAGGGCATCTGCGCCTTCGCTGGCCTCGAAGAATCCGGCGGCCATCTCGACCGCGCTCGCGGCCGCGCGGGCCGCTGCCTCACCGCTGTTGTCGAGATCCGCGACCCACTCACGGTCCATGTTGCCGGCGGTGAGCCACCAGTTGAACGCCTGCTCCATCTCTCCCATGGACCGGTTCCAGTCATCAGCCAGGAAGCCGATGAACTTGGTCGTCTCGCTAAGACCGGTGGCGATGATCTCGATCGATGATGCGATGTCGTCCGCGTGCTCAGCTGCGACCCGGCTCATCTCGTCGAAGGCCTCGCCGAATTCGCCGCCGATCTCATCGGCTCGGTAGCCGATGGCGTCCAAGACCTGCACGAAACCGTTCGTTTCGGCGCTCAGGTTGGCACCGCCGATGGTTTTGCCCCAGTCTGCGGCGAAGTCCGTGAGCTGCGGACCGATGGCCGCGAAGCTGTCATGGAATTCGCCCCGCAGCTGGGCGCCCGCGTCCCGGGCGATATCCGGGATGCGCATCAGCGACTCTTCGATCGGATCGTCCAGCGCGCCCAGCTCCGACTTGAACCAGCTGCCGAGGTCTGACCACTCGGACTTGACCTGATCGGAGGACGCAGCCGAGCTCACACCAATGGCGGCCAAGCCGCCACCCACGCCGAGCGCCATCGCCGCGCCAGCCAGCTGCCCGACCGGGCCGAGGAGGGACAGTCCCGCACCTATCGCAGTGGCCACGGCCAACGTCTTGGCCTCGACGGGCTCGATCCCGTCCAGGAAGCCATCCGCGACGTCCTTGCCCGCCTTGGAGCCCGAGGACCTGAACCGGCCGCCCGAGTCCCGCAAGGGGCCGTCCGCGCCCTCAACGAACGCGTCCCCGGCCCTTTCGCCGGCCTCGCGCGCCTCCTCCTCGACTCCGTCGAACAGCCCTCTGACGTTGACACCGCCGGACACGCCGATGTTGATGTCGCCAATCCCAGACAGGGCTTCGTCGATCTCGCGGCGCATCCGCTTGATCGACGAAGCGGCGTCGAGGGCAGCCCGGTCGGTCGCCTTGGCGAACCCGCCCGCACGCTGTCCCCCGCGGTCGAAGGCGGCGCCCACCGCCCCCAGGTCGGCCCCGGTGGAGGAGGACATCCTGCGGGTGCTCGCGGAGGCGGAGGATCCGACCTGCTCCAGGTCTCGGGCGAAGGCGCGCCACTCGGCGTTGACGTCAGCGAGGGTCCGGCCGGACTTGTTCTCGGCTGTAACCGTGATCCTGACCTCGTTCGACATCTCTCACCTCCAGTCGGGGCCGCCGCCCGCCTCTTCGATCGCCAGCAGGGACATCAGCGTCTGCGCGTCCTCGGCCAGCACCTGGCTGGGGAGGACCTTGAACCGGTCGCACACCCGCAACACCCAGCGGGCGCGGTCGAGCTCGCGCGGGACCGCTACTCCATGGGGATGCTGGCCTCCACCTCCGGGTCCGGCCCGCCAGGCCGCGAGGATGCGGCCAAAGGGCGCGGCGCTCCGGTGACGACCCGGGTGAAGCCGTTCATGAGCATGGTCGCGAACTGGAGGTCCATCGAACGCAGGCCCTCGGCGTTCGCGGGGATCGCGCTGCCGTCCGGCCGTTCGTTGTTCCAGCTGATGAGGAGCTGCGCGAACACGTCGATCTTGGGGAGGAGGCCGGGGCCGTCGAGAACCTTCTCGACCTCGACGAACTCCTCCACCGAAAGCCGCCGGATCTTGACCTCCAGGCCGTGCAGCTCGTGGTCCTCATCGAAGTCGATGGTGAGTTCGTTGGCGCGTACGAAACCCATCGTCAGACCGCCGCCCATGTGGGGACAGCGCCGTCGGCGAGGACGCCGGGCGCGGTCCACGGCAGCTCACCGGACTGTGCCCGGTTGAAGCTGTAGTCCGTGATCAGGATGTTCACCGACAGGGTGACCCCACCGTGGCCGAGAGCCATCGCCCGCGCCACGGAGGTGGACGGCACGGTCTTCAGCACGTCGTGGGACTTGTTGGCGTCCGGGTTGAACGCCCCGTTCATAGTGGTGCTGAAGTCGGCCAGCAGCAGGCGCCGCTCCATGCCGGACTTGTCGATGCCGGTCACGTCCCACACGCCGCGAGGCGTCCCGAACTGCAGGCCGGTCAGGTCGTTGCGGACATCACGCGGGGTGCCGCCGGAGTCGGCCAGGGTGAACGTCGTCCACCCGATGCCGCTGGTCTTTCCTGCCATGATCCCTCCTTAGATTCGTGCTGGTCAGCCGCGGTTGAACTCGGTGGCGAGCGCGTCCTGGTGGAGCGCGAAGTCCTCCACCCAGTCCGCGGCCCGGGTGTGGCGGCGGATGAGGCCGAGGTTGTCCCGCCAGTCGCCGACCCGGGTGAGGAAGGTCTGCGGCCGGGTCTCGTGCTCGCGGAAGCAGCGCTGTCCGCTGGCGAAGGTGAAGACGGTGATGCCGGCGCCGGTCTTCGACTCCTTGAAGGTCCGCCCGGCCCAGTGGCGGATGTAGGTGGCCTGCTCCCTGCCGAGCGGGGTGGACTCGTCCACGCGGGTGATCCAGCCGTTGCGCCACTGCTCGCAGCCGACCTGCGAGCAGGCGTAGCGGATCATGCGGTCGGACGGGGACAGGATGCTGAACGTCTGGTAGGCCTCTACGGGCATGAGCGGGGGGCGTCGATGCGGCTGCATTAGAACTCCGGCGCGGTGAGGTGGCGGACGATGAGCACGGCGAAGCTCACGCTGGTGAACGTGCCGGAGCTGACGACCCGCAGGTAGCGCTCCACCGTCAAATCAGCAGCGGTCGAGATGCGCTCGTAGGAGTGACTCGCGGTGACCTCGGCGAACTCGCCGCCCACCACGGCCGCCCACGAATCGGCGCCGCCGTCGTCGGATGACTCCTCGATGCCGATCGTCACGTCGTCGCCGTCGAGGTCGAACACGTGCAGGTAGGCCGACAGGCCGAACTCGGTGGCCGCGCCGTCGTCGATCGAGTCGCCGTCGGTCGCCTCGGTGTCCGTCCGCGCCCCGGGCGTGCCCTGACGCCCCCACTCCACGCCGAACCCTGCGGCTGCCAGCGAGCTCACGTCGAAGGTGAACATCCCATCGGCGGCGCGGTTGCCCGGGTAGTCGATCTGCTTGGCCACCAGGCCGGCGCCCGGGTTGCCCAGCGTGGTGCCGCGGCAGTAGGAGAGGACCTGGTCTCCGGTCGGCAGCGCCGAGAACACCGGGTGCGCCCGGCCTTCATCGGGGTTGAAGAACGCCTGGAGCGCGATCTCCCCGTCGATCTTCCCGCCGATCCGCTCCTGGCCCTCCTTGTCGATGCCCGTGACGATCAGCGGGGCGGGGCCGCCGCCGATGCGGGAGATGCTCCCGATGTCGTTGGCGAAGTCGTAGCCGGAGACGAACAGCCTGTCCCCGAACCCTGGACCCTTCGGCATGCCTCAGCCTCCCTGTTCCCATACGTCGGTGCAGATCAGCGGGATCACCATGTCCCCCACCCGGTAGAGCCGTTCGTCCTGCTCGAAGTAGTTGAGGTCGGCGGCCAGGCCGATGCCGTGCTCGCCCATGAGGTCGATGTAGGAGACGGCCCCGCCCAGCTCGAAGTCCGCCGTGTACAGGCCCATCAGGTGAGTGAGCGCGTTCATCAGCAGCAGATCGATGTCATCGCGCGGCTCAGCGTCGGCGCTGGTCTTGATGCGCAGAAAGAACAGGATCCGCACGCTCGTGGACGACAGCCCCGACATCGCCTGCACTGGCTGGATGTGCTGGCCCCATAGGTCCGCGTGCAGGCCGGCGCCGACCGCGTTCACGGACTCGTGCTTGTTGACCGTCTCGAAGTGCCCGCACGCCATCGCATGCGACACCAGCGCGTCCCGCATCGGCTCCAGGTCCAGGCTCATCGCATCCGCTCCAAGTACCTCGGAAGGATGCGCTCCGCGAGCGGCCGAGCCTGGTGCTGGAGCATGCCGGTGGCGCGCTCGAAGGAGTGGTAGCCGCGGAAGCGGGTCTTCGGATAGTTCCGAGAGCCGATGCCCTCCAACCACCAGCCGTAGATCACCTGACGGTCGTGGACCACGACGTCGCCGCCCATGGCCTGCACGGTGATGGCCGACTCGTAGCGGCCCGTAGGGTTCCGAAGCGACCGGTCGAGGAGCAGGTGCACGTTGGCCAGGCCCTGCTGTCCCACGTCCTTCTTGGCGGCGTCGATATAGTCGGCGACGGCGCGGACCGCCCGCCCGTCGAACAGCGGCCCGGAGATGCTGACCTTGATCTGGACGTCCATCACACCGCCCCCACCCTGAGCCGCCGGTAGGCGCGCATCACGTCGGCGCGGAGTTCCTTCAGGCCGCGGCCGGTGAACTCCTTCTGGTGGTCACCCGACCCAGACACCCGCGCGTAGCCGGAGCGCTCCTGCAGCAGCTGGTTCAGCGCCAGCGCGAGAGAGAAGTCCCGGACCAGCTCGGGCGGCTCATGCACGGCGACCGCATCCGCCTGCGCGTGCGTGGCCGCCTCAGTGCCGAGGACGCCGCGGCGTACGGTCAGCGCCCGCCCGGCGTAGACATCCGCGCCGGAAGTGTGGGCCGCGAGAGTGGAGCCGTCCCAGCCTCGCCGGACGATCAGGTTGTTGCCCGCGACGTCCTCGACCAGCATTCGTTCGGCGTCGATCAGGATGACCTCGTCGGCCGAGAACGCGGCCCCGGAGCTGACCGCGACGAGCGTGCCGTTGTTGAGCGCGGTGAGGTTCCCGCCCAGGTTCTGCCCGGTGTCCGCCATGCTGCGGCCGGACACGATCATCCGCTCCGACCCGATCCGGATCAGCGAGCCCACGCCGACGACGGTCGAGTCCGACACGGTGGCCGTGGCCGCCGTGGTGCTGGCCAGCGCGGCGGCGAGGGTGCCGGCCGGAGACTCGTCGGCGCTGTGCCCGTACACGCCCATGACCTCGATGGCCCGCTGGTGGGTGGCGGCGGCTTGCAAGGACGCGGACCGGGCGAGGTTGATTTCGATCGAGGTGTACGGCGGCTCGTCCCGGCCGTCGCTGCGGCGGAGGATGTAGTCCTCGGGGTCGAGGGTGACGCCGCCGGACACGATGGAGTCGACGCTGATGACCTCGTTGGGGCCGAGCCACAACCGCCAACTGCGGCTGTACTTCTGCGGCCAGTCGAAGTAGCGGGTGCCCGTCCACGGGTAGAAGCGCCGGCGCGTCGTCGACTCTACGGTCCGCTTCGCGGAGCCGATCGCCCGGTCGATCTGGGAGTTGCTACGCGCGGTCTCCGCGACGTCCAGGGCGCGCTTGACCTGCTCCCTGGTGCAGTAGACCGGCGTGACGAACATCAGGCACCGCCCTCGTAGCGGTACCCGCAGAAGGTGCAGCCGAGGACACCCGTCTCGCCGTTGAGCACCAGGAGGATGGCGTCGTTCGGGCAGCGCTCAGGCGCCCGGGACGCCTCCTCCTCCCGGAGGGCTTGCGCCTCGGCGGCGATGTCGGCCAGCTGCTCCCAGCTCATTTGCTCGCGTCGTCCTGTTCGAGTCGCTCGATGAGGTCGCGCTTGTTGCCGGCGGTGGGCAGCTGGCGGCGCGCGAGCTCGGCGCGGAGCTCCTCCACCTTGTGGTCGCCGTACGGCGGTCCCAGCGGCGCACTCGGCGGGATGACCGCCGGACCGGGGCCTGGAGCCGCGGTCATGTCATCGCCGAACGGAGCCCGCTCCGGCTCCCGGCCGGGCTCGGACACCTCAGGCGGCACCCTCACGTCGCCGTCCGGCCCAGCCGGGATGTCCTGCGCGTACGTCGGACCGCGATCCTTGTGGACCTTCGGCACCTTGCCCTCCTCATACCAGTCGGTAGAACCGCAGTGCGGGCATGCGCCGAGGCCGACCGCGTAGGCGGTCGTACAGTCGGCGCACACCCACAGCACGGTCAGGCCGCCGCGAGCTTCGACGCGCCGTCGTACCCGAACCAGGTCGCCGTCCACTGCACCGCGCCCGCGCCCGGAGCATGGTCCGAGCACAGGACCCGCAGCACGCCGACAGGGAGGATGAGCGGCACGTGCAGCAGCGGCGCGAACGTCACCGTCGGCGCCTCCGACCCGGCCGGGGATTGCTCCGACAGCAGGTCTGCGGCGATGCCCGTGGTCAGCGAGTAGAAGGTGCCGACGGCGTCCGCCGTGATCACCGTCGCCGCCGACAGGTCCCCGGCCGAACCGCCGGAGGGTGTGTGCTGCAGCTTGATCGTGAGGCTCGCGGTGTTGGGGATCACCGTGGACACCTGGCCCACCAGGCTGGTGAGGATGACCCTGCCGCCCGTCACCGCGAACAGATCCGTGCCAGCGTTCTGGGTGAACCCCGCCGTCTTGGCTGCACGCCGCCCCAGCAGGACAGACCGCATCTCGTTGTTCTTGATCAGGGCGCTCATTAGACGACGCTCCGCGGGAGTCGCTCCGGGGCCCGCTGCGAGTGCAGGTCGTGGATGATCGCGATGACCGGGTTACCGCCATCGTTGGTCAGCTCGACGCAGTCGAAGCCGTCCGAGAGCTGGTCGGCGCCGACGTAGATGGCGATGGCGTCGTTGGTGGTGTCGTCGGCGAGGTCGAAGGTGGCCGCCGCGTTCTGCGTCACCTTCGTCCACGTGCCGCCCACACCCGGGGCCTTGTACACCTTGCTGATGACGGCCAGGTTCTGCTCGGACAGGCCGTTGACGCTCTCCTTGAGGGTGACTACCTGGGAGCCGTCGTCCTCGAAGCAGACGAACGTCACACCGGACGCGCCCCTCAGCGGGATGTGCACCCCGTTGGCCTGGGGGACGACGTTGAACAGCCGCCCCAGCCCTTCTGTGCTTGCCATGCCGGAATCTCCTTAACGGGCCGCGAGCTCGACGAACGGGGACAGGCTGTTGCCGCCGTTGCGCGGCGTGATCGCGTTCTGGATCCACGGGCGGCCGTCGACCCGCTGCACGATTCTGAACGTGGTCTGGTTGTGGCCGAACCGGTAGTCCGAGGAGCTGTCGGCGGTCATCGCCAACCGGTCGCCGATCAGGTAGTAGGACAGGTCGGCGAAGGCGATGTCGCCGCGCTCGCCGAGGCGGCCGGCCTTCTCGCTGACGATGATCGGACGGCCGAGCAGGGTGGCGGGGCCAGGCCCAGCCGCGTTCACCACGAGCACGGGAGCGCCGCCGGTGCCGACGGACAGGGCCATCGTGTACAGCTGCGGGATCGCGTCAGGCGAGACGACCCACACCGCCGAGTTGAGCGAGGACGGGAGCATCCTCGCGTACATGTTGACGACGTTTTCGTAGACGATCGTGTCCGGGTCCTGCTCGGCGTCGGCCGCGACCGCGATGGCCGCCGGGTTGCCGGCGCCCATCCAGCCGAGGGGCTTGCCGACCCCGTTCGCGGTCATGAACGCCGCGTCCTCCTCGAAGGCGAGGACCTTCGGCCACAGCCGCTCCATCAGCGCCACGAAGCTCACGAAGGAGTCCTGGAGCAGCTGGTTCGGCACCACGCTCAGGCCGGTGAGGGTGTTGGCGTCCAGCATGACCCGGCCGAACTCGGGCTCGGACTCGGTGAGCAGCGCCGACTCCTCCGCCCAGTAGGCGATCATGCCGCCGTACAGGCTGGACGCGTTGCTGGAGACGTCGATCGTCGGGAACGGCACCCGCGAGGAGTCCATCGGGACGACGGTGGCGCGGGAGCGGACGACCGCCATCTCCAGGGCGATCTCCATCAGCTGGGCGCGCATCCGCTCCGGCACCAGGAAGCCGCCGTCGGCCGGGGAGACCGACGAGGCGGCGTTAAGGATCAGCTTCCGCTTGTCCTCGGCCTCAGGGCTGGTGTTGCGGTGCCAGATCGCCTTGATGAAGTCGAGCGCGTTGGCGAACTGGCCGTCGAGGGCCGCGCCGGGGGCAGTGGGGCTGGGCGTGGCGCCCTGCCCGTAGGAGGTGAGCATGCCGCCGCGGTTGCGGTTCTTGGTCTGCGGGTCCAGGTTGAGCCGCTTGATCCGGTCGACGTTGTCGCCGTCGAGTTCCTTGTCCTTGATGAGGTTGCGCAGCTCGCGCTGAAGCTCGGTCTGGACGATCTGACGCAGCTCGGTGCCCTCGCCCTGCTGCTTCTGCGCGTACGCCTCGACGAAGTCCTGGAACGCCTTCGGGTTGGCGATGACCGGGGCCAGGCGGCCGGGGTCTCCGATCATCTCGGCGAGTTCCTCGGAGTTGGCCGGGATCGGCACGTCCTTGGGCGGGATCGCGGTCGCCCGGTTGAGCACGCGGCCGAACTTGGTGTGGGGGATGCCGAGGCTTTCCAGCCGGTGGCGCTGCCCCGGAGTCAGAACCTTGGTCACTGAAGTGCCTCCGTTGCGGGGGTGAGCAGGCCAGCCGTCCGGGCGGCCCAGTCGTCTTCTGGTGGGGTGAGGAGGTGGGCGACCTGATCGGCCCAGGAGTCCTCGGCGCGCTCGATGGGGCCGGACTTAGCCCGGCCGGAGGAGGACGTCAGGGCGGCGCGGATGGCCTCAGCGATGTCCGCTTCGCCCCGGATCGATCCCGCCACACGTATGTTCACGACGGTGCCGCCGCCGGCGGCCTGGCCGGAGGGAGACGGCGGCGGCACCTCCACAGCTCCAGCCGCCGGACCTGGGAGAACGGCGGCAGGGCGTGCGGGCGGGGGCAGCAGCGCGGGCACGTTTGCGCGTGCTGCCGGCCGAAGACGATCGAGCTGGGCCGCCAGAGCGTCGCCCGGCTCGGCCACGTCGTCTTCGACGTCCTGTTCCTCATCGACCTCGTCAGCGAGGCCGGCCGCGACCGCGTCGGCCCCGTTGTGGTACCAGGTCTCCGCGCGCATGAGGTTGCGCCACTCCTCGACCGGGCGGCCGGACCGCTGGGCGTAGACGTCGGCGATGTTCGCCGAGATGCCGTCCAGGACCTCCGCCATCTGCTGCATGTCCGCCGAGTTGCCGGCGCACAGCCCGGACGCCTCGTGGATCATCATGGTGGCGTTGCGGGCGATGACGACCCGGTCGCCAGCCTGGGCGATGAACGAGGCTGCCGAAGCGGCCAGCCCGTCGATCATCACCACGATGTTGGCGGGGTGCTGACGGAGCGCGTTGTAGATGGCGAGCGCCTCGAAGACGTCGCCGCCGGGGGAGTTGATGTGCAGCTCGACGTTCGGCGCGGACACGGTGGCCAGCTCACGAACGAAGTCGCTGGCCAGGACACCCCAATAGCCGATCTCGTCGAACAGGTAGATGGCCGTGGTGTCCGGGCGGACGAAGTTCTCGAACCGGAACCATGTCCGGCCAGGCTCTGAAGTCGTCGGCGCCGGTCGAACGGCCGCGCGCGGTGCCCTACGGGCCTTCCTGCGATCCACCCGGGGCCTCCCACCGTGGTTCCACGTTGCCCCGACAGCTCAGCTGTCCGAGGCAGTAAACGTGGCCACCCTTGGGATAGGCCCTTCGCGCGTCTTCTATCGTGGTGAAGCGCTTGCCGTCAATGATGCCACAAGGCCTGCAAGTCGATGTGTCGTCCTCTTCGACCGCCTCCAGGTAGTCCCAGTCCATGCGGGCGAGGATCTCCCACCTGGCTTCACCTTCGGCCTGCCACAGCGCCCACCCGAGCTGACGGCGGAGCTCGGCCTGCTTCAGCGCGGCCAACTGCTCGTCGACCTCCTCGGCGACGGACTCCCCGGACTCGCCCTCCGACCAGAACCACCAGGCGAGCCGGGCCGCGAGCGTGGCCAGTGCGGAGGCCAGCAGGAGCACGATCAGCAGCGCGGCTGCGGCGAGCGCCTCGGCGAGCGGCCCGTCCTCCTCGGCCGGGTCGATGGCCTCGACGTCTTCGCCCGCTTCCTCCGCCATCGCGGCCATGCGCTGCTGGGCGGCGTACGCCTGCACCATCATCGCCGCGGTGAGTACGGCGGCGGCCTCCTCGGTCGGCACGGTCAGCTCGGCCAGCCGCTCAGGATCGCCCGAGTTGACGATCTCCTCGATCTGCTCGGCCAAGGCCTCGCGCTGTGCCGCGCTGACCTCTGCCCAGTCCGACAGGAGCTCGTCGAGCAGCTGCTCCCAGTCCGCTCGGGCCTCCTCCTGGTCGTCGTCCGCCGCGGCGCGCGGCCGCCGACGGCGAGGCACACGGGCCCACGTCGCACGCGCTCGGGCCAGCACATCCTCCGGCGTGACCGGCGCCGGGCCCGGCGGAAGCGCGGCCGGCGGCGCGGACCGCTTCTCCCACACCAGCGAGTCGGGCAGGTCCAGGGCGGCCTTCACCGAGTCGCCCGTGTACCCCGCATCGACGTACGTCTTCGCTGCGGTGGCCTTGGACTCCCGCTCCGCGTTCTGGGCCTCGGCGTCGGGTGGGACCGGGTCGTCGAAGTCCAGCTCCAGGCCGACGGCGGTTGCGCCGAACAGCGGCAGGTAGCGGGCGTTCAGGACGCTCCGCCACCGTGTCAGATGATTGTTCACCAGCCAGCGGGAGAAGACGACCTCCCCAGCCTCGGCGTTTGCCCTGTTGACGTCGTCCACGGAGCCGAGCAGGGGCTTGGGGAAGCGGAACGCCTTGCGGACTTTCTCGTCGGACAGCTCGGACAGCTCGGTGAACTGCATGTCCCGCATCGTGAATTTGCGATCTTTCCACTTTCCGCGCTCCAGCAGCGCCACCCGGTGCGCCCGCGAGACGCCGCGGTGCTGCTCGTCCCAGCGCTCGCGGAGCTGCTCGAACTCCTCGTCGTCCAGTCCCTCGTCGAACTCGATGATGCCGCCGGGTTCGGCGCTGTTCAGGAAGAAGTTCCGGTTCCACTGGGCGCCGTATCGGGCCGAGTCGAGGTCGGTCAGGATCGCCTGCACGGGGCCGAGTCCGCGGTACGGGTCGAGCGGGTTGGGGAGCCGCATGAAGACGACCTCGTCCAGCTCCAGTGGCACCTTCTCGCCGTCCGGCCCGGTGTACACGTACCCCGCGATGAACTTCTCCCGCGACGGGACGGGCGCCATCCTGTCCGGCCGCACCGGCCAGATCTCCAGCGGGATGGAGCGGACCCGCTCGTCCCGGGAGATGACCCACCAGCCTTCGCCCGTGAGCTGCAGGTGCTGGCTGATGGCCTCCCGGAACTCGAACCCCGTGAAGAAGTCGTTCGGCTCCGCAAGCAGGTCGAGCGCGAGGTGCGAGGTCACCTCGACGCGGTCTTCCTTGAGCCCGGACTTGGCCTTGCGGTAGAGCCGCCATGTCGCGGAGGCGACCGCCTGGGCGTTGGCGTCCACGATGGCGAATAGGGTGCCGTTGGTCCCGTACGCGGTCATGTGCGCGACGGCATCGCTGGTCTGCGTGGCGGCCATGCCGAGGAACCCGCTGGAGGCGGATCGGCTGACGTAGGGGACCGGCGCCTTGTTCGCCGGCCGTGCGGCGTCGAGGGGGTTGCGGAGGGAGAGCGCGCTCATCGCGACGCCCACTCGGTGTACAGGCAGGCGATGCCGGTAGCAGCCAGGCCCGCGGTCATGTTCCAGGTCCAGGCGGCAGCCACCAGGCAGGCGAGTCCGGCGATGACCAGGACGGCGCCGGGCTTGATGGCATCGAACAGGGATCGCTTCACGTGGGTCTCCTTGTACGCTCGGGGTGTTGAGCGCGTACGCGGAGGCCTACGCCTTGAAGGGTCCTGGTGGCTGCCGGGGCCCTTCCGCATTCATGATGACCGGTCAGAGGCGGCGGATGTTCTGGCGGCGCTTCAGGTCCTTCTCAGCGACCATGTATCGCTTCGCGTCCTGGCCGTGGTTGTCCTTGTCGACGGGCGTCTCCTTCGGTGGTTTCCCGGGGGTGCTGTCCCAGACGTAGCCGGTGATCTCCTCCGGCGTGCTGCACGGCTTACGCGCGTCGTCCAGCTCGGGGTCACGCTCGACCAGGCTGTCCCGCAGGATGTAGAGCCGCGGCCTGCCGTCGCCGGCCAGGCGGTACCGGGCCTGAACGGCTTGGATGCCGTCGCTCTTGGACTTCTTGGCGGCCTTGGTGGACATGCCGAGGTGGCGTTCGAGTGTGGCCCGGTCTTCGGCGTCGTGGTCGCAGATGACCCCCCGCGGCCGGGGCTCGGTCCATACCAGCTTGCAGTCCTTGCAGGTGTGGCAGTCATGTTCGTCGGCCTCAGAGTCGCAGCACTCTTCGCAGGCACGGACGAGGCGGAGGATGGTGCGGGCATGGTCTTCGACCAGGCGTTTCGTGTAGTAGATCTCCCGGTACAGGAACAGCCGGCCGTCGGGATCCTCCGCCCAGCACTGGAGCACGAACGGGTTGGTGTACCCGAAGTCGATCGACCACCACCGCACCCACGAGTCCGGGATGTTGAACCGGTCGACGAGGTGTACGGCAGGGTCGAAGTCTTCGTAGATCAGGCCCTCGGCCGCCGCCCACACGCCGTACCTCAGCCGTAGCTTCCGGACCCCGGTGAGCCGATCGAGCTTGCCGATGTAGTCGGCGCCGAAGGGGGTGACCTGGCCGTCGTCGTCGAACAGGACCGGGTTGTCCTCATGCCGGCTGAACAGCATGACCGTGTCGCCGCGCTCGGACCGCTGGTTCAGCCAGTGGGCGGGCGCGGACGGGTTGCAGTCGGCGAGTAGCTGCTGGAAGGGCAGCTTTCCGTTGCGGAGCCGGGTGGTGATGGCCTCCCAGTCCTCGACGTTCAGCTCGATGGCTTCCTGCACGAACACGATGTCGTAGTCGCTGGACATGATCTTCTGCGGCTTGTCCATGCCGCCCACCACGACCGCGCTGCCGTTCGAGAAGCGGTAGGCGGCGGCCTCCTGCTGGGATCCGCCGTACCACTCCACGTCCCCGGTCTTGATCGCCTCTGTCGCAACATGCTGCCGCCACGTCACCAGGCCGGTGGAGCCGAGGGACACCATGGTCTTGCGGACGATCAGCGCCCGCATCTCCGGATGCATGAGGGCCAGCAGCAGTACCCGCTCCAGCGTCGAACGCGACTTGCCCGTGCCGGCCGGGCCGGACAGGAGCAGCTCGTCGTCCTCACGCCGGAAGATCTCCGCAGCGGAGCCCCGCGGCCGGTAGGAGTGCCGTACGGGATCGCCTGGCTCTGGTGCGGAGCGGCGGACACGGACGACTTCGTGAACCATCTGTGGCAGGCCGCCGCCCGACAGGGTGAGCACCATGCCGTCCTCTTCGCGGATGTGACACCGCCGGCCGCTCTCGACCGACCACAGCAGCCGCCCAAGTTCGGCGTCACGGGCGAACTCGCCCCCGGCATGCTTCAGGGCGGCGGCGAGGATCCGGTCGGTGGTGACGGACATCAGCCCTCCAGGGATCCGGCGATGAGGCGCAGGTGCCGGATGGTGGCCTGGTTGGCCTTCTCCCACTGCTCCGGGGACAGGCCGAGCTCGTCGAGGACAGCGCGTAGCAGGGCGGCGATGAGGTCCCCGACCCGCTCGGAGAGTTCGATCTGGCGCTGGGCGATCCCCATGTCGTGGGCAATCTTGCACATGCGGACGAGGCGATCCCGCTCCTGGCCGTACAGTTCCAGCCATGCGTGCGCCTTCGCCGCGCGGGTGATGTCCAGGCCAGGGAACTCGCCGGACTGGCGGTCCACCTCCGTGGAGACGCCCCAGATGAGAGCCTCCGGCTCGACCTCGGCCACCCGGTCCCGCAGCCACGCGACGTGCCCAGCAGTCCACCGGATCTCGTTGAGCACCGTCTCCGTGGGGTCCCCGTCCCCGAGTGGCTCACCGAAGGAGCGCCCCCACTCGGCCGCGGCCAGACGTCGGACAGCGGCACGCTTCACCTGGGGCGCCCGACCACCATGTGCAGGGCAAACGGTCGCCCCGGCCACCGGGTACCGGCCGCACGGCTTCCCGTTGGTCTTGCGGGCGGAGCACTTCGGCTTGGACGGGTTCGGCTGCTCTGAAGGGTTCGACGGGTCGGTCATGGCTTCTCCGGGGGCAGCGGAGTGAGGATGTATAGGGCCTCGACCTCGTCGGCGTGTTCGACCACGACGAGGCATCCGCAGGTGGCGCGGGGGTTCCAGGTGCCCTCGTTGATGCGTCCACACCAGTGTTTCCACGCAGCCCCTTCGGCTGGGGGTTGTGCAGCGGGTGGGAGGTGGACATGGAGCCCCTCCGGGCCAGGCCGGTAGGCGGCGATCTGGTCGACGCTGTTAATGATGGCGACGTCGAGATCGAGACGAGCCTTGACCTGGGTCTTGATCTGGTCGAGTTCGTAGTCGGTGACGGGTGCCCGGCTGACCAGGATGAGAGTGTCTCCGGGACGGAGGATGAGGGCTTGGCCGGTGATGGTGATGCCCGTGCTGGGCGGCGTGGTGGAGTCGTTCATGGGGTTCCTCGCAGGGTTGAGGCGGAGCTGCTGGTACGTGCCTTGTCCTCTGCCTCGGGGGACGCGGTCGGCGAGGAGGTGGCCGGCGCGGATGGCCGCGGTGATGGCGGCGTACGCCTCGGCCCGAGTGCAACTGGTGGCGCGCATGATGTTGGTGGCGGTGATGCGGTCGCTGCCGTGCTCGCGGCCGGTGAGGCTGTCGTGGATGGCCTGCCATGCCGCGGCCCGCTGCTCCGGGGTCATCACTCGCCTTCCGCGCCGGGTGTGGACGGCAGCGCACCGGTCGGGCCGCGGAACGCCATCTGGAGGGCTTCTTCTTCGCTGACCTGCGGGCCGAGGAAGCTCTGGACGGCGTCGCTGGTGCGGTGCACCTCGTACTGCTGGCAGAGGTCGGCGATCGGGATGATCTCACCCTCGGGGGCGTCGTCGAACGGGGACCGGATCATGGGCATCTGGTCGCCCTCGCGGAAGTGGTCGATGCTCATGCTCACCCTGACGGCCTGGCCGCTCTCGTCGGTCACGGTGGCCAGCGCGGTGAAGCCGGTGCCGCCGCCGGCGAGCAGCGCCTCCCCGAGCCCGCTCTTGATCAGGGCGTGGCTCATGAGTTCCTTCGTGGCCTCGTAGAACTCCTTGTGCCACGGGCTGAGCTGGACCATGGCGCGCATCGCGGCGGAGTGGCCGAACAGGCGCCGCGTCACCGGCCCGAGGTCGCTGTCGACGAAGCTGAAGCCGTAGATGTCCTCGCGGTCGTCGGCTTCTTCGGCGAGCCAGAAGCTGACGAGCTCGCCGTGGCCGATGCCGGAGACCTCGACGAAGTCCTCCAGCCAGATCAGGGTCTTGAGCATGTCCTCCTCTTCGCCCGGGGGCGGGTCGTCGGCGAAAGCGAGGGGGACCTCTCCGAAGCCGAACCAGTTGAGCTTGCGGCCGAGTCCGGAGATCAGCCGATAGTCGATGCAGAACTGGGCCAGGGCGCGGCAGTAGGCGAACGTGTCTGGGGCCATCGGCTGGAGGGCTTGCTGGGCCTCCAGGTGTTCGGCGAGGGCTTCACCCCAGGGCCTGCCCTCCCACTGCACATCGGGTCCGCTGCTGGTGTTCGCCGTCATGGTTCCTCCCCTGGCGTGAGATGGTGTGGGGTGGCCGCCCCCGATGACAGCGGGGGCGGCCGTTGTGTTGTTCATCCCTGCGGGCGTCCGTTGACCAGTTCCACCACGGCCGCGGCGTGGTGCCCGCAGATGGCGATGGTCCCTTCGGCGTCGCTGAGGACGTCGTTGAGGCAGAGCGTCCCGCGTTCGGTGGGGATGGTGCACAGCCGCCGTGAGTCCGCCTCCTCGGCCTTCGTGACCCTGATGAGCAGCGTGTTGCCCGGATTCCAGAAGGACTGGCCGAACAGGGCGACCTCCAGCCCGAGGGCCTGCACGTCGGCGGAGAAGGCGGCGATCTCCCGGCCTCGGACGCTGTACGGCTCGCTGGTCAGGACGTAGTTGCCTTCCTTGTCGCGCCACATCCGGGCGTGGTCGTACACCGCGTGGCCGGACTTGCACATGCAGTCCCGCCGCTGGCATTCCAGCCCGGCGACGATCCGGGGGCAGATGAGACTGTCCGGCACGATGGTGTACCCGGCGATCTCAAGGGCTCGCTCCTCCTGGGCACGGCTGTACGGGTTCACGTACTCGTTCTCGGTGTCGGTGGTGGTCATGGGCATTCCCTTCAGGCGGACTTGCGCCGGTCGGCGCCGGTCATGGGGACGATCAGGCAGGACTCGGCGAAGCGGGACGCGACCCGCTCCCCGACCTGGTCGGCGAGCGACCTGGGCGGGAGGTTGGAGGTGACGATGAGCGGCCTGGCCTGCGCGTACCGTTCATCGACGATCTCGTAGAGCTTCTCGGCGGTGAACTCGGACGGCTTCTCCACGCCGATGTCGTCGATGACGAGCAGGGCGGCCCGCTGGCAGTCCACGAGCAGCTGGCGGTTGGGCTGGTTGCCGGGCCGGAGTTCGTCGAAGAGGGTGGTCGCTCGGATGAACACGACCGTCGGGCGGTAGCGGGTGGTCTCGCCGTAGTTGTTGGAGATCCCGCCGTGGGTGGGCGCGGTGCCGGTGGCCAGGCACCAGGCGGCGAGGGCCGTGTACGCCGTGTGGGTCTTGCCGGTCCCGACGTTTCCGCAGATGTACAGGCCTTCCGCCTCGCGGCCTTTCTGGGTCCAGTCGTAGATCTCGGGGGGCATCGCGATCGGCTTGTGGAACCGCGGCGGGATGAAGCCGCCGAGCGCCTGTAGGACCCTCTGGGAGTCGCAGGCGGGGCAGCGGTATGCACCGCCGCCGCTCTCGGGGTGAACCCAGCCGTTGCCGTCGCAATCCTCGGGGTGATCCGGGACGCGTATGGGCCGGTGGTTCTCAGAATCGTGGGTCATGGTAGTCCTCCTCCGCGTACTTGCGGGGGTCGGCCCCTGGGGCACGGTGGCCCTGTCCGGGGCGGGCTGAGGTGGCGCCGCGATCATCGCGGGATTGGAATTCGAGGCGGCCGTACTGCTCGCGGAACTTCGGCATGCCGTGGATGTTCTTCCGCCAGAAGAAGTCCTGCTGCGACCAGTCGAGGACGGCCAGAGCCTCCTCAAAGGGGGCCTTGTTCTTGTCCAAGAGCAGGCGGGCTTCGGTCCGCCATGCGTCGGTGACCTTCTCCGGGCGTCCCCGGTAGTCCTTCTTCACCAGCCAGGCCAGCAGCCGCTCGCAGAGCTGCTCGACGTCTGGGCGCGGCGGCTCGTCGCGCTTCTGCGCCCTCTTCGTCGATCCGGGACGAGAAGAAGTGTTCTTCTCTTCTATGTTGTGAGGGGGTTGAGGGGATGGGCGGGACTGTGGTCCCGCCTCCGGGGGGGACTGTGGTCCCGCCTCGAACAGCGTGGAGGGATTCTCGTCCCGGCTCTCAGGGGGGACCACAGTCCCGCCACTCAGGGGGGATCCTGGTCCCGCCTCCGAGGGGGGATCCACGTCCCGCCTTACGAGGACCGGAAGCCGGTAGTTCGTCTGCACGTGCTCCCGGGCGAACTGCGGTCGGCCCTGCTTGTCCATGCCGATCGGCACCCGGACCTCAAGGCCTCGCTTGGCGAGGCGCTGGAAGACGCGCCGGATGCTGTCGGGTTGCAGGCCGGTACGGCGGACCAGCTTGTCCATGCCGGGCCAGCAGACGCGGGTCTCGTCGCGTGCGTCCTCGGCCAGGGCCACGAGCAGAAGCCGCTCGGCGGGCGTCAGGTCGGTGGGCGCGTTGTCGAGGACCTCGGCGACGAGTCGGATCCCCATCACGCGACGGGGACCTGAAGCCGGTAGCCGGGATGCGGGGTGGCGTCGTCGGGCACGGCGCCTATGGGGCTGCTCATGGGATCCCCTTGGGTAGCAGGACAAGGCGGATGTTCCGGCGCCCGTGAACGCCAGGGAGCGCCCAGGAGGGTGGCCGGGAGGGTGGCCGGGCGCAAGGAAGACGGAACGGCTATCCGGCTCCCAGGAGTTGCCGCCACGTCTGATCGAACAGAGGACGGTGGGCTTCGGTGTAGGCCGCCACAGCACGCAGCGCCCCATCGACGAACCGATCGACCTTGCCTGGCTCGGCGCCGTACCGCGCGCGGTAGGCGGCCTTCACCCGCTTCCCGAAGCCGGGCGACAGACTGCGCAGCTGGGCTCCAGTGATGCCTCGGCCTTCCAGGTATTCGCCGACCGTGAGCGGCCGGCTGGCCGGGTCGATGTCGGGTTCCATGCCGAGGGCCAGGGCGGCGACGTGGCGGCCTTTGGCGTCCAGCCAGTCCGAGTTCACAACACCCTTGAGGCTGGCCAGGACGCGCGCTTGGGCTTCTGCCCGGCCGATGATGTCGGCGAGCTGATCGGTGGTGGCGCGCGGGTTGATGGCGCCGCCGTTGAACACGTAGTCGTAGAGGGCGTCGGCGAACTCGACCTGCCAGCGCTCGATGCGCTCGCGGGTGCTCTGGTTGGCCATGCGTCCGGTCTCGATGTTCGCGATCCACATCGGGACGATCCTGTGGCTGATGACGAAGTGCTCGCGCACCTGAGTATCGCCCGGAAGCTGCACGTACATGTTGTCCGTACGGCCCTTTGACCAGGCAGAACGCTTGATCAGGTTGCGCTGCCCGTCAGGGTCGAGTCCAACCGGCACGGTCAGCCGGCGCAGTGGGAGACCGAGATCTCCGTTCGGCATCGGTACGACGGGGAACCGTTCGCCGTCGAACTCGAACAGGGCGGGGACGGCGGCCATCTACGCCGCCGTCCCGGCGTCCTGCATGTCAGCGTCGCGCTGGGCGTCGAGCCAAAGATCAATCTCAGACCGCCAAGCTACGAGACGACCGGCCTGCTTCCAGACGGGGGGAGCGTCCTTGCGACGGGTCTTGCGCCACCACCGGATGGTCTCCTCTTCCCGCCGGATGTACTTGGCGATCTCCGGCAGCAGGAGGAGCTTGTCATCAGCGGGGCGCGCGGCACGGGTGCCCGCAGGCGGCTGAACGGCGGCCTGGGCCTTGGAAGTCTTCATCTGGCCTTCCTGGGCTTGGACTGGGTGAGGGGGGCGGCGATCAGAGCCTCCGTGGGGACGCCGAGTGCGGCAGCCAGGCTCCTGGCGACTTCGTGCGTGCAGCCGAACCGCTCACCGCGTTCGAGCCTGGAGATGAAGGAGTTGTGCGTGCCGCTCGCGGTGGCGAGGTCAACTTGAGTCATGCCGATGACGCGCCGAAAAGCGCGAAGTGCGTGCGCGTTGAGGCGGTAACGGCCTCGGTAGGTATCAGCTTTCACTGCCACAGCCAGCAGTCTGCCACAGTTGATACCTCAATTGCCATCCGAGTTGGCAGTTCGAGTGTTAACTTGCAGCACATCTGCCTGGACGATCTTCAACCACTGTGCATCTCGGCTGCCATCTGGCTGGCTAGCCACCAGGTCGTATGTCAAGTACGGTGGCAACATCCGAGATGTGACATCGCAGGTAACAGGAGCCTTCTAGGTCGGTACGGTTTGCCGCATGGCAGAAGAGGTGAGAGCGACGAAGACGCTCGGTGAGTACGTACTTGAGCGCCGCAAGCAGCTGGGGCTGTCGCAGGACGCTGCCGCATGGCTGGCAGGCGTGGCAAAGAGCACCTTCAGAAATGTCGAAGGCGACCGAGTCGAAGAGGCCAGGACCTGGCGTCAGATCGAACGGGCACTGGGATGGCGCACTGGCAGCGAGGAAGCCATCAGGGCAGCTTCGCCGCCGCGAACAATTCTCTCGGATTGGTCCTTTCGGATCATTCTTAAGGTGATCATTTGGGAATATGACAACCTGGCAATTCTCACGCAATCATTCCGAATGGCCCAGCATAGAGTAACCGACGCCGAGAAGGTGCTCGAAGAAACGCTACAAGGAGTCGGTTCCGCTGAATCGAGAGGAGATCAAGTACAAAAAGCCATACACGAGGTCAAGGCGGATGAGCTTCGGGAAGTCGTGAAGGATCTGACCACGGATCTCCGCGAACACGAATCTGGGCTAAGCGATTTCGAGCGTGTGTCCGAGAGGCGCAGAGCTGCGTTTCACGATTTCCTCGCACGTGTCATCGAGCGCGACCTTACGACCAACGTAGGTGCCGCTCAGTTCACAACCGCGCTGTTCGACGGGCTAGAGTTCCGCGAATTCGCCGAGATCGCCGAGGAAGTTCGACGATGGCGAGGATTCGACCTTCTCGACATCGTGGATAGATCCCAGCTGTCGGCTGGACGGCAGGCTGCATTCGACGAATTGCGCAAGGATGCGGCTGCTCCCGTTCCCATCCCGAATAGTCCAGAACCTCCGCAGAGCCGCCACGTGATGCTACCGCTGGTGTTCTCGCACAGCCTCAGCGATGTCGAGATCGGATGGATTACCGAGAAATTGGTAAGCCTGGCATCCGATTTTGCTCAGGCGATTGTCCTCGGCAAGTCTGGTTCCGTGAGGGAGGATGGTGGATAGGTGGCGCATGTAGAAGACCGCTGGATGCGGAAAGCGCGCGGACCAGATGGTAAGTACATTTACAAGAACGGCAAGCCCGTCATGGAGCGTGACCCGGCGCGCTACGGGAAAGGCAAGCGGTGGCGGCTCCGCTACATCGGCCCTGACGGGAAGGAGGACAACGAGTCCTTCGAGCGCAAGGCCGACGCGGAGAACCGGAAGATCCAGGTCGAGGCCGATCTCCTCAAGGGCACCTTCATCGACCCGGACGCGGGCAAGGTCACCTTCCAGAAGTTCGCGGAAGAGGTCGTCGAGAACCGGACCTTGGACGTCTCCACCAGGGAGACCATGCGGTCCCGGCTCGCCGGCCACGTCTACCCGCACATCGGCGGCCGGGAGCTGGGGCAGCTGGCCAAGCGCCCCAGCATGATTCAGGCCCTGGTGCGCAAGCTGGAGTCGGCCGGGCTCGCGCCGACCTACATCGAGACGATCATGCGTCACGTCGGGACCGTGTTCGCCGTCGCGGTCGCTGACGAGGTGGTGGCCAAGAACCCGGTCCAGTCCTCGGCCGTGGTCCTCCCGGAGTCGACCCGCAAGAAGATCGTGCCCTGGACGGCCGGGCAGGTGCACGGAATGCGGGAGGCGCTGCCCGCCCGCTTCGGGGCGATGGTCGACGCGGGCGCCGGGCTCGGGTTACGCCAAGGGGAGATCCTCGGCTTCTCGCCCGACGACGTCGACCAGCTGCACGAGGTGGTGACGGTCCAGCGACAGATAAAGGTATTGCGCGGGAAGCTGTTCTTCTCCGCGCCGAAGGGCAACAAGACGCGCCAGATGCCGTTGCCGGCCAGCGTGAAGCGCGCCCTGGACGACCACGCGACGACGTTCCCGCCCGTGACGGTGACGCTGCCGTGGCGGTCCCCGGACGGGGAGCCGCACACCGCACGCCTTTACTTCAGCATGCCGGGCAATGCGTACGGCGGGGCGATACACAAGGACCGGATCAACGAGTCGTGGCACGATGCCCTGGAAGAGGTCGGCATCGTCCCGCCGCTCCAGGAGCGGCTGCTGATCGCCGCGGGGGCGAGCCCCGAGGAGGCGAAGCAGATCATCGGCATCATCGAGAGCGAGTCCCGGCCGCGGTCCCTGCCGGCCTACGTGAGCCGGATGCCGGACAGCCACGTGACCGCGGTGCTGGCGCGGATTCGCAGCGGCGAGGATGTCGCCGCGCTGTCGATCCAGCAGGACTTGCCGCCGGAGGCGCTCAAGCGGCCCCGGGCGGAGAGCCGCGGGGCCGCCTATCGAGAGCACGGCATGCACGCGATGCGCCATTACTTCGCGAGCCTGCTGCTGACCGAGGGTGAGAACCCGAAGGCGGTCGCGGAGTGGCTGGGGCACACCGATGGGGGAGTGCTCCTATTGAAGACGTACGCGCACTTGATGCCGAAGTCGGAGCAGCGGATGCGGACCTTGGTCGACAGGGCGTTGGAACGGCCCGCCGACCAAGATCACGGCCCACTCACGGCCCGAGAGCGTGGAGCCGGAGCATGAGGTTCAGCGGACGTACACGTTCGGCCTGGTCGGAGTGGCCATCCCATCGCCTATGTAGAAGCTGGGATGCGGCGGCTGGTTGTAGGCGGTGTTCTGCCACGCGATCGCCACCCGGTACATCGGGTCGTGCGCCAGCGTGTGGATCTTCCGGTCGGTGACCGAGGTGGTCGCGTAGATCCGCAGTGCCGTGTTGGCCGTCGTCGGCCAGACCACTTCCTCCCGCCAGTCGCCCAGGATGTCCCCGGACAGCGACGGTGTGGCCTTGGTGCCGTTGTTGGAGTGCACGCCGGAGGCGGTCAGCAGGCGGGTGTCGCCGCCGGTGCCGTACTTGTCGACGCGGGTGGCGTCCACGAGTTCGCGTACCGGGTCGCCGTCCCACCAGGCCAGGAAGTTGATCGAGGAGGGCTCCCGGCCGAGCGAGGCGCCGGTCGCGCTGCGCAGCGTGGTGTCGCTGGCCGACCACGACTCGGCCCCGGCGCTGCCGGACCAGACGTCGGCCGAGACGCCGCGTCCGTTGTCCGCGCCGCTCGCCGTCTGCCACAGCACCTGGCCGGTACGGGCGTCCGCGAACCACGAACCCGGGCGCGCGGTCTCCTCCGACACCTTGAACACCTCCAGGCCGGCCCGGCCGGGGTTGAGGTCGCCGACGTGCAGCGCGTCGCCGTGCCCGAGACCGGTGTTCCACAGCGGCGAGCCGTTGTCGTTGATCGTCATCGAGCCGAAGACGATCTCGTCCCGGCCGTCCTGGTCCACGTCGGCCACCGACAGCTGGTGGTTGCCCTGCCCGGCGTACTGGCTGCCGGAGGAGTTGGAGTCGAACGTCCAGCGCCGGGTCAGCGTGCCGTTGCGGAAGTCCCAGGCGACGATCACCGTCCGGGTGTAGTACCCGCGCGACATGATCAGGCTCGGCCTCGTCCCGTCCAGGTACGCGGTGCCGGCCAGGAACCGGTCCACCCGGTTGCCGTAGTTGTCGCCCCAGGAGGAGACGGTGCCGCGCGCCGGCTCGTAGTTCACCGTGGACAGCGCCGCGCCGGTCCTGCCGTCGAACATGGTCAGGTACTCGGGACCCGCCAGGACGTAGCCGGAGGAGTTGCGGTGGTCGGCGCTCGAACTGCCGATCACCTGGCCGGTGCCGGAGGTCGTGCCGTCCGCCGTCTTCATCGCGACTTCCGCGTCGCCGTCGCCGTCGTAGTCGTACACCTGGAACTGGGTGTAGTGCGCGCCGGCGCGGATGTTGCGGCCCAGGTTGATGCGCCACATCCGGGTCCCGCTCAGCGTGTACGCGTCGACGTAGACGTTGCCGGTGTAGCCGGACTGGGAGTTGTCCTTGGCGTTGGAGGGGTCCCATTTCAGGACGAACTCAAAGTCGCCGTCGCCGTCCAGGTCGCCCACGCTCGCGTCGTTGGCGGCGTAGGTGTACGCCTCGCCCGACGGCGTGGTGCCGCCGCCCGGCGGCTGGATGGGCACGTCCAGGTAGTTCCCGCCGGTGAACCGCAGCGACGCGGGCGACGCGGCCTGCTCCACGCCCCCGACGACCGCCCGCACCGTGTACGACGCGTCCGCCGCGGCCGAATCGAGGTAGTTCGTGGAGTTGCTGACCGTGCCCACGAGGCTGCCGCCGCGGTAGACGTTGAACGTGGTCGCGGAGGTCTCGGTGCCGAGCAGCCGCCACGAGACCAGGTTGGAGCTCCCGGACCTGACGCTGATCACGCCGCGGTCGAGGTCCTCGACCTGCTTGGCTCCGGCGGGGATCGGGCTGGTTCCGGGGCTCGGGCTCGTGCTGGGACTCGCACTCGGACTGGCACTCGGGCTCGGGCTGGTGCTGGGACTGGTGCTCGGGCTGCTACTGGGGCTGCTGCTGGGGACCGTACCCGTGCAGACCGTGCCGTTCAGGGCGAACGACGGGGGGACCGGGTTGCTGGAGTTGTTCCACGAGGCGTTGAAGCCGAACGTCACCCCGGCTCCCGTGGCGAGCGCCGCGTTGTACCCGGCGTCGGCGGCCGTGACCTGCGAGCCGCTCTGGGTGAGGGTGGTGTTCCACGCCTGGGAGACCACCTGGCTGGCCGTGAACGTCCAGACCAGGCGCCAGCCGTTGAGCGGATCGCCCAGGTTGGTGACGGTCACGTTGCCGGTGAAGCCGCCCGACCACTGGGTCGAGACGCTGTAGTCGACCCGGCACCCGGGGGCGGCGGCGGCCCGGGCGGTGAGTCCCGTGGACGCCGCCGCCAGCGCGATCATCCCGATGATCGCGAAGCGCTTCGATTGCGTACGCATGTGCCCTCCCTGTGGGGGACTGGGATCACCACCATGTACTGAAACTTTTCGGAAAGCGCTATCCTGCCCGGTTCCCGGATCGGCGGGCAGCCGCCGGCAGGTCCCTAACCAGGAGACATCCGATGCCCGCGCGCGAGCGGCAGGTGAACGTTTCAGCTCCCGGTATCAAGTGGCGATAGGGTGCCGTGATCAGGCAGGCTTGAACCGAACGACAACGATTCGACCCGACGAGCAATGGAAACAGGGACCGTGACCGACATCCTCGATGAGCTCGACTGGCGCGACGTCACCGCGCAGACCACCGATGCCGACGCCCTCCGCGCGGCACTGGCCGAGGGTCCGATCACCGTCTATGCGGGCTTCGACCCCACCGCGCCCTCCCTGCACGTCGGCAACCTCGCCACCCTGCTCATCCTGACCCGCTTCCAGCGCGCCGGGCACCGCCCGATCGGCCTGGTCGGCGGCGCCACCGGCCTGATCGGCGACCCCAGCGGGCGCAGCACCGAGCGGGCGCTCAACTCCGAGGACATCGTCCAGGAGTGGGTGGCCAGGATCCGGGTGCAGGTCGAGAAGTTCCTCTCCTTCAGCGGGGAGAACGCCGCCACCCTGGTCAGCAACCTGGACTGGACCGCCGGCATGTCCGCCATCGACTTCCTGCGCGACATCGGCAAGCACTTCCCGGTCAACCGCATGCTGGCCCGCGAGTCCGTGTCGGCCCGCCTGGCCGGCGAGGGCCTCAGCTACACCGAGTTCAGCTACCAGATCCTGCAGGCCAACGACTACCTGGAGCTCTACCGCCGGTACGGCTGCACGCTCCAGCTCGGCGGCAGCGACCAGTGGGGCAACATCATCGCCGGCGTGGACCTGATCCGGCGGGTGGAGGGCGCCCACGCGCACGTCTTCACCGGCAAGCTGATCACCAAGGCCGACGGCACCAAGTTCGGCAAGACGGCCGGCGGCGCGGTGTGGCTGGACCCGGCGCTCACCTCGCCGTACGCGTTCTACCAGTACTGGCTGAACGCCGACGACCGGGACGTGATCCGCTTCCTCAAGGTGTTCACCTTCCGGACCCGGGAGGAGATCGAGGACCTGGAGAAGGCGGTCGCCGACCGGCCGTTCGCCCGGGAGGCGCAGCGCACGCTGGCCGAGGACCTGACCACGATGGTGCACGGCGCCGACGAGCTGGCCCGGGTGGTGGCGGCCTCGCGCGCCCTGTTCGGCCAGGGCTCCATCGCCGACCTGGACGAGGCCACGCTGGCGTCGGCGCTGGCCGAGGTGCCGCGGGCGGAGGTGGCGGGGCTGGGCAGGCCGTACATCGATCTGATGGCGGAGAGCGGGCTGGTCAAGTCCAAGTCCGAGGCCCGGCGCGCGGTCAAGGAGGGCGGCGCGTACCTCAACAACGTCAAGATCACCGACGAGGAGTACGTGCCGTCCGCCGACGACCTGCTGCACGGCCGCTTCCTGGTGCTCCGCCGGGGCAAGCGCACCATCGGCGGCATCGAGATCAACTGAGCGTTCTGCGTATTCGTTCACAGAAGTCCGCGCGCCGGACGCCTACGGTTGGGCAACCCCTCCCCGGACGGCGATCAAGGCGGAACGATGGACGTGGAACAGGACGTGACCCGGCTGGGCACGGTCATGGCCGAACTGCTCGAGTGCAACCGGCTCCTCGCCGCCGGCGACCTCACTCCCGAGGTACGCCTGCGGCGGGGAATCGCACTCGGCGAGATGCGCGACCACGCGGGCGCGCTGGCCGAGTTATCCATCGCGATCGAAGGGCCACTCGGGCCTGACGACCTCGCCGACGCCCACTACCGGCGATCCCTGCTGCTGGGCCGCTTCGGCCGCCACGCCGAGGCCGAGGCGGACGCGACCGCCTCCCTGATCGCCAAGCTCACCTCGCGCGGGTACACCGCCCGCGCCATCGCCCGCGGCCTGCGCGGCGACCACCAGGGCGCGTGGACCGACACCGAGCGCGCGCTCCTGCTCAACCCCCGCGAGTGGGAGGCCCGCGCCGTACGGGGGCGGGCGTTCCTGGGCATGAACCGCTGGCAGGACGCCGTCGACGACTTCGACTGGGTCATCGAGCTGGGCGAATGCCCTGCGTACGCGGCGCAGTTACGGGTGGACCGGGCGGAGGCGCTGCTGGCCCTGGGCGACGCCGTCCGCGCGGTGATCGACTGCGACCTGGCCGTCGCCGTCCCCGGGCACCTCGTCCCGGGCGCGCACCGGGTGCATCTGGTACGCGCCCGCGCCCGGCTCCTGCTGGGGGACGCCGGGGCCGCCCTGGGGGACTGCTATCTGGCCGCGGCTCTCGCGCCGGGCGTTGCGGAGGTGTTCGAGGTCAGGGCGGCGGCGTACGAGGCGGCCGGTTGCCCCGAGGAGGCGAGGACCGATCGGGTCCGCGCCGCGGAGCTGCGTGAACTTCCCGGGCCAAGAATTGTCGGTGCGCCGGTAACAGTCGTGTAGCGAAGCCGCCGGACCGCCTGATCCGCGAGCCGGGATCGGCGCCATTACAGCGGCCTTGACCTGGGAATTCATGGGGGCGGAGCGCCGATTTGACGGGGCGGGAACGGTTGCCTAATGTTCTCTTCGCGCCGGGAGCGCAGGGCGGCCGAAAGGCAGCCGGGCCCCGGTCCATCCCACTGATCGAAACCCGATCATTTGTGATGTGATCAAACACCCCAAACAGGGTGATTGGACACGAAGCGGATGACAAGGTAAGTTAGAGGGGTTGCCCCGGAGCCGGGGTGAAGATCC
>NZ_BOOA01000008.1 GCF_016862995.1 Acrocarpospora phusangensis
ACGTGCCGGGGTCAGTCGGCGTCGCTGAGGCCGATGGAGAAGGCGGAGTCCAGATCGTGGCGGGAGTAGGCGCGGAAGGCGATGTGGGTCTCGGTGTGCAGCACGCCGGGGACCTTGTTCAGCCGCCCCGGGATCACCTCGGCGATCTCCTCGTAGCCCTTCACCCGGACCATGGCCATCAGGTCGTACTCCCCGGTGATCGAGTAGACCTCGCTGACGCCGTCGAGATCGGCGATGGCCTGCGCGACCTCGGGGATCCGAGCGACATCCGCGTTGATGTGCACGATCGCGGTGATCATGTGATCTCTCCCGTTTCTGGCTGACGTGAGATCAACCTATCGCAGCGGCCTGCCCTCCCTCGGGCGGTGCTCCCGCAGGCTCTCGTAGGCGCGGTCGATCCGCCCCTTCAGGCGGCCCGCGCCGTACGCCGGGAGGCTCCAGGTGCCGCCTTCGACGCGGACCAGGCGGACGCCGGGGGTGTCCAGCCAGCGCAGGATGGTCTCGGTCTCCTCGGCGCTGGCCGCCGGGGTGGGGCCGGGGCCGGGGATGACCGTCTCCGCGGTGGCGACCAGGGCCTCCACGTACGGCACCGGGTGGGCGCCGCGGGGCATCACGCCGGCGGCGGTCAGGCGGCCGTGGCGGATGACGTGGATGTCCCAGTCGCCGTCGAAGGCGGGGCTGGCGGCGACCATCTGCTCGATGCGGGTGAGCGAGAGCAGGCGCTGCATGCGGGCGGCCGTCCGCACGTACGCGGCGAGGCGGTCGCGGTCGACGGCGGCCTCCTCGTAGCGCTGTTCGGCGGAGAGCCGGTCCATCCGGGCCTCCACGGCGGAGAAGACGAGGCCGGCGTCGTGCTCCATGGCGTGGCGGGCCTGGGCGACGTGCACGCCGTACGCCGCCTGGGACTGCCTGCCGTCGCAGGGGGCGCCGCATTTGCCCAGCTCGGCCAGGGTGCAGGCACTGCGGAAGACCGTGGCTGATAATCGTTCGCCGCACTGCCGGAGCGGGAGCGCCTCGTGCATGGCGGTGCGCGCGTCGTCGGCGGTACGGCTGCTGCCGAACGGGCCGAGGTAGGTGGCGCCGTCGTCCTTGAGGTCGCGGACGATACTGAGCCGGGGGAACGGCTCGTTGGTCAGTTTCAGCCAGACGACCCGCTCGGGGAAGCGGGAGCGCCGGTTGTAGCGCGGTTTGGTGGCTCCGATCATGCGCAGTTCGCGGATCTCGGCCTCCAGGCCGGTGGCGCAGACGATGGTCCTGACCCGTTCGGCGATGCCGATCATCTCGCGGACGCGGGGCCTGGTCTCGCTGGCGGTGAAGTAGCTGCGGACCCGGTTGCGCAGGTTGGAGCTCTTGCCGACGTAGAGGGCCTCGCCCGCGGCGTCCTCGAAGATGTAGACGCCCGGGCGGCTGGGCACGCCCTCGGAGAGGTGGCGTTTGCGCTGCTGCTCGGGGGTGGGCATGCGGACGAAGCCCCGCAGGTCCTCCAGCGTGTGCACGCCCAGGGAGCCCACGCGGCCGATCAGCCCGTGCAGCACGTCGACGGTGGCGCGGGCGTCGGCCAGGGCCCGGTGGCAGGGCTCGGTGCCGCTCCGGAAGAAGCGTGCCAGCGTGCCGAGCTTGCAGTTGGGCGTCTCGTCGCGGTTGAGCACCCGCCGGGCGAGGTCGGCGGTGTCCACCACCGGGTTCACCGGCGGGGGGTAGCCCTGGGCCGCGCAGGCGGCCTTGATGAAGCCCAGGTCGAAGGGCGCGTTGTGGGCCACCAGCGTGCAGCCCCGGATGAACTCCAGGAAGCTGGGCAGGACCTCGGTCATGCGCGGGGCGGCCACCACCATCGCGTCGGTGATCCCGGTCAGCACCGAGATGAACGGGGGGATCGGGCCGCCCGGGTCCACCAGCGTGGCGAACTCGCC
Organism: Acrocarpospora phusangensis; assembly: GCF_016862995.1. Classification (GTDB taxonomy): domain Bacteria; phylum Actinomycetota; class Actinomycetes; order Streptosporangiales; family Streptosporangiaceae; genus Acrocarpospora; species Acrocarpospora phusangensis. Next base: position 1,911 of record NZ_BOOA01000008.1, read on the forward strand.
GAGCATCTCGCCGCCGCGCACCTTGACGGCCCCGATCTCGGTGATGCCGTGCTCGGCCGCGGAGGTGCCGGTGGTCTCCAGGTCGAAGACGACGAACGTCACGCCGGCCAGCGGAGTCCCGAGATCATCTAGAGTGCCCTGTTCCACGCCCTAGACCATAGAGACGCGGACCGACACTTCCCGGGATTGCCGCCGCCCCGCGTGTCGTGTCTATACGAGTTCGTCCCATTCGCGACGCAGCATCGCGTAGATGATCTCGTCGGTCCACTCGTCCTTGACCATCTCGTTCTCGACCAGATGCGCCTCCTTGCGCATGCCGAGTCGCGCCATGACCTTCGTGGAGGCGGTGTTGCGACCGTCGCAGCGGGCGGCGATGCGGTGGAGTCCCAGTCCCTCGAAGCCCAGCCTGAGCATCTCCCTGGTCGCCTCGGTGGCGTAGCCCTTGCCGTGGAACGCCGGATGGAGGATGTAGCCGATCTCGCCCTGCCGGTGCTCGCGGCTGTGCCAGAACAGCAGGCACTCGCCCGCCAGCGCGCCGCCCTCCCGCTCGCAGACGGCCAGCGCGAGCGCCTGCCCCTCGTCGGTGAGCTCCGTGACCTGGATCTTCTTCTCCAGGGACTCCCGCACCTCGGCCAGGTCACGCGGACCCCAGTAGAGATACCTGGTCACCTCGGGCAGCGACTGGAAGGCGTGTACGGCGTGCAGGTCGCCGGCCTCGTAAGGCCGCAGGATCAGGCGGGGCGTCTCGATGGGGTACGCGGGCTTGAGCATCCGACCAGACTAAATCACCTGATTCCGCCCAAGCGGCCGTGCGATGGCGGTGCGGTGGCCGTGCGGTGGCCGTGTGCCGGCCGGGTGGCGGGCCTCCGCCGTGGCCGCAGCTGCGCACGACGGAGGCCCTATCTGCACGGTATGTGATAGATCGTCCCTGGTTGCCGGTGGGGTGGTGGTTAAGTAGTGGGGCGGTAGCTGGTGAAATCCACTGATTCGGGCAGTGGAGGCGGGCAAGTCGCGGAAAGTGATGTGGGGGCCCCGCTGAGCCGTACCCTTGAATGAAAGACCAGGACGAGGAGCGACCAGGGATGAGTTCAGCCGGAGAGGGCCTGTCTCGTCCCCTGCCCGAGCAGGTTCGGGCTCACGTCGTCGAACTGGCGGCGCAGGTGCTCGGCGCGATGCCCGCGGGGACGGTTCCGCCGCCGCTGCGCGGCATCGCCAAGTTCGACCCCAGGAAGCGGGCCCGGCTTGGGAGCGCGCCCATCGCGGCGCAGCTGGAGAACGACAAGGAGTTCCGGGAGCTCGTCGCGGAGGCACTGACCGCCGCGTGGCCCGAGCTGGTGGCCGCGCTGGCCGAGGAGACCGTGCCGCCCGCCGCCGAACCCGTGCTGGTGGCCGCGGCGGCGTACCTGACCAGGCCGCCCGGCTGGCCCGAGCTGGTGGAGCGGGCGCGCGAGGACATCGACCGGCAGGCGGCGCTGGGCAGCCAGCGCGAGCAGGCCGAGAGCAAGCTGCGCGAGCAGCTCGCGGCCCAGCGCACGGCGGCCAAGGAGGAGGTCGACCGGGTCAGGGAGCAGCTGCGGGGCGCGCGGGCCGAGAACGCCGAGCTGCGGCGCAAGCTGCACGACGCCAGGGAGCGGGCCAAGGCCGCCGAGCTGCGCGCCCAGGAGCTGGACGCCGCCACCGCCGACGCCCGCAACCGGGTGGCGGGCGCGGGCGCCGCCGCCGAGGCGGAGATCCGCAAGCTGAAGGAGCGGCTGGCCGAGGCGGAGCGCCACCTGGAGGCCAGCCGCCGGGCGGCCCGCGAGGGGCGCAGCGTCGAGGACGCGCGCATCCGGGTGCTCATGGACGCGCTGGAGGACGCCGCGAAGGGGCTGCGCAAGGAGCTGTCGCTGCCGACGTCCATCAGCAGGCCGGCCGACTACGTGACCGCGGTGACGCCGGGGCCGCCGAGCGTGCGGGCGGTGCCCGCGCGGGCGCTGGCCGACGACGACCCGCAGCTGCTCGACCAGCTGCTGGCCATCCCCAACCTGCACCTGGTGGTAGACGGCTACAACGTCACGAAGACGGGATACGGCTCGCTGACCCTGGTGGACCAGCGCAGCCGGCTGCTGACCGGCCTGGGCGGGCTGGCCGTGCAGGTCAAGGTGGAGATCACCTGCGTGTTCGACGGGGCCGAGCTGGACGGTCCCGTCCAGGTCTCCGCGCCGCGCGGGGTGCGGGTGGCCTTCAGCGCCCCCGGGCAGATCGCGGACGACCTGATCCGGCAGCTGGTCAGGATCGAGCCGCCCGGCCGGGCCATCGCGGTGGTCTCCTCCGACCGGGAGGTGGCCGAGTCGGTACGCCGGATGGGCGCCAGGCCGGTGCCGTCCACCCTGCTGCTCAGGCGCCTTGGCCGTTCGTGATCGAGTGATCACGATAGGTGATGAGCAGGGCAAATAGCCCGAATCGGTTGAGCGAGCAAGATCGCTTCACTAGAGTTCCCGACCAGGTCTGTCCGTCTGGAAGGGGTCCTTGTGCGTGGGCGAGTCTCGGTCGCGGCGGGTATGGCCGCAGCCGTCATCCTCCTCCCGGTAGTCGGCGCGCAGGCCGACCCGAAGCCCACGATCGCCGAGGCGCAGGCCAAACTCCGGAAGCTGAACAAGCAGATGGACGACATCGTCGACGACTACAACGGCGCCAACGAGAAGTGGAAGAAGGCGAAGAAGCAGTACGACAAGGTCAACCTCGCCTTCAAGGACAAGGACCGGCAGGTCCAGGCGTTACGGGCGGGCGTCGTCGGCGTCGCGGTGAGCAACTACCAGACGGGCGACTTCCGGACCCTGAGCGGGCTGTTCACCGCCGACAACCCGGACGCCATGCTCAACACGCTGGCGCTGATGGACCAGCTGGCCGTCGGCCGCTCCAAGTCGCTGGCCACGTTCGAGGACGCGATCAAGGGCCTGCGCGACCAGCGGGAAGCCAGGAAGAAGACGTACGAGGACGCGTCCAAGATCAAGGACGAGCTGGTCAAGAAGAAGAAAAAGGCCGACCGGATGGTCGAGGAGCAGGTGAAGCTGCTCCGGGAGCTCGGGGCGTACAACCCGGGCAACACCAACAGCGCCGGGCAGGTCTACACCGGGCCCGCGTCGGGCAACGCGCTGGCGGCCCTTGAGTTCGCGTACGCGCAGATCGGGAAGCCGTACCGGTATGGGGGCACGGGTCCGGGGTCGTGGGACTGTTCTGGGCTCGTACAGGCGGCCTGGCGCAAGGGTGGCGTGAGCCTGCCGCGGACCAGTTACGAGATGTGGGCCTGGGGGGCCAACCGGCGGGTGTCGGTGAGCTCGCTGGAGCCGGGGGACCTGGTGTGGCACAGCGGGTTCGGGCACGTGGGCATCTACGCCGGCGACGGCAAGGTCGTGCACTCGCCGCAGACGGGTGACGTGGTCAAGGTCACGCCTCTCAGCCAGTACAACCCCGACAAGGCTGTACGTCCCTAACCATCCTGGGCGTAGAGCCCGAAATCCCGAAATATCGGTGCTTGGGTAAGCGCTTGCCGTCCGGCGTTGGAACGATCTTGCGTACCCGTGGGGCCGGTGGGGCCCGTGGGACGGCATTCAGCCTCTGATTCCCGATGTGTGACCAGAGTCACATTCATCGGCGAAATACCAGTGTAAGCAGGGGTTTTCTCGCACATTCCGAGTTATCTGATCTTTATCTTTTGGAGAAAGCTTTGCCGAATCAAGGGAAAGCTCGGTAGTTTCTGGCCCGCGACGTGCAAGCCATGCCGTCGCGTCCCTGTCAGCCAAATGTGCTGATGTCTCCATAAAGATCCATGTGTCGCATGTCACAAATGCGGCCGGCCGAGTCCATGCAGTCAGGAGGCATGGAGCCGGGGACCCAATAGGCCCTGTACGCAGGCGCTCAGGGGTGAATCGGTGGCAATTCCACCGTAGGGCGACTTCCCCGCCCGAATCCGTCAGCTAACCCGGTAGGCGCAAGAGGAAGATCATAGGAGCGATCCTGTCCACCACCCCCGCATGCCTGTCCCGTCTTGCCCGTCTCTCCCTGAGCGGCGTCGCTCTCACGGCCTCGGTCGGAGTCTTCGCGGCGCAGCCGGTGGCGGCTGAAACGGCGGCAGTCACCCTCACGAAGATCGGCTCCACCGACCCGGCCATTGCCGGGAACGTTCCCATCAGCGGCGTTCCCGCGCTGGACCTCCCCGCCGGCCACCCCCAGGCCGGCGCCGCGAAGGTCCCGGCGAAGAAGCGCGCCACCGTCACGAAGGCCGCACGCCAGCGGTCCAAGGCCCAGCGGGCCGTCGCGGTGGCCAAGGCGCAGATCGGCGACCCGTACCGGTGGGGAGCCACCGGTCCCGGCTCGTTCGACTGCTCCGGCCTGGTCGTGTACGCCTGGCGCAAAGCAGGCGTGAAGCTTCCGCGAACCACCTACTCCCAGCGCAGGGCGGTGAAGAAGAAGGTGTCCTGGCGCAACCTGCGCCCCGGCGACCTGATCTTCACCAGCGGCGGCGGGCACGTGGGCATCTATGTCGGAAAGGGCAGGATGGTCCACTCCCCACACAGCGGCGCCCGGGTTCGCATCGACAAGCTGAACACCTACCGCAAGCGCACCTTCGTCGGCGCGGTACGACCCGGTCTCTGACCGTGATCTAGATCCATCCCTCATCGGTGCTCCGCCTGGTCCCTGGGCGGAGCACCGATGAGGTCTTTTCGTCCCCCGCGTTCCCCGACCAGCAGGAGGCGCACGAGCGGCCGGGGCAGCCACCAGTTCCCGCGGCCGAACAGCACCACCAGGGCGGGCACGAGCAGGGCCCGGACCACGGTCGCGTCCAGCAGGATGCCCAGCCCGAGCGCCGTCGCGAAGATCTTCACCTCGGTGCCGGGCGTGGCGGCCAGGGACACGAACGCCAGGAACAGGATCAGCGCGGCGCTGGTCACCAGCCGCCCGGTGCGCGCCACCCCGCGGACCGCCGCCTCGGCGGTGGAGCCGGTCGCGTCGTACTCCTCCCGGATGCGGGCCAGGATGAAGACCTCGTAGTCCATGGACAGGCCGAACAGGAACGCGAACACCATCACCGGCACCCATTCGGTGAGGGCGCCGGTGGCCTCGATGCCCCAGAGCGCCTCCGACAGGAGACCCTGCTGCCAGGCCAGCACGACCAGGCCGAAGGTGGCGGCGACGCTGAGCGCGTTGAGCACGACCGCCTTGACCGCCAGCAGGAGCGAGCGGAAGGCGCGGACCAGCAGGACCAGGGTGACCAGGAGGATCATGGCGAGGGGGAGCGGGGCGACGCCGTACACGGCCTCGACGAAGTCGCGCCCCTGAGCGGCGGCTCCGCCGACGCGCGCGCCTGGCACCTCGGCGAGGGCCGCGCGCAGACGCTCGCGGGTTTCGCCCGCCGCGGCCGGTTCGTCCACGAGAACGGCGACGAGGCTCGTCCCCGCCCGTCGCCAGGCGGGGTCGGCCAGGACGGCCCGCACTCCGGGAACTTCTCGCGCCGTCTGTACGGCCCGGGCCGGGTCGCCGCCTTCGACCAGGACGTACTCGGGGCTCAGCACCCCCTGGCCGAAGCCCGCGCGGCCGAGATCGTCCAGCGTGGCCCGGGCCGTACCGGACGAGGCCATGGACGCGGGGACGGGCGCGCCCAGCCGCAGGTCCCCGACGGGCAGGATCAGCGCCCCGAGCGCGACGGCCGCGAGCAGCGCGGCCGCCACCGGCCGCCGGACCACCGCCGCCGCCCACGCCGTCCACCGCCGCGCGGGCCGCGACGGCCGCCGGTTCCGGTACGGCCAGTCCAGCCGCGTCCCGAGGCTCGCCAGCAGGACCGGCAGCAGAGTGACCGTGACGAGCACGCTGAACAGGGGGATCAGCAGTCCGCCGACGCCCATGGCGCGCAGGAACGGCACCGGGAGGACGATCATGGCCGCGAGGGCGACGGCCACGGTGACCCCGCTCAGCACCACGGCCGACCCCGCCGTGGCCATGGCGCGTTCGACGGCGGCCTCGTTCCCGGCTCCCGCGGCGCGCTCCTCCCGCCAGCGGGTGGTGATCAGCAGCGAGTAGTCGATGGCGACGCCGAGCCCGATCAGCCCGACCAGGAACTGCACGACGAAGGACACCTCCATCACCCCGGTCAGCCCCCACACGGCCAGGAACGTCACCAGCACCGCCATGGCGGCCATGACGAGCGGCAGCACCGCCAGCACCGAGCCGAACACGACCGCCAGCACGACCAGGGCCCCGACCCCGGCGATCAGCGTCTCCGCCAGCAGCCCGGGCCCGCTCGCCTCGCTGGACTGGATGAACAGGGCGTCGGTGCCGGTCACCCGGACCGGCGCGCCGGCCACCCGGACGCCGGCCAGGGCCCGCTCCATGCGCGGGATCGCCGCCGCGTACGGCGGGAACTGCGCGCTCGCCGGGGGATAGACCAGGGCGAACGTGGTACGGCCGTCGGCGGAGACCAGGCCCCGGTCGCCGGTGGCGGCGTACGAGACGGCCCGCACCTCGCCGACCGCGCGTTCGACCAGGCCGAGGGCGCGGCCGAGGTCGGCTCCCGCCGCCGGGGTGTCCACCCGGACGCCGGGCGGCGCGGTCACCACCAGCAGGACGGGATCCGCCGCGCCGCCGTTGCCGTAGTCGCGCAGGACGCGCTGGTTGGTCTCGTAGCCCGGCCGTCCCGGCAGGGCCCCGAAGTCGGGGGTCATGGCCTCGGTGGCGGGTGTCACGGCGATCGCTCCGGCGACGGTCAGCAGGAGCCAGGTGAGCGTCACCAGCCGGCGATGCCGGAGGACCCAGCGGGTCAGGGCGCGAAGGATCACGGTGCCTTCCCTGGTAAAATTAGTAAGACCGTAAAATATCTCGACGATCTAAAGGTTAGAGTGTCAAGAGAATATTCGGAACCCCCCGGCGTACGGGACAGTTCGCCCGCGCACCGGGCGCTGGTGTTCGCCACGCTCGACCTGGCCGCCGACGTCGACACCGTCGGCCAGGCCGCCGCGGCGCGGATCGGCATCAACCAGACCGATCTGATCTGCCTGAACGCGCTGTTCCGCGACGGCCCGATGACGGCCGGGCAGCTGGCGGCGGCCATCGGCCTGACCTCGGGCGCCACCACCACCGCCGTCGACCGCCTGGTCCGCGCCGGGTACGTCACCCGCGAAGGCGACCCCGCCGACCGCCGCCGAGTTCTGGTGGTGGCCTCGGAGGAAGGCGCCCGCCACGCGTTCGCCCTCTTCGACGGGCTGCTGGAGGCGGTCGCCCGGCTGGCGACCACCTACACCGACGAGCAGCTCGACCTGCTGCGGAACCTGATCCACGACTTCCGGACGCTCGTCGCCGACTACACGGCCACCCTGCGCGAGAAGCCCGACTGACCGCCGGTTGATATGACGCCCTTGCGGCGAGAGCGCGATGCGAGCCGGCCGGCCGTTCCCCTCGGCCCGTGCCGTGACGCTCTTGTGGTGAGAGCGCTGCCCTCTGCCGAGAGCGCCAGGCGAGCCGGCCGGCCGTTCCGCTCGCCCGGGCCTCGCCCGCGCCATGCCGGAACGCGGCGGTCCCACGCCGCCGTCGCGCATACGATCCCTCCATGCGCCCACGGCTGACCGCCGCCCTCCTGGCGGCCGTGCTGATGGCGTCCGCGTCCGCTCCCGTGGACGACCTGCTGGCCCGCGCGCGTGTGACGGCCCGCGAGCACCCCGGGATCTGGACGGGCGCGACGACGGTCCGGGACGGTGGGTCGCTCCTGCTGATCGCCCCGAGCGCATCGGTCGCCGCGATCGTTCCCGGGACGGCCACGACCGCCTCCGATCAAGAGGGCGGTGCGGAAGCGGGGACCGGGGACGACCTCGCCGTCGCGTTCGCGCGGGAGGTGGAGGCCGCTCGGCGGCACGTGAACCGGGTGTGGCCGATCGCCGGGGTCGTGGTGCTGGTGCCGGGGTCGACCGAGGAGGCGGCGGTGCTGGCGATGCCCGCCGGGGTGCACGGGATGGCGGCCCTGGCGGACGTGGATCACGTGATCGTGGAGCCCGCGGGGTTCGCGCGGCTGTCCGAGGTCGGGCGGCGGGTCGTGCTGGCGCACGAGCTGACGCACGTGGCCACCGGAGCCGCGGTGAGCCCGGACATGCCGATGTGGCTGGTGGAGGGTTTCGCCGACTATGTCGGATACCTCGGCAGCGGGCTCACCGACCGTCGAGTGGCGGCCGAGCTGGCGGCGGAGGTGCGCGCGGGGGTCCTGCCGCGGGAACTGCCCGGCAGGGCGGCGTTCAAGGCCGGGGCCGCCCGGCTGGCGCACGCGTACGAGGAGGCGTGGCTGGCCTGCCGGTACGTCGCCGAGCGGTACGGCCAGGAGCGGCTGATCGCGCTCTACCGGGAGGCGCGGGACGGCGACCCGGAGGAGGCGATGGCGCACGTCCTCGGCCTGAGCACGGCGGAGTTCACCGAGGCGTGGCGGGACTATATGCGGCGGCGGCTTGTCGGGCCGGTGTGATACGAAGGGCAGCGGGTTTCTGGGGGAGGTGACCGGTGGAACGGTCGGGGACACGGGGGGCCGCGATCGCGCTGGCCGGCCTCGGCGTGCTGTTCATCGCCGTGGTCGCGGTGACGACGCCCTGGCGGGAGGCGGTGGGAGCGCCGGCGGCGGAACCGGATCCGGCGCGGGACTTCAGCGCCCGGGAGATCGCCCGCGCCCAGGCGTTCGACACGGCGACCAGCACGCCGGCCTACCTGTCGCTGGGCGTCACCCTGCTGGTGGCGGGCGTCCTGGTGGCCACGCCGCTCGGCGCCGGGCTGCTGGCCCGGCTGCGCGGTCCCTGGTGGGCGCGCACCCTGCTCGGCGTGCTCGCCGTCTACGCCGTCTCGCTGGTGCTCCGCTGGCCGCTCGGCATGTGGCAGGAGACCGTCTTCCGGGAGTACGGGCTGTCCACCCAGACGTGGGCCACCTGGACGGGCGACCGCCTCAAGAACTTCGCCCTCCAGGTCGCCCTGTCCGCGATCATGATCCTGGTGATCGTCGCCCTGGCCAGGAAGTGGCCGGCCCGGTGGTGGATCCCCGCGTCGGCGGGGGCCTTCGTGCTCACCGTCGGGCTGTCGTTCGCCTACCCGGTGCTGGTCGAGCCGGTGTTCAACGACTTCAGGCCGCTCCAGGCCGGGCAGCTCAGGAACGACCTGCTCGCCATGGCGGAGCGGGACGGCGTGCCGGTCGAGGACGTGCTCGTCGCCGACGCCTCCCGGCGCACGACGGCGCTCAACGCGTACGTGTCGGGGTTCGGGGCCACGCGCCGGATCGTCGTGTACGACAACCTGCTCAAGGAGCCCCCGAAGGAGACCGAGCTGATCGTGGCGCACGAGCTCGGCCACGCCAAGAACGACGACGTGCTGCACGGCACCCTGGTGGGCGCGCTCGGCGCCGCCGCCGGCACCTGCCTGCTGTTCCTGGCGGCCCAGGTCCTGCGCCGCCGGGCGGGCGTGCCCGCCCTGGGGGATCCGCGCGCGGCCGGCCTGCTGGTCGGGCTCGTCTCCCTCGGCACGCTCCTGTCCAGCCCCGCGCAGAACCTGGTGAGCAGGCAGATCGAGGCCCGCGCCGACCTGCACGCCCTGGAGCTCACCCGCGACCCGGCCACCTTCACCGCCATGCAGCGCCGCCTGGCCACCCGCAACATCTCCGACCTGTCTCCGGACACCTTCGAATACGTCCTCTACGTATCCCACCCGACGGCTCCGCAGCGCATCGCCATGGCCCGCTCCTGGGCCGTCGCGAACAGCGTGGCGGAGCCGTGACCGGGGCGCCGTGACCGGGCGGGGCGGCGCCGGACGGAGGTCCTCATGGGGCGCACGCTGATCGTCACCAACGACTTCCCGCCCAGGCCCGGCGGCATCCAGTCGTTCGTGCACTCCCTCGCGTCCCGCCGTCCGCCGGGTTCGGTGGTGGTGTACGCGCCGTGCTGGCCGGGGGACGGGGAGTTCGACGCGCGGCAGCCGTACCGGGTGGTCCGGCATCCGGGGAAGCTGATGCTGCCGACCAGGGACGTGGCGCGGCGGGCGGTCCGGCTGGTGGAGCCGGGCGACACGGTGGTGTTCGGGGCCGCCGCCCCGCTCGGGCTGCTCGCCCCGGCGCTGCGGGACGCCGGAGCCGACCGGGTGATCATGCTGACGCACGGCCACGAGGCCTCCTGGGCCCGCCTGCCCGTCGCCCGCGACCTGCTCCGCCGCATCGGGGAGCACGCCGACCTGGTCACCTACCTGGGCGCGTACACGCATGCCCGGCTTAGCACCCGCATCCCGGAGGACAAGCTGGCCCGGCTCGCGCCGGGCGTCGACACCGCGCTCTTCCGTCCCGGCGCGGGCGGCGACCGGGTCAGGGCGGCGCTGGGGCTGACCGGCCGTCCCGTCGTCGTCTGCGTCTCCCGCCTGGTGCCGCGCAAGGGCCAGGACATGCTGATCAAAGCCTGGCCGCGGGTGCTCGCGGAGGTGCCGGACGCGTGCCTGCTGCTCGTCGGCGGGGGTCCGTCCCGCAGGTCGCTGGAGCGCGCCGCCGCCGGGCACCGCGACAGCGTGGTCATCACCGGCCCGGTCCCGTGGTCGGAGCTGCCCGCGCACTACGACGCCGGTGACGTGTTCGCCATGCCGTGCCGTACGCGCCTGGCCGGAATCGACGTGGAGGGGCTCGGCATCGTCTATCTGGAGGCCGCGGCCACCGGGCTGCCCGTCGTGGCGGGCAGTTCAGGCGGCGCGCCCGACGCCGTCCGCCACGGCGACACCGGCCTCGTCGTGGACGGCGGTTCCGCCGCCGCCGTCGCCGAGGCCGTCACCGCCCTGCTCGGGGACCGGGACGCGGCCCGCGCCATGGGCGAGCGCGGGCGCGCCTGGATCGAGGCCGAGTGGACCTGGGACCGGGTCGCCGCCCGCTTCGCCGGCCTCCTCGACCATCCGGGGACGGCCGTCAGGAGCCGTAGAGCTCGTCGATCTGCTTGGCGAAGTCGCGCATGACCACGCCGCGCTTGACCTTCAGGGACGGGGTCAGGTGCCCGGTCTCCTCGGTGATGTCGGACTCCAGGATGACGAACTTCTTGATCTGCTCGGCCTTGGAGACCATGCGGTTGGCGTTGTCGATGGCGCCCTGCACCTCGGCGTGGAGTTCCTCGTCGGTCAGCGTGACCTGGGCCATGGCCTCCGGGTCGAGGGTGACCAGCGCGCCGATGAAGGGCTTGTCGTCGCCGACCACCATGACCTGGCTGATCAGGCGGTGCGCGCGGATGCTGTCCTCCAGGGGCGCGGGCGCGACGTTCTTGCCGGCCGCGGTGACCAGGATCTCCTTCTTCCGGCCGGTGATCTTGAGGTAGCCGTCCTTGTCCAGCTCGCCCACGTCGCCGGTGTGGAACCAGCCGTCGGAGTCGATCACCTCGGCGGTGGCCTTCTCGTTGTTCCAGTAGCCGTCGAAGATGTGCCGGCCCTTGACCAGGATCTCGCCGTCGTCGGCGATGCCGATGCTCACGCCCGGGAAGGGCTTGCCGACCGTGCCGACCTTGTTCGCGCCGGGGATGTTGACCGTGGAGGGCGCGGAGGTCTCGGTGAGGCCCCAGCCCTCGAAGACCTCGATGCCGACGCCGCGGAAGAAGTTGCCGAGGCGCTCGCCCAGCGCGGAGCCGCCGGAGACGGCCGCGGTGAGCTTGCCGCCGGTGGCGGCGCGCAGCTTGGCGTAGACCAGCTTGTCGAACGCGGCGTGCTTGAGCCGCAGGCCGAGACCGGCGCCGCCGGTCGACTCGGCCTTGCTGTACTCGATGGCCACGTTCGCGGCCGTGTGGAAGATCTTGCCCTTGCCGTCGGCGGTGGCCTTCTGCTCGGCGCCGTTGTAGACCTTCTCGAACACGCGCGGCACGCCCAGCAGGAAGGTCGGCTGGAACGACTGCAGGTCGGGGGCGACGTTCTTCATGTTCGGGGTGTGCGCGAGCACCGTCCCGGTCTCCAGCAGCACGATCTGCACCATGCGCGCGAAGCTGTGCGCCAGCGGCAGGAACAGCAGCGCGGCCCGGCCGTCCACGGTGAACATGCTCTCCAGCGGGCCGAGGGCCACGTTCCGCGCGGTGAACAGCAGGTTGTCGTGGGTGATCCGGCAGCCCTTGGGCATGCCGGTGGTGCCCGAGGTGTAGATGATCGTGGCCAGGTCCCGCCCGCCCCGCCCGGTCCTGCGCTCTTCGAGCGTCTCGTCGGTGACGTCCGCGCCGGACTCGGTCAGCGTGCCCAGGCCGCCGTTGTCGATGTTCCACAGCAGCGGCAGGTCGGGCGCGGCCTCCCGTACGGTCTCCTCGTGGGCGGAGGTCTCCACGATGGCGGCCTTGGCGCCGCTGTCGGAGATGATCCACTTGACCTGCTCGGCGGAGCTCGTCTCGTAGATGGGCACGCCGACGCCGCCGGCCGCCCAGATCGCGTAGTCGGCCACGGTCCACTCGTACCGGGTGCGGGACATCAGGGCGATCCGGTCGCCGGGTTCGAGGCCCGCCGCGATGAGGCCCTTGGCCACGCCCGCGACCGCGTCCCGGAACTCCGAGGCGGTGACCGCGATCCATTGGCCGGTCTGGCCGTCCTGGCGCCGGATGCTGACGGCGCCGGGTTCGTCCACCGCCCGCTGGAACACCGTGTCGGTGCAGTTGGCCGACAATGGGACGTCCACCAGCACGGGAACGCTGTACTCGCGCACGGTCACTCCTTCGTGGCACGGCTGGGTAAGTTTGCACCGGACGCTACCGCGAGAAGTTACGCGTTGGTAGATCCGTCACCCAGGCGTTATCCGGGCAATTTCACGCTATCAGCCAGCATGTGGATCAAGGGTCCGCCGCGCTGAGGGCCCAGGCAGGCGCGGGACGGCCGGTAAACGGCACGTAATATGACGGTATGCGGGTGAATGTCGTCAGCGACGTCCACGGGCGGGCCGACGCGCTCGCCCGCGCCGGCGAAGACGCGGACGCCGTGATCTGCCTGGGCGATCTGATCCTCTTCGTCGACTACGCCGACCACTCGCAGGGCATCTTCCCCGACCTGTTCGGCGCGGAGCGGGCCAAGGAGTTCATCGACCTGCGCACGGCCGGGCGGTTCACCGAGGCCCGCGCCATGTCGGCCGACCTGTGGGCCGCGCTCGGCGGCGACCCGCGCGAGCACATCGACAGGGCCGTCCGCGCCCAGTACGCGCAGATCTTCGCCGCCATGCCCACGCCCGCCTACCTCACCTACGGCAACGTGGACCTGCCCGCGCTCTGGCCCGACTACGCCCGCCCCGGCCACCACATCCTGGACGGGCAGACGATCGAGATCGGCGGGCTGACCTTCGGGTTCGTGGGCGGCGGGCTGCGGACGGCCTACCGCACGCCGTACGAGATAGACGACGAGGAGTACGCGCGCAAGGTCGAGGCGCTCGGCCACGTGGACGTGCTGTGCAGCCACATCCCGCCGGCCGTCCCCGACCTGCTGTACGACACCGTGGCCCGGCGGTTCGAGCGGGGGAGCGAGGCCACGCTGGCGGCGATCCGCCGTACCCAGCCGAGGTACGCGCTGTTCGGGCACGTGCACCAGCCGCTGGTGGCCAGGACCAGAATCGGCCGGACCGAATGCATAAATGTCGGCCATTTCAGGGGTCGTGGGACGCCGTTCGCTCTCGAATGGTGAAGTACGGTTAGCCCATGGCTGATCGCACCACGTCGAGCATCATGATCGGGGCCGACGGGCCGACCATCATGTCCGTGATTGCCGACTTCCCGGCGTACCCGGAATGGGCCGGCCAGGTGAAGTCGGCGCGCATCCTGACCGAGGACGCGGAGGGCCGCCCGGCCACCGTCCGCTTCGTCCTGGACGCTGGCGTGATCAGCGATGAGTACACGCTGGCCTACGACTGGGACGACGCCGCCGTGAGCTGGCACATCGTCGACAGCGGGCGGATGGTCTCCGGGCTCACCGGCAGCTACCGCCTCGCCCGGCGCGGCGACGGCACCGAGGTGACCTACGAGCTGGCGGTGGACCTCAAGGTCCCGATGATCGGCATGATCAAGCGCAAGGCCGAGAAGGTCATCATCGACACGGCCCTCAAGGGGCTGCGCAAACGCGCCGAGAGCCCATGAGGGTCCTGCTCTTCACCGGCAAGGGCGGCGTCGGCAAGACGACGGCGGCCGCCGCCACCGCCACGCTCGCGGCCAGGCGCGGCCTGAAGACCCTCGTGGTCTCCACCGACACCGCGCACTCCCTCGCCGACGCGCTGGACGTGGCCGCCGCGCAGGACCCGGTCGAGGCCGCCCCCGGCCTCTACCTCCAGCAGGTCGACACCCAGCGCTCCCTCGAACGGCACTGGGGCGAACTGCGCGACTACGCCAGGGCGGCCTTCCGCGAACTCGGCCTGGACGAGATCACCTCCGAGGAGGTGACCGTGCTGCCCGGCGCCGAGGAGGTCATCGCCCTGCTCGAACTGCGCGAGCAGGCCCGTACCGGCCGGTGGGACGTGATCGTGGTGGACTGCGCGCCCACCGCGGAGACGCTCCGGCTGCTGGCCCTGCCGGAGGCGCTGGACTGGCACGTCAACCGCCTGCTCCCCATCGGCAGGCGGCTGCTGAAGGCGTTCGGCCCGCTGGTCCGGCAGGTCGCCAAGGTCAGCGCCCCCGAGGACAAGGTCATCTCGGCGGGGGAGCGCCTGCACCGCGGCCTGATGGCCGTCCGCGAACTCCTCACCGGCGACAACGCCTCCGTCCGCCTGGTGCTCACCCCCGAGGCCGTCGTCGTCGCCGAGGCCCGCCGCACCCTCACCTCCCTCAGCCTGTACGGCTACCGCGTGGACGCCGTCGTCGCCAACCGCGTCTTCCCCGCCGACGGCGCCGACGAGTGGCGCTCCCGCTGGGTCGAGGCGCAGGCCAGGCAATTGGCCGAGGTGCACGGGTCCTTCGCGCCGCTGCCGATCCTGACCGTGCCGTACCTGCCGGCCGAACCCGTCGGCGTGGACGCCCTGGCCGAGGTCGGCGAGGTCCTGTACGCCGGCCACGACCCCTTCGCCCCGCCGGCCGCCGAACCCCCGATGCGGATCGGCGCCGACGAGCTGACCCTGTGGCTGCCGCTGGCCGACCGGTCCGAGGTGGATCTGGCCCGCAAGGGCGAGGAGCTGATCGTCACCGCCGGCTCCTACCGGCGGATCATCGCGCTGCCCGCGGGGCTGGCCCGCCGTACGGTCGCCTCGGCGGCGCTCCAGGACGGCCACCTCCGGGTAACGTTCGAGATATGACGGAAAGCAATGATCGGCCGGATCCGCTCGGTTCCGCGGCGGAAGAGGCGATGAAGTTCCTCGACTCGCTGCAGCAGCGGGTGGGCCGGGAGATCGGCAAGGGGTTCGTGAAGGGCGCGGGCAGCGGGCTCAGCAGCGGACTCAGCGGTTTCAGCGGCAGTACGGGCCGCAACAGGCGGGAAGATGTGTGGGGGGAGGCGGTTTCCGGGCATGATCATGAGGAGTACATCTGCCGGGCCTGTCCGGTCTGCCGCGTCATCGCCGCCCGCAAGGAGTCCGGTGGCGACGTCACCGACCACCTGATCGCGGCGGGCGGCGAACTGCTGGCCGCCTTCCGGCAGGCGGTCGACGCTCTGCAGCGCCCGGCCACGCCGCGACGGCAGGATGACTCGCGGGTAGAGCACATCGATCTGGGCTGAGCACCCGGGCACCCCCGGGGCTCTACTGCGGGAGGGGCGGCATGACGCTGACCATCGGCATCGACATCGGCGGGACGAAGGTCGCGGCCGGAGTGGTGGACGACGACGGCAAGATCGTCGAAAGCCTGCTCAGGCCCACGCCCGCCGACAACCCGGAGCTGGTGGCCGGCGTCGTGGCGGAGGCGATCAAGGAGCTGGCCTCCCGGCACGAGGTCGAGGCGGTGGGCGTCGGCGCGGCCGGGTTCGTGGACGAGACCCGCTCGGTCGTCCGGTTCGCCCCCAACCTGGCCTGGCGTGAGGAACCACTGCAGAAGAAGGTCGCCGACCTGGTCGGCCTGCCCGTGGTGGTGGAGAACGACGCCAACGCGACGGCCTGGGGCGAGTACCGGTTCGGCGCCGGCCGGGGCGAGACGCACGTCGTCTGCGTCACCGTCGGCACCGGGATCGGCGGCGGCATCGTGCTCGGCGGCGCCCTCTACCGCGGCCGCTGGGGCATGGGCGCCGAACTCGGCCACATCCAGAGCGTGCCCGAGGGCAAGCTCTGCGGCTGCGGCAACCTCGGCTGCTGGGAGCAGTACGCGAGCGGCAACGCCCTGGTCGCCGAGGCCCGCCGCCTGGCCACCGCCGACCCGGGACGCGCCGCCCTGCTGCTGGAGATCGCCGGCGGCACGCCGGAGGAGATCGAGGGCCGCGAGGTCACCGACGCCGCCCGGCAGGGCGACCCGGTCGCCCTGGAGGCCTTCGAGTCGATGGCGGGCTGGCTGGGCCAGGGTCTCGCCGACCTCGCCGCCGTGCTGGACCCCGGCTGCTTCATCATGGGCGGGGGCGTCTCGCAGGCGGCCGACCTGTGGCTCGACCAGGTCAGGGTGGCCTTCGCCGAACGGGTGACCGGGCGCGGCCACCGCCCGCTGGCCGACATCAGGATCGCGGAGCTGGGCGCGTCGGCGGGTCTGGTGGGGGCGGCCGATCTCGCGCGCCTGCCGTGAGCCCGCCGCGCTGGCTAGTGTGGATCGGTGATCAGGGTCGCGTCCTACAACGTGCGCGCGCTGTGGGATGACCGTCAGGCGCTGGCCCGGGTCATCGGCGTGCTCCGCCCCGACGTGCTGTGCGTGCAGGAGGCCCCGCGCGGGCGGCCCCGGGCGCTGCCCGGGGTCACCGGGCTGCGCCTGGCGGCGGGGGCGCGCACCAGCGGCGTCGCCGTGCTGACCGGCCCGCGCGCCGCCGTCGTGCACGCCGAGCACCATCGGCTGCGATGGTTCCCCGGCCTGGAGCGGCGCGCGATCGCCATCGCGGTGGTGGACGTCGACGGGACGCGCCTGGCCGTCGGCTCGGTTCACCTGGACCTGCACGCCGGGGCCCGGCTGTCGCACGTCAGGGAGGTCGCCGCCCGGATCGAGGCCGCCGCCGCGGAGCATGAGGCCGTCCCGGTCGTGGCGGGCGACATCAACGAGGAGCCCGCCGGACCGGCCTGGCGGTACCTGTCCGGCCGTTTCACCGACGGGTACGCCACCGCCCCGCGCGGCGACGGCCACACCTATAGCGCGAAAAATCCGCAGAAGCGGATCGACGGGGTTTTTGTCGGGCACGGGCTGACCGTGCACGCCTGCGGCGATTCCGACGAGGTCCCGAGCCTCGACGACCTGCGTACCGCCACCGATCACCGGCCCGTGGTGGCGGACCTATCCCGGATGGCGTGACGCCGTACGGGAAGGGGTGTCTCGGGCAATGTCACCAGAATTGGGTCTCTCGGCACCTTGCCGGGGTTCCGGCCCGTACGATTTGGTCATGGCCCGCTGCCTGATCCGGCGCGTGGTGCCGTTGTGTGGGCTTCTCGCCGGTCTCCTGACCGGCCAACTCCCCCAGGTCACAGCGGTCGCGCACGCCCAGCCACCACCGTCCCGCCCCAAGGCGGTCGCCGACGAGATCGTCCGGCAGGCGGCTTCGGCGCGCCTCGGCAACGGCAGTTCGCTCGCCGACGTGGCCGCGCTGTCCGAGAACGACGTGTGGGCGGTCGGCCAGGAGGGCATCTGGGACGTCTGGCAGAACCGGGGCGTGGTGACCCGCTGGGACGGCAGGTCCTGGACCGAGGTACGGGCCCGGGGCGACGTGACCGGCGTCGGGCCGCTGCGGTCGATCAGCGCGGTGTCGGCGAACGAGCTGTGGGTGGTCGGGGACGGGCACGACGGCGTGCCGTACATCGGCCGGGGCGGCCCGGGCGGGTTCGACCGGGTGATCGTGCCCGCGGTGCGCGGCGGTGACTGGCTGCGGTCGGTCGCGGCGCAGCCGGGCAAGGTCGTCACGGTCGGCAGCCGGGGCGGACGCAGCCTCATCGCCACCGGCTCGGGCAGCTGGACCGCCGTGATCGGCCCGGCGGGCGCGCTGCACGGGGTCGCGCTGTCCGGCAAGGACGGCTGGGCGGTCGGCGACACCGGTTCGCGGCCGCTGGTGATGCGGCTGACCGGCAGCGGCTGGAAGTCCGTCGCCGCGCCCGCGATCAAGGGCGGGTACCTGCGGGACGTCTACATCCAGAGCGCCAAGAAGGCCGTCGCGGTGGGCGGCGTGTTCCACGGCGACGAGGGCGTCGAACCGCTGATCCTGCGCTGGGACGGCAAACGCTGGTCCCGGGAACGCCTCCCCATCGCCGAGGCCGAGCTGTACGGCGTGACCGGCGACGGCGAGGGCGGCTTCTGGGCCTCCGGCCACGACCCGGCCCGACCCGACGAGGCGTTCCTGTTCAAGTTCACCGGCCGCCGCTGGGAGCCGCTGCGCGGCGAGCCCGCCGCCGAGCCGAGGACGGTACGGCTCCAGTCCGTGACCCGCGTCGGCGACCTGACCATGGCCGTCGGGCACGCCCTGGACGACGCCAACCACTACGGCGACCTGGTCGAGACCTTCGGGCCCGTCGCCAACCGCTGAGCGGGTCGGACCGTTCAGTTGTTCAGACGACGGCGCCGTCGTCCCAGCCCGAGTCGTTGGGCGGGCCGTCGCCCATGCGTACGACCAAGGTGACGAAGCCGCCGATGAAGGCCGCGACCGCGGCGAACACGATCCACGGGTCCATCGGCCAGCTCAGCAGGGCGGCCAGCAGCAGGTAGGCGGGGCCGCCGAACAGGGCCAGCCAGGAGGCCTTGGTGAGGGCGTCGGTCTTGGGGAGCGGGTCGGGCGGGGGCGGGACGTAGTGGTCGTTGTCTTCGTCGGTTCGGGTCTGGCCGGCGCCGTCGCCGTCGCTCTGCTCGGAGTCGTCGATCTCGGCGGGCTCGGGGTCGGCCGTCTCGGTCGCCGGAACGGCCGCGACGTTCTCCCGGTCCGGCCATGGCTGATCGGCCGAGCCGTTGTCGGGTGTCTCGTTGTAGGAGGCGACGATCTGACGCCAGACCTCGTCCTCATCACTCTGTGGCGTCACATCGATCCCAGGTCAAGAGTCCTTAGTCAAGGGTACAGACGCGTAACGGCGGATGAAGTCGAGGCTCCCCGAGAAGATGGCCGGAGCGTCGTTGTCCAGGGTCGCGACGTGGTAACTGTCCACGCACTCCCGGACCTCCAGATTTCCCCCCATTCGCGTCCGGAGTAGTTCCACGTTAGCCGGTTTCAGGACATGGTCCTCCGGGCTCCAGAAGACCAGCACCGGTTGCGTGATCTTGTCCAGCTCGGACTGGACCAGTCTCCACAGCCGGGGCAGGGTCGCGGCGGCCCGCACCGGCGTCCGGTCGTACGCGAGTTCGACGATGCCCGGCTTCTTGATGTCGCTGCCGAGCCCCGGGACGGACGGCATCACCCACTTCAGCAGCGGCGCCAGCACCAGGAGGGGATTGTCGTTGACCACGGACGGGTTGACGATCACCACGCCCCGGATGGACTGCCCGTGCACCTCGGCCAGGCGCAGCGCCATGCAGCCGCCCATGGACAGGCCCATCACGAAGACGTCGGCGCAGGTCGCCTTGAGCTCGGCGTACGCGCGGTCGAGCTCCGCGTACCAGTCCTCCCACCGGGTGCGGTTCATCTCCTGCCAGGTGGTGCCGTGGCCGGGCAGCCGGGGCAGCGACACGGTGATCCCGGCCTCGGCCAGGAACTCCCCCCATGGCCGCAGGGACTGCGGCGTCCCGGTGAAGCCATGACAGAGCAACACCCCGATCTGTCCGCCTTCGTGGTGGTACGGCTCAGCGCCCGGCAGCAGCGGCATGTCCCCTCCAAAATTGGAAAGATTGCCCGATAGTCGCACGTTACGCCTCAGTCGTGCGAGGGGGTCAGGCGTGCGAAGATGACTCCACTGGAAACAACCGAAGGAGAGCCCCGAGTGTTCTACTGGGTGGTGAAGGCCATCCTCTGGCCGTTCCTCCATTTCGTGTTCCGTCCGTGGGCGGAGGGAGTGGAGAACGTGCCGAAGGAGGGGCCGGTCATCCTGGCCGGCAACCACCTGTCCTTCGCCGACCACTTCTTCGGTGCCCTGTTCCTGCCGCGCAAGGTGATCTCGCTCGGCAAGTCCGACTACTTCACGGGCAGCGGCATCAAGGGCCTGGTCAGCAGGGCCTTCTTCTCCGGCGTCGGCACGGTGCCGATCGACCGCTCCGGCGGCAAGGCCAGCGAGGCGGCGCTCCGCACCGGCCTGCGCGTGCTCGGCGAGGGCAGCGTCCTCGGCATCTACCCGGAGGGCACCCGCTCCCCGGACGGCCGCCTCTACAAGGGCAAGACGGGCGTCGCCCGCCTGGCCCTGGAGTCGCGCGCGCCGGTCATCCCCTGGGCGATGATCAACACCTTCGAGATGATGCCCCCGGGCCGTCCCATCCCCAAGTTCGGCATCCGCCCCGGCGTCAAGTACGGCAAGCCCCTCGACTTCTCCCGCTACTACGGCATGGAGAACGACTTCCTGGTCCTGCGCGCGGTCACCGACGAGATCATGTACGCGCTGATGGAACTCTCCGGCCAGGAGTACGTCGACAAGTACGCGGCCAGCGCCAAGGTCGAAATGGTCCGCGCGGCACGCGAGGCCCGCGGCTCCTCGGCGGTATCGGGCAACTGACACCCGGGCAGGGAAGGCTGTGGCCGGACACCGACCTCCGGGCCGAGAAGCCTGCGGCCAGGCCCCGTCCGGAAACTGGCCCCCGGCTGGGAAGGGCGCGGCCGGGCCGTATCGGGGAACTGATTCCCGGGCTGCCACCAGGGGCGCGGTTCGGCCGGCAGGCCGTACCCGTGACCCCTGGTGCGCCTTCGTCATGATCGCAGTCTATGTGCGCTTCCAGAACGGGCGGCGGGTGCGGCCGGTTTCCGGCTCGGCGGGAGTGTCGGGAGCGCCCGCCGTGAGCCGGGCCAGCAGGTCGGTGGCCCGCTGCCAGAGCCCGGCCAGGTCCGCGTCCGGGCGCTCGGCCCTCTCCAGATCGGCCGCCAGCGCCGCCAGTTCGGCGTGTCCGCCGGCCATCTGGTCGATCACGCGCAGCCGGCTGGCCAGGTCGGCCAGGTAGCGGCGGCGTTCCTGGTCGGGACGTCCGGCCGCGGCGCGCAGCCGTACCAGCTCCTCGGTGAGGAGAGCGCGCACGCCGTCCAGGTTGGTCTGCGGGGGCCGCTGGTCCTTGCCGGGGTGCGGCCGCATCATGTCGGGGATGTACCCCTCCGGTGTGCGGCGACGGCTCGGCGGGACCGGCGCCGCGCTGGGCGGCAGGTTGAAGGGCGCGGCGGGCCGGGGCGCGACCGGCATGCGCGGCCCGGCGGCGGGCGGCGGCGGGGGAGGGGGCGAGCCGGGCGCACGGCCGGAGGCCTCGTCCGTCGCGAAGGAGGCCAGGGAGGCCATCCGCATCTTCGGGGCGGCCGCGACGGGCATGCCCGCCGGCATCTCCCAGCCGCTGGGCTGCTCGACCGGCTGGATCACGTGGTGCTCCGGCTCGCCGTCGGCGACCACCCGCGTGTCCACGGCGACGAACGCGGTGAACCGGCAGAGCACGCCGAACCTGAGCGACGTCGCCACGATCCGCGGCTCCAGCTGCCGTTCGCCGATCGTGTACCGGTCCTCCAGGCGGCGCACCTCGGCCCTGGCCCAGACCGCCCGAGCCGCGGGCGCGTCCGTCTCGCGTCCGTCGATCCTGCTCTCCCACGGCTTGCCGTCCGCGGTTCCCCGTACGGTGATCGCCGGGCGCTCGCCACGACACCGGTACCGGCCCGACACCACCAGCGGGACGCCGCTGAAGAGCGAGCCCACGTGGGTGAGCGTGTCCTCGACCAGGTCGAGGCCGGCGGCGTCCAGGGTGAGGTCGGTGACCAGCGGGGAGCCGATGCGGCGGTGGATGTGCTCCATCGCCTCGTCCAGCCGGTCCTCCGACTCGACCAGCTCGCACCGGCCGGAGCCGAGCAGCGCCAGCCGCCCGAGGAACCCGGCGTTCACGGCCCGGTCGATGCCGACCGCGTGGATGCGGATGCCGGAGGCGGCGTCGATCCGCGCCCCGACGCGCTCGACGATCTGGTCCTCGTTGCCGACCTGCCCGTCGGTCACCAGCACCATGACACGGTCCCGGGAGGTGTCTCCGAGCAGTCCCAGCGCCTCCTCCATGGGCGCGAGAATCTCGGTGCCACCGCGGGCGTCCAGCCGGGACAGGTGCTCGACCGCCCGGTACCTGTTCCGGTCACTCGCCTCGACCAGGCCGGACGGGAAGGCCCGCATGACGTCGTGGTCGAAGCAGAGCACGGCCAGCCGGTCGTGCGCGGTCAGCGTGTCCACGATCCGGGCGGCGGCGCGCCGGGCGGCGACCATCTTCCAGCCGCCCATGCTGCCGGAACGGTCGAGCAGCAGCACCACGTCCCGGGGGACCGGCACGGCGGCGACGTCGGCCGGAGGCGTCATGGTCAGCGTGAACGTGCCTTCCTCTCCCTCGTCGTCGGGCGTCAGCGTCAGCGACGTGGACGCGTCGAAGGCCAGGCGCAGAAGGAAGTCCCGGTCCAGCCGCTCGCCCGGCCGCAGCTCCACGATGACCGTCTCGCCGCCGCCGCCATCCGCAGCGATGCCCCCGCTGGTGTCCCCGCTGGTGTCCGCAGTGGCGTCCGCATTGGTGTCTGCGGCGGTGTCCGCGGCGGTGTCCCCGCTGGCGTCCGCAGTGGCGTCCGCATTGGCGTCCGCATTGGTGTTCACGGTGATGTCCGCGCTGGTGTCCGCGCTGGTGTCCGCGCTGGTGTCCGCGCTGGTGTCCGTGCTGGTGTCCGTGCTGGTGTCCGCGCTGGTGTCCGTGGTGGTGTTCACGGTGTGCAGGCTGGAGCGGATCTCGCGCAGGTCCAGGCCGGCGGGGTCGATGGTGGCGGACAGGGAGAGCCGTACCGGATTGGGGAAGCCGGGGAGCAGGACGGGCGGGGTGATGCGGGAGGCGTCGGGCACGGCGTCGGTGTCCTCGGCCACGCCCCCGCCCGCCGAGGCGCCTTGGAGGGGTACGCCGGGGATGTAGCGCGGGGCCACGACCAGCGGGAACCGGAACTCGGCCGCGCCGTCCCCGTACGGCAACGGCTGGCTGAGCGTCAGCCGGACGGTGACCCGCTCGCCGGGCAGGATGTTGCCGACCCGGATGGTGAACACGTCCGGCCGGTCCTCCTCGGCGATCGCGGCCCGGCGGCCCTGGGCCAGCGCCAGGTCGTAGTCCGCTCTGGCCTGGCCGCGCTCCTTGAGCACGCCCTCCACGACGCGGTCGTCGGCCTCCATGGTGAACGCGGTGACCGCGGCCCTGGGCGGCAGCGGGAAGACGTAGGTGGCCTCCAGGGACACCTCGTGCGGGTTGCGGAAGCCCTGGGCCATGCGCACACCCGCGGTCAGACCGCTGATCCGCGCGGTCACGTCCACGCTCTCCAGCGGGAGGTTGCCCTTCTCGGTCTCCAGGGCGCCGAATCCGGATTCGGGCACCGGCGCGTACTCCTCCGGGCGAAGCGGAGTGATGGGAACGGTCATAGCGGTGTCCCTTCGGAATTCGTGTCAGGGCGGCCCGGGTCGGTGAGGCCAGGATCGATGTGGCTCGGATCCAAAGGGCTCGGATCCTTGTGGCTCGGGTCGATGTGACTCGGGTCGTTGTGGCTCGGATCCAAAGGGTTCGGATCCTTGTGGCTCGGGTCGTTGTGGCTCGGGTCGTTGCGGCTCGGATGGCTGGGGCTCGGAGCGATGTAGCTCGGGCCGATCAGGCCGAGGTCGGTCAGTGCGGTCAGGAGCGGGCGGGCCGCAGCCGCGAGGGCGGTCAGGTCATCGTCCGACGGTGTCCGGCTCACGCCGTCCAGCACCAGGGCCACTCCGGGAGCGATCTTCACGCCGTGCACCCGCGCGGCCGGAAGCACTGGAGCCGTTGGGGCCACTGGTGCCGCCGCGGTTATGGGGGCTGCCGGAGCTGCCGGAGTTGCAGGGATTGCGGGAGCCGTGGGGGTTGCTGGAGGCGCGGGGGTTACGGAAGGTGCCGGAACTGGCGCGGTTGTCGGAGAGGTCGGGGTTTCGGGAGCTGCCGGGGTTGCCGGGGCTGCGGGAGCTGCCGGGGTTGCCGGGGCTGCGGGAGACGACGGGGTCACGGCCTGGGCGGCCCAGAAGCGGGGGCGTGCGGGTTCAGAGGCCGGTTGCTCGAAAACCGGTGGTTCGGGGACCGGTTCGGAAGCCGGTGGCTTGGGGGCGGGTGGTGCGGGGGTCGGTGGTGTGGAGGCTGGTGGCGTGGGGACTGGTGGCGTGGGGACTGGTGGCTTGGCGACCGGTGGCTTGGGGACCGGTGGCTTGGGAGTCGGTGATGCGGGGGGCCGTGGGTCGGGGTGGGTCGGGTAGGGGGAGGTGCGGGCGATGGTCTGGAGGGCCGAGTCGGGGGCTCCGGCCAGCCGGACCTGGATCTCCGCGATCGAGTGGCCGGCCGCTTGAAGGCGTTTGACGGAGATGAGTTGCAGCAGGTGGCGTGGGCCGTACACGGCGACCCGGCCGCGCCGGGCGAGGGGCGGGTCGAGCAGCCCGATCGTCACGTACCACCGGATGAGCCGCTCGTTGGGGACCTCTCTGACCCGCCCGTTGAGGCGTCCGTCGGAGCCCAGCGCCTCCGCCGCGTGCTCGGCCAGTTCGCCGATGGTCCAGGTCTCGCTCATACCTCCACAGTGACACTGTCACGATGACAGTGTCAACTTCGGAACAGGGTCCGTCTGTTTCGGGTTGTCCGTATTAGGTCCATCTCGATGGAAGGAACAAGCATGGCTCCGATTACCAGCCTTCTGACCGCCGAGAACAAGAAGATCACCGGAAATGCGCTGCAGGGCGCCCTGGTCGACCTGATCGATCTGGCGCTGATCGGCAAGCAGGCGCACTGGAACCTCACGGGGCGGTTCTTCCGCCCGATCCACCTCCAGCTCGACGACATCGTCAAGCTGGCCAGGAAGAAGGCCGACTCCGTGGCCGAGCGCGCCGTCGCCATCGGCGTCAACCCGGACGGCCGCGCGAGCACGATCGTCCACGACAGCCAGCTGTCCCACATGGACGCGGGGCCGATCGAGGACGGCAAGGTCATCGCCGTGATGACCGACATCCTGGAGTCGATCATCCGCAGGATGCGGGAACGCATCGACGCGACCGAGCGTGCCGACCCGGTCAGCCAGGATCTGCTCATCGGTCTCACCAGAGACCTGGAGATGCACCACTGGATGATCCAGGCCCAGCGTTAGAGCAGGCGCCGGGCCAGCCCCGCGACCGGGGGGCCGGAGGCGAGCAGCGCCCGCAGCGGGCCGCTCGCCTCCGCCGGCACCCCGGCCATCCGCGCCGCCTCCACCCACCCTTCCGCGCGTGCCACGTCCAGCCGCCCCTTGGCCGCAGCCATGTCCGGGCAGCCATTAATCACCGTCGTGCCCCCATGGCCGTGGGCCGCTGCCGTGTCCGGGCGGCCATTGGTCACTGTCGTGTCCGCGCGGTCGTCGGCCGCTGCCTTATCCCAGTGCCCATTGGGCAACGTCGTGTCCGCGCGGCCGTCGGCCGCTGCCGTATCCCGGTGACCATTGGGCGACGTCGTGTACGTGTGATCATTGGGCAACCTCGTGCCCTCATGGCCGTCGGCCGTTGCCGAATCCACCCCGCCGACCGACCGTGCCGCGCGTTCCAGCAACTCCAGGGCCGTCTCCCCCCGCTCCGGGCAGTCCCGCGTGAGCGTCGACAGCAGTTGCGGCCAGCGCACGGTGAGCGCGGCCAGCTTGGCCACCTCGGCGTCCCCGGCCGGCGGTTCCCCGGCCAGACGCCGCCGATACGTGACGAAGGAGTAGAAGCGGAACACGTTGACGTACCGCTTCAGTTCGCGTGGATTGGTGGCCGACAGAGCGGGGAGCGCGACCTCGATGGCCCGGCAGGCGTTCTCGTCGCTGTACAGGTCGTCGAAGACCCGGTCGGCCGCGGCGCGGGTCTCCAGCCAGAGGCCGCCCAGCATGCCCGCCTCCCCGGCAGGCGCGTCGACCACACGCT
Source organism: Acrocarpospora phusangensis (assembly GCF_016862995.1). Classification (GTDB taxonomy): domain Bacteria; phylum Actinomycetota; class Actinomycetes; order Streptosporangiales; family Streptosporangiaceae; genus Acrocarpospora; species Acrocarpospora phusangensis. Next base: position 27,991 of record NZ_BOOA01000008.1, read on the forward strand.
GGGTGGCGCGCGCGATCGAGTCGAGCGTGTCCGCCCGCGGCCGCCGCGCGCGGATGGCCTGCTCGATCCGGGCGACGAGCTCCTGATCGAGCGGCCGGTCCGGGGGACGATGCGCCGGAGCCTGGGTTTCGGTCATGCCTGGACTGTCCGGAAATCCCATCAGCGTACGGACGTAGCCGGGCAGGCGGGCGCCGTCGTCCAGGAGCGGCACCGACAGCGGCAGCTGCACGATCTTCTCCAGGAACCGCCAGCCGATGCCGTGCCGGAGGCTCTCCGGCATCGAGTCGGCAAGCTCGCGGTAGGCCAGCTCCACGTGCGCGGCCACCACGTCCGGCTCCATCGCCAGCACGAAGACGCAGTTCGGGAACTCCCCGGCCAGGAACAGGTTGATCGCCTCGATCACCTGGGCCACCGTGCCGGAGGAGCAGCGGTCCAGGTCGTCCACGAACACCAGCAGCGGGCGCTCCTCCGTCGCCACCAGGCCGAGCACGTGCCGCATGTCGGTCTGCACCAGGTGCAGGAAGCCGGTCCGCGCGCCGTACCCGGGTTCGGCGACGAGGTCGCCCGGGTCGGGGGCGGGGGCGAACATGTCCGGAGGGCGGACCAGGCCGGCGAAGGCGGTGTCGGCGGATTCGGTGAGAAAACGCGCGAGCCGTACCCAGCCGGCGGCGACGGCGGCCAGCGCGCCCGCCGAGGAGATCGCGGCCGCGGTGCCCTCCAGGGCCGGCAGCAGCGGCGTCGCCAGCTGCGACGCGCCCGCCACCACCAGCGCCATGACCAGGCCGAGCGCAGCCGGCGCCAGCCGCAGCGCCGCCAGCCGGTACGCCCTGCGCCGCACCGCCTCCCGGTCGATCCTGGCCAGGTTGAGCCGCAGCCAGAAACGTTCCCGCTCCGCCCGGGGCAGCCGGCCGGTCACCTGCGTGATGATCTCGTGCGCGAGTCCGGCCCAGACCTGCTCGCCGTTCTGGTACATCCACGGGTTGAACCACACCGTCGGCCGCCACCCGCTCAGCCCGGCCGCCGCCTCGGGCAGCGGCTCCGGCGGCCGTTTCGCCCAGGTACGGACCTCCGCGATGGTCACCCGATCGGACCCGCCCAGCACGCCCGGCCACATCCGCCCCGCGATCCCGAGCAGCCGGGACGGCGGCCGGGCCGGCAGCGGCCGGGGCAGCGTGATCGGCCCCGGCTCCCCGGTCGCCGCCCCCGGATCCAGCTCGTTCTGGATCATCCGCATCAGCGAGGTCTTGCCGGCGCCCCACGGGCCTTTGATCCCGATCGTCAGCGGCGGCCTGGTCTCCGGATGGCGGACGAACGCGGCGATGGCCTCCGCGTACACCCGGTGCCCCAGGTCGTCGTCGATGGTCCAGCGGTCGGGGGTGAGCCTGGCCCGCGGCGGCACGGTCCTGCGGCCGGCCCGCCAGCGGCGCAACACCCCGGGCACCTCGTCCAGTTCCGTCGCCGTGAGCCGGGCCCGGCCGGTCTCGGCCACGCTCGGATGGGCGAAGGGCGTGCCGCGACCAAGGAGGCCCCACTCCGCCAGCTCCGCGCGCCCGTCGGTCCGCCCGGCCAGCAGCTGGGCCACCTCCGGCGTCAGCTCCTCGTCGTCGGCCAGAAGCGAGGCCCGCCGCAGCAGCGTCTGCGCCTCCGCGCCGAGGTACTCGTCGTAGACCGTGCCGGCCAGCCGCTCCGCCGACGGCGCCCGGCCGCCCAGCCGCTCGTGCGCGTACGCGAGTTCGGCCGGGACGCCGGGCTCCGCGGCCGGGGCGGTGACCGCGACCGCGATGTCCAGGCCCTCGGCCGAGGTGAGCAGGTGCGGCTGGAACTCGGCGTCCGCGCCGAACACGGCCAGCGCGTGGCCGAGCAGGTCGGCGGCGGTGATCACGCCGTCCCCGTCCAGGTCGGCCGCGCCGTCGAGCAGGCCGCCGGCCACCACCTCGGTCAGCGAGAGGCTGCCGGGCCGTACCTCCTCGCCGATGGTGAGGCCGGTGGTGAGGGCGGCGGCGGCCACGCCCGGCGGGGTGAGCAGGGCGCTGACCGTGGGCTCGTCCACGGTCGCGCTGCCGATCCACCCGAAGTCGACCACCATCAGCAGCGCCGCCGCGGCGGAGTCCCCGGCCCCCGCCCCGAAGCGGCGGATCAGCGCGGTGAACTCGCCGCCGCTCCACCGGGCCGTGCGCGGCCAGCGCACCAGCAGCAGGTCGCCGGGCCGCCCGGAGTCCAGGAACGCGGTCAGCCGTTCGTGGTCCCGGCTGTCCAGGCTCTGCTGCGCGTCCACCTCGAAGCCGCGGGCGCGCAGCGCGCCGACCAGCCGCCGTGCCGGTTCCGGGGCACGCCGTCCGGGTTCGTCCGGATCGAGGAAGATCAGCGCCCGGCGTCGCGTGATCGTGGGCGAGCTGATCTTTTCGGAAACTGCGCTGGTCATCGAAGTGCTCCGCGGGAAGGCCTGGAGTCGATCACGATAAACGGCGTTCACCTGGGAGGAGACCATGGTTTGCGCAAAGTTTGAGCGCAAGAACCGTGCGGATTCCCCGGGCGTTCACGCGGATTCGATCGACTGGCGGGACCCGCCGCGCGTAGCGTGCCCAGTGGGAGGAGAATATGTTGCGCCGCACGTTCGTCCGTTCCGGGGCCCTGGCCGCGCTCACCGGGTCGCTCTGGCGCTCGGCCTGCGCCGCGCCCGCCGCCCCCGGTGCCTCCGGCGCCCCCAGCGTCCCGGCCTCGCCGATGCCGGCCGGCGACGCCGTCCGCGGCAAGGGGCCGTACGGCGCGCTGGGCAAACCGGACCGAAACTCGATCGCCCTGGCCGAGGGTTTCACCAGCCGGGTGGTCGGCCGCTCCGGGCAGCGGGTCGGCGGCCTGACCTGGCATCCCGCCCCCGACGGCGGCGCCTGCTTCGCCGACGGCGACGGCTGGATCTACGTCTCCAACTCCGAGGTGCCCGTGGTCGGCGGCGTCTCCGCGCTCCGCTTCGGCCCGGACGGCTCGATCAAGACGGGCTACCGCATCCTGTCCGGCACCGACCGCAACTGCGCCGGCGGCGCGACCCCCTGGAACACCTGGCTGTCCTGCGAGGAGACGGTCCGCGGCCGCGTCTTCGAATGCGACCCGTACGGCTACCGCGCCGCGGCCCCCCGCCTCGCCATGGGCCGCTTCAAGCACGAGGCCGCCGCCTGCGACCCCGACCGCGAGGTCGTCTACCTGACCGAGGACGAGCCGGACGGCTGCTTCTACCGGTTCCGCCCGCAGGACTGGGGCGACCTCACCACGGGCGTCCTGGAGGTCATGGTCGGCGACGGCGACGACCCTACCGGCCAAGTGCGCTGGCGGCGTATCCCGAACCCCTCCGCCACGTACGAGCCGACCCGCGACCAGGTCGAGGGCGCGATCCGCTTCAACGGCGGCGAAGGCTGCTACTACTCGGGCGGCTTCTGCTACTTCACCACCAAGGGCGACAACCGCGTCTGGGCCTACGACGCCGCCAACCGCGAACTCTCCGTCCTGTACGACGCCAACGCCCCGCTCAAGGGCGTGGACAACGTCTTCGTCTCCCGTTCCGGCGACCTGTTCGTGGCCGAGGACGGCGGCAACATGGAGATCAACATCATCACCGCCGACGGCGAGGTGGCGCCCTTCCTCCGCCTGGTCGGCCACCAGAAGTCCGAGATCACGGGCCTGGCCTTCGCCCCCGACGGGGACCGCCTCTACTTCTCCTCCCAGCGCGGCACCACCGGCTCCAACCGCTCCGGCGTCACCTACGAGGTGATGGGGCCGTTCCGCAGCTGAGCGGCAGCCCGTACCACTTCGGTGAGCCGGGAACAGGCGCACCGCCGCTCAGAGGGGGCGTTCCCAGAACTGTTCGTTGAAGGCGGCGGCGGGTTCCTCGGCCACGAGCTTGAAGCCGGCGGCCTCGTAGATCTTGCGGGCCGACACGAGGACGTCGCGGGTCCACAGCATGATCGTCTGGTAGCCGGAGTCCCGGGCGAAGCGCAGGCACTCCTCGACCAGCCGGGCGCCGATGCCGAGCCCGCGGGCGGACGGATCCACCAGGAGCAGGCGAAGCTGGGCGGTGGTGGCGTCCTTGCGCACGCAGAACACGCAGCCCACCCGGCGGCCGTCCACCTCGGCGATCCACCCCGCCTGCCCGGGGCTGCCCTGCGCGTCCAGGAAGTCGGCGCAGATGCGGGCCACCAGGGCCTCGAAGTCGGGTCCCCAGCCGTACTCGCGGGAGTACAGGGCGCCGTGGCGGCCGATCGCCCACCCCAGGTCCCCGGGGCGCGGCGGCCGGATCACGAAAGGCACCCGGTCGCGCTTCTCGCCCAGGACGTCCCGGATGACGCCCATGCTCGCGACCAGCCGGGACCGCTCCTCCTCCGGCAGCGCGTCCAGCAGGCCCCTGACCTCGGCGTCCGACTGTTCGTCCAGCTTCGCGAAGGTGGCCCGGCCGTCGTCGGTGAGCCCCACCACCTGCCGCCGGCCGTCGACGGCCGACCGCTCCCGCCGGACCAGACCATCCCCTTCGAGCCTGGCCAGAACCCGGCTGAGATAACCCGCGTCCAGCCCGAGCAGCCGCTTGACCTCCCCGACCTCCACGTCCCCCGCCGTTCGGTCGAGTTCGAACAGCACCCGCGCCTCGGTCAGCGAGTAGGGCGAGTCATGCATCCCGGCCCGGAGCATCCCGATCACCGCCGTGTAGAAGCGGTTGAAGGCCCGGACCTCTGCCACCATATCCATTGCTCTCCTCAACGAATCCGTTGACTGAGGCAACAATACTCCGCGCTGGCTTCCGGGGTGATCGAACCGTAGAGTCTGCTATCGGCCAACGGCAGGGGAGCTAAGCGTGGGTCTTTACGTCGGCGGCTACGAGCCGAAGGTCACCGTGGCGGACGACGCGCTGGCCGTCGTGGGGGAGATCCCCGTGACCGCGCCCTCGTTCCTCGCCGCGCATCCGAAACTTTCAGTCCTGTACGTGGTGAGCGAGATCGACGACGGCCGCATCTCGGTCGTCCGGGACGGCGAGGTCATCGAGTCGAGGTCCAGCGGCGGGGCCTCCCCGTGCCACGCGGCCGTGGACCCGTCCGGCGCCTGGCTGGCCGTGACCAACTACATGGACGGCGTGCTCAGTCTGCACCGCCTCGACGCGGAAGGCCGCTTCGACGGCCCGGCGCTGGAGTTCCCGCACCGGGGCTCGGGCCCGGACCGGGACCGGCAGCTCGGCCCGCACGCCCACCAGGCGGTCTTCGACCCCGACGACATCCTGCACGTCAGCGACCTCGGCACGGACGAGATCCGCCGCTACCGGCTGGACGCCGCCGCCGAAGGGGTCGAGATCCTGCCGCCGGTGAAGCTGACCCCCGGCTCCGGCCCCCGGCACATGGACCGCAGGGACGACCGCTGGTACCTGGTGGGCGAGCTGGACGGCCTGGTCAGGGCGTACGACACGGACTGGAAGGAGCTGGCCCGCGCGGCGGCGAGCGGGACGGGCGGCCAGAACCACCCGTCGCATCTGGAGCTGCACGGGGAGCATCTCTACGTGGGCAACCGGGGGCCCGACACGATCGCGGTGTTCGACCCGGAGACGCTGGAGCTGATCGCCGAGGTGCCGAGCGGGGGAGCCTGGCCGCGGCACTTCGCGTTCGCCGGCGGGAGGCTCGCCGATGGGAGGCTCGCCGATGGGAGGCTCTACGTGGCGAACCAGAACTCCGGCGAGGTCGCCGAGTTCCGGCTGGCCGGCGGCGTGCCCGAACCGACCGGCGCGGTCCTGCGGCTCACCTCGCCGAGCTGTGTGGTGGGGTCAGGCCCAGGCGCGTGAGCGCTCCACGGCGCGCTGCCAGCGGTCGTAGGCCGCGCCGTCCCCCTGGCCGGGGTCGAAGCGGCGGTCCAGGTGCCAGGTCTTGCGGAGCTCCTCGACCGAGGACCAGACGCCGGTCCCCAGCCCGGCCAGGAAGGCCGCGCCCAGCGCGGTCGTCTCCTGGATCACCGGGCGTTCCACCGGGATGCCCAGCTGGTCGGCCTGCAACTGCATGAGCAGGTCGTTGGCGCTCCCGCCGCCGTCCGCCTTCAGGACGGTGACCTCCATGGTCTCCACGATGTCGCGGACCTCGAAGGCGATCGCCTCCAGGGTGGCGCGGACCAGGTGCGCCCGCGTCGTCCCCCGGGTCAGGCCGAGGATGGTGCCGCGCGCCTCCGGGTCCCAGTGCGGCGCGCCGAGGCCGGTCAGCGCGGGCACGAACACCACCCCGCCCGAGTCGGGCACCGACCGGGCCACGGCCTCGGACTCGGCCGCCGTGTCCAGGATGCCCAGCCCGTCCCTGAGCCACTGCACGGCCGCGCCGGTGACGAAGATCGCGCCCTCCAGCGCGTACGTGCGGGTGCCGGCGGGGTCCTGCCAGGCCACCGTGGTGAGCAGGCCCGCGTCCGAGCGTGTGATCTGGTCGCCGGTGTTGACCAGGATGAAGGAGCCCGTGCCGTACGTGCACTTCACGTCGCCGGGGGAGAAGCAGGTCTGGCCGAACAGGGCCGCCTGCTGGTCGCCCGCCAGGCCGCTGATCGGCAGGTCCAGGCCGAGGAAGGCGTCCGGGTCGGTACGGCCGATCTCCCCCCAGTTGGGGACCAGCTCCGGCAGGGCGTCCATCGGCACGCCGAACAGGTCGCACAGCTCTTCGGACCAGGTGCCGGCGACGATGTCGTACAGGAGGGTCCTGGACGCGTTGGACGGGTCGGTCACATGCCGCGCGCCCCCCGTGAGCCGGGCGACCAGGTACGAATCCACCGTCCCGATCGCCGGGTTCCCGGGCACCGGGTCGTTCTCGGCGAGCCAGGTGAGCTTGGTGCCGGTAAAGTAGGGATCGAGCCGCAGGCCCGTGAGTTCGGTCACACGCGGCTCGTGCCCCGCCTCCCGCAGGCGGGCGCAGACACCTGAAGATCGCCGGTCCTGCCAGACGACGGCCCGTCGCGGCGCGGCCAGCGAACGCCGGTCCCAGAGCACCGCGGTCTCCCGCTGGTTGGTCAGGCCGACGCACCGGGGCGGGGTGCTTGCCTGGTCAAGCGCGGTTTGGCAGGCTGCCAGGGTCGCCTGCCAGATGTCCTCGGGGGCGTGTTCCACCCACCCGGGTTCCGGGAAGTGCTGGGCGAACTCCGCGTACCCGCGGGCCTCGATCCGCCCGTCCTCGGTCACCACGAGGGCGGTGACCCCGGTCGTACCAGCGTCTATCGCCAAAACACCCACGGAGCCTCACTTTTTGGTCTAGACCATTGTTGTCACGAGGAGGCAGAATGCCTCCCGTCAGCGTCCCGACTCAGTCTGGCCGCGTTATCCCATATGGAGGAACCCGACATGCGTATTGGAGTGCTCACCGGTGGTGGGGACTGTCCCGGACTGAACGCGGTCATCCGCGCGGTGGTGCGGAAGGGCGCCGGCGTCTACGGCCACGAGTTCGTCGGATTCCGGGACGGCTGGAGAGGCCCCCTGGAAGGGGACACGATGCCGCTGGACGTCCAGGCGGTGCGTGGCATCCTGCCGCGCGGTGGCACCATCCTGGGCTCGTCGCGCACCAACCCGATGAAGATCGACGGTGGCGTGGAGAGGATCAAGGAGAACCTTGAGACCCACGGTGTGGACGCGCTGATCGCGATCGGCGGTGAGGACACGCTGGGTGTCGCCAAGCAGCTGTACGACCGGGGCGTGAAGGTCGTCGGCGTGCCCAAGACCATCGACAACGACCTCAACGCGACCGACTACACCTTCGGCTTCGACACGGCCGTCAACATCGCGATGGAGGCCATCGACCGCCTGCACACCACCGCCGAGTCCCACCACCGCGCGCTGATCTGCGAGGTCATGGGCCGGCACGCGGGCTGGATCGCGCTGCACGCCGGCATGGCCGCCGGGGCCAACGTGATCCTCATCCCGGAGAAGCCGTTCGACATCGACAAGGTCTGCGAGTACGTCGAGTCCCGCTTCAAGACCCGCTACTCCCCGATCATCGTGGTGGCCGAGGGCGCGCACCCGATCGAGGGCCAGATGGAGGTCCAGACCGGCGAGCTGGACGCGTTCGGGCACGTCCGCCTGGGCGGCGTCGGCGAGCGCCTCGCGCAGGAGATCGAGCGCCGCACCGGCAAGGAGGCCAGGACCACCGTGCTCGGCCACATCCAGCGCGGCGGCACCCCCACCGCGTACGACCGGGTGCTGGCCACCCGCTTCGGCCTGGCCGCGATCACCGCCGTGCACGACGGCGACTTCGGCAAGATGGTCGGCCTGCAGGGCACCGAGATCGTCCGGGTCGGCCTCGACGCGGCGACCGCCGAACTCAAAACGGTCCCGCCGTACCGTTACGAGGAGTCCGAGGTCTTCTTCGGCTAGATCGAATACCTGGACCGAATACAGCGAGGCCTGCGCTCCGGAGAGCGCAGGCCTTTCCGTTTTTCCCTGTTGGTTTGGCGGTTATTGGTTTCGCGGCGTGAAAAGCGAGCCGTTCTGGCTGGGCTCCGGAGCCGGGGGCGTGGGGGGCGCGACCGGCATTCCGCCGTTCTGGCGGCGGCTCTCCAGCCGGGCCAGGATGGCGGCGTCCTCGCGCAGCTCCGCCGAGGACGGGGAGAGCAGCACCGCGAGCAGCAGGCCCACGGTCAGCAGGCTGATCCCGACCAGCAGCGGCAGCAGGAAGTCGATGGCCTCGGCCCCGGTCAGGTCCGGTCCGTCCTGGAGTTGCACGCTCATCGCGAACATGCCGGTGAAGTGCATGCCGCAGACCGCGACGCCCATCATCAGGGCGGCGCCCGTGGTGGCCAGCGCGCCCTCGACGCGGAGGGTGAACCAGAGGGCGACGGTGGCGGCCACGATGGCGATCAGCACGGAGATGGCCACGACCACCGGGTCGTAGCTGACCTGGCCGGACATGTTCATCGCGAACATGCCGAGGTAGTGCATGCCGGCCACGCCGACGCCGGTGATCAGGCCGCCCAGCAGCAGCGGGCGGAGCTTGGCGCCGCCGCGCGAGACCACCAGCAGGCCGCAGCCGACGACGGCGACGGCGACCACGAAGGACAGGACCGTGAGCGGCACGTCGTACCGGATGAGGGTGCCGGGCACGTCGAAGCCCATCATGGCGATGAAGTGCATGACCCAGATGGCGGTCCCGCCGATGGAGAATGCGCCGCCGATGAGCCAGCGCACCCGCGCCGCGCCCTCGGCGGAACGTGCCCGCGCCGTCAGCAGGAGTCCCAGGAGTGACCCGACCACGGACATCAGGTAGGCGAGCACGGGTGTCACCCAACCATGCGCAAAGTGGTTGATGTGGGACATAAGTGCTCCTTTTCTCGCTTGCTCTCGGGGATTATGGCAGGCCAAAGTCCTCGTTATCGCCGCGGTTGATTACGGTTTGTCATACTTCCGGATGACACGAGGTTTCCAGGTTTTATGTGATCTTTTTCGATTTGTTTGGATGATCTGTCGGAGTCGTAGATAGAGGACTGAGGGGGTGGCCATGGGGATCGAGAGCCCGTTCTGGCGCGCCATCGCGGTCTTCCGGATCGCGTCGCTGGGCTACGCGGCCGTGCTGCTGCTCCAGGCCGGCGGGTACGCCTATCCGGTGACCGGGTGGACCGTCGTCGGGGTGATGGCGGTCTGGACCGCCGCCGCGACGTACGCGTACTCGGTCGCCGCCTGGCGGGGCTGGCCGCTGCTCGCCCTCGACCTGCTGGTCAGCACCGGCTGCCTGCTGGCCACCCCCTTCGTCCAGGGTCCCCAGGCGGCGGTGGGCACCATGCCGATCACCGCGACCTGGGTGGCCGCCCCCGTCCTGGCCTGGGGCGTGTACGGCGGGCGGCGCGCCGGTGGCGTCGCGGCCGCCGTGATGTCGGTGGCCGACCTGTGGCTGCGCGGCGTACGCGGCTTCGACCTGTCCGCCGTGCCCGTCAACGGCGCCGTGCTGCTCTTCCTGGCCGGGATCGTCATCGGCCACGTGGCCCGGCTGGCCAAGCAGGCCGAGGCGCGCATGCAGCGGGCCGTCGAGATCGAGGCCGCCGGGCGGGAGCGGGAACGGCTGGCCAGGGACATCCACGACTCCGTGCTCCAGGTTCTGGCGCTGGTCCAGCGGCGCGGCGCGGAGATCGGCGGCGAGGCGGCCGAGCTGGGCCGCCTGGCGGGGGAGCAGGAGGCGGTCCTGCGCGAACTCGTGCGCTCGGCCCCCCGCCCGGCCCGCACCCTCGGCCCCCGCCGCCGCTTCATCCCGGCCCGCCGCCCCCGCGCCGAGAGCGCCGACCTGTGCGCCTCCCTCCGCCGGTACGGCTCCGCCCAGGTCACCGTGGCCACGCCCGCCGACCCGGTGCCCCTGGCTCCCCGTACGGTGGAGGAGCTCTCGGCCGCCGTCGGCAACGCGCTGGACAACGTGCGGCGCCACTGCGGGGAGCACGCCCGCGCTTGGATCCTGGTGGAGAGCGAGTCCGGCCGTGTCATCGTGACCGTACGGGACGACGGCCCCGGCATCCCCGAGGGCCGGCTGGAGGAGGCCGCGGCCGGCGGACGGCTCGGGGTCTCGCAGTCGATCCGCGGCCGGGTGGCGGATCTGGGCGGGAAGGTCACGATCCTGTCCTCCCCGGACGGCACGGAGATCGAGATGTCGGTGCCGACGGCGTTATCGTGACGGGCATGAGGGTCGCATGAGGGTCATGGTGGTGGACGACCATCCGATGTGGCGCGAGGGCGTGGCGCGCGACCTCGCCGAGGCCGGGTACGAGATCGTCGCGACGGCGGGCGAGGGGCGGCAGGCGCTGCGCATCGCGGCGGCGGTCCGGCCCGAGCTGGTGATCCTCGATCTGCAGCTGCCGGATCTGCCGGGGGTCGAGGTGGCGCGCGGGCTGGGAGCCTCCGAGAATCCGCCCCGGGTGCTGGTGCTGTCGGCCAGCGGCGAACAGGACGACGTCCTCGAAGCCGTCAAAGCAGGCGCATCCGGATATTTGGTGAAATCGGCGAGTCGGGAGGAGTTCCTGGAGGCGGTCAAGCGGACCGCCGACGGGGACGCGGTGTTCACCCCCGGCCTGGCCGGGCTGGTGCTGGGGGAGTACCGGCGGCTCGCCGCCCAGCCCAAGGCCGCCGAGGACGACGGGCCGCGCCTCACCGAGCGGGAGACCGAGATCCTGCGCCTGGTCGCCAAGGGCCTGTCCTACCGCCAGATCGCCGAACGCCTGGTGCTCTCCCACCGGACCGTGCAGAACCACGTGCAGAACACGCTGAGCAAACTCCAGCTGCACAACCGGGTGGAGCTCGTCCGGTACGCGATCGAGAAGGGCTTGGCGGACCTCGACTAAAGTAGGGAGGTCGCACCCCTCCGGAGGAACCCCGCAATGACCATGACCGCCCTGGGCGAGCCCTGCGTGCTCCTCAAACTCGGCGAAATCATCCTCAAGGGCCGGAACCGTGAGGTCTTCGAGCATCGGCTGCGGGCCAACATCAAGCATGCCCTGAAAGACTTCCCGGTGGACGTGCGCCAGCGGCACGGCGTCGTCGCGCTCTACCTGCCGGAGGGCACCGCCGTCGAGATCGCCGAAGCGGTGGCGGCCCGGGTCAGCGAGGTGCCCGGCATCGTCCTGGTGCACCTGGCCTGGCGCGTCGCCAAGGACCCCTCCGTGGTCACCAAGGCCGCCCTCGAACTGGTCAGGGACACCCCCGAGGTGGCCCGCAAGGCCCGCTTCGCCGTGCGCTCCCGCCGCCGCGACAAGCGCTTCCCGCTGCGCTCCAACGAGATCGACCGCCTCGTCGGCGGCGAACTCCACGACGCGTACGGGCTGCCCGTGGACCTGCGCAACCCCGAATTGACCGTCTCCATCGAGGTCGACAGGGACGAGGTCTTCCTCTACACCGGCGGCCGTCCCGGCCAGGGCGGCCTTCCGGTCGGCTCCAGCGGGCGCGGCCTGGTCCTCATGTCCGGCGGCATCGACTCCCCGGTCGCCGCGTACCGCATGATGCGCCGCGGCCTGCGCGTGGACTTCCTGCACTTCTCCGGCATCCCGTTCACCACCTCCGAGTCCATCTACAAGGCGTACGCGCTGGTCCGCCGCCTCGACGCGTTCCAGGGCAAGTCCCGCCTCTGGGTGGTCCCCTTCGGCAAGGCCCAGCAGTCCATCCGCGCCTCCGGCCAGGATCGCCTCGCCGTCATCGCCCAGCGCCGCCTCATGCTCAAGACCGCCGCCGAGGTGGCCCGCCGCCACAAGGCCAGCGCCCTGGTCACCGGCGACTCCCTCGGCCAGGTCTCCTCCCAGACCATGGCCAACATCGCCGCCCAGGAGAGCGCCGTCGACCTGCCGATCCTGCGCCCCCTCATCGGCCTCGACAAATCCGAGGTGATCGCCGAGGCCCGCCGCATCGGCACCCTCGAAATCTCCGAACTCCCCGACGAGGACTGCTGCACCCTCCTCTCCTCCCGCAACCCCGAACTCGCCGCCAAGATCGAGGACCTCAAACTCATCGAACGCCGCCTCGACGCCGAGGAACTCGCCTCCCAACTCGCCGACTCCATCCAGGCCTACAAACTGGACGCCTAGCCCCAGCCGTACACGTCCGCCAGGTCGAGCAGGACGACCTCGTCCGATGACGCGGCCGCCTCGTGGAGGTGGTCGGAGAAGCCGTACATGGAGACGATCAGGAGCTTGGCGTCGGCGGCCTGGTGATGAGCGGCGAGCAGGGACCGGATGTGCCTGAGGCGTTCCAGGTCCTTCAGCCCGCGGGGGCGGATGGTGGCCTTCGCCTCGCCGATCACGGTGATGGTCGCCCCACGCCGACCGGTTCTCGAATCCCGGCCCAGTCCGATGAAGTCGACCTCGTGTTTCTTGCCGGATTCCCGATCGGAGACGCAGGTCCAGCCTTGGCGGGAGATGTCCACGCCTCGGCGGATGAGGATTCGGAACGCGCTCTCGGCCGCGGCCTCCTCGAAGGCCGGGCCCAACACCTGGGATCCGAAGCGAGGGGTCGCTCTCGTCCAGATCTGCTGAGGCGAGATCTCGCCCAGGCGCAGTACGTCCATGTCCGGTTCCACCACGGCATGGTGGAACCGGAGCAACGGATCCCGCAGCCGCAGCATGGGATCGCCGACCTCGAAGAGGGGGCGGCGTTCGTCGACATAACCCATCGCGATCAGCCGGTCGACCACCGGTTCGACCGTTTTCTTGGTCTCGCCCAGAACGCCTCCGACTTGGGTGGCGGTGGTGGCTCCGTCGGCGATCGCCTTCATCGCCTGCTGGTAGATGATTTTGCCGCCCGCGCGGGGATCCTCTCTCAGCAGGTGCCTGGCCTCGGCGGCCGTGAAGAAGTCGTCACTGGACGTCAGCATCGTCGCCATGACCCAGGCGTCGAACTGGGCCGTGTCCTGCGGTGGGGGCAGTTCGGTGAGCTCTCCCAGCGCGTTCCGGTAGCCGGGAGAGCCGCCCAGAACCGCGTAGAGCTTCATCGCGGTCACGAGATCATCGACACCCCAGTAGCGGGCCATGTCGATGTGGTTGAACGGTGCGACCGTCAGCGTCCTGCTGATCCTCCCGAATAGCGGGCGTGATCCGTGGCCCAGCTCGTGCATGATCGACATGGCCGAGCCGCAGACGATCAGCTTGCCCTGGACCAGGCGTTTGTAGTAGCCGACCATGATCCCGGGAGGGGCGGTCTCCCCGGGCTTGAAGTGGCGGGAGTCGTAGATCGATTTGAGGATGGACTGGAGGTGGGGCGTGTCCCGCAGGAGGTAGGGGAACTCGTCCAGGACGACGGGTGGGATTCGCCCCTCGGAGCTCCTGGCGACGGTCGCGTCCATGGCGACCTGGAGCAACCGGTCCCAGCTGCCGCCCTCCCCGAGCGGAATCGCCGAGACTTCGCCCCTCCGCGCCGGGTCGTAGTCAATGATCACGTTTCGGAACCGCTCCTGGGACTGGACCAGCTCCTCCTCCAGAAAAGCCTCGAAGTAGATGCCTTCCGTCAGGGCGGTGAACCGCTCCAGGAGATGCGACTTCCCCGTCCTGCGCCGCCCGGAGAGCGCGATGAGGGAAGCTCCGTGGTCGATGTGGCGGCGGTCGCGCACGAACATCGACAGGACGTTCCACTCGTCCTCTCGGTCGATGATGTCCGCGGGTTTGGGCAGCACGACGGCAATGGTAGTTGGCAGGTCAGTGACGTGTCCGTCGAAATATCCGTACGGCCGCGCCTGGCGGGGCGGCCGTACGGAGGGGCGGTCAGGGGGTGGGGAGGGCGGTGGTGACCTGGGTGCGGCCGAGGAGGGGCGGGAAGAGGCGCATGATCTCGGCGAGGTCGTGGAGGTCGCCGTCCACGAGGGCCTGGGGGCCGTCGACGAGGGCCTGTTCCGGGTGCGGGTGCACGTCGATGATGACGCCGTCGGCGCCGGCCGCGATGGCCGCCCGGGTGAGCGGGAGGACCAGGTCGCGGCGTCCGCCGGAGTGGGACGGGTCGACGACGACCGGCAGGTGGGAGAGGCGCTGGGCGACCGGGACGGCGGAGACGTCGAGGGTGTTGCGGGTGGCGGACTCGAAGGTGCGGATGCCGCGCTCGCAGAGCACGATGTCCAGGTTGCCGCGCTGGGCGATGTACTCGGCCGACATCAGCCACTCCTCGATGGTGCCGCTCATGCCGCGCTTGAGCATGACCGGCTTGCCGGCCTTGCCGACGGCCTGGAGCAGCGCGAAGTTCTGCGTGTTGCGGGTGCCGACCTGGAGCATGTCCGCGTAGGAGGCGACCAGCGGCACGTCGTGCGCGTCCATGACCTCGGTCACGATCGGCAGCCCGGTCTGCTCGCGGGCCTCCGCCAGGATGCGCAGGCCCGCCTCGCCCAGCCCCTGGAACGCGTACGGCGAGGTCCGCGGCTTGTACGCGCCGCCGCGCAGCAGGGTCGCGCCCGCCGCCTTCGCCATCTCGGCCGCCTCAATCGTCTGCTCACGCGTCTCCACCGCGCACGGCCCGGCGATCAGCGTGACCGTGTCCGGCCCGATCGGCACCCCGCCCACCCGGATGGTCGACCGTTCCGGATGGTTCTCCCGGCTCACCAGCTTGTACGGCGTCGACACCCGCATGACTTCCCCGACGCCGCGTTGCCCGCCCAGATTGAGCGCCGCGAACCGCTCCACGTCCCCGATGAGCCCGATGATGGTACGGCTAACGCCGCGCGACACGAACGCCTCACCCCCGGCCGTGCCGACCAGCGTGACGATCTCCTCGATGTCCTCGGCGGTGGCCGTCGGGGCCATGACGATAACCATGATTTCTCTCCTCATACGCAGAAAGCCCCGGGTCCCATATGGACCCGGGGCTTTCGTTCGCCGTTGGCTGCTAGCGCACCACGCGGAGGCGAACGGTCCTCACGGGTCCGTCGCCATACCAAAACGAGAAAGCGCCACGCATGCCACGAAATATATCGCACCGCCTCCGGCCCCGGCCACCATGTTGATCAACAACCGGTCCTTGTTCACACAACGTTCCCCGAAGCGGTGCGGCGGGATGACCCAGTGGGCCGCGGGTTTCCGCCGGATGGCAGGATGGGCGGGTGCCGGAGTTTCCTGAGGAGGAGGATCGCCTGCCCCCCGGGCAGTACATCCCGCGCGGGCGGCCCGTCATCCATTACGGGAGAGTGCCGACATTCCGCCCGCAGACCTGGCGGTTCCAGGTGTTCGGGGCCACGGCCGGCGGCGAGACGTACATGTACACGTGGGAGGAGTTCTCGGCCCTGCCGCGCACCAGCGTGGTCGCCGACTTCCACTGCGTCACCAAGTTCTCGATCATGGGCAACGAGTGGGGCGGCATCCCCGCCCGCGCCCTCCTGGAAGCCGCGCCCCCCGCCGACAACGTCCGCCACGTCATGATCTGGGCCGAGTACGGCTTCAGCGCCAACCTCCGCATGAGCGACTTCGACCGCGACACCACCCTGTTCGCCACCGAACTCGACGACAAACCCCTCTCCCCGGAACGCGGCTTCCCCGTCCGCGTGGTCGTCCCCCACCTGTACGCCTGGAAGAGCGTCAAATGGGTCCGCGGCATCGAGTACCTGACCGAGGACCGCCGCGGCTTCTGGGAGGAACGCGGCTACCACAACATCGCCGACCCCTGGCGCGAACAGCGCTACTCATACCAGGAGGAGCCGGGCGAGGGCCCGCCCTGACGTGCCGTCAGGCGTTACGGTGGCGCGGGTGTCCGTCACCGTGTGGTTGCTCGTGTGCGCGCTCTGTGGTCTTTCGGGGTTCTGGGTGTCGCGGCGGCGGCCGCGGACCGGGGAGCCGGCCACGTTCGCCGCGTTCCGGCTGGCCGGGCGGGCGGCGCCGGCGTTGCGTACCGGGCTGAACCGGGATTCGGCGCGGCGGAGCGTACGGCATCTGCGGTGTCTGCTGGGGACGGCGTCGCTGGTGGTGACCTCGACCGACCAGGTGCTGGCGGGGGCGGGGGACGGGCGGCCGGGGGACGCGGAGGCGCTGGCGGGGGCGCGGGCGGTGGCGGCCAGCGGGCGGCCGTACCTGGCGGACGGGGTGGTGGCGGTGCCGCTGGTGGTGGACGGGCGCGTGGTGGGGGCCCTGCTGGCCTGCGACGCCGAGGTGACCGGGGGCCTGGTGCGTACGGTGGCCGAGGTGGGGCGGTGGGTGTCGGGGCAGCTGGAGCTGGCCGAGCTGGAGGTGTCGCGGCGGCGGGCGGTGGACGCGGAGACCAGGGCGCTGCGGGCGCAGATATCACCGCATTTCGTCTACAACTCGTTGACCACGATCGCGTCGTTCGTGCGTACCGATCCGGAGCGGGCGCGGGAGCTGCTGGTGGACTTCGCCGACTTCACCCGGTACTCGCTGCGCAGGGCCCGGGATTTCACCACCCTGGCCGACGAGCTGACCTGCGTGGACCGGTATCTGCTGCTGGAGCGGGCCAGGTTCGGCGACCGGCTGCGGTTCAGCGTGCAGGTCGCGCCGGAGGTGCTGGCGGTGCCGGTGCCGTTCCTCTGCCTCCAGCCGCTGGTGGAGAACGCCATCAAGCACGGCATGCCGGGCGAGGTCCGGGTCGTGATCAGGGACGCCGGGCCGGAGGCGCACATCTCGATCGAGGACGACGGCGTCGGCATGGAGCCCGCCCGGGTGCGGGACGTGCTGGGGGACGACCACGAGGGCGGCATCGGGCTCAGCAACGTCGACTCCCGGCTGCGCCAGATCTACGGCCAGGACTACGGGCTGGTGGTGGAGACCGCGCCCGGGAAGGGCACCCGGATCCGGCTGCGGGTGCCCAAGTACCGGCCGGAGCCTAGCCCGTTGTAGTCAAATGATTACCGAATGCTGGCGTGTCGCTTGCGGCCGGCTCGCGCGCGCGGCACGGTGTGCCCATGCTGCGAGTCCTGGCCGTTGACGACGAGGCGCCGGCGCTGTCGGAGCTGTCCTACCTGCTGCGCGAGGACGCCCGGGTCGAGCACGTGGCCACCGCCCCCGACGGCGTCAAAGCCCTGCAGGACATGGTCCAGATGATCGGCGCGGGGGAGCGGCTGGACGGCGTCTTCCTCGACATCCGCATGTCCGGCCTGAACGGCCTGGACCTGGCCCGGCTGATCGGCGGATTCCCCGCGCCGCCCAAACTGGTCTTCGTGACCGCGCACGACGACTGCGCGGTGCAGGCGTTCGAGCTCGAAGCCGTCGACTACCTGCTCAAACCGGTCCGCCCCGAACGCCTCGCCGAGGCCGTACGGCGGCTGTCGACGGCCATCGCCGCGCCCGCCGACGAGGGCGGCGGCGAAAAGGACGTCATCCCGGTCGAACTGGGCGGCCGGACCCGGTTCATCCCCCAGCAGGCGGTCTGGTACGCCGAGGCCCAGGGCGACTACGTGCGCCTGCACACCGCCGACGGCGGCTTCCTGGTCCGGATGTCGCTGAGCGCGCTGGAACGCCGCTGGGCCGGCTCCGGCTTCATCCGCGCCCACCGCAGCACGCTGGTCAACGCCCGGCACGTCAGCGAACTCCGCTTCGACGCCGGCCGCGCCCTCCTCAAGGTCGCCGCCGTGACCCTCCCGGTCAGCCGCCGCCACACCCGCCAGGTCCGCGAACAGCTCGTCCACCAGTTCCGCGGCCCGGCAGAGGGCCGCCCGTGAGCATGTCCGAGTCCGGGTACGGCCTGGCGAAGGGCATCGCCTCGGGTCAGGTCGCCTCAAGTCAGGTCGCCTCGGCTCACGTCGCTTCGGGCCAGGTCGCCTCGGGAGAACTCGCGCCCGAACGGCTCGCGCGGGGGCGTGCCGCGCTGGAAGATGCCGGGCCGGGATACGTCGCGAATGAGGACATCGGCGCGCTGACAGCCTCGATCATGCGCCGTCAGCTCCGCGAGGCCCTGCGCACGCTGGCGGTGATCGCAGCCGTCTTCGCCTGCATCCCGGCGCTGCTCACGATGATCCCGCCGGGATCGAAGGCCACCTGGGCGATCCTCGGGCTGGGCGTGCAGCCGGTATGGGTGGCCGTAGCCGTCTGGCACGTCCGCCGGGCGGAACGCGAGGAGCGCGTCCCGAAGGGGGTTGGGCAGGACTCGGGGCCGGGACCCGGCGCGGGAGTCAGCCGGGATCCGGTCCAGGAGGCTGCGCGGGGAGCAGGGCGGGGAATCGCGCAGGGATCGGGGCTGGCATCAGGCCAGAGACCAGGGCGGGGGGCTGCCGGCCCGGGAGCTGGGCGGGGGATCGTGCGGGAATCAAGGCGGGGGCCGGGCGAGAGCTGGTCCGGCCGGGAGGGCTGATGGGGACCGCGGTGGTGGCGACGCTCGCGGGTGTGGTGTTCGTGCTGCTGGGTTCCGCGCTGGCGGGCACGTTACGGCCCCGCCGCTACTCCACCCCGGCGGACTTCTACGTCGCCGCCCGCGCGGTCCGCCCCTGGTGGAACGCCTCGGCGATCAGCTCCGAGTACACCTCGGCCGCCGCGTACTTCGGCCTGGTCGGCCTGATCGCGGCGCACGGCGCGAAGATGCTCTGGTACTCGGTCGGGGCCGCCGCGGGATTCCTCGTCCTGCTGGTCCTCGTGGTGGCGCCGCTGCGCCGCTCCGGCACGTACACGCTCTCCGACTTCGCCCAGTGGCGGCTCGGTTCCGTGGTGGTACGGCGGGTGGTGACCGTACTCGTCCTGTTCGTCGGCCTGGTCTACCTGGTCGCCCAGCTGCACGCGGCCGGGATCGTGCTGCGCCTGCTGACCGGTTTCCCGCCGTGGGCCGGCTGGCTGGCCGTGGCCTTCGTCGTGCTGGCGGTGGCCCTGGCGGGCGGCATGGGCAGCAGCACCCGCGTGCAGTCGCTCCAGTTCTGGTTCAAGCTCGCCTCCCTCGCCGCCGTGGCGGGAGTGCTGGTGGCGATCTGGTGGAGACACCCGGCGCATCCGCCGTCCGGCCCGGTGTACACGACCCAGGTCCTCGCGGGGGCCGGCGATCCGTCCACGCTCGGGGTGGTGACGGTGCTGATCGCGTCCGCGCTCGGTGTGATGGGGCTGCCGCAGATCGTGGTTCGGTTCTACACCAACCCGGACGGGCGGGCGGCCCGCCGTACGGTGGTGGCGGTGCTGGGCATGCTGAGCGTGTTCTACGTGCTCCCCGCCGTGTTCGGGCTGCTCGCCCGCTGGTACGCCCCGCCCAGGACCCCGGTCGACCAGGTGCTCCTGCTGCTGCCGTCGCTGATGGCCCCGGGGTGGCTGGGCGACGTGCTGACCGGCCTGCTGGCGGCGGGGGCGTTCGCGGCCTTCCTGGCGACCTCCTGCGGCGTGCTGGTGGCGGTCGGCGGCACGCTCTCGACCTCCCTGTTCGGGGGCGGCGTGGGCGGGTTCCGGCGCGGGGCGCTGCTGGTGGTCGCGGGCGCGCTCGCCCTGGTCTGGTCCACCCCGCCGGGCGCCTCGATCCTGCTCGTGCTGCTCGCGTTCGGGCTGTCGGCGGCCACCCTGTGCCCGCTGCTGGTCCTCGGCGTGTGGTGGCGGGGCCTGTCGGTGCCCGGCGCGGTGGCCGGGCTGGTCACCGGGGCCGGGGTGACGGCCCTCCTGGTGGGGGTGCGATTCGCGGGCGGGGGTTTCACGCCCCTCCTGCGGTACCCGGCCCTGGTCGCGGTGCCCGCCGCGTTCGCGGTCATGGTGGCGATCTCGCTGGTCACGCGGCATCGGGTGCCCCCGGGGACGGACGCGCTGCTGGCCAGGATGCACCTGCCGGAAGAGCTCACCACTCCGGAAATCGACCGCTCGTCGCTCGGCGGCAGCCGCTCGTCGTGGTGACCGGACCCGCAGAGCGCGAACTACCGACCACTCGTCGGAAGCGGGTTTCACCGCTCCGATCACCCACCGTAATGTTTGGGCTCGTTCCGCTGGTGCGAGTCCGCGCCGCCGGCCCCGCTCGGGGGGGTGGGCCGGCGAGCGGCACGTGACGGGAGCGCCCGCGGCGGCAACCGCGATCCGGCCATACGGGGGGAGGCCGGATCCGGGCCGCGGGCCTCCCGTCACCACCCGTCTCAGCCGCGCAGCTTCTTCAGCACCTCGATGTCCTCACGGTGTTTGTCGGCCTTGCCGGGCGTCTCGATGCACAACGGCACGCCGTCGGCGACGGGATGCCGCATCAGGTCGGCGAACGGCTGGCTGCCGATGTGACCGGCGCCGATGCTCTCGTGCCGGTCCTTCTTCGAGCCGCACACGTCCTTGCAGTCGTTGGCGTGGATCAGCTTCAACCGGCCGGGCGCGACCCGGTTCAGCTCCTCCAGCATCTTCGCCATCCCGCCGGGCGCGGCCAGATCGTGCCCGGCCGCGAACATGTGGCAGGTGTCCAGGCAGATGCACGCCCGCGGATGGAACTCCAGCGCGGTCAGGTAGGGCTCCAGGTCCTGGACGGTCGCGCACAACATCTGCCCCTGCCCGGCCATCGGCTCCAGCAGCAGGTCGGGGCCGTCGTCCGGGATCTCGTCCAGGAGCGGCAGCAGGTTCTCCCGCACCTGCCGCAGCGCGGACTCCCGCGACTGGCTGACCGCCGACCCGGTGTGCACGACCACGCCGCGCGCGCCGATCTCGGCCCCGCGCCGCAGCGTGTGCCGGACCAGCGCGATCGATCCGGTCAGCGTCGCCTCGGTCGGCGAGCCGAAGTTCACCATGTACGGCGTGTGCGCGAAGACCGGCAGCCCGGCCTCCCTGAGCTTCGCGTCCTCGGCGGGCACGCCCCCGGTCACCGCCCACGCGCGTGGATTGGTGACGAAGACCTGGACCATCTCGGCGCCGATCTCGGCCGCGTACCGCAGCCCGCCGGTGGCCAGCCCGCCCGCGACGGACACGTGCCCGCCAATGGGATTGTTGGTCATAGTGCGCTCCAGCGTAGTTGGAGCAAGCTACAAAACCGGCCAGGTGACAGGCACGCAGGATCGGAGTTCCGGTTCCTGGCACCGGCCGCCGGTCGGGTGTCTACTTGCTCACATGCGCGAACCCGGCCGTCCCGACCTGCTCGCCTGCTGCGCGTCCACCCGGTGGGCGGACGCGGTGGAGGCGCTCGCGCCGTACCCGACGCTTGGTGAGCTGACGGCGGCGGGGGAGTCGGCGCTGGCCGGGCTGGGCTGGGACGACGTCCTGGAGGCGCTGGCCGCCCACCCCCGGATCGGGGACCGCGCCGCCGGTTCGGACCGGGAGTCGTCGTGGTCCCGCGCCGAGCAGTCCGGTACGGCTCACGCCGACCCCGCCCTGCTGGAGGCGCTCCGCCAGGGCAACGAGGCGTACGAGCGGCGGTTCGGGCATGTGTACCTGATCTGCGCGACCGGCCGTCCCGCCGGGGAGATGCTGGACCTGCTGCTGGCCCGCCTGGCCAACGACCCCGAGGTGGAACGGAAGATCGTCAGGGACGAGCTGGGCAAGATCGTCAAGCTCCGGCTGGCCAAGCTGTGGGAGGGCCGATGACACTCTCGACGCACGTGCTCGACACCGCGCGCGGCTGTCCCGCCGCGGACGTGTTCGTCCGGCTGTCCTGCCGGGCGGCGCACGGGTTCGTGCCGCTGGCCGAAGGCCGTACGGACAAGGACGGGCGGATCAGGGAGTGGTCGCCGCTCGGCCGGGAGTGGACCGGCAAGCTGGACGCGGCCACCTACCGGCTGGTCTTCGACACGGCCGGCTACCTCGGCGAGGACGCCTTCTTCCCCGAGGTCAGCATCGTCTTCACCGTCGGCGACGCCGGCGCCCACCACCACGTCCCGCTGCTGCTGAGCCCCTTCGGCTACTCGACATATCGGGGGAGTTAGTTTTGTTCGTCCTGGGCCCGAACCGGTACGGCAAGGCCGAGACCAGGGTGGTCCGCGTCACCAAGCACGGCGACGCCCACCACATCAAGGACCTCAACGTCAGCACGGCGCTCTCCGGCGACATGGCCGACGTGCACCTGTCCGGCGACAACGCGGCCGTGCTGGCCACCGACACGCAGAAGAACACCGTCTTCGCCTTCGCCAAGAAACACGGCATCGGCGCGGCCGAGGACTTCGCGCTGCTGCTGGCCCGCCACTTCGTCGACTCCCAGCCCACCATCCACCGGGCCAGGGTGGCCATCGACGAGTACGGCTGGGACCGCCGCGGCGGCCACTCCTTCGCCCGCAACGGCCGCGAGACCCGCACCTGCGTCGTGCACTACGACGGCGAGCGGTCCTGGGTGGTGTCCGGCCTGAAGGACCTGGTCCTGCTCAACACCACCGACTCCGAGTTCTGGGGTTTCGTCCGGGACGAGTACACGACGCTCAACGAGACCAGGGACCGCGTCCTGGCCACCGCCGTGACCGCGACGTGGCGGCACGCGGGCGTCTCCGACTGGGACAAGTCCTACGAGAAGGCGCGTGAGGCGCTGCTGACCGCCTTCGCCGACACCTACAGCCTCTCCCTCCAGCAGACCCTGTACGCGATGGGCTCCCGCGTCCTCACCGACTGCCCCGAGATCGTGGAAGTCCGGCTGGCGCTGCCGAACAAGCACCACTTCCTGGTGGACCTGTCCCCGTTCGGGCTGGACAACGACGGCGAGGTGTTCTTCGCGGCCGACCGTCCGTACGGGCTGATCGAGGGCACGGTGCTGCGCGAGGGCGCGCCCGGCGCCGGACCGGCCTGGGAGTGACGATGGACTTCCTGAGACCCGCCACCTGGGCCGAGGCGCTGGCCCTCAAGGCCGAACGCCCCGAGGCCACGCCCATCCAGGGCGGCACCGACGTCATGGTCGAGATCAACCTGGACAAGGGCCGCCCGGCCGCCCTGCTCGACCTCAACCCGGTCGCCGAACTGCGCGACTGGTCCGTCGGCGACGACGGCCGGCTGCGCGTCGGCGCCGGGGTCAGCTACACCCGGCTCATCGAGGAACTCGGCGATCGGCTGCCGGGCCTGGCCCAGGCGTCCAGGACGGTCGGCTCGCCGCAGATCCGCAACCGGGGCACGGTCGCCGGGAACCTGGGGGCGGCCTCCCCGGCGGGGGACAGCCATCCGCCGCTGCTGGCCACCGGCGCCGTCGTCGAGGCCGCGTCGGTCCGGGGCGTACGGATGATCCCGATCGGCGAGTTCTACACGGGCGTCAAGCGGAACGCCCTCGAACCCGACGAGCTGATCCGCGCCGTACGGGTGCCCCCGGCGGACGGACCCCAGTACTTCTCCAAGATCGGCACGCGGAACGCGATGGTCATCGCGGTCTGCTCGTTCTCGCTCGCCCTGCACCCGTCCCGGCGGGCGGTCGGCACCGGCATCGGCTCGGCCGCGCCGACCCCGCGCCGCGCGCCCGAGGCCGAGGAGTTTCTGGCCGGGGAGCTGGACTGGGACGGGCGCGCGCCCGTCTCCGAGGACACGGCACGGCGCTTCGGCGAACTGGTCGCGCGGGCCGCCGCGCCGATCGACGACGTGCGCGGCACCCGCGACTACCGGGTGCACGCGCTGGCCGTCATGGCGCGGCGCACCCTCGGCTGGGCCTGGCGGGACTACGGGAGGGCGATCTGATGCGGGTGAACTTGACCGTCAACGGCGAGAAGATGTCCGCCGACGACGTCTGGGAAGGCGAGAGCCTGCTGTACGCGCTGCGCGAGCGGCTCGGCCTGCCCGGCGCGAAGAACGCCTGCGAACAGGGCGAATGCGGTTCCTGCACGGTCTACCTGGACGACGTTCCGGTGTGCGCCTGCCTGGTCGCCGTCGGCCAGGCGGAAGGCCGCTCGGTGGTCACCGTCGAAGGGCTGGCCGAGGGGGAGACCCTCGACGAGGTCCAGCAGGCCTTCGTGGAGTGCGGGGCCGTGCAGTGCGGCTTCTGCACACCGGGACTGATCGTCCAGGCCCACTCCCTGATCGCGTCCAGCCCGGGAATCCCCGAGGACGCCGAGATCCGCGAGGCCCTGGCGGGGAACCTGTGCCGGTGCACGGGCTACGAGAAGATCCTCGACGCCGTACGGCTGGCCGCCGCCAGGAAGGCCGCCTCGTGATCGTCATCGAGAACGTGTACGTGGCCACGGTCGCCGGGCCCGAGATCCCGTCCGGGCACCTCGCCTTCGACGGGGACCGGATCGTGGCGGTGGGCCCAGGGGCGTACGAGGGCGAGGGGGAGCGGATCGACGGGCGTGGCTGCCTGGCGACGCCCGGGCTGGTCAACACGCACCACCACCTGTACCAGTGGGCGTCCCAGGGAGTGACGCCGGACGGCACGCTGTTCGAGTGGCTGACCGCGAGCTACCGGCTGTGGGCGCGGATGGACGCCGAGGTCGTGCACGGCGCGGCGACCGCGGCGCTCGGCTGGCTGGCCAAGTCGGGCTGTACGACCGCGTCCGACCACCACTACATCTTCCCGAAGGGGCGCGGCGACCTGTTCGACGCGGAGATCCAGGCGGCCCGGGAGGTCGGGCTGCGGTTCCACCCCGGGCGGGGGTCGATGGACCGCGGGCAGTCCCAGGGCGGGCTGCCGCCGGACGAGGTCGTCGAGTCCGGCGACGAGATCCTGGCCGAGACCGAAGCCGCCGTCCGGAAATATCATGATCCGTCGTTCGGGTCGATGCTGCGGATCGCGGTCGCGCCCTGCTCGCCGTTCTCGGTGAGCGGACGCCTGATGACCGAGTCGGCCGCCCTCGCCCGCTCACTCGGGGTACGGCTGCACACGCACGGCGCGGAGACGCTCGACGAGGACGAGCACTGCCGGGAGCAGTTCGGCATGCTGCCCGTGGAGTACCTGGAGTCGCTCGGCTGGCTCGGGCCGGACGTGTGGCTGGCCCACTGCGTGCACCTCACCGACACGGACATCCGCCGCTTCGCGGACACGGGGACGGGGACCGCGCACTGCCCCTCGTCCAACGGGCGGCTCGGCGCGGGCATCGCGCGGGTCAGCGAGCTGCTGCGGGCGGGCGCGCCCGTCGGCCTCGGCGTGGACGGCGCGGCCTCCAGCGAGATGACCCCGCTGGCCGGGGAGATCCGGATGGCCATGCTGCTCCAGCGCGCCCGGTACGGGCCGGACGCGCTGACCGCGCGGCAGGCGCTGGAGATGGCCACCATGGGCGGCGCCCGCTGCCTCGGGCGCGAGGCGGAGATCGGCTCGCTGGAACCGGGCAAACTCGCCGACATCGCGCTGTGGCGGGTGGACGGCTTCTACTCGGCGATCGACGATCCGGTGGTCGCCTTCGCCTACGGGCAGACCCCGCCGCTGGCGCGGCTGATCGTCGGGGGGCGGACCGTGGTCGAGGACGGGGAACTGCGCACCGTGACCGACCAGGCCGCCGCCGAGGGCGGGGCGATGGCGCATCGGCGATTGCGGCGAAGCTGATCGTGGCCGGCGGGACGGTGGATGGCCGGATGGGGCGACGGCGCGCTGACGGCGGCAGGGCCGGCAGCGCCGTGTCCGTGAACGTTCACCGGCTCGATCGTGCCGAGCGACCTCGAACCTCACGTGCCGTGAACCCCGCAGAGGTTCGCGGTCACCGCGAGAGCGGGGCCGCCGGCGGCGGGGCCGCCGCGGTGGGCTGGGTGAGGGCTTTCCCGGTGGGGGCGGGATGATGGGGGATCACCAGCCGCCGAGTCTGAGGTCGCCGTCATGAGAGATCACGTCGTCATCGCGCCGGACAAGTTCAAGGGGTCGCTGACCGCGCCGGAGGTGGCGGAGCACCTCGCCGCCGGGCTGGGGGTGCCGGCGGTGTCGCTGCCGGTCGCGGACGGGGGCGACGGGACCGTGGACGCCGTCGTGGCGTGCGGGTTCGAGCGGGTGTCCGTCGAGGTCACCGGGCCGACGGGGGAGCGGGTCCTGGCCTCGTACGCGGTGCGGGGGGAGACGGCGGTCGTCGAGATGGCCGAGGCGTCGGGGCTGCGCCGGCTGTCCGGGGGACTGGCGGCGCTGACGGCGACGAGTTACGGGACGGGAGAGCTGATCGCGGACGCGGTCCGGGGCGGCGCGCGGCGGATCGTGCTCGGGCTCGGGGGGAGCGCGTGCACGGACGGCGGAGCCGGACTGGCGCAGGCACTCGGCGCCCGATTCCTGGACGCTTCGGGCAACGAACTCCCCTCGGGGGGCGGGGCGCTCCGCGACCTAGCCCAAATCGACATTTCAGAATTTATGGCGGGGATTCGCGAAATTTCGGGACATGGGCATGGTCATGGGGACGGGCATCGGCATGCGAGTGACGCCGTCGCCGGGCTGGAGTTCGTGGTCGCCAGCGATGTGGACAACCCGCTCCTCGGGCCGTACGGGGCGGCCGCCGTCTACGGGCCGCAGAAGGGCGCGGACCCGGACCAGGTGAAGACGCTGGAGGCGGGTCTGGCCAGGCTGGCGGCCGTCGCCGCGCACACGCACGGGCTCGCCGGGTCCGTGGAACACGACGGGGTCGTGCGTAGCATGGGCGTGGCCGGGCAGCCCGGGGCGGGAGCCGCCGGCGGCGTCGGGTTCGCGGCGCTCGCCTTCCTGCACGCGGAGATCCGGCCGGGCATCGAGTACCTGCTCGATCTGCTCGACTTCGACCGGCATGTCCAGGGGGCCCGGCTGGTGATCACCGGGGAGGGTTCGCTGGACGAGCAGTCCCTGCGCGGCAAGGCGCCCATCGGGGTCGCCAACGCCGCCGCCCGGCACGGCGTCCCCGTCGTCGCCGTCTGCGGCCGGCGCACCATCGGCGACGAGGAACTGCGCAAGGCCGGCATCGACGAGGCGTACGCGCTGACGGATCTCGAATCCGACGTCCAGGTGTGCATGACCGAGGCGGGCGCGCTGCTGGAGCGTCTCGCCGTACGGATAGCGGCTACCAGGCTGGGGGACGTCGGTGAGTGAGTTCGACCTGGTCGTACGGTCGCGGCGGACGGTGGCCGAGGGCGGGGAGCGGGCGCTGGCGGTAGCCGTACGGGATGGGCGGGTCGCGGGGGTTTTCGACTACGGCGAGACGCTGGACGCGCGGGAGAGCGTCGATCTGGGCGAGGTGGCCTTGCTGCCCGGATTGGTGGACACGCACGTGCACGTGAACGAGCCGGGGCGTACGCACTGGGAGGGGTTCGCGTCGGCGACCCGGGCGGCGGCGGCCGGGGGAGTGACCACGATCGTGGACATGCCGCTCAATTCGCTGCCGCCGACGACCACGGTGTCCGCGCTGGAGATCAAGAAGAAGGCCGCTCTGGGGCAGTGCCACGTGGACGTCGGCTTCTGGGGCGGGGCCGTTCCCGCGAACATCGACGACCTCGAGCCGCTCTTCGACGCCGGGGTCTTCGGGGTCAAATGCTTCCTTTCCCCCTCGGGAGTGGACGAGTTCCCCGCCCTCGACTCCGATCAGCTCATCGAGGTCATGCGCCGGTTGGCGGCCATCGACGGCCTGCTGATCGTCCACGCGGAAGACCCGGCCACCCTCACCGACCCCATTGGCCCGACATATCCGGAATTTCTTGATTCGCGTACGCAGGATGCGGAGCTCAGGGCGGTCGAGCGGGTCATCGACGCCGCCGCGCTGACCGGTGGCCGCGCCCACATCGTGCACATCTCCGCCGGTTCCTGCGTCGAGCCGCTCCGCCGAGCCCAGGAGTCCGGCATCCGCGTCACCGCCGAGACCTGCCCCCACTACCTCACGCTCACCGCCGAAGAGGTCACCAGCCCGGCCTTCAAGTGCTGCCCGCCGATCAGGGAGTCCGCCAACCGCGACGCCCTCTGGTACGGCCTCGCCACCGGCACCCTCATGGGCATCGTCTCCGACCACAGCCCCTGCCCCGCCGACCTCAAGGGCCTGGCCGCCCACGACTACAGCTCCGCCTGGGGCGGCATCGCCTCCCTGCAACTCGGCCTCCCCGTCATCTGGACCGAGGCCCGCCGGCGCGGCCACACCCTCCCCGACGTCGCCACCTGGATGGCCTCCGGCCCCGCCGACCTCGTCGGCCTCTCCCACAAGGGCAGAATCGCCATCGGCTCCGACGCCGACCTGGTCGCCTTCGACCCCACCGCCGACTTCACCGTCACCGCCACCGACCTTCACCACAAAAACCCCATCACGCCGTACGACGGCCGCACCCTGACCGGCGTCGTCCACACCACCTGGCTACGCGGCACCCCCATCCAGGACACTCCGCACGGCACGTTCCTCAGATCCTCGGCCGCCCGCCCGTGACCAGTACCTCTGGACATGATCACGCAAACGAGGGCGATCTCGGCCAATCCGCGCGAGGGACATTGCGGCGTGTTCAACGCGTCAACGCGATGTCCGTGACAGGCGACAAATCCGGACGTTCCGGCCGTGAGTTCGCCGGCTGTCCGTTCGCGAGGCGTGGTTCGGGTGAGTGCGGGCCGGTTCGGCGTGGGTTCATCAGGCGTGGGTTCATCAGGCGTGGGTCGGCCAGATGCAGCCGGGCGGGTGTGGCGGGCGTGCGAGCACGTGTCGTGGGCTTGTGGGATGTGGGTTCGCCAGGCCATGTACCGCTGGGGACGGTGTCCGGTTTGGTGGGGCTGAATACGCTTGGAGGTAGCTGTGGCTGATTTCACGAAATTTCCGGATTTGGCGTTGCGGACCCATGGGGGTGCCGTCATCGCCGCCAATGACGAGTCCTTCGCCGAGCGGGAGGCGTTGATCCGTCCGGGGTCGCCTGCCTTCCGTACCCACACATTCGGGCCCAAAGGCCAGGTCTACGACGGCTGGGAGACCCGCCGCCGCCGCGCCCCCGGCTACGACTGGGCGATCATCCGTCTCGGCCTGCCCGGCGTGATCAGGGGAGTCGTGATCGACACCGCCTGGTTCAAGGGCAACTACCCGCCGTACGCCTCAGTGGAGGCCTGCGCGGCCGAGGGCCACCTGGCGCCCGTCGAGCTGACCGACTGGGTGGAGATCGTCCCGAAGACTCCGCTGGACGGCGACGCCGTACACGAACTGGAAGTCAGCAATCCCCGCCGCTTCACGCACGTCCGCCTCAACATCTTCCCCGACGGCGGCGTGGCCCGCCTCCGCGTCCACGGCGAAGTCGTCCCCGACCCGCGCTTCCTCACCGGTCTCACCGTCGACCTCGCCGCCCTCCAGAACGGCGCCTCCGTCGTCGCCTGCTCCAACGACTTCTACTCCACGCCCACCAACGTCATCGCCCCCGGCCTCTCCCGCAACCAGTCTGAAGGCTGGGAGACCGCCCGCCGCCGCGACGGCGGCAACGACTGGCTCATCGTCCGCCTCCCCGCCCCCGGCCGCGTCGCCATCGCCGAACTCGACACCACCAACCTGCTCTTCAATGCCCCCGGCTGGGCCTCCATCAGCGCCACCGACTCCCGCGCCGAACTCCCCCCGCCCACCGCCAAGTGGTTCCCCCTCCTCCCCAAAACCCGCCTCCAGCCCGACACCCCCCACCGCTTCCGCCTCGACAGCACCCGCAAAATCACCCACGCCCGCCTCGACATCTACCCCGACGGCGGCCTCGCCCGCCTCCGCCTCCTCGGCACCCTCACCGAAAAAGCCGAACGCGACCTGACCACCCGCTACACCGCCCTAACCCGCACCCCCCAACCCCGCAATCGCCCCTGACGCCGGTAGCGGAAAGTTCGGTCGGACGGAGTGGCAGCGCCGAGACGCTAGTCGGCTGACGCTCCTGACGAGCCGCTCTTGGCACTGGTCGTGGCGAGTGGTGTCACCTGCGCTACCGGCCCGGCTTTCATCGTTCTGATGTTTCTCGCCCAATCGGAAGGGGTCGAAGCCAGGCGGCCGAGTGCGGCAGGCGCGGGAAGCGGCGGGCTTGAATCAGCGCGAGCTCGCTCGGGCGGCAGGGTTGTCCCAGCCGACCCTGGCTCGTATCGAACTCGGCACCCGGCCCCGCCTGGCCGTCGCCGAACTCGACCGCATCGCCGCCGTCCTGCAGATTCAGCTCAGCGATCTGACCACCGGCAGCCGCGTGCGCGACCGTGTCCGCGTCGCGGCCCGAATGGCCGCCCGAATGGCCGCCCGAATGGCCGCCCGAATGGCCGCCCGAATGGCCGCCCGAATGGCCGAGGGCACGGCGGACCTGTGGGAAGCCGCCCTGCAACAAGCCATCGGCATTCTGATACTCGACGACCGGCTCGACCGCCTGGTGGGAAAGCGGCTCAGCAGGACGGTCCGGCTCGTCGCGAACCCGGCATCGGACGACCCGGGAATGCCCGCCGAGGAACAGGGCCGCGCGATGGCGAACGTCGCGCGGCGAACGCTGGACCTGGGCGGCGCCCCCCTGGCGGATCCGGCCGAGGCCGCCGAGTGGCTGACCGGCGCCGACACCGCCGCTCTGGACTTTCCCAGCGGAATCGACGGCCTCACCCTGACTGATCCCGCCCGCGACGTCACCCTGATCGCGGTCGGCTCGGGCAGCGTCAGCGAACGGCAGCGCTTCACCCTCGCCCACGAACTGGGCCACCTGCTGTCCGGCGACGGCGGGCACTGCGACACCGTCGACGGCAAGCGAACCGCCGCGGAGAAGCGTTGCGATTCCTTCGCCCGCCACCTGCTCGCTCCCCAGCGCGGGATCCGGGCCTGGCTCGGCGCCGACACCCGTCCGGACGAGCGTTCCACCGCCCTGCTCGCCCACCATTTCGGCGTCAGCCTCATGGTCATCCTCATCCAACTGGAACGCATGGGTCTCCTCACCCGAGACGAGAGCGAATCCATGCGCGGCTTGACCGGCGCCCAACTCGCGCGCCGCTACGGCTGGGGCCGCTCGTACGAACGTGAACAGGAGATCAGCCGAACCCGGCGGCCTCCCCGCTGCATTGTGGAACGGGCGACGACCGCCTATCGCGACGGCCGGCTCGGCATCGGCGTCCTGGCCGGCCTCGAAGGCCGCGACCCAGGCGAAACCGAAGCCGCCCTCGCCGACGCTGGCATCACCCCCACTCCCGTACGGCACGCCGACCTGAACCGGCTCCTCCAGCGCGCTCGGGGGGACAACCAGACGTGAACCCTCCGCCGGCCCCCGACGACGAGATATGCGTGCTGGACGCGGTCGTCCGCGATGACGCCTGGCGCTCTCCGGCGCCCGACCTTCAGGCGCGGTTGGTGGTCCAGGTGGCTTTGGTTAGGGCGTATTCGACGTCGCCGTGTTCGGAGCCTTCGATCTGGTACGGCCAGTCTTGGTGGAAGGTGCGTACGAGAGTGAGGCCGCATTTCTCCATTACGCGGCGGGAGGCGAGGTTGACCGCCATGGTCTCGGCGTAGACGCGGTCTACTTCTAGTTCGGTGAAACCTTTGTGGATCAAGGCGTGGGAGCCTTCGGTGGCGTAGCCCTTGCCCCAGGAGGAGGCTCGCAGGCGGTAGCCGAGTTCGATGTTCTCGGGGTCGTGGTTCTCGTCTGGGCGGAAGTGGAACCAGCCGATGAAGCGGCCGGTGGGTTTCTCGAGTGCGGCCCAGAAGCCGAATCGGTCGCCGTCGGTGTAGTAGTCGAGCCAGGCCGGGAGGATGTCGTCGCGGATCTCCTCGCGGGGAGTGGGGAGGCCGCCGGTGAGGAAGCGCATCACGGCTGGGTCGCTGTCCAGTTCGACGAGGGCGTCCTCGTCGTCGGGGGTGAAACGGCGCAGCGTGAGGCGCTGTGTTTCCAGATAGATGTGCATGTGGGGTGTTCCTCGGGCGCGTGGGTGTGGTGTGGGGGACGTCAGAAGCCGACGATAGGGTAAGGAAGATCCGGCGTTATCGGTCGCAGCCTGCTCGATTCTCGATCGTCGTCGAAGGGGGCCGCAGGTGAAGATCTCGGAAGACGGGTTTCATCGCATCCTGCATCAGGTGCGGAGTGGGTCGCTGTCGGGGCAGACGGCGCAGACGCACGGCATGCGGCGGCTGGAGGCGGTCTCCGGGCGTACGGTCGGGTCGGAGAACCTGTGGATGGGGCAGACTCATGTCGCGCCCGCCACCGCCTCCGCCGATCACCATCATGGTCGCTCCGAGACCGGGATTTACGTGGTCAGCGGTCATCCGCGGTTCGTCTTCCTCGATGAGAGCGGGGACGGGGAACCACGCGAGATCGTGCTGCAGGCTGGTCCCGGCGACTACATCTACGTTCCGCCCTGGGTACCGCACCGCGAGGAGAACCCCGACCCCGACGAGGAGGCCGTGGTCGTCATCGCGCGTACCACGCAGGAGGCGATCGTCGTCAACCTGCCGGATCTGCGCTGGACCGGCGCCACCGGCACCCCGTCCTCGGAGGGTTAAGAGCGCCCAACAGAACGACCCGAGACAACCGCTTCTCGCCGTCGTCCGGCGCCGTTAACGCAGGTACCCAGTTCGCGCCGTACCGGCGCCAAGAGTGACTGGTTCTGTCCGTCAGGGGGCTACGAAGGCGCCCGCCAGAATGACCCGAGGCAGCCGCTTCTCGCGCTATTCGGTGCCGTTGACGCAGGTGGCCAGTTCGCGCCGGGTCGGTGCCAAGGAGTGACTGGATCAGTCAGTCAGGCCCCCAGCGAGCGACTATCAGGATGGGGCCAGATGCCAGGTCTCGTTCCTTTCGGCGCGGCTGACCCAGGTGGTGCCGCTCGTCGCGCCAGCCACAAGATCAGTCGGCGCATTCATTTCCGTTGGTGGCCCTGGAGGCATCTTCCTGGATCTCCGGGATCGGCGTTCCACCGGTACGCGGTGTGGTGGCGGCGTGCTGCCGGAACCCGACGTGGGGTGGCGGGTAGCCGCCGGAGGCCGGCGTGGTGGGCGGGGAGCCGCCGTAGGTGGCGTGTCGGCGCGTTGTGAGGAGGGCGGTCGTCCACGCCGAACGAAAGAAGCAGGGAGGTCTGTGCTCCCTGCCACTTTCAACGTATAGCGCGGTGGGGGGCTTGCCGCAAGACCGGGGGCTTGTTGCAGAATCTCCGACCGGAGCCAGAGCCTGCGGAAATCAGCGATTTGTCCGTGCGTGTGCTGGGTTTCGACGGTGAGCATCGCTGAGCGTCGAAACCGATGGTGGGTCTCGCGGTGTGGGCGCGGGAACTTGGCGCGGAGGTGCGGGTGCGCGCTGCCGGACTGTGCGGGCGGCTGGCTGAAGCGACTTCGTTGGATGGGGGTCTTCGTGATTGACGTGATCATCGCTGGTGGCGGGCCGGCTGGCTTGATGCTGGCCGGGGAGTTGCGGCTGCGTGGCGTGGATGCGCTCGTGCTGGAGAAGGACGCGGAGCCGCCCAAGTATGTTCGTTCGCTCGGGCTGCACGTGCGCAGTATCGAGGTGATGGACCAGCGCGGTCTGCTGGAGCGGTTTCTCGCGCACGGCAAGCAGCACCCGCTCGGCGGCTTCTTCGCCGGCATCGACAAGCCCGCGCCCGAACGGATGGACACCGCGCATCCCTACGTCCTCGGTATCCCGCAGCCCGTCACCGAGCGTCTGCTGGCCGAGCGCGCAGTCGAGCTCGGTACCGATATCCGGCGTGGCCGCGAACTGGTCGGGCTGAGCCAGAACCAGGACGGGGTGACCGTCGACCTGGCCGACGGCACACAGATGCGCTCGCGCTACCTCGTCGGCTGTGACGGCGGGCGCAGTACGGTACGCAAGCTGCTCGGGGTCGGCTTCCCCGGTGAGCCGACCAAAGTCGAGACGCTGCTGGGCGAGATGGAGGCGACCGAGGATCCGGGGACGATCGCCGCCGTCGTCGCGGAAGTTCGTAAGACACAACTGCGGTTCGGAGCCATTCCCCTCGGGGGCGGGGTGTACCGAATCGGCGCGCCCGCCGCGGGGGTGGCCGAGGACCGTGCGATCGCGCCGACCTTGGAGGAGTTCAAGCAACAACTGCAGGCCTGCGCGGGCACCGACTTCGGCGTGCACTCACCGCGCTGGCTCTCCCGCTTCGGCGACGCCACCCGGCAGGCCGAGCGCTACCGGACCGGCCGGGTGCTACTGGCCGGTGACGCCGCGCACATCCATCCGCCGACCGGCGGGCAGGGGCTCAACCTCGGTATCCAGGACGCCTTCAACCTCGGCTGGAAACTGGCCGCCGAGATCGTCGGGTGGGCGCCGGAAGGGCTGCTGGACACCTACCACACCGAACGCCACCCGGTCGGCGCCGACGTGCTGAACAACACCCGCGCGCAGATGGAACTGCTGTCCCTCGAACCAGGTTCCCAGTCAGTACGCCGGCTGCTTTCGCAATTGATGGACTTCGAGGAGGTGAACCGCTTCCTCATCGAGAAGATCACCGCGATCGGAGTACGGTACGACTTCGGCGAGGGCCACCAACTGCTCGGCCGACGCCTGCGGGACATCCAGCTGAAGCGCGGCCGCCTCTACGAACTGATGCACAACGGCCGCGGCCTGCTCCTCGACCAGACCGGCCGGCTTTCGGTCGCCGGCTGGGCGGATCGGATCGACCACGTCATCGACACCAGCGAGGAACTGGACGTACCCGCGGCACTGCTGCGACCGGACGGCCACGTAGCGTGGACCGGCGAAGACCAGACGGACCTGCTCACCCGGATTCCCCAGTGGTTCGGCACCCCCACCGGCTGAATGCCCAATCCGCCGAAGGGCAGCCGGACCCGGCGGGACGCCCACTCCATCGCCGCCGCCATGGCGGCCATGAGCCGCAGCCCTGCTTCCATCTCCGCCGTCAGGGTCGCCGGGACCAGCAGCCCCCGCGTCAGCGCCGTGTGGCATCTTCAACGCCACACGGCCCGGGACCAGCGCCTTTCGCGTCAGCGCCATGCGGCATCGGCTGCATCGCCGTGCCTGGTCCACCAGTCCCGCTGGCACCGTGCAGCACTCGTGGCCCCGCCACGGCCTGCGACCAGCACCCCCCGTGTCAGCGCCATGCGGCACCCGCTGCATGGCCACGCCCAGGACCAGCAGTCCCGCTGGCACCGTGCAGCACTCGTGGCCCCGCCACGGCCCGGGACTAACAGCCCCGCCGGGCGCCATGCTGCACCCGCAGGACCCCAGCACGTACCGACGCGGGATGGGATTCCAGGAGGGTGGCGGCGATCCGGTCCTCGGCGGTCTGCCCCCGGACCGTTGTGACGGGACACGCGACGTCGTGGCGGGCCAGACCGTCCTGGGCTCCGGCAGCACTCCTTGACGAGTGGCAGGCGGTGGGACGTGGCTACCGGGTTGGTATCGGGTCGGTGGTGGTGGGGACGAAGCCGGTGCCGGCGCGGTAGTTGGGGGATTGGTGGCGGAAGTAGGTGTTGTAGACCTGGCAGTAGCGGCCGCCACGGGCCAGGAGCGTGGTGTGGTCGCCCTCTTCGACGATCTGGCCGTGGTCCAGGACGATGATGCGGTCGACGTGTTCGATGGTCGACAGCCGGTGGGCGATGACGATCGAGGTACGGCCCGCCAGGACCAGGTCGAGGCCTTCCTGGATCTGGGCCTCGGTCAGGGGGTCGACGCTGGCCGTGGCTTCGTCGAGGACCACGATGGCGGGGTCCTGGATGAGGAGGCGGGCGAGGGCGACGAGCTGGCGCTGGCCCATGGAGAGGGCGCGGCCGTGTTCGCCGACGTCGGTGTCCAGGCCGTGCGGGAGGGCGTCGAGCCAGTCGCCCCCGCCGACCGCCGCCGCCGCGGCGAGCACCTCGTCGTCACCGGCTTCCGGTCTCGGGTAGCGGATGTTGTCGGCGACGGTGCCGCTGAACAGGAACGGGACCTGGGGGACGGCGCCGATCTGCTTGCGGTACCCGGCGAGTTCCAGGGTGCGGATGTCGCGGTCGTCGATGAGCAGCCGCCCTTCCTGGAACTCGTAGAAGCGGGTGATCAGCTTGCTGAGGGTGGACTTGCCCGCGCCGGTGTGGCCGACGAGCGCCACCGTCTCGCCGGCTTCGATGGTGAGGTTGAAGCCTTGGAGCACCGGGTTGGCGGGGTTGTAGCCGAAGGTGACGTCCTGGAATTCGATGCGGCCCGCCAGTTTGCCGGGGGGTTCCGCGGCCGTCTGCACCACGCGCGGCGGGGCGTCGATCAGGGCGAAGACGCGTTCCGAGGCGGACAGGCCCTGCTGGAACTGGGACCAGAAGGCGGCGATGGACGTCAGCGGGAACCAGAAGAGGGCGACCACCTGGAGGAAGAGGTACCAGTCGCCGGCGGACAGGCCGTCCGACAGGACCGCCGTGCCGCCCAGCTGGACGAGCGCGACCGTGCCCAGGCCGGCCACCATGAAGAGCACGGGGAAGATGGCGGAGAAGACGAAGCCCTGCCGGAGCGTCACCTGGTAGCTCTGCCGGTTGATGGGCCGGAACTCGTCGTAGACCTGCTGCTCCTGGCGGAAGTTCTTGGCGATCGCGATGCCGCCCATGGTCTCCTGCAGGTTGGCGTTGACGCGGCTCAGCGAACGCTGCGCCCGGCGGGTGCTGGTTCTGGCGAGGCGGCGGAAGAGCAGCGCGAGGCCGATCACGACCGGTACCACCAGCAGGGTCAGCAGGGCGAGCTGGATGCTGCGCAGGAACAGCAGGACCGTGACGAAACCCACCATGAGCACCTGGCTGATCAGGTCCATCGTCAGGGTGGAGACGGTGGCGAAGTCGTCGGTGTCGGAGGTGACCCGGCTGACGATCCGGCCCGACGGCGTCTCGTCGTAGAAGGAGAGGTCGCGTTCCAGCACGGCGTCGAAGGCGTCTTCACGCAGCTGGAGCACCACATCGCCGGTGACCCTCGCGCTGTACGCCTGCCGCACGTAGTTGAACACCCATCCGAGCGCCCCGGCCGCCAGAAGCGCCGCGGTGAGCTGCCAGCCCACGGTCGCGATCGTGCCGCCCTCGATCGCGTCCACGCCCCAGCTGGCCACCAGCGGCATGGCCGCCTGGCTCGTCGAGGACAGCACGATCATGACGGCCACCAGCGACATCGCGCCCAGTTTGGGCCGGAAGTAGGACACGATCCGCCGGAGCAGGGCCCGGTCGCTGTACGTCCGGTCGTAGTCCTCGGCGTCGAGGCCGTCCATAAGAAAGCCCATCAGCGTGCCTCCCCCTGCTCAGCCGCCAAGACCTCGACCCCGGCAACCCTCGGACCTGTGACCTCGCCTGGGCTCGTGCCATCGACGCCCGTGACCTCGTCGTAGTGCGCGAAGATGCGCCGGTAGAGGCGGCTGCGCGCGAGCAGTTCGTCGTGGGTGCCGTAATCCACCAGTTCGCCCCGCCTGAGCAGCAGGACCTTGTCCGCCCAGCGGATCTGCGACAGTCGATGAGTGATCATCAGCGTGGTACGCCCCTCCAGCACCCGGCCGATCGCCTGCTGGATCAGGTCCTCGGTCGCGGAGTCGATGGCGCTGGTCGAGTCGTCGAGCACGAGGATGGCCGGATCGGTCAGCAGCGCCCGCGCGATGGCCAGGCGCTGCCGCTGGCCGCCGGAGAGGGTGACGCCGCGCTCGCCGATGACCGTGTCGTAGCCGTCCTCGAGTTCGGCGATGAACTCGGCGGCCTGGGCGTCCTCCGCCGCCCTGGCCACGGCCTCGTGGTCGGCCCGCTGGCCCTGGCTGAAGGCGATGTTCTCGGCCACGGAGCGGGAGAAGAGCACGATGTCCTGCTCGATGGTGGAGATCTGGGAGCGCAGCGAGTCGAGGTCCCAGTCGCGTACGTCGACGCCGTCCACGAGGATGCGGCCCGAGGTGACGTCGTAGATCCGGGGGACCAGCTTGGTCAGCGTGCTCTTGCCCGAACCGGTTTCGCCGACGATCGCCACCGTCTCGCCGGAGCGCACGGTGAAGGAGAGTTTGCGCAGGACTGGGTCGCCCTCGTCGTGGCCGAACGTCACGTCCTCGAAGACGATCTCCCCGCTGATCGGGGCGGCGTGGCCGTCCGGCCGCTGCTCCAGTTCGGTCTCGGTGTTGACGATGCTCAGGATGCGGCCGGCGGACACGATGCCGATCTGGAGCAGCGAGAAGGTGAAGATCGAGATCTGGGTGGGGAAGCCCAGCATGCCCATCAGGCCCATGAAGGCGACCAGTTCGCCGACCGTGATGCCGCCCGCGCCGTACAGGTAGATGGCGTGCCAGAGGGCCGCGGCCATGGCGAAGGCGAACAGGAGGGTCGGCAGGTAGCGGGCCTGGACGAGGCCGTTGCGGACGAACGAGTCGCGGTAGAGCCGGGCCTGGGACCGGAAGCGCAGCCGCTCCTGACCCT
The DNA here is from genome assembly GCF_016862995.1 of Acrocarpospora phusangensis. Lineage (GTDB taxonomy): Bacteria > Actinomycetota > Actinomycetes > Streptosporangiales > Streptosporangiaceae > Acrocarpospora > Acrocarpospora phusangensis. The sequence goes on from NZ_BOOA01000008.1 coordinate 66,414, forward strand.
CCTGCGCGGTGACCTTGATGACCTCGATGCCGCGCACTGCCTGGCTGAGCCCCGCGTTCAGGTCGCCGAACTGCTCGCGCATCCGGGTCGCCACCGGGTTGAGCTGCCGCATGTAGTGCCAGAGCGCGACGGCGAACACCACCACGAAGACGCCGGGCACGAGCAGGAGCCGCGGGTCGATGGCGGCGATGAAGAAGATGGGCACCAGGCCGGTGAGGCCGGAGTCGACGATCAGGTCGGCGCCCGGCGTGACCATGATGGACAGCTGCCGGATGTCGTTGGCGGCGCGGGCCATGAGATCGCCGACCCGCTGCCGGTTGTGGAAGGTCTGGCTCTTGCCGAGCAGGCTCACGTAGAGCTCGTCGCGGGCGTCCCGCTCCAGCCGTTTGGCCAGGACCTCGCTCGACATCCTGGCGACGAGGTCGAACCCGCCGCGGACCGTCACGATCGCCAGCAGCGCCAGCGTGATCAGCCCCAGCGCCGCCGCCGCGCCGTCCTTCCCGCCCAGCACGGCGTCGAACGCCATCCCGGTGAGCTGCGGCACCGCCGCGTTGAGCACCGTCATGACCAGCGACCCGCCCAGGAACCCGGCCACGTACAGCGGATGACGGCGCAGATGCGACCAGAGCCAGCGCACCGGCCCGCGCCGGTCATAGCGCGGACCGGACACGGTGAACTCCGAGTTACTGCTGCTCACGGCAAGGCCCCCCGCCCGAGTAGGGCTTACGTCGAACCCGCTTTCTATCACCGGGGTCCGACAATCCGCCAACGAAATTTCCACGCGCCGCGCCTCCCCGCGAGACGCGGGAGCTGACGCCGGCACCGGACCCACCACGATCGATATGGCGCGACGGTGCTCCACGTCGCCTCGGACTACGAGCGCATCGCCGCGGTGACCGGCCGGCCGATGCGCAGGCTCGCGACGACCGGCCCGGGGCCATCCTGATCCAGGACGGCCCCGGCGGCTTGGGTGTGGCCGCGATTTGTTCGGAGATCCGGGACGAAATGTCCCGAACGGGAGGTGATCAGGGCCTCGTGACGCCAGGACACCCCCACGAGATCGTTGATCTCGTCACTGTCCCCGCACCCATGGAAGATCATGAGAAGATCACTTCGAGCATTGCTGGCCGTGACCACGGCAGCGGTCACGCTCACCTCTGTCGCCGTGTCACCCGCCCAGGCAGACCCGTACGGCTCCCTCACGCTGTACTTCCACACCAATTTCCGCGGCGACTACCCCATGCGCTACTACGACACCAGAGCCACGCTGTGGAGTGGCGAGTCGGACGAGGCCAGCTCCGTCCGGAACTCCTCCGACTACGCCTTCGTCCTCTTCGACGACACCCGCTTCGGCGATCGCGCCTTCTGCATCAGGCCGGACCATGAGGAGGACTGGCTGGGCAACCCGGCGCTGGGGTTCAACGACAAGATCTCGTCCATCAAGCGCATGCCCAACCACTACTGCCATGGGTACCCGGAGATCGGGATCAGATACCGCTGGCCCTGACCGGATGGCGCCGGTCCCATCGGCTCGAGAACGGCGCCCGCCGAGGCGGGCGCCGTGATCTCTGAGTAGATCAGTGCCAGAGGGTGATACGCGTACCCTGGGGGACCTGGCCCACGGGGTTCTGGGAGATGACCCGGCGGCCGCCGACGACCTCGCGGACGCGGACCTGGAAGCCCGCTGCCTGGAGCTCCTTGCGGGCGTCGTTGATGTCCTTGAAGCGGACGTCGGGGACGGTCACGAAGTCGGGCTGGGCGATGGACGGGTCGCGCTCCCAGGGCCAGAACGGCTGGTCCGGGCCCTTCGAGACGGTCATGCAGATCTTGGTGGTGGGTTCCATCTCGGCGCCGCCCGGGGGCTCCTGGGCGATGACCGTGCCGGGGGCGGTGTCATCGGTGACCTCGTTGACGCAGTCGGTCGGGTAGCCCTTTTCGGCCAGGAACTGCTGGGCCTGGTCGCGCATCATCCCGGTCACGTCGGGCGTGAGCAGCCCCACGCTGATGACCAGCACGACCGAGGAGCCCTTGCGTACGCGCTTGCCGACGACCGGGTCGGTGCGCACCGCGAGGCCGCGGTCGATCTTGTCGCTGGCGGTCTTGCGGACCCGGGACACGGTCAGCCCGGCCTCGGTGACCTTGAGGCGGGCGTCGGCCTCGCTGAGGTTCTCGACCTTCGGCACGACGGCCATCTCCGGCCCGGCCGAGGCGATGATGGTCAGGACCGAGCCCTTCTCGACCTCCTGGCCCCGGGCCGGCTGGGTCTCCAGCACGATGTCCTTGCCGACCTTGCCGTCGAACCTGGCCTCGCCGATCTTGACCTGGAAGCCGAGCTTGCGGGCCTGCTCCTCGGCCAGTTTCACGTTCTGCTTCACCAGGTCCGGCACCTTCAGGTACCGCTCCTGCGAGAAGTACCACCCGCTGAACGCGATCCCGGCCACCATCACCAGCGCGAGCGCGGCGATGAACCAGACCGGCCTGAGGTTCCGCTTGGCGCGCGGCCCGGCGTCGAACGAGGACGGGTCGAAGGCGGGCTGCACGGTGGTGTGCTGGGCCGGCCCCGGCAGGACGGGGGAGGTGTGCGGGCCGGTGGCGCGGGCCAGGCCGCGGTGCGCCTCCACGGCCGCGACCAGCATGGCGGCCGCGTCGGCGGGGCGCTGGTCGGGGTCCTTGGAGGTGGCGGAAAGGACCAGGGCGTCCAGCGCGGCGGGCGTCTCGGGCGCGAGCAGTGACGGCGCCGGCACACTGTCGTGCACATGCCGGTACGCCACCGACATGGGCGACTCGCCCTCGTACGGCTGGCGCCCGGTCAGCAGCTCGTACAGCACGATGCCGGCCGCGTACACGTCGGCCCGCACGTCCGCGACACCCGCGGTGACCTGCTCGGGCGACATGTACGCGATGGTGCCGATCATGATGCCGGACTTGGTCTGGTTGCTCGCCTCGATCGCGCGGGCCAGCCCGAAGTCGACGACCTTGACCCGGCCGTCGTCGGTCAGCAGCACGTTCTCGGGCTTGACGTCGCGGTGGATCAGCCCGGCCTGGTGGGCCGCGCCGAGCGCGGCCAGCACCGGGATCATGATCTCCAGGGCTTCCCTGGCGGGCACCCGCCCGCGGTCCCTGAGCACGTCGCGCAGCGTCTTGCCCGGGAAGTACTCCATCGACAGGTAGACGTGGTCCCCGTCGGTGCCCTGGTCGAAGACCTGCACCACGTTCGGGTGCGACAGGGACGCCACCGACTTCGCCTCGCCGATGAAGCGCCGCACGAACTGCGGGTCCTCGGCCAGGGATCGGTGCATCACCTTTACGGCCACCATGCGGTCGAGCCGGACGTCCAGAGCCAGGTAAACGGAGGCCATCCCGCCCCGGGCGATCCGGGACTCGACGCGGTAACGCCCGTCGAGCGTCTGCCCGAGGAGCGGGTCGGTTAGCGTCGTGTCCACGGGCAGAGTTTACGGGTGATTTGCCACCCACAGAGCGTGGGAATCCCAAACCGAGATGCTTAAAAAGCTTTACTGAGTCTTCACCCGCCCATTGGATCGCTCCTGTCACGCGCGGGTGACGACGCCTCAGCGTAGCGGCGGCGGGGGATGCGGCCCGCGAGGCGCGCCCGGCGGCCCGCGCCGACCGCGTCGCGCATGGCGGCGGCCATCAGCTCGGGCCGCCGCGCCCGGGTGACCGCCGTGGCCAGCAGTACGGCGTCACAGCCGAGCTCCATGGCCAGCGCGGCGTCGCTGGCGGTGCCGATCCCGGCGTCCAGGATGACCGGCACCTGGGCGGACTCCACGATCAGTTCGATGTTGTGCGGGTTGCGCACGCCCAGGCCAGAGCCGATCGGCGCGCCCAGCGGCATCACGGCCGCGCAGCCGGCCTGTTCCAGCCGCCGGGCCAGGATCGGGTCGTCGCCGATGTAGGGCAGCACCGTGAAACCGTCCGCGACCAGCCGTTCGGCCGCGTCGAAGGTCTCGATGGGGTCCGGGAGCAGGGTGCGCTCGTCGGCGATGACCTCCAGCTTGACCCAGTCCGTGCCGAGCGCCTCGCGGGCCAGCCGGGCCGTCAGCACCGCCTCCCCGGCCGTGTAGCAGCCCGCCGTGTTGGGCAGCACCCGGATGTCCCTGGCGCGCAGCACGTCCAGCACGGAGCCCTGGGAGGCCGGGTCGAGCCGCCGCATGGCGACCGTGGTCAGCTCGGTCCCGGACGCGGCCAGCGCCTGGTCCAGCACCTCCAGCGAGGGCGCCCCGCCGGTTCCCATGATCAGCCGGGACGCGAACTTCTCCCCGCCCAGCACAAAAACGTCATCCACCGCGTTACCCTCCCTGAACCGCTGTTAACACCTCGACGCGGTCGCCCTCGGCCAGGGCCGTCGAATCCCAGGCCCCCCGTCGCACCACCTCGTCGTTGACGGCCACCGCCACGCCTCTCGTGGCCTCCGTCAGCGCCCGTACGGCCTGCGCCACCGAGGTCCCCTCCGGCAGTTCGTGACCGTTGCCGTTGATCATCACTCGCATCTGTTCCCTCAATCGAATCGGGACGGATCGCACGCGGCCAGGAGCGGCGGGGCCGCCGAGCCGGTCAGCATCGCGGCGATCGCGTCGGCCGTCACGGGCGACAGCAGCACGCCCGCCCGGTGGTGCCCGGTCGCCACGTACACGCCCGGCAGGCCGGTGGGGCCGATCAGGGGCAGGTTGTCGGGCGTGCCGGGGCGGAAGCCGGCCCTGGTCTCGGCGAGCTCCAGTTCGGCGATGCCGGGCACCAGCTCGCGGGCGTCCCTGAGCAGCTGGTAGACCCCGCCGGCCGTGACCCGCGGGTCGAAGCCCTGCTCCTCCATGGTCGCGCCGAGGGTGATCTCGCCGTTCTCACGCGGCACCAGGTAGACGGGCACGCCGTGCACCCAGCCGCGTACGCACGCCGACAGGAAGCCGCGCGGGCCGTGCAGGCGCAGGATCTGGCCCTTGACCGGCCGGACCGGCAGCCCGGGCAGCAGCGCCGCCGACCGGGCCCCCGAGGCGACCACGATCTGCTCGGCCGGTACGGCGCCCGCCGCGAGCCGTACCAGACCGGACTGGACCTTCACCGCCGGTTCGGACACGAACGTGGCGCGCGCCCGCGCGAGGGCCGCGCACAGGGCGGGGGCGAGCAGCCGCGGGTCCACCCAGGCGTCGTCGCGGGCCAGCAGGCCGCCGCGGACCGAGGGCGACAGCATGGGCTCGCGCTGGCGGCACTCGCGGCCGGTCAGCCGCTCCACCCGCAGGCCCAGCGTCTCCTCGAACCCCGCCAGGTCCTCCAGCTGGGCCAGGTCGTCGGCGTCGAAGGCGAGCTCCAGCGTGCCGTCGGTGCGGTAGTCCAGCGTGCGCCCGCTGGCCTCCTCCAGCTCGGTACGGAAGGACGGCCACCGGGCCAGCGAGGCCAGCCCCAGCCGGAGCAGCGGCTCCTCGGTGAAGGTGGTCTCGCTGACGGGGGCCAGCATGCCCGCGGAGGCGTACGTCGCGCCACGCCCGGGATCCGGGTCGACGACCGCGACCCGCAGCCCTCTCAGCGCGGCCCGCCACGCGATGGACAGGCCCACCACGCCGGCGCCCACGACGGCCACGTCGAAAACGGAATTCGGAGTCGGGCTTTCCGAAATTGCGGATTCAGGCACCGCGCTCCCTTCGCCGGCATTACCCGGATCAGGTGTCATAGCGGTCGAGAACCTGGAGAGTTCTCCTCTCAGCCCGGTCAGCCGGACTCCCGCGCGTCTTACGCCACCAGCCTAGTCGTGTTCGGCGCCGCAACGCACAACACGCAATTCACATACTGTGCGCGCTACTTACCCAATTTGTTACCCAATCTCCATTGGCGAGTGCCCCGCTCCGCAATCTAAGGTCAGGGCGTGGATCACGTCGTGGTGGTGGGAGCCGGTCTGGCCGGCATCAGGAGCATCGAGGCGTTGCGGGCCCACGGGTTCGCCGGCCGCATCACGCTCGTCGGGGAGGAGCCCCATCGGCCCTACGACCGTCCCCCGCTCTCCAAGGCGGTGCTGCTCGGGGCCGCCGACTCCTCGGTGGTCGACTCCGACCTGGACGCGCTGGACGTCACCCTGCGGCTCGGCACGGCCGCCAAGGGCCTGCGCGAGGGCGTGCTGGAGACGACCGACGGAGAGCTCCAGTTCGACGGTCTCGTGGTCGCGACCGGCGCCACGCCGATCCGGCTGCGCGGCGAGGGCCACCAGCACGTGCTGCGCACCATCGACGACGCCCTCGCCCTGCGCGCCAAGCTCCTCCCGGAGACCCGGGTGGTGGTCATCGGCGCGGGCTGGATCGGCGCCGAGGTGGCCACCGCCGCCGCCCGCGCGGGCTGCCAGGTGACCGTCGTCGAGGCCGCCGACGCGCCGCTGGCCGGCGCGCTCCCGGTCGGTGCCTACACGATCCCCTGGTACGCGGAGGCCGGCGTGGAGCTCCGGCTCGGCACCAAGGTCGGCACCGTCGATCCGGACGGCCTGACCCTGCTCACGGGCGAGCGCATCCCGGCCGACGTGGTCGTCACCGGCGTCGGCGTACGGCCCGCGGTGGCCTGGCTGGAGGGCTCCGACGTGGAGCTGGACAACGGCGTCCTGGTGGACGAGCACCTGCGCACCTTCGCCCCCAACGTGGTCGCCGTCGGCGACTGCGCCAACTGGTGGTCGCGCCGGTTCGGCCGCCGGATGCGGATCGAGCACTGGGACAACGCGCTCAACGGCCCCGACGTCGCCGCCGCCACCCTCATGGGCGAGCAGGCCGTCTTCGACCCGGTGCCGTACTTCTGGTCCGAGCAGTTCAACCACATGGTCCAGTACGCCGGGCACCACGCCGGGGCCCGCATGGTGCTGCGCGGCGACCCGGAGCGGGACGCCGGCTGGTCGGTCTGCTGGCTGACCGACGGGCATCGCCTCAGCGCCATCCTCACCGTCGACCGGCCCCGTGATTTACTTCAGGGCCGCAGGCTCGTCGAAAGCCGCCAGAGAGTCGACGTGGCACGGCTCGCCGACCCCGGCGTGACCCTGCGTGACTGCACTGTTGCGTAATCGAGGTGTTTCATGGCCGGTGGCATGTGGTAATGCTGGTTTCGTGACGCTTACTGTTGCGCAGATCGACCGAGAGACCGACCAGCTGGTGGGGGAGTGGCTCCCGCTGTCCGCGGTCGCGGAGAAGCTGCACCTGAGCATCGGCCGGGCCAAGCAGCTCATCAAGGACAAGAAGCTCGTCGGAGTCCGCCGGGGCGGCGGCGAGCCCCAGATCCCGGCGGTGTTCCTCGCCGGTGACGATGTCATCAAGGGGCTGCCCGGCACCCTGACGGTGCTGGCCGACGCCGGCTACGGCGAGGTGGAGTCGATCCGCTGGCTGTTCACCAGCGACGACTCGCTTCCCGGCGCGCCCATCGACGCGATCGTGGCGGGCCGCCACACGGAGGTCAAGAGGCGGGCCCAGGCACTCGGCTTCTGAGCGCATGGCATCGTTGGCCGGGTGACTGAAGAGAATGCCCGGCAGCGTCTTTCGCGCGCCCTGCTCTACCTGTGCACCGACTCCCGGCGGGACCGCGGCGACCTCGACGAGTTCCTGGACGCCGCGCTCGCGGGCGGGGTCGACATCCTCCAGCTCCGGGAGAAGGGGCTGGAGGCGCGGGAGGAGCTCGCGCTGCTCGAACGGTTCCGTGCGGCCTGCGACCGGCACGGGGCGCTGCTGGCGGTCAACGACCGGGCCGACCTGGCGTACGCGGCCGGGCTGGCGGGGTTCGCCCCCGACGTGCTGCACCTGGGTCAGGACGACCTGCCCGTCGCGGCCGCGCGGGCGATCCTCGGCTCCGGCGTGCTGATCGGCAGGTCCACGCACGCCGACGCGGAGGCTTCGGCGGCGGACGTGGAACCCGGTGTGGACTACTTCTGCTGCGGTCCGATCTGGCCGACCCCGACCAAACCGGGCCGCCCCGCCCCGGGCCCCGGCCTGCTCCGCCACGCGGCGACCTTGAGCCGCCCGTGGTTCGGCATCGGTGGCATCGACCTCGCCAACCTCGACGAGGTCCTGTCGTACGGCGCCCGGCGCGTGGTCGTCGTGCGTGCGATCACGGAGGCGAGCGACCCGAAGGCCGCCGCCGCCGAGTTCAAGCGCCGGCTGAATCAGGCCGGGCCGCTCAGTCCTCCCCTCGGAGGGCTTTGAGCACCTGGTCGGGTGCCAGCGCGAAGACGACCACGACGTCGCGTTCGTCCGGCTTCTTGGGCACGTGCAGCACGCAGGGGCAGTTCTTGACGGCTTTGAGTCCGTCCAGGGCCGTTTCCGCGTTGGCTTGGGTGAGCTGTCCCGTAGTGTCGCGGCAGTCGCCCGCGCCTGCGATCAGGCTGACGCAGGGCGGTGCCTCGGCTCCGTGGAGGGGTGCGGCGATGGCCGCGAGCGCCTGGGCCAGGATCACCGGTGACACGGTGGAGCACTTACTCGAGTCGTCTTCGCAGTTCTTAACGGAAGTGACGCTCGTTTCGAGAAGCCCGATCTGGTTCAGGTGGGATTCGTCGCCGGTCAGTCCGAGCTTGGCCCGGTACTCCTGATGCCACCATTTCTCGTCGGTCTCGCTGAGCGGGCACGTGTAGGGGTGGTACTGCCCGTATCCGCCGTAGCACGTGTTCGGGGTGCTCTCCACCAGGCGGTCGATCAGCTTTCTCAGGTGGCTGACCGGCTGTGGCAGGAACGGGTCGGCGTTTCCGGCCAGTGCCGTGATGTCGCCCGTCCGCCAGTTGACCGTCACCACGAGGCCGTCGGCGCCGCCGAGCGCTTGTTCGGCGGCGGTCTGCGTGGCCGGGTCGATGGTGAGCCGGTGCGGGACGGGCCGGCACCACCAGGTGACGGCCGGAATCCGGCAGTCGGCCGCTGACGGCCTGGCCTGGTCGAGGGTGGTGGCCAGGGGCTCGTTTCCGGCGCGGTCGAGTTCCGTTCCGTCGGCCGCGAGCAGGGCGCGCGGTGGGATCGGGGACGGGGGAGCCGTTCCGACGGCGATGGTGCCGGCCGCGATCGCGGGGACGAGGATCAGGACCGGGATGAGGGGCAGGCCACGCCGGGGGCGGTCCGCTCGGGCCGCGCCCATGGCCAGGCCGAGGGCGGCGAAGACGGTGAGCAGGGCCACCGGTTGGGCGGTCGGCAGGAACGGGGTGACCGAGCGGGGGAGGGAGGGCAGCCAGAGCGCCGCCAGGCCGTACAGGCAGGAGGCGGTGAACGACCAGGCGATGCCGGCCGACCAGAGTCCGGCCAGGGAGGTGTTCATGGAGATGGTCCGGCCGATCACCGTGGCGGCGACCAGCGTGGACAGCGCCAGCACGAGCGCCACTCCGGCCAGGCCGAAGTCGAGTTCGAGCTGGGCGAGGACCCCGCCGGGACCGAAGTCACCCACCGGGGCGACGCCGGATCCAGGCCCCGAGCCGAAGTCGCCGCCGAGGCGGGTGGCCGTTTCCGCCGTGGTGGCCAGCCGGTCCAGGCCGAGGAAAGGTACGGCGGTGAGGCCCCACAGTCCGGCCAGGGCCGTGACGAGGACCCCGAACGTGCTCAGGGCGAGCCAGACGGCCCGGCCGCGTCTGGCGGCGGCGTACATCGGTACCGCGCCCGCCAGGGCGCTCACCGCCAGGCCCAGGTCCCGGGTGAAACCGGCCACGCACCAGACCGCCACCACGATCACGGCCGCTCCGAAGACCGGTTCGCGGGCGGCTCCCGCGCCGAGCCAGCCGGCCAGCAGGCCCAGCAGGCCGGCCACCAGGAACAGTTCGGCTCCGGTGCTCCTGCCGTCGGGGATCCAGGAGGCGATCGCGGCCACCAGGACGGCGAAGGCCAGCGCGGCGGCGAAACCCGGTCGCCAGGTGAGGTGGCCGGCGGCGTCGGCGGCTCCCAGGAGCAGCAGGATCGCGCCCGCGTACACCAGGACGGCCAGGGCCACCGGGACGGGTGTGCGCGCCATCGTGGTGAGGTAGCCGAGCGCGGCCAGCACGGTCAGCGGCCCGGCGACGCCGAGCAGCGGCGCACGTCCCGGCTCGCGGTCCCGGCGGGCGACGGCCAGCAGCGCGGGCAGCACGAGCAGCGCGCCCGCCGCTCCGGCCAGCAGGGGACCGGGGGTCTCCACGTCCGGGCGGAAGCCTTCCACTGAGGCGACGTACCAGGCCAGGAGCGCGCCGGACAGCACCGCCCAGAGCAGCGCCGGGCCGACCCGCATGGCTGGGGCGGCCGAGGGCGGAGAGGGACGCCGGACCTGGATGGTGCGGTCCGGGTCGATCTCGGCTGTGGAGGCTGCGGAGCTCGTGGCCGCCATGGAGCCGGTAGAGCCGGTGGAGCCGGTGGAGCCGGTAGAGCCGGTGGGGGCCGTGGCGCGGGTGGCGGAGGTAGCGGGGACGGCGGAGGTGGAGGCCGTGGCGGGGTTGGCGGGGCGGCGCCGGGAGCGGCCGTTCATCGCGCCGCTCCCAGCAGGACGGAGAGGACGATCAGCGCGCCCGCGCCCAGGCACATGACCAGCGCGTAGCGTACGTGGCCGTACTCCTCGCGGAGGCGTTGCCGCAGGCCGGGCCTGGTGGCCGGTGGTGGCCGGTAGTCGATCGGGATGCCTTGCTCGGCGCACCACCGACGACCGAGCGCGCCCATGAAGTCGTCCCCGGCGATCTCCTGATTGAGCGTTCGCATCAGCTCCCGCACCCGGTCCAGCGGCGTGTCCGGGTCCGCGATCTCCGCGAGGCCCGCCTCCGGCGACGTCCGGCCCGCTTTGGCGACCCGCGGCGAGAGCTGCCGCACGGTCGGATCCGCCGGGTCAGACGGCCCGAGCGGCCCGAGCGGCCCGAGCGGCCCGAGCGGCCCGAGCGGCCCGAGCGGCCCGAGCGGACTGTGGGGACTGAGCGCGTTGGCCGAATCGCCAGAACTGGCCGAACCGGCGAATCCGGGGGAACCACCCGAACTGAGCAAACCGGCAGATCCGCCCGAGCCGGCCGGGCCGCCTGAACCGGCAGATCCGCCCGAACCGCCCGAGCCGCCTGAACCGCCTGAACCGGCCGAACCGCTCAAGACGGCCGAACCGCTCAAGCCGCCCGAACCGGCCGAGCCGGCCGAACCGCTCAAGCCGGCAGATCCGCCCGATCCGCCCGGGCCGCCCGAGCTGGCCGAACCGGCAGATCCGCTCAAGCCGCTCGAATCGGCGGAACCGGTGGAGTGGGCTGGATTGAGTGAATGGATTGGCCTGGGAGGGCGGGGCGATTGCCAGGCTTCGAGGAGTTTTCGTGCCGGCTGCGCGCCTTCCGCCTGGTAGCACTCCAGCAGTTCGTCCACGTCCACGGCACCGGGCGGCTCGTCCGGCTCGGCGGCGGTCAGATCCACCACGGTCCGGTCCCCGACCGGCCCATACGGCAGCCGCGGCATGAACATCACATTCGGCAGCCGGATATTTCGCAATCCGCCCGGAAAACTCTCGTAAGTCGAGAACGTCCACCGCCAGTGCGGCTGCTCCCACTTCAGGATGTCGAGCATGCCCCACAGCAGCGGCAGGCAGTCCGCCACCCCCAGCCGATCCGACAGCACCATCAGCGGCGTGGCCGGACGCGCCAGCGCCGACCTGATCAATGGACGCAGCCCGGCGGGCAGGTCCCGCGCCGCCCGGCTCAGGCGCTCACGGCCCACCGCGACCTGATCCCGCAGCCCTTCGGCCGGCACCGCCCACAACTGCGGCCGTGGATCGGCCCCGGGCCCGATCCACGACCACCCGTGCAAGCTCAGCGCGAGCCGGGCGCTGACCTGCGACTCCGGACCCACCAGCACGTGCGTGACGTCCTCGCGCGAGTTCGTGTTCGGCCCCCTGGCCCGGTGCAGGATCGCCCCCCGCGACTCGAACACCAGGTAGGCCACACTGCTGTCCGGCCGGTCCCGCTCACCGTCGTCCTGCATCATCACGTACGGATCGAGCTGCCCGGTCCACCAGTCCAGCGGGTCACGCTGGGGCAGCGAGGTGGCCACCGGGCCGACCCCGGCGTACCCGACCAGATCCCGGGAGCTGGTCGCGAACACGATCTGGTCCAGTACGTCCATCAGGATTCCCCCTGGTCGCCGCGCTCGAAGCCGGGCAGCAGCCCGGTCATGGCGAGGATGGACAGCAGCGGCAGGAGCACCCGCTGCGGGCTGGCTCCGCGGGGCAGCTGGTCGCCGCGCGGGTTGGTGCCGGTGGCCGACACGAAGTGCAGCGTGCTGTGCGCGGAGGCGTGGAAGGGGCCCAGCCAGGCTTCCGCGCCGTGCTGGTAGAGGAACGCGTACGCGTCCCGGCTCTCGGCCGCGATGGTCTCGGCCGAGAAGCGCTCAGGTGTGACCGGCGAGCGCCACCAGCGGTCCACCGGCGGCTGGAAGCGCAGCAGGTCGGCCTTGGCGATGGCGACCGTGGTCGGGATGGACAGCAGGTTGCGCTCGGAGCGCAGCTGGTCCAGGACCACGCCGAAGGCGTCGTCGCCCAGCTGGGCCGCCTGCCCGGCGGCGTCGCCGAAGGGGACCAGCGCGGGGGTGGCCCTGACCGGGTCCACCACGAAGATCAGCGCGTCCGCCGCCATCAGGAAGCGGGCGCCCTTCTCGGTCTTCTGCAGGTCCTCCCCGGCCACGTCGAAGAAGGCGACCGTACGGGTCCGCGCGTCGGCGGCGGAGGCCGAGCCGATCACGAACGCGTCCGCGAAGCCGACGACCGCCGGGGGAGTCTGCGGCAGCACCTGCCCCTTCTCCAGCAGCCGGCGTACGCCCTCCAGGAACCGTTTGTGCAGCCCGATGTCGAGCGCGCTCACGTTCAGCCCGAACGGCTGCAGCCCGCCCCTGACCAGGGCGCCGACGATGGCCGCCAGCAGGTGCGTCTTGCCCGTCGCGTACGTGCCGACCAGCCCGATGATCAGCGGGTTGGGGTCGGTGCCGTACGTGGAGGCCATGTAGTGCGCGTCGGTGTCCCCCGACGGATTGGGGCACTTCTTGTACGCCGTGCGCAGCAGGTGGTTCCGTTTGACCCGGTCCCCGATCCTGCTCAGATCCAGCGGCTGGTACTGCCCGTTCACCATCTCGTACATGTCCTGCTCGTCCCAGACGAACTGGTCCAGGCAGATCGGGCAGCGGATCAGCCGCACCGTGACACTGCCGTTCTTCTTGGCCACGACGGCTCCTCACAGCTCGGCGATCAGACCGGCGGCCACCAGGCCGCCGATGACGAGGACCAGCCCGATCAGCGCCCAGCGCAGCGGGAACCGCCTCGCGGGCGGCGGGGGCGGCTGCGGCGGACCGGTCCTGCGCGCGACCTCGGCGTCGTAGCGGCGCAGCCCTTCGGCGAACCGCTGGTCGGTGCCGTCCTGGGCGGCCAGCACCAGCGGCTCGGCCCGCAGCCGGGCCAGCATCGCCGCCGCGGTCGGCCGGGACCGCTCCTCGGGATCGAACGCCTGCTGGAGCAGGTTGCGCAGGGCGGGGCCGCCCACGTCCAGGTCGGGGCCGTGGTCCATGGCCTCCACCCGCTTCCCCGTCGCGATCATGAACACCAGCAGGGCGGCCGACCAGATGTCGGAGCCCGGATGGGCCGGATGGCCGCTGCCCCGCCGCTCGGGCGCCCCCCACGGCGCCGGGAGCGGCGGGGCGGCCTCGCCGCGCAGGGTGGCCCGGCCGAAGCCGCCCATGCGGACGCGGTCCCCGTCCCAGGTCACGGCAGCCCCGTCGGCGTGGCCGTCAAGGCCGCCGATGCCGCCGATGCCGCCGTGCACCACGCCGGCCCGGTGCAGCGCGTCCAGGCCGCGGAACAGGCTCACCTGGAAGGCGCGCTGCTGGTCCAGCAGGAGCTGCCCGGCGAACGCGGCCGCGGGCTCGTCGGAGTAGGCGGGGAAGACCACGCACGGCTCCTCGCCGTCCGCGTCGTACGCGACCAGCCTGGCCAGTTCGTCCGGGTACGTCTGCGCGCCCAGCCGCCTGGTCAGCCGGACCCCGATCCTGATCTCGTTCTCCAGCAGCGCGTACAGGCCCGGGTCGGACGCGCCGGCCGCGCGGGGCACGTAGCGCATGGTGAAGCGCTCGCCCGTGGTCCTCCGGACCAGGGTGCGCTCCGCGAACGGCCCGGTACCGGGCTCCAGGGGCGGGGAGTCGAGCGCGGTCAGCGACAGCGGCTTGCCGTACGGGTCGAGGAGGAAGATGCGCTCGGTGGTGTGGTCGGTGGGCTTCACCGTTGGGTCTCCCTGTCGACGGGGGTGATCAGCCGGACCACGCCCGGCCGGAGGGGCACCAGGCGGAGCGTTCCCGCGGCGTGCGGCGAGCGGGTCCAGACCAGGTCGCCGACGCCGTGCCCCAGGCCCTGGACGGCGCGCGGCGCGAACCGCACCACCTGGGCCAGTTCGGCGGAGACCTGGAGGAAGTGCAGGTCGGCGTCGGCGCAGAACTGGAGCATGAGCCCGCCGGCCGGAGCGTTCACGGCGGAGCGCACGTGCTCCGGCGTGCCCCAGACGTTGTGGATCAGCACTTCCCTGGCGGGGGAGCCGCTGCGCGCGAACGCCGGCGGCTGGTGCACGCCGGTCCGCCGGAGGTGGTCGTCGTAGTCCCTGAGGATCTCGGCCAGGCCGTGCGAGACCGAGTCGCCCAGGCCCTGGAAGGTGCCGTCGCCGAGGCGCGACCAGGCCGGCTCCAGCGCCTTCTCCACCGCGTCGACCAGGTCGCCGGTGACCACGTCGGCCAGCCCGCCGCCGTGGCCCTGCACGCCCCGGGCGCCGCCGGACCTGCCGCGCAGCGGGCGCAGCCCGGCCGCGTGCTCGGTCAGCCTGGCCGCGCACTGGTCGAGCACCCAGGAGACGGTCCTGGCGGCGTCCGAGGCGTACCTGCGGGCCTCGCGCATGGCCCACTCGTCGTAGGCGACCTGGGCGGCCAGCGCCAGCAGGGCGGCGGCGGCCCGTTCCGCGGCGCCGGTCTCGACCCGGCGGGCCCAATCCCTGGCGGCCTTGGCCCACCACAGGGCGGGGATGACCGTCAGGAGCAGCGCGGCCAGGCCGGCCGGGACGTACCAGAGCAGGGCGGGCAGTCCGGCGGCGAGGAACACGCCCGCGGCGGCTCCGGCGGCGCTCGCGGCCAGGTGGGCGAGGAGCCACGGGCCGGCCGCGCGGGCCAGGCCGGTACGCCCGCGGGGGACCGGCACGCGGGCCCGCAGCAACCAGACGGCCAGCAGCCACACCGCGGCCGCCGCGCCGCCGGCCACCGGGCCGAACGGGAAGGCGGTCAGCAGGGGGACGAGGAGGCCCGCGGTGAGCATGGCCGGCCAGAGCGGGCGGAGCGGGAAGGCGGCGGGCCGGGCGAGTTCGTCGAGCACCCGGTCCGGGCAGACCGCCTCGACCCTGGGCAGGAAGGTGGCGCTGCCCACCGGCACCGCCCGGTCGGCGAACTCGCGCAGCTGCTCGGCGATGGCGGGCAGCGACTGCCGCCGCTCCAGCGCCTCCGTGACCGCCGCCTCCAGCTGCCGGGACACCTGCGCGCGCTCGGCCTGGGCGCTGCCCGCCTCGACGCCGAGCCGCTCCAGCAGGCCCAGGTCGGGGCGGGCCAGCCGGGTGCCGTGCAGCGCGTCGAAGGCCGAGCGCAGGGTGGCGCGCAGCGTCGCCAGGGTCTGGCGCAGCTCGGCGAGGCGGCCGTGCAGGGTCCGTACGGCCAGGCCCCGGCGGCGGAACCCGGCCAGCTGCCGCAGCGCGGTGTCCGCCGCCGCCACCTGGGTGGCCGCCAGGTCGCTGAGCGTCCTGATCTGCCCGGTGGAGCGCAGCACCAGCTCCGGCCTGATCCGGGCGCCCGCCTCGGCCGTGTAGACGGACAGCGCCTCCGGGCGGGTGGTGGGCAGCGCGACGTCCGTGAGCTGGGCGATCACCTGGAGCCTGGTCTCGGTCAGCAGCTCCCCGCCGACGTCCCCGGTGACGGTGAGCAGGCCGGGGCTGGCGACGCCGTCGGGGACGCGCCGGGCCAGCTCCTGCACCCGCGCGTACACCTCGGGCACGCAGAGCACGTCGATCAGGCCGTTCAGGTCCAGGCCGTCCTGGCGGAACGCCTCGGCCCCGCCGATGCCGTCCATCCGCCAGCCCACCCCGGACGGGTCGCCCGCCCACAGGATGGCCAGGCTCGCGGAGGCGGGCGCCACGCTGTCCAGGGCGTGGCGCCGGTCGCCGGTGGGGGACGGGCCCACGGCCAGGCACATCATCTGGTCGAACCAGGTGGAGCCGCTGATCCTGGCGTACACGGCCTGGCGTTCCGGCAGCCGGACCGTGTCGTCGATCACCAGGGCGGAGGCCCGGCCCGCGCCCTGCGCGCGGAAGCGCTCCACCCGCGCGGCCACCAGGCCCTCCACCTTCGCCTCCTCGGCGCCGCGCAGGTCCAGCACCAGGATCGTGCCGGCGTCCGGGTTCCCCGTCCTCATCGGCGCCACTCCTCCAGCGTGAGCAGGTCGGGCCTGATCGCCTGGTGCAGCGACGGGAACGGCGTGCGCAGCGCGGCCGGGAGGGTGTCCCGCCACAGCTGCAGCAGGTGGTCGGCCCAGCCGCGGCCGGACTCGGGCAGCTTCGGGATCATCTCGGTGAGCAGCTTGATCTCCTCCCGGGCCATGCCCACGAACTGGTGGTAGAGCTCGTCCGGCGCCTTCGGCTCCGAGGTCGCGCCGATCGGGGTGCTCTTCATGAGCTCCTCGCAGAACTGGCGGCGGGTGGGCTGGTCGTCGCGTACGGTCCACAGCTCGTACGCGCGCAGGATGTTGCCCCACGAGGAGGCCCGCTCGTAGCGGGACAGCGGCAGGGTCATCGTGGTGGCGTTGTCGGCGGGCAGCCTGATCCGGATCTTGGAGGGCGAGTTGGCCGGCCCCTCGACCACGCTGACCTGGCCGTTCCACAGCGCGCAGAGCAGGTGGTGGAGCACCCGCACCCGGTCGTCCGGGGTGCTGGTGAGGTAGCCGTAGTCGTAGCCGAGGCGCTGCCGCCAGCGCAGGAAGTCCTGCGGCTCCTCGCGTTCGGTGGCGTCCGCCCAGTGTTTGAGCACCTGCCGTACCTCCGGCACCTCGGTGACGCTCATGGAGGTGCGGAACAGCACGACCGCGATCGACTCGGTGTTGGTGGCGGTGAACTCCGGCTCCAGGCCCTGCCCCTTCGGCAGGTGCAGCTTCTCCTTCAGGAACCGCTCCAGGTCCGGGTTGGGGGCCGGCGCCGGATAGGAGATGAGGATCTTCAGCCGTCCGTTGCCCTCCGGGGAGAACCCGCCGGGCAGCAGGGCGGCCAGCTTCTGCTGGAACTGGACCAGGTCGGCGTCGGAGACCTTGGGGCCGTCCTTGCGGGCGGCCCTGGCCAGCAGCCCCGACAGCGGCGGCAGCAGCGGGTGCTCCGCGTGCTCGTCCTGGATCAGGTCCTTGACCTCGGTCTTCACCAGGGTCAGCAGCTCCTGCACGGAACGTTCCGCGTCGGCGGACTTGCCCTTCACGTACGCGTCGCGCCAGCCCTTGTCGATCCGGGTCACCGCGTACACGATCTCGGCCTCGTCGGCGGTGTTGCGCAGCTGCTCCCGGTAGCGGGGGCTGGTCACGAACAGCACCCGGACGTTCTCGTAGAACACGGCCAGGTCCTTGCCGTGCGGCGGCAGCAGGTAGCTGACGGCGGTGCGCGGCTTGTACAGGTCGCCCACCCGCCGCTCGAACCGCTCGGGCTCGTCCCTGGCGTGCCGGAGGAACGCGCCGGTCTGCTCCTCCAGCTGGCGTTTGACCCGGTTGAGCGGATCGCTCCAGACCTGGCGCTTGATCCCCCAGTGGGAGTGCCAGATCACCCGGGTACGCCACTCGTACCACCGATCCTGGAGCTCCAGCTGTGCCTGTACGGCGGGATCGCTCCACGACGCCCGCCGGAACGGCCCGGCCTGCGGGCGTCTGGGCTGCGGCGGGGCCATCGTGACGCCGGGCGGCGGGGGCGGCTCGGCGCTGAGCCGGTCCAGCATCCCGCTGACGCCCTGCTGGCTGAGCACGCTCTGGAGCAGCGGGTGCCCGTTGACGACCCGGCTCAGCCGGAACGGGTCGACCTCGCCGAGCAGCTCCTCCACCGCGCGCGCCGGGTCGAACGCCCGCGCCATCTCGTGGCTGCCCGCGCTCAGCTGCTGGTCCAGGGAGCGCAGGTTGGCGTCCATGTACTTGAGCCGCTCCTGGAGGGCGACGAAGACGGCCTCGGCGCCCTTGGGCGGCTCGGGCGGCGGGTTGACCACCCTGGGGGCGCGGCGCAGCACCTGGGAGATGTGCGCGGCCTCGAAGAAACGTTCCACCAGCTTGTCGTTGCTCTCGCCGCCGCCCGGCGGGGGCGACATGAGGGTGTTCACGGCGTTGGCGACGATCCGGGAGCTGACGATGTCGGCCAGGTCGTCCCGCGGCACGGTCATCGAGGCGACCAGGCCGGTGGACACGCCACGGCTGCCGATCCCGGTCGGGGCGGGCACCTCCCGCTCCACGCCCAGGTTGATGAAGCTGTCGGCGAAGGACTGGGCCAGCGTGTCGCTGACCCTGGCCCGCTCCTGCTGGACCTGGCCGTCGGTGCCGATGAGCGACAGGATCAGGGAGACCGCCGAGCGGTGCAGGTCCTCCCGGTCCATGCCGGGCGTACGGCTGAACAGGAACGCGGTCTGGATGGTGGAGGCGCGCAGCCGTACGTCCCCGAGCTCGGGGTAGCGGATGGAGAGCACGCCGTCGGCGGGCGCGGCGTCCGGGTCGGTCTGCGCGCCCTGCCCGTTCTGGTCGTCCACCAGGCGGAACAGGTCGAGCAG
The DNA here is from genome assembly GCF_016862995.1 of Acrocarpospora phusangensis. GTDB lineage: Bacteria > Actinomycetota > Actinomycetes > Streptosporangiales > Streptosporangiaceae > Acrocarpospora > Acrocarpospora phusangensis. The sequence goes on from NZ_BOOA01000008.1 coordinate 85,184, forward strand.
GCCGCGGCCGGAGTTGAGGATGGCCCGCCGCCCGCCGCCGAGGCCCTCCGGGAACGCCGACGGCATGATGACCAGCGGGAAGATCCTGGCCGTGTGCCGGGAGCCCTTGATCACATGGCCGAGCAGGTGGAGGAAGTCGTAGAAGATGCCGGAGCCGGTGCCGCCCGCCATGGAGAACGCCACGTAGACGTCGACCGAGTCGGTCTGCCGGCCGCCGAGCCGCTGGAGCTCGCCGCCGGACTGGCTGATCCGGTCCAGCGCCCGGCTGATCGGCCCCTCGACCGAGCCGGGGCTGTTCCTGACGGTCTCGAACAGGGCCGCCCTGGCCGCCGTCGGGAGCTGGCCCGCGCCCCGGTGGAGCGGGGCCACGAGCGGTTCGTGGCGCGGTGGCGGCAGCCAGCCCTCGACGTACTGGGGGATGCTGGTGCGCAGGCTGCGGGCCACCTCCGGATAGGTGTCCAGCTGGGGCACCAGGTCGGTGACCAGGTGCATGGTCCGGCGGGCCGCCAGCGCGTGCGCGTCCGACGGGACCACCGCGCCCTCCAGGCGGCGCAGCTCGGCGTCGTTGAGGTCGGCGTAGACGAACTGCACGCAGGCGGGCAGCTGGAACGGCAGGTACTCCTGGTTGGCGAGGTCGTCGCGGAGCTTGGTGCCGTTGGGACCGCAGAGCTCCTCGCGGAGCCGCCGCTCGAGCGACGCGCCGATGGCGCAGCCGGTCCCTCCGAGCCCGACGAACAGCATGGGTTGATAGATGTTCATACCCGGTTGGGGTCCTCTCAGCGGATCTGCGGTCAGTACAGAAGGTCGTCCCAGGGGTCGGCCGGGCGCGGCGGATCGGGGTCGGGCCCGGAATAGGGCCCGGAGTACGGCACCGTCTGCGGCTGCGGGGAGCGTCCGCGGGCGTCGCGGAACTCCAGGGCCAGGTCGCCCTGGATGATCCCGGGCTCATTGAGGCCGAGCCTGAGCACGTCGCCCATGGGCGTGCGCAGCACGATCCGGCCGCGCTCGCCCCGGCGCGCGACATAGGTGTCCGCCGGCCCGGTCGGCGTGTCCAGCCGGGCCGCGCCGTCGGTCCGCACCGCGAACCGGAACTCGTCGGAGCCCTTCCTGCCGTTCAGCTCGAAGACCGCCGTCTCGCCCTGGAGCAGGACCGCGGTCAGCCCGCCCACGTCCCGGTCGGCGGCCCGGCGGCGGGCCAGCAGGAGCAGGAGCGCCCCGAGCGCGGCCAGCGCCACGGCGAGGCCGGTCCACAGCCACCACAGGCGGGCCAGCAGGCTGGGCGGCTCGGTCACGGTGAGCGGGAAACCGCCCTCGAAGTGCACCACCTCGTCCTGGCCCTCGCCCTGCACCAGCTTGATCCGCCCGGCCCAGGAGCCCAGCTCGGAGCCCTCCCCGACCACGATCTCGAACTCGGTACGGCTCCGCCCCGCCGCGGGCACCGCCACGACCGGCGGCCGTACCGACACCGCCGCCCCGGACGGCAGGCCGGACACGGTGAGCCGGAGCGAGAGCGGCGTGGTCAGCGTGTTCTCCACCTCGACGGCGCCCTTGACCGCCCCGCCGGGGGAGACGGGGGCGGGATCCACGGTCAGCTGCGTCTTCACGGGCTTCCCGCCGGTGGAGACGTTCATCGGGAACGGCACGCTGTCCCCGACCAGGCCGGGCCCGCCGACCTCGCCGACCAGGGTGATGGTGCCCGTGGCGGCCTCTGGCACCTGGAAGGTCCCGGAGAACAGCCCGTCCCCGCCCGCGGCGTCGGGCGCCTGGCCGGAGTCGTTGAGCGGCACCTTCATGTCCTTGAGGCCGGGTCCGCTCGCCGCCGCGCTGAACGAGATGCCTTCGACCTCGGCGAGGTCCTCGGGGGCGAGCTCGTCGCGGGTGACCAGTTTGAGCTGGACGGTCACACTCTGGCCGGGCTCGGGCGCGGCGTCGCTCACCGAGATCTCGGAGTCCAGCTGGCCCTGCCAGGTCACCCGGGCGCTCACGTTCTGGCTCCCGCCGCCCGCGGGGGCGGTCAGGTGCACCGTCCATTCGCCCGGTTTGGGGTTGTTGACGCGCAGCGACTCGACCGCGGCGTTCTGCCCGCTGAGCACGAACGTGGAGCCGTCCATCGGCACGGCCGGGTTGACCAGCCGCCCGTCGGGGTCGGTGTAGGAGACCTGGATCCGGGGGTCGCGCTTGATGACCTCGATCGAACCCGCGCTGGCGATCTTGGGGATGGTGACCTGGAGCTCGTCCCGGCCGCCCGGGTCCAGCACCGTGTCGTCGGTGTCGGTGATGACCGAGCACTGGGCGGCGGCGATGGCCTCGCTCACGGCGTTGTCCATCTCGGCGGCGGTGGCCCGCACGATCGCCTTCGGCGTGGGGGCGTCGGCGTTGCAGCGGCCCTGCGCGCCGCCCACGGCGTAGCTCCTCAGCGCGTCCGGGTCCACCTCGCCGAAGCCGAGCGGCCAGACCTGGATGCCGCGCGCCTCCAGGTCCGGCAGCACGCGCTCGGTCAGCCGGGCGGCGGCCACGGCGTCGCGGTCGCCGTCGCCGAAGGAGGGGTCGTCGCCCACGTGGAGCTTCCCGTCGGTGAGCAGGAAGATGATCCTGGCCGTACGGTCCCCCGAGTCGCTGAACGCCGAGCCGGCCGTGCTCAGGGCGTTCACGAAGTCGGTGTGGTAGCCCTCCTCGGCGGTGCGGAGCTTGAGCCCGCCGACGCACTGGGTGAGGTCCTGGCGGCCGGTCTCGTTCAACTCGGTCATCGGGCAGACCTTGGCCACGCGGCCCCGGGAGCCCTGGCTGCCGAAGCCGAAGATCGCCACCTTGGCGTCCTCGGCCAGCACGGCCAGCGGGATGCGGGCGGCGGCCTGCCGCTCCTGGGCGACGCCCTCCGCGCTCAGGCTGCCCGACTCGTCCACTAGGACGACGATCTCCACGCGGCGGGGTTCCGCCTGCTCAGCGGTGGGTCCTGGGCTGGGCTGAGGGGAGGGCGGCGCCGGGGACGCGGCCAGCAGCAGCGCCGTGATCAGCGAAACGATCTGTGACACGCGAGCTCACCTGACATCCGGCCGAAGGGGCAGTACCCCCGAAGATGGACGGAGTCAGGCGCTCAAACATCCTAAAAAGATGGGATTTAGGTACGTCGTGCGGTCGCCGCGACGGCCAGCGCCGCCAGGGACTCCCGAGCCGCGGCCGTGATCCCCGCCGTCTCCAGCGACGCCAGCGCGTCGTCCAGGTAGCGCCGGATCATGTCCTCGCAGTAGGCCAGCGCCCCGGTCTCCTCGATCACCCCGCGCAGCCGGGCCACCCCTTCGGCGTCCAGCTTCGGATCGCCCAGCAGGTTCCGCACCTCCTGCGCCTGCGCCCGGGACGCCGCCGCGAGCGTACGCGCGATCAGCATGGTGCGCTTGCCCTCGCGCAGGTCGTCCCCGGCCGGTTTGCCGGTCTCCACCGGGTCGCCGAAGACGCCCAGCACGTCGTCGCGGAGCTGGAAGGCGATGCCCACCTTCTGGCCGTACTCGGCGCAGAAGCGGTCGATCCACGGCTCGCGCGACCGGGCGGCCAGCACCATGCCGAGGCGCAACGGCTGCTCGACCGAGTATTTGCCGCTCTTGTAGAGGGCCACCCGCAGCGCGCTGTCGAAGGTGCTCTCGCCGTGCGCCTGCTCCAGCAGGTCCAGGTACTGCCCGCTCATCAGCTCGGTCAGCATGTGGTCGAAGACCGGCTGGGCGGCGGTCAGCGACTCGGCCGGCAGGCCGCTGGTGCGCCACATCTCGCCGCACCAGATCAGCATCAGGTTGCCGAGCAGGATGGCCGCGCCCTCGCCGAACTGCAGGGCCGAGCCGCGCCACTCCGCGTCCAGGTGCAGCTTCTCGAACCGGCGGTGCGCCGACGGCATGCCCCGGCGCATGTCGCTGGAGTCCATCACGTCGTCGTGCACGAGCGCGCTGGCCTGGAGCAGCTCCAGCGAGGCCGCCGCGGTGTAGACGCCGGGGTCGGCGCCGCCGCCCGCCGCCCGCCAGCCCCAGTAGCAGAAGGCCGGGCGCAGCCGCTTGCCCCCCGCGAGGAAGTCCTCGGCCGCCGACAGCACCGCGATCAGGTCGGGGTCGTCGAACGCGGGACGCTGGCGGTCGAGGAAGCGCAGCAGGGCGCGGTCCACTTCCGGCCGGATGAGCTCCAGCGGGCCCGGGGCATTTGTCATAAATGAGAGGGTATCTTCCGTTGATCCTTATCCCCTTCACGCGGGGTGGATGAGGCTAATGATCATGAATGGGGATTTGCGATCTCCAGCGGGCCGGGAAGCTACCTGTAACCTGTGGGGTATGTCTCTGGGACTTCCGTCGCGTTTTCCTGACCGTGCCCCGACGGTCAAGGACCTGCTGGCCGCCGGCGAGCGATCCTTCTCCTTCGAGTTCTTCCCGCCGAAGAGCGACGAGGGGGAACGGCAGCTGTGGCGGGCCATCCGGGAACTGGAGGCCCTGCGCCCGACCTTCGTCTCCGTCACGTACGGCGCGGGCGGCGGAACCCGGGACCGCACGGTCGACATCGTCGAACGCATCGCCCACGGCACCACGCTCACGCCGGTGGCGCACTTCACGGCGGTCAACCACTCCATCAGGGAGCTGCGGCACCTGGTGGGCCGGTTCGCCGACGCCGGGGTCCGCAACATCCTGGCCGTGCGGGGCGACCCGCCGGGGGATCCGATGGGCGCCTGGGTGAAGCACCCGGAGGGCGTGGAGTTCGCGGAGGACCTCGTCCGGCTGATCCGGCAGTCGGGGGAGTTCTGCGTGGGGGTGGCGGCTTTTCCGTACAAGCACCCCAGGTCGGCGACGATCGAGTCGGACACCGAGCAGTTCGTGCGCAAATGCCGGGCGGGCGCGGACTACGCGATCACCCAGATGTTCTTCAAGGCCGACGACTACCTGCGGCTGCGGGACCGGGTGGCCGCCAGGGGCTGTGACACGCCGATCATCCCCGGCATCATGCCGGTCACCCAGCTGAGCACGATCGCCCGCTCCGAGCAGCTGTCCGGCGCGCCGTTCCCGCCCGAGGTGGCGGCCCGGTTCGAGGCCGTGGCCCACGACCCCGAGGCCGTGCGGCAGCTGGGCATCGAGCACGCCGCCGAGCTCTGCCAGACCCTGCTGGACGAGGGCGCGCCCGGCATCCACTTCATCACCTTCAACCGGTCCAGCGCGACCAGGGAAGTGTTCCAGGCGCTGGTCCCGGCGGCGGTCGTCTAGGGCGTCTGGGGGAGCGGGAGTCTGGCCCCGGCGATCGCGTACGACTCGTAGCCGCCGGGGAAGACGAACTCGGTCATCAGGTCCAGGAAGCCGATGCTGCGGTAGAGGTGCCGGGCGGCCGTGGGCGCGTCGTGCGTGGAGAGGACGGCGGTCCGCTCGGTCCGGCCCTCGCAGATGGCTCTGATCATGCCGCGTCCGACGCCCTTGCCCTGGTAGTCGGGGCGCACGTGGATCTCGGCGAGTTCCAGCGCGTGGCCGAACCAGTCGTCCGCGATCACCGGTCCGGCCCGCTCGAACAGGGCCCGGCGGACCACGTCGTGCCACCACTGGCCCTGCGCGCCGCGGAAGCCGTACGCGAATCCGACGATCTCCGGATTGCCGGCGAACACGCAGACGAATTCCGGATATGTCGCGTGATTTCGCATGATGGCCATGCGGCCGGAGAGCTGGTCGGGCGGCGGCCGCATCGCGGCCGTGTAAATGTCGAGTACGGTCTCAAGCGAGCCGACGAACGTCTCCGCTCCACCCCGCCGCAATTCGATCACGCGTTGCACACTAGCAAATGCGCCCGCCCGAAGCCCGTTCGGTTGTCAGGAAAGCACCTCTCGTGAAACTTCTGTAGGCGTCTGCCCTTTTTGTGCCCTGTTCCGCCTGGGCATGGCGGCTATTCGACGTCGGCCGGGGTGCCGTCGGTGAGCTTCAGCAGCTCCTCGAACGTGGTCGGGAAGATCGTGTACGGATGACCCGCGGCGGCCCAGACCACCGGATGCCGGGCGAGCCAGGTGTCGACCAGCGTGCGCACCGGCGCCGGGTGGCCGATGGGGGCGACGCCGCCGATGGGCTGACCGGTGTGGGCGCGGACGAACTCCGCGGTGGCCCGGCGCACCCGGCTCGCGCCGACCAGGCCGGCGACCAGGCCGGTGTCCACGCGGTGCGCGCCGCTGGTGAGGACCAGGAGCGGCGCGCCGTCCGCGTCGAAGATCAGGCTGTTGGCGATCGCCCCGACGTCGCAGCCCAGCCGCGCGGCGGCCGCCGCCGCGGTCGGCATCGACTCGTCGAAGACGACGATTTCGCCGGTTACACCCCGTTCGTTCAAGATTGAGGCGACATGAGCGACATTGGGATGCAACTTTTCCGGCACGCGCCAACTCTAACCAGAACAGGAGGGTACGAGATTCGATAACGACCTCATTGCCCCCACAAGGGACCGAGCACACCGTGCGCTAGGTTCCTTGGTCTACGCATGGTGTATTTGAGGGGGTTGATGTAGATGAGGGCTCGACGCCGTCATCTCGCCGCCGCGGCGCTGTTATCGGCGGTGGCCGTGGCGCTGTCCGGTTGCGCTGTGACGGGTGCTGAGCAGGCACGTCCGGCCGCGGCGGGCACCGCGGCGGTGACTGAGGCCGGTTCGGACCTTGGAGCGGTCCGATTGGTGTCGGCCTGGGAGCCGGCGCCGTTCACGGCACCGGGCAAGACGCTCAAACTGGGTGCCAAGGGGGCGGCGGTCAAGGCGCTCCAGACGCGGCTCAAGGAACTCCGGTACCTGCCGGGGAAGATCGACGGCAAGTACGGCGGCGCCACCCAGTCCGCCGTCTGGGCCTTCCAGAAGGTCCAGGGCCTCAAGCCGTCCAGCACGATCGCGGCCAGGACGTGGCGGGCGCTGGAGCAGCCGGCGCAGCCCCGGGTCCTGGTGCCGAACGGCAAGCCGGACCGGGCCGAGGTCAACCTGACCAAGCAGGTCATGGTCCTCTACCGGGGCGGGCAGATCCGCCTGATCACCCACATCTCGTCCGGCAGCGGCATCCCGTACGTCGAGTACGCGGTGTGGAACGGCAAGCGCACGAAGTTCACCGGCGACGCGCGCACGCCCACCGGGAACTACAAGACGACCTGGCGGCGCGACGGCTGGCACAAGTCCTACCTGGGCCAGCTGTACAACCCGATCTTCTTCAACGGCGGCATCGCCTTCCACGGCGCGCTGTCGGTGCCGCTCTACCCGGCCTCCCACGGCTGCGTACGGCTCCCGATGCACGTCGCCGAGATCCTCCCCGGCCAGCTGGGCACGGGCGTTCCCGTGCACGTAAGGGGCAAGTTCGCCCGCTGACCAAAGCCGGGCCAGGCCCTATCGGCCCGGCCATGTTCGGCAAGGCCCAGGCCGTATCGGATTCGATCGGGTCTGTCGGCTGGGCCGCTTGAACGGTCCCGCGCCCTCCCAGGCGTGGGGCCGTTTTCGTGTGCGGAGAGTGCCGGAGAGCGTCATTGATCGAACCCTTGTTCGGCGAATCGCTTGACTTTGACCTTGGTCGAATCTATGTTCGAGGTGTGAGAGTGGGACTCGCGGCCTGCTCTCACTCCCAAGAGGGGCCTGCGCTCCCCGTCGTCGGCGGCGTCGAGCGGGAGCGCGGCCCCGGAACTTGGGCCGGACGGGGAGAGGGGAAGCTCCTCGTCCGGCCACGCAGGCACCGGACCGACAGCACGCGAAGCGGAAGGCGGAACCACAGGCGGAATTGTCGGTGGCGTCTGCGAGTGTGATTCCACCGGCGGAGACCGCCGGAGGCCACCAAGCCCTAGGAGGCTGGCATGACCGGACCGCAGAACGGGCCCGCCGGGCCCAAAGTGTCGCGGACCGTTCTCGCACACCTGACCGACGCCCGCACCTGCCTCGCGGACGCCACCATCGCCACGTCCCCGGCCGAGCGCTACATCAACGCCCACCTCGCGGCCCTGCGCGCGGCCGCGGCGATCCTGGCCGCCCGCCCCCAGCCCATCGACGGCCGCCGCCGGCGGCTGCGCAGCGCCTGGGAGCTCCTGCCCGAGGCCCAGCCCGAACTCTCCCAGTGGGCCGCCTACTTCGCGGTCAGCGCCAAGAAGCGCGCCGCCGCCGAGGCCGGCCTGGTGCACCTGGTCAGCGCCCACGACGCCGACGAACTCATCGCCGAGGCCGAGGGCTTCGTCACCATCATCGAGTCCACCCTGGGCGTCGTCACCCAGCGCACCCTCCCCATGGCCGGTTGAAGAGAACCCCGGCAGGCCGGCTGAACGAATCCCCGCCCCCGCCCGCCCGGTTCCGCTGCGCGAATCGCGCCTCCGGGACAACCCGTCCCGTTCCGCCGTGCGAATGTTGTCTCTGGAGCAACCCGTCCGGTTCCGCTGCGTGAATGGTGTCTTCGCGGCAACCCGCCCGGTTCCGCTGTGCGAATCGCGACTGCGGGACAGCCCGCGCGGTCCCGCTGTGCGCATACCGCCTGGATAGTGTCGCCTGGTTTCCCTTAGATCCTGCCGTTTAGATCCCGCCGCGTTCGAGTGGGCAGCTCATGCAGCGCGGGCCGCCCCGCCCCCGGCCCAGTTCGCTGCCCCGGATGGTGATGACCTCGATGCCGTGGGAGCGCAGGAAGTTGTTGGTCGTGGTGTTGCGCTCGTAGGCGACCACCACCCCCGGCTCCACGGCCAGCACGTTGCAGCCGTCGTCCCACTGCTCCCGCTCCGCCGCGTGCACGTCCTGGACCGCGGTGAGCACCGTGATGTCGTCCACGTCCAGCGCCCGCGCGATGGCCCGGTGCATGTCCTCGGCCGGATGGTCGGTGACCTTCAGCTCCTTGTCGGTGTCCCCGGGCTCGATCGTGTACGACGGCAGCATGCCCAGCCCGGCGTACTTGGTGAACACCCCCACGTCCACGTTGGTCATCACCGTGTCCAGGTGCATGAACGCCCGCGTCTTCGGCAGGCTCAGCGCGACGATGCGCTGGGCCGAGCCGGCCCGGAAGAGCTTCTGGGCGAGCATCTCGACGGCCTGCGGCTGGGTGCGCTCGCTCATCCCGACCAGCACCGCGCCCCGCCCGATGACCAGCACGTCGCCGCCCTCGATGGTGGCGGGGGCCATCGGGGTGCCCTCGTTCCAGAGGTGGAAGTCGATGCCGTACCCGCCCGCGAACTTGGGGTGGTACTTGTAGATCGCCTCCATGTTGACGGTCTCGCGGCGGCGGGCCTTCTTGCGCATCGCGTTGATGGAGACGCCGTCGTAGACCCAGCACGAGGTGTCCCGGGTGAACAGGTGGTTGGGCAGCGGCGGCAGCACGAAGTCGTCCGGGCCGAGCGTGTGGAAGGCAAGGGACTTGGGGTCGCAGCCCAGCTCCATGATCTCGCGTTTGGTGATCCCGCCGGTCAGGTACGGCGCGAGCTCGGCGGAGTCCAGCGCGTCGAGGGCGTTGCGCACGGCGTCGGTGGCCAGCGGCCCGAACCAGCGCTCGTCGATGCTGCGGTCCAGGATGTGCTTCCTGGCCTCGGGCAGTTCGACCGTCTCCCGGAGCAGATCGATCAGCATGGTCACCTTGATGCCGCGGTCCCGCAGCACCTGCTGGAACTCCTGGTGCTCCTCCATGGCCCGGTGCACCCAGAGCACGTCGTCGAAGAGCAGGTCCCCCATGTTGGTGGGGGTCAGCCGCTTGAGCGCGAGGTCCGGCATGTGCAGCAGCACCTGCCGCAGCGGCCCCACTTCGGAATCGACGTGGAAAGCCATGATCCCCCCGTGCTCGGCGCGTGCGACAAACGGTGACGTGCCCGGCACCTGGGGTGGTGAACCGCAGTTTTAAAAGGTGATTTTTTCTACTTTGGGGTGCTGATGGCGTAGAGGAACGCGCAGCCGGCGAGCAGCACGGCGAGGGTGATCAGGGGCCAGGCCTGCGGCCGGGACGGCAGCATCTCGGCGTGGACGGCGCCGGTGCCGTGCGCGGACAGGCGGTCGGCGAGCGCCGGGTCCTCGGCGCGCGTCCGGCGCGCGATGTCGTCGAGCGTGCGGCGTTCACGCGTGGATAGGCCCATTGTCTACTTCCTCCCGCTAAATCTCCTGGAAGGAAGTTTTATCGCCCTTTGCCCTGTTTTTCCAAGGTGGCGCGGGTAGATCTTCGCGCTCCCCCTCAGGCGGGAGGGGGAGCCGCGATCATGCCGGATTCAGCGAAGGGCCAAGAGAATCAGAAGGATTCGACCGCCCGGCGGGCCTCAGCGTCCAGCACACCCCAGCTGATGAACTCCTCCGTCAGCTCGGACGGCGACTTGTCGTAGATCACGGCAAGCGAGCGCAGGTCCTCCTGGCGGATGCTCAGCACCTTGCCGTTGTAGTCGCCGCGCTGCGACTGGATGGTCGCGGCGTAGCGGGCCAGCGGACCGGCCTTGTCCTTCGGCAACTGGGAGAGCCGCTCCAGGTCGATGACCAGCTTGGGTGTCGGCAGCAGCGGAGAGGGCGCGGCCCCGCCCGGCAACAGTTCCGAGACGGGCACCCCGTAGAAGTCCGCCAGCTCGGCCAGCTTCTGCACCGTGACCGCACGATCCCCACGCTCGTACGACCCGACGACGACGGCCTTCCACCGGCCCCGGGACTTCTCTTCGACCCCATGCAAGGACAGTCCCTGTTGGGTGCGGATGGCGCGCAGGCGCGCGCCAAGGGACTTCGCGTAGTCAGACGGCATCGTATGGCCCCCGGCTTTCTATGTCTGTTCTTAGGTTGATTGTGCGTCCTTGTACCGAATGCACTAACCACCGGGGCTGTACCTGGGGGCAGGCACCTTCGGTGACCACTGCGTCGGGTTTTACCCAGGAAGGTCGCGAGTTGTGGTTACGGACAGTGACGGTAAAGCCGTGACAGGCAAAGGTCAAGTCGATTGGGAAAAGATGGCCAAACAGTGCTCTCCCCGACAACCGAGCCATCCTCTGGTTTCGGGCGGGGCCGGTTCGATGCCTGCTGGGAGGTATCGTCCCTGGCCAACGGCGGGGGCCTGGTAGTGTTCTATGGCCTGACACCCTTTTAAGACCCGTCCCGTGAGGCGGGAAAGGCGGTGATTTTTTCATGTCCGATGCCCAAAATCCCCCTGTTTCCGGCGGGGATCCGGCTCAGCGGAACCACTCCCGCGCGGTCCTGGAAGCCCCCGACATCCACCGGGCCCTGACCCGCATCGCGCACGAGATCCTGGAGCGCACCAAGGGCGCGGAAAGCGTCGTCCTGCTCGGCATCCCCACCCGAGGCGCCACCCTGGCCCGCCGCATCGCCGAGCGCGTCGCCCAGTTCGAGGGCCGCAAGGTGCCCGTCGGGGCCGTGGACATCACGATGTACCGCGACGACCTCCGGCTCAAGCCCGCCCGGCCGCTCGGCCACACCGACCTGCCGCCCGGCGGCATCGACGACAAGATCGTGGTCCTGGTGGACGACGTGCTCTTCTCCGGCCGTACGGTGCGGGCCGCCCTGGACGCGCTGAACGACCTGGGCCGCCCCCGCGCGGTGCAGCTGGCCACCCTGGTCGACCGGGGCCACCGGGAGCTGCCCATCAGGGCCGACTACGTCGGCAAGAACCTGCCCACCGCGAAGAGCGAGAAGGTCAGGGTCTACCTGGAGGAGACCGACGGCAGGGACGCCGTGCTGCTGGTCAAGGAGGTGGCGCGGTGAAGCACCTCATCTCGGCGGGCGACCTCGGCCGCGACGACGCCCTGCTCATCCTGGACACCGCGGAGGAGCTGGCCCGGGTCTCCGAGCGCTCCATCAAGAAGCTGCCGACGCTGCGCGGCCGCACCGTGGTCAACCTCTTCTTCGAGGACTCCACCCGCACCCGCATCTCCTTCGAGGCGGCGGCCAAGCGGCTCTCCGCCGACGTCATCAACTTCTCCGCGAAGGGGTCCAGCGTCTCCAAGGGCGAGTCGCTCAAGGACACCGCGCTCACCCTGGAGGCCATGGGCGCCGACGCCGTGGTGATCCGGCACAGCGCCTCCGGCGCCCCGCACCGGCTGGCCACCTGGGTCCGCGGCAGCGTGGTCAACGCCGGGGACGGCACCCACGAGCACCCCACCCAGGCGTTGCTGGACGCCTTCAGCATGCGCCGCAGGATGGGCCGCCTGGAGGGCCTCAAGGTGGCCGTGGTCGGCGACGTCCTGCACAGCAGGGTGGCCAGGTCCAACGTGCTCCTGCTGTCCACCCTCGGCGCCGAGGTGACCCTGGTCGCCCCGCCCACCCTCCTCCCCGTGGCCGTGGAGAACTGGCCCTGCCAGGTCTCGTACGACCTGGACGCGGTGCTCCCCAAGTCGGACGTGGTGATGATGCTCCGCGTCCAGCTGGAGCGCCAGAACGCGGCGTTCTTCCCGTCCGCCCGCGAGTACAGCCGCCGGTACGGCCTGGACCGGCAGCGTTTCGCCAAGCTGCACGACGACGCCATCGTCATGCACCCGGGCCCGATGAACCGCGGGATGGAGATCTCCGCCGAGGTCGCCGACTCGCCGCGCTCGACCATCGTGGAGCAGGTCGGCAACGGCGTGACCGTCCGGATGGCCGTGCTGTACCTGCTGCTCGGCGGCGCGATCGGGGGAGAGGTCAAATGATCATCAGGAACGCCCGCATCCTCGGCGGGGACCCCGTCGACCTCAGGATCGACAACGGCCTGATCGCCGAGATCGGCCCGGGGCTCGGCGGCGAGACCGTGTTCGACGCCGACGGGCTGCTCGCCCTGCCCGGCCTGGTGGACCTCCACACCCACCTGCGCGAGCCCGGCCGGGAGGACGCCGAGACCGTCGAGACCGGCACCCAGGCCGCCGCCCGGGGCGGCTACACCGCCGTGCACGCGATGGCCAACACCTCACCGGTGGCCGACACCGCCGGCGTGGTCGAGCAGGTCTGGCGGCTCGGCCAGGAGTACGGCCACTGCGACGTGCAGCCGGTCGGCGCGGTCACCAGCGGCCTGGAGGGCAGGCAGCTGGCCGAGCTGGGCGCGATGGCCGACTCCGCGGCCCGGGTCCGGGTCTTCTCCGACGACGGCAAGTGCGTCTCCGACGCGGTGCTGATGCGCCGGGCGCTGGAGTACGTGAAGGCGTTCGACGGCGTCGTCGCCCAGCACGCCCAGGAGCCCCGCCTCACCGAGGGCGCCCAGCTGAACGAGGGCGAGGTCTCCGGGCGGCTCGGCCTGGCCGGCTGGCCCGCCGTGGCGGAGGAGGCGATCATCGCGCGGGACTGCCTGCTGGCCGCGCACGTCGGCTCCCGGCTGCACGTCTGCCACGTCTCCACGGCCGGCTCCGTGGAGATCATCCGCTGGGCCAAGTCCAAGGGCTGGGACGTCACCGCCGAGGTCACCCCGCACCACCTGCTGCTCACCGACGCGTGCGCGGAGAGCTCGCCGGTCGGGCCGTACAACCCGATCTACAAGGTGAACCCGCCGCTGCGCACCGCGGAGGACGTGCGGGCGCTGCGCGAGGCCCTGGCCGACGGCACGATCGACTGCGTCGCCACCGACCACGCGCCCCACCCGGTCGAGGACAAGGAGACCGAGTGGGCGGCCGCCGCGATGGGCATGATCGGCCTGGAGACGGCGCTGAGCGCGGTGCAGGAGGCCATGGTGGAGACCGGCCTGCTCGACTGGGCGGCGGTGGCGGACCGGATGTCCTGCCGGCCCGCGCGGATCGGCCGGCTGTCCGGGCACGGGCAGCCGCTGCGGGTCGGCTCGGCCGCCAACGTCACGCTCTACGACCCGTCCGTCCGCGCCCCGGTGGACCCCGGCGCGATGGTCTCCAAGAGCAGAAACACCCCGTACGAGGGGATGACCCTGCCCGGCCGGGTGGTGGCGACCTTCCTGCGGGGCAGGCCGACCGTTCTGGAAGGAAAAGTCGTATGAGTGCGCTCCTGGTCCTCGAAGACGGCCGCGTCTTCGAGGGCGTCCCCTACGGAGCCGTGGGCGAGACGTTCGGCGAGATGGTCTTCAACACCGGCATGACCGGCTACCAGGAGACCCTCACCGACCCCTCCTACCACCGGCAGATCGTGGCGATGACCGCGCCGCACATCGGCAACACCGGCGTCAACGAGGAGGACCCCGAGTCCGGCCGCGTCTGGGTGGCCGGCTACGTGGTCCGCGAGCCCGCCCGGGTCACCAGCAACTGGCGCGCCACCAAGTCCCTGGACGAGTACCTGCGGGAGCAGGGCGTGGTCGGGATCGCCGTGCGCGGCACCCGCGCGCTCACCCGCCATCTGCGCGAACGCGGCGCGATGCGGGCCGGGGTGTTCTCCGGCGCGGCGCTCGCCCCCGTCGCGGAACTGGTCGATCGGGTCCGGCGCTCACCGGGCATGCTCGGCGCCGACCTGGCCGCCGAGGTCTCCACCAGGGAGCCCTACGTCGTCCCCGCGGTCGGCGAGCGGCGCTTCACCGTCGCCGCCGTGGACCTGGGCATCAAGGCGATGACCCCGCAGCGGCTGGCCCAGCGCGGCTGCGAGGTGCGGGTGCTGCCCGCCACCGTGACCGCCGCCGAGATCCTCGCCCTCGACCCCGACGGCGTGTTCTTCTCCAACGGCCCCGGCGACCCGGCCACCGCCGACGGCGCGGTGGCCGCGCTGCGCGGCGTGCTCGACGCGGGCAAGCCGTTCTTCGGCATCTGCTTCGGCAACCAGATCCTCGGGCGGGCGCTCGGGCTCGGCACGTACAAGCTCAGGTACGGCCACCGCGGCGTCAACCAGCCCGTCCAGGACCGCCGCACCGGCAAGGTGGAGATCTCCGCCCACAACCACGGCTTCGCCGTACGGGCGCCGCTGGACGGGCCCTTCGACACGCCGTACGGGCGGGCCGAGGTGAGCCACGTGAACCTCAACGACGGCTGCGTGGAGGGCCTGCGGCTGCTCGACCGGCCGGCGTTCAGCGTGCAGTACCACCCCGAGGCGGCCGCGGGTCCCCACGACGCCGCCTATCTCTTCGACGAGTTCTGTGAGGTCATGGGTGCCTAAGCGGACGGATATCGAGTCGATCATGGTGATCGGCTCCGGGCCGATCGTGATCGGGCAGGCCTGCGAGTTCGACTACTCCGGCACCCAGGCCTGCCGGGTGCTGCGGGCGGAGGGCTTCCGGGTCATCCTGGTCAACAGCAACCCGGCGACGATCATGACGGACCCGGAGTTCGCCGACGCCACCTACGTCGAGCCGATCACCCCGGACATCATCGAGCAGATCATCGCCAAGGAGCGCCCCGACGCGCTGCTGCCCACCCTGGGCGGCCAGACCGCGCTCAACGCGGCCGTCGCCCTGCACGAGGCGGGCGTGCTGGCCAAGTACGACGTGGAGCTGATCGGCGCCAACTTCGAGGCCATCCAGGCCGGCGAGAACCGGGAACGGTTCAAGGGCATCGTGGCCAAGGTGGCCGCCGAGCGCGGCCTGAACGCCGAGTCGGCGCGCAGCGTCATCTGCCACAGCATGGACGACTGCCTGGCGGCGGCCGCGACCCTCGGCTACCCGCTGGTCGTGCGGCCCTCCTTCACCATGGGCGGGGTCGGCTCCGGCTTCGCCCACGACGAGGCCGACCTGCGCCGGATCGCGGGCGCGGGCCTGGACGCCTCGCCGACCACCGAGGTGCTCCTGGAGGAGTCCATCCTCGGCTGGAAGGAGTACGAGCTGGAGGTCATGCGGGACCGGCACGACAACGTGGTCATCGTCTGCTCCATCGAGAACGTGGACCCGATGGGCGTGCACACCGGCGACAGCGTGACCGTCGCCCCGGCCATGACGCTGACCGACCGCGAGTACCAGAACATGCGGGACGTGGCCATCGCGGTCATCCGCGAGGTCGGCGTGGACACCGGCGGCTGCAACATCCAGTTCGCGGTGGACCCGGTCACCGGGCGCATGATCGTCATCGAGATGAACCCCCGCGTGTCACGCTCCAGCGCGCTGGCCTCCAAGGCCACCGGCTTCCCGATCGCCAAGATCGCCGCCAAGCTGGCCATCGGCTACACCCTCGACGAGGTGCCCAACGACATCACCAAGGAGACCCCGGCCTCCTTCGAGCCCTCGCTGGACTACGTCGTCGTCAAGGTGCCCAGGTTCGCCTTCGAGAAGTTCGCCGGCGCCGACCAGACGCTGACCACGCACATGAAGTCGGTCGGCGAGGCCATGGCCATCGGCAGATCGTTCCCGGAAGCCCTCCAGAAGGCGCTGAGATCGCTGGAGAAGAAGGCGTCCTCCTTCAGCTGGTCGGGGGAGCCGGGCGACAAGCGGGAGCTCCTGGCGGCCTGCCGGACCCCGCACGACGGGCGGCTGCGCACCATGCAGCAGGCCATCCGGGCCGGCGCGGGCATCGAGGAGCTGTTCGAGGCCACCAAGATCGACCCCTGGTTCCTGGACCAGCTGATGCTGCTGCACGAGGTCGCCACCGGGATCGCCGATCTCGACGAGCCCACCCTGCTGCGGGCCAAGCGCCACGGGTTCAGCGACGCGCAGATCGCCGAGATCCTCGGCATCGACGAGATCCGGGTGCGCGACCTGCGGCACGCGCTCGGGCTGCGGCCGGTCTACAACACGGTGGACACCTGCGCGGCCGAGTTCGAGGCGCGCACGCCGTACCTCTACTCGACCTACGACGAGGAGAGCGAGGTCCCGGAGGGGGACCGGCCCAAGGTGATCATCCTGGGCAGCGGGCCGAACCGGATCGGGCAGGGCATCGAGTTCGACTACGCGTGCGTGCACGCCTCCTTCGAGCTCAGCCGGGCCGGCTTCGAGACCGTCATGGTCAACTGCAACCCGGAGACGGTCTCCACCGACTACGACACCTCCGACCGGCTCTACTTCGAGCCGCTCACCCTGGAGGACGTGCTGGAGGTCGTCCATGCCGAGCAGCGCACCGGGCCGGTGGCCGGGGTGATCGTGCAGCTCGGCGGGCAGACGCCGCTCGGGCTCGCCCAGGCGCTCAAGGACGCGGGCGTGCCCGTCGTGGGCACCTCGCCCGAGTCCATCCACCTGGCCGAGGAGCGCGGCGCGTTCGGGCGGGTGCTGGCCGAGGCCGGGCTGCCCGCGCCCCGGCACGGCACCGCGCTCACCGTCGGGCAGGCCCGGGACATCGCCGGCGAGATCGGCTACCCGGTGCTGGTCCGGCCGTCGTACGTGCTGGGCGGGGCCGGCATGGCCATCGTGTACGAGGACGAGACCCTGGCCTCCTACATGTCCAAGGCCGCGAGCGACCACCCGGTGCTGATCGACAAGTTCCTGGACGACGCCATCGAGATCGACGTGGACGCGCTCTACGACGGCGCCGAGCTCTACCTCGGCGGCGTCATGGAGCACATCGAGGAGGCCGGCATCCACTCCGGCGACTCGGCCTGCGCGCTGCCGCCGATCACCCTCGGCGGGCACGACATCAAGCGCATCAGGGCGGCCACCGAGGCCATCGCCCGCGGCGTCGGCGTGCGCGGCCTGCTCAACGTGCAGTACGCGCTGGCCGCCAACGTGCTCTACGTGCTGGAGGCCAACCCGCGCGCCAGCCGTACGGTGCCGTTCGTGTCCAAGGCCACGGCGGTGCCGCTGGCCAAGGCGGCGGCCCGGATCATGATGGGCGCCACCCTGGCCGAGCTGCGCGCCGAGGGCATGCTCCCGGCCGAGGGGGACGGCGGCACGCTGCCGCTGGACGCGCCCATCGCGGTCAAGGAGGCCGTGCTGCCGTTCGACCGGTTCCGGGGCGTGGACATCGTGCTCGGGCCCGAGATGCGCTCCACCGGCGAGGTGATGGGCATCGACGAGTTCTTCGGCACCGCGTACGCGAAGTCCCAGGCCGCCGCGTACGGCGGGCTGCCCACCACCGGGCGGGCCTTCGTGTCCGTGGCGAACAAGGACAAACGCGCCATGATCTTCCCGGTGAAGGCGCTCGCCGACCTCGGTTTCGAGATCCTGGCCACGGAGGGTACGGCGGAGGTGCTGCGCCGTAACGGCGTCCATGCCAAGATCGTGCGAAAGCAGAGCGAAGGCGCGGGCCCCGGAGGTGAGCCGACGATCGTGCGGCGCATCCTGGACGGCGAGGTGGATCTCATCGTCAACACCCCGTTCGGCAGCCCCGGCCAGTCCGGGCCGCGGCTGGACGGCTACGAGATCCGCACCGCCGCCGTGCTGCGCGGCATCGCCTGCATCACCACGGTGCAGGGGCTGGCGGCCGCCGTACAGGGCATCCAGCACATCCTGAGGGGAGACGTGGGCGTACGGTCGCTGCAAGAGCACGCGCGGCGGCTGCGAGGCTGATCCGAGGAGTTAACGAGTGGCCGGGACGCCGGTGCAGGTGACGGGGACGGTGCTGACGACGCGCCGGGTCGACGCGTACCACGCGCTGACCGTGGTCGCGCCGGGCATCGCCGACCGGTTCCGCCCCGGCCACTTCGTCACCGTGGCCGTCGGCGGCCCGCACACCTCCATGCTGACCCGGCGGGCCTTCGCCGTCCACGACGTCAAGTCCGACTACGGCGGCACGGTGGAGTTCGTCTTCGCCGTGCGCGGCCCCGGCACGGCCTGGCTGGCCGACCGCAAGGCGCGCGACGCGCTCGACATGGTCGGCCCGCTCGGCCGCCCCTTCCCGCTCCCGCGCGACCCCGCCACCTGCCTCCTGGTCGGCGGCGAGTACGGCTCCGCCCCGCTGTTCGCCCTGGCCGACGCGCTGCACCAGCGCAACTGCCGGGTCGACTTCGTGCTCGGCGCGGCCAGCTCCGACCGGGTGTTCGGCGCGCTCCGGGCCCGCCGCATGGGCGAGACCACCACGCTGACCACCCAGGACGGCTCGCTCGGCATGCGCGGCTCGGTCGTGGACGTGCTGCCCGAGGTGATCGCCGACACGCGGGCCGACGTGGTCTACGCGTGCGGGCCGATGCCGATGCTGCGCGGGGTGACCGCGGTCTGCGTGCAGTTCGACATCCCCGTGCAGGTGTCGGTCGAGGAGGCCATGGCCTGCGGGACCGGCGTCTGCATGACCTGCGTGGTGCCGGTGATCGGCGACGACGGCGCGACCAGGATGGTCAGGGTCTGCGTCGAGGGGCCGGTGTTCCGGGGCGAGCGGGTGCGCTTCGACGACGTGGGCACGATCCCGTTCGACGCGCTGGGCGCGCCGGGGGGAGATCGGGGCGGCGATCGGGGCGGCGATCGTGGCCGTTGACATGCGCGCGTACCTGGCGCACGTCGAGCTGCCCAACCCCATCCTGGCGGCGGCCGGCTGCGCCGGGACCGGGCGGGAGCTGGCGCCGTTCGCCGACGTGACCCGCCTCGGCGCGCTCACCACCCGCTCCATCACGATGGCCCCCCGGGCGGGCCGCCCGACCCCCAGGATGGCCGAGACGCCCTCCGGCATGCTCAACGCCGTCGGGCTCCAGGGACCCGGCGTGGACGCGTTCCTGGCCCGCGAACTGCCCTGGCTGGCCGAGCGCGGCACCCGCACGGTGGTCTCCATCGGCGGCGGCAGCGTGGCCGAGTACACGGCGCTGGCCCGGCGGCTGGCCGACGCGCCCGGGGTCACCGCCGTCGAGATCAACCTGTCCTGCCCCAACGTGGAGGACCGCGGCCGGGTCTTCGCCCGCGACGCCGCCACCGCCGCCGAGGTCGTCGCCTCGGTGCGCGCCGCGATGCGCTACGACGTGCCCGTGGTGGCCAAGCTCGCCCCCGACGTGGCCGACGTGGTCGCCATCGCCCGCGCCTGCGTGGACAGCGGCGCCGACGCGCTCTCCATGATCAACACGCCGATCGGGATGAGCATCGACGTGGACAGCATGCGCCCGGCCCTCGCCGCCGGCGCGGGCGGCCTCTCCGGGCCCGCCATCCGGCCGCTGGCGGTCCGCTGCGTCTGGCAGGTGCACGCGGCCCTGCCCGGGGTGCCGCTGATCGGCATGGGCGGCGTCACGTCCGGCCGGGACGCCCTTGAGCTCGTCCTGGCGGGCGCCTGCGCGGTCGCCGTGGGCACCACCCTGTTCCATGACCCGTACGCCTGCCCGCGCATCCTGCGGGAGCTGGAGGAGCTCCTGCACGAGCGCGGCTTCGACCGGCTGGCCGACGCCGTCGGCCTGGCCCACCGCCCCGCCCATAGAAACGATCTTGAGGAGAGCTCGCTGTGACGCCCGCACCCATCGCCGTCGCCCTGGACGCACCCAACCTGGAGACGGCGGCCCGCTGGGCGAGCCTGGTCACCCCGCACGTCTCGACCGTCAAGGTCGGCCTCGAGCTCTACCTGCGCTACGGCCCCGACGTGCTCGCCACGGTTCGCGGAGCCAGCGGCGTCCGGATCTTCCTGGACCTCAAGCTGCACGACATCCCGAACACCGTGGCCGGCGCCGCCCGCGCGGTGGCCCGGCTCAAGCCCGCCATCCTGACCGTGCACGCCACCGGCGGTCCCGACATGATCAAGGCCGCGGTGGAGTCCGCGCCGCAGACCCAGATCGCCGCCGTCACGCTGCTCACCTCGCTGTCGGAGGCCGACCTGGCCGCGGTCGGCATCCAGGGCCCGGCCGGGGACGCGGTGCGGCGGCTGGCCGCGCTGGCCGTCGGCGCGGGCGCCCAGGCCCTCGTCTGCTCGCCCCGCGAGGTCGCCGCGGTGCGCGCCGAGGTCGGTCCCGGCGTGACGTTGATCACCCCGGGCGTACGGCCGGCCGGAGCCGACACCCAGGACCAGGCAAGGGTAGCGACTCCGGAGGCCGCCATCGCCGACGGGGCCGATCTTCTCGTCATCGGGCGCCCGATCACCGGCTCGCCGGACCCCGGCGCGGCGGCCGCCGGCATCGCCGCCGCACTGCGCAGGACGGCGCTTTCCCGGCCCTGACGGCTTCTCCGGGCCGGTCCGGCTTCCGTGGCTGATAGGGCCGTTTTCGTAGACGTTCCGTTAGATCGCGATTACCCAGAGTAGTTTATTTGACTTTGTGAGGACAGAAATAGGTCTTGACGTTGCCTGATGGGGCAAAGACCAGCTACTTTCCCATCCCGTCCGAGTACATCGACAGAAATTCGAGGTGACCCGGCGTGGCTCTTCCTCCCCTGACCCCCGAGCAGCGCGCCGCAGCACTTGAGAAGGCTGCCAAGGCCCGCAAGGAGCGTGCTGAGGTCAAGAACCGGCTCAAGCATGGCGCGGTTTCTCTGGCCGAGGTGCTGAAGGATGGGCAGACCGACGACGTCATCGGCAAGATGAAGGTCTCGGCTCTGCTGGAGTCGCTCCCTGGCGTGGGCAAGGTCCGCGCCAAGCAGCTGATGGAACGTCTTGGTATCGCCGAATCCCGCCGCGTGCGGGGCCTCGGCGCCAACCAGCGCGCCTCCCTGGAGCGCGAGTTCGGCGGCGCCGAAGGCTAGGCGTACGCTGTCGGTCATCCTGCGGGCATGATCCTCAGGGTGACCGAACTTGCGACACGGGGGGCATTGAGTGACCGGCTCGTCCTGGCCTGAAGGCAGTCAGGCCCACAAGGCCGCCACATCCGGCGGGTCCGGGACACGTTACGGTGACTCCATGCCTCAAACCCGCCTGACGGTCCTGTCGGGACCGTCCGGTGTGGGCAAGTCCACGGTCGTCGCCGAGCTCCGGCGGGCACACCCCGAGGTGTGGCTGTCGGTCTCGGTGACCACCAGGAAGCCCCGCCCCGGCGAGACCCACGGCGTCGAGTACTTCTTCGCCGACGACGCCGAGTTCGACCGCCTGATCGAGTCGGGCGAACTCCTGGAGTGGGCCGAGTTCGCGGGCAACCGGTACGGCACGCCGCGCGCCGCCGTCCTGGACCGCCTCGCCGCCGGCACCCCCACCCTGCTGGAGATCGACCTCCAGGGCGCCCGCCAGGTCCGGGCCAGCATGGCCGAGGCCCTGCTCGTCTTCCTCGCCCCGCCCTCCTGGGAGGAACTCGAACGCCGCCTGCGCGGCCGGGGCACCGAACCCCCGGACGTCATCGCCCGCCGCCTCGAGGCCGGGCTGATCGAGATGGCCGCCGAGAAGGAGTTCGACCTCACCCTGGTCAACACATCGGTCCAGGACGTGTGCCAGGCACTGATAGCCTTGATGGCTGAAGCTGACAACTAGCCAGGGGAATCACGACGTGACCACCAGCGCGGCCTACTCCGAAGGCATCACCAACCCGTCCATCGACGCGCTCCTCGACGTGGTCGACAGCAAGTACAGCCTCGTCATCATGGGCGCCAAGCGGGCCCGCCAGATCAACGCGTACTACTCCCAGCTGGGCGAGGGCCTGCTGGAGTACGTCGGGCCGCTCGTCGAGACCCACGCCCAGGAGAAGCCCCTCTCCATCGCCCTCCGCGAGGTCAGCGAGGGCCTGCTCACCTCCGAGCCGATCGAGGGCTGACCAAGGGCGATCCACGGCCGATCGAGGGCCGATCGAGGGCCGGACGCGCCTCTCCCGATGTCGCTGTCGCGCACGCGGGGGAGGCTTTCGTCATGCCTGGGCCGATCCCGCGCCGCTCCGGTGCCGGCCGGCTCCGGGACCGTGGTGGCGTCTCCGCGTCATGAGGTCCGGTCGTCCGGCCGGGGACGGGATTGCCGGGGTGAGTGAGTCGTGTGAGAGCGTTCGGTCTATGACGAAGTCTCTCGGCGGGCGGGCGGAATGAAACCGCGGGTTGTTCTCGGGGTCGGCGGGGGGATCGCCGCGTACAAGGCGTGCGAGCTGTTGCGGCTGTTCACCGAGTCGGGCCACGACGTCCGGGTGGTGCCGACCCGGGAGGCGCTGAAGTTCGTGGGGGAGCCGACCTGGGCAGCGCTGTCCGGGAAGCCGGTGAGCGCCGAGGTCTGGGACGCGGTCGAAGAGGTCCCGCACGTCCGCATCGGGAAGCAGGCCGATCTCGTGGTCGTGGCGCCCGCCACGGCGGACCTCCTCGCCAGGGCCGCGCACGGCCTGGCCAACGACCTGCTGACGAACACCCTGCTGACGGCCCGCTGCCCGGTGGTGTTCGCGCCGGCCATGCACACCGAGATGTGGGAGCACCCGGCCACCCAGGCCAACGTGGCCACCCTGCGGGAACGCGGGACGATCGTGATCGAGCCCGCCGAGGGCCGCCTGACCGGGGCCGACACCGGCAAGGGACGGCTGCCCGACCCCGCCGACATCTTCAGGACCTGCCAGGACGTCCTCCGGGGCGCGAAGGGCGATCTCGCCGGGCGACGGGTGGTGATCTCGGCCGGTGGGACGCGCGAGGCCATCGACCCGGTCCGCTTCATCGGGAACCGCTCGTCCGGCTTGCAGGGGTACGCGCTGGCCCGTACCGCGCTGGCGCGCGGCGCGGAGGTCACGCTGGTGGCCGCCAACGTCGGGCTGCCCGACCCCGCCGGGGCGCGCGTGGTCCGGGTCGAGTCCGCGGTCCAGCTGCGGGACGCGGTGCTGGCGGCGGCCGGGGAGGCGGACGTCGTGGTGATGGCCGCGGCGGTGGCGGACTTCCGCCCGGTCAGCCGGGCCACCACGAAGATCAAGAAGACGTCGGACGACCCCGACCCCATCTATCTCACGAAAAATCCGGACATTCTTGCGGAACTGGGGGAGGTCCGCAGGGAGCGGCGGCAGGACGGCAAGCCGTACGCGGAGGTGCTCGTCGGGTTCGCGGCGGAGACCGACGACGTGCTCGCCAACGGGCGGGCGAAGCTCGCCCGCAAGGGCTGTGACCTGCTGGTCGTCAACCAGGTCGGAGAGAATCTGGCGTTCGGCCGCCCCGACAACGCCGCGACCGTTCTGATCGCGGACGGTGACCCGGTCGAGATCCCGCGTGGGCCAAAAGAGGATCTGGCGGGCATAGTGTGGGATCTGGTAGCGGCGCGCCTGGTGTAACGGCGGCCTCGCCGGGACAAACAGGGATTAGGCCCCCGGTTCGGACGCACCGGCCGCTCCGGACGGGCCACGTGCACCGCTGGATTCCCCCCGCCGGGTGATTCCAGGCCGACCCCGGGCAAGCGAACCGCAGAGGGCACGCGAAGGAGCAGACGACCATGCCGGTGACCGCAGCGGTCCGAGCGCGCTGCCGGGCTTTGCTGCCGATCGGCGAGGACCTCCGTTACGTCTTCCCGGCCCAGTCGGTGAGCGCCCCGGGCGTGGCCGGATTCATGATCGTCATCACGGACCGGTCCATCACCGTGCTGGCCACCAAGATGTTCGACCGCTCCGAGCCCGCGTCGGTGTGGGCGGTCCACCCGCGCCGTACGCGCCTGGGCCCGGTCGAGTTCTCGGGCGGCCCCACGATCGAGTTCGGCGGCATGGTCTTCGAAGTGGACGAGGAGTACGTCGCGGTCGTCGGCGCGGCCGACGCGGAGGCGTTCGCGCCCGGTGATCTGCCGCGCGACCCCCTCCCCGACTTGTAGATTTGAGTCAGTTTCGCGACGCCAAGCCCGGTAGGGCTACACTCGGCGAAGCCAATTTCAGACGCCAGCAGCCGCTGCATAGGAGCCACGAGTTGTCCCGTCGCCTGTTCACCTCCGAGTCGGTGACCGAGGGTCACCCCGACAAGATCGCCGACCAGATCAGTGACGCGATCCTCGACGCAATGCTCAAGGACGATCCCAAGAGCCGTGTCGCCGTCGAGACGATGATCACCACCGGTCAGGTCCACGTCGCGGGTGAGGTGACGACCGAGACCTATGTCGACATCCCCGGCGTCATCCGCGAGAAGATCCTCGAGATCGGCTACGACGCCTCGCACAAGGGCTTCGACGGCGCCTCCTGCGGCGTCTCGGTGTCCATCGGCGCGCAGTCGCCCGACATCGCCCAGGGCGTCGACGACGCGTACGAGGCGCGCGAGGGCGAGACGGCCGACGAGCTCGACCGTCAGGGCGCGGGCGACCAGGGCCTCATGTTCGGCTACGCCTGCCGCGAGACCCCCGAGCTGATGCCGCTGCCGATCACGCTCGCGCACAAGATGGCCAAGCGCCTGTCCGAGGTCCGCAAGAACGGCACCGTGCCCTACCTGCGCCCCGACGGCAAGACCCAGGTCACCATCGAGTACGACGGGGACCGCCCGGTCCGCCTCGACACGGTCGTGGTCTCCACCCAGCACGCCCCGGAGATCGACCTCAAGGAGATGCTGACCCCGGACATCCGCGAGCACGTGGTCGAGCCGGTCCTGGCCGACCTGGAGCTGGACGTCACGGGCTACCGCCTGCTGGTCAACCCGACCGGCCGGTTCGAGATCGGCGGCCCGATGGGCGACGCCGGCCTCACCGGACGGAAGATCATCGTCGACACCTACGGCGGCATGGCCCGCCACGGCGGCGGCGCCTTCTCCGGCAAGGACCCGTCCAAGGTGGACCGCTCCGCGGCCTACGCGATGCGCTGGGTGGCCAAGAACATCGTCGCCGCCGGCCTGGCCGACCGCGCCGAGGTCCAGGTGGCGTACGCGATCGGCAAGGCTCAGCCGGTCGGCGTCTTCGTGGAGACCTTCGGCACCGAGAAGGCCGCCGTGGACAAGATCCAGGAAGCCGTGCTCCAGGTCTTCGACCTCCGCCCGGCCGCGATCATCCGCGACCTGGACCTGCTCCGCCCGATCTACTCCGAGACCGCCGCGTACGGCCACTTCGGCCGCGAGGGCGTCTCCTGGGAGTCGACCGACCGCGCCGACGCCCTGCGCCAGGCCGCCGGCCTGTCCTGACCGGACATCCGGGATCCATGAGCGGACGGCGTCCCGCGCGAGTTGGGCGCCGTCCCCGTGATCTGGTAGGACGGGGGCGTGACTGAGCCCCGGGGGGCCTCGCAGGAGGCGCTGATCGCGCTGCCCGAGAAGCGCAGGAGTCCCGCGAAGGGCGCCCCCGAACAGGCGGGCGACCGGCCGGTCGCCCGGATCCTGGTGGATTCCCCGCTGCCGCACCTGGACCGCCCGTTCGACTACCTGGTCCCGGCGTCGATGCACGAGGACGCGGTGGCCGGGTGCCGGGTGCGGGTGCGCTTCGCCGGGAAGCTCACCGACGGGTTCCTGCTGGAGCGGGCCGCCGCGAGCGAGCACGAGGGCACGCTGCTCTTCCTGGACCGGGTGGTCTCGCCGGAGCCCGTGCTGACCCCGGAGATCGCCGCCCTCGCCCGCGCGGTCGCCGACCGGTACGCGGGAACCATGTCCGACGTGCTCCGCCTGGCCGTGCCGCCGCGCCACGCCAAGGCCGAGGCGGAACCGCCCGCGGAGCGTGTACCCGGGCTTGAGACGCCCCCGGCGGGGCACGCGTGGGCCGGCTACCCGATCGGCGAATCCTTCCTCACCGCGCTGCGCGAGGGCCGTTCTCCCCGCGCCGTCTGGTGCGCGCTGCCCGGCACCGGCGAGGACGGCCCGTCCTGGCCCGCCGCCGTCGCCGAGGCCGTCCGGGCCGCCCTGGCGGGCGGCAGGGGCGCGCTGGTGGTGCTGCCCGACGGCAAGGACGTGGCGCTGCTCGACCGCGCGCTCACCGGCGTCGAGAGCGCGGGCGTCAGGAAGCGCGGCACCTCCGACGGCACGGCGGGCGAGCATGTGGCGCTCACCGCCGACCTGGGCCCGGCGGAGCGGTACCGGCGCTGGCTCCGGGTGCTGCGCGGCGAGGTCCGCGCGGTGATCGGCACCCGGGCGGTGGCGTTCGCGCCGCTGCGGGACCTGGGCCTGGCCGTGCTCTGGGACGACGGGGACGATCTGCACGCCGAGCGGCTCGCGCCGTACCCGCACGCGAGGGAGATCCTGGCGCTGCGCGCGCACCACGCCGAGGCGGGCCTGCTGATCGGCGGGTACGCGATGACCGCCGAGGCCGCGCAGCTCATCGCGAGCGGCTGGGCCAAACCCCTCATCGCCGGCCGGGACACCGTCCGCGCCCGCGCCCCCCGGGTGCGCCCCGCGGGCGAGGACGCGGAACTCGCCAGGGACGAGGCCGCGCGCGCCGCCCGGCTCCCCAGCCTGGCCTGGCGGGCGCTCAAGCAGGGCCTGGCGCACGGGCCCGTGCTCGTCCAGGTGCCGCGCCGGGGCTACCTCCCGGCGCTCGCCTGCCAGCACTGCCGCGCCGCCGCCCGGTGCGCCGCGGCGACGCCGCCGGGGCCGTGCTCGGGGCCGCTGGCGCTGCGCGGGGGGCACGCGATGCCGTACTGCCGGTGGTGCGGCCGGATCGCGGGGGAGTGGCGCTGCCCGGCCTGCGGCGGCGTCCGGGTCCGGGCCAGCGTGGTCGGCTCCCGCCGTACGGCCGAGGAACTGGGGCGCGCCTTCGCCTCGGTCCGCGTCACCACCTCGGGCCGGGACGGCGTGCAGGCCACGGTCGGCTCCGCCCCCGCCCTGGTGGTGGCCACGCCCGGCGCGGAGCCGGTGCCGGACGGCGGCTACGCGGCGGCCGTGCTGCTGGACGGCTGGGCCCTGCTCGGCCGCCCCGACCTGCGCGCCGCCGAGGAGACCCTGCGCCGCTGGCTGAACGCCGCCGCCCTGGTCCGGCCGGGCGCCGAGGTGGTGGTGCTGGCCGACGGCGGCCTGCCGGTCGTCCAGGCGCTGCTGCGCTGGGACCCGGTCACCCACGCCGAACGCGAGCTGGGCGACCGCGCCGAGCTCGGCTTCCCCCCGGCCACCCGGATGGCCACCCTCACCGGGTCGCCCGCGGCCGTCCGCGAGATGCTCGGCACCCTGGTCCTGCCGGCCCAGGCGGGCGTGCTCGGCCCGGTCCCGGTGGAGGGCGAGCAGGAACGTGCCATGATCCGCGTCCCGCGCGCGGGCGGCGCGGAACTGGCCCGGCTGCTCAAGGGCGCCGAGGGCGTGCGCTCGGCCCGCAAGGCCGACCTGGTGCGGGTGCAGGTGGACCCGCTGGAGCTGATCTGAGGGACCAGCAGGCCCATCGGTCACACGCCGCGCAGGAGGTTCGCGCCGATTCGCGATGCGGTCAGTAACCCGTTAGCGTCTCCCTGTGTCGATCGAATGGGTGAACCGGGCCATCGACGGTCTCCGCGCGTGGGGCAGTGCGAACAGCGTCGACGTCGACGTCGACGAGGTGCGGTTGCTGTGCGACTACGCCAGCGACTACCTGGAGGTCAACGAGCTCGGCGACTTCAGGCCGGGCACGTTCGAGGAACTCCTGCTGGAGATCTACCCGCGCAAGGTGATCGCCCCGCCGGAGACCGCCCCCGAGACCGTGGCCGCCGCCAGGACCCTGGTCGAGTTCCTGGTCGGGACCGGCGAGATCGCCACCAAGGTGGCCGCCCGGATGCGCGCCACCATCGACCGCATCGGCCCCGAGATGCCCGCCGCCCTCGCCGACACCAGCAAGTACGGCATGGCCAAGAGCATCTTCAGCGCCATCGGCGCCGACTCCCTGGAGCTGGGCCACCCGCTCCCGGTGCAGGGCGCCACCGCCGAGACGGTCAGGGACACGGCCACCCTCGACGAGGAGTGCGACTGCCCCGGCTGCGCCCCCCTCCCGGCCGTGCGCCTGGCCCCGGTCGCCGAGGTCGTGGCCGCCGCCCGCGAGGTGCCGCTGCTCCGCGACGCGCACACGGTCACCGCCTGGCTGGCCGACCACGGCGGCACCACCACGGTCCGCAAGGCGCTGCGGGTCAAGGACGCCCGCCGGATCACGCAGGAGCTGGGCGTCGCCAGGCCCGCGCTGGCCTGGCGGCTGGCCCTGGAGCTCGGCCTGGCCGACCTGGCCGGCACCGCCGTCGTCAAGGAGGAGGCCTTCCGGGTCCTGGCCGACCGGGCCCCCGAAGAGGTGCTCGACCTGTGGATCGGCACCGTCGAGTTCCTCGGCGAGGAGGCCCGCGAGGTCACCGGCGAGGCCGCCGTGGACAACTCCATCTACTCCATCCACGACCTGCTCTACCGGGTCCGGGAGCCGGTCCCGCTCGACCAGGTGGCCGACTACCTGCGCG
Source organism: Acrocarpospora phusangensis (assembly GCF_016862995.1). Taxonomy (GTDB): domain Bacteria; phylum Actinomycetota; class Actinomycetes; order Streptosporangiales; family Streptosporangiaceae; genus Acrocarpospora; species Acrocarpospora phusangensis. The sequence goes on from NZ_BOOA01000008.1 coordinate 113,969, forward strand.
AGGTGGCCGACGGCGGCCTGGTGGAGGACCTGCCGGCCGCGCTGGCCGCCCTGTCCTACGCGGGCACCGTCCGGCTCACCCCCGGCGGCCTGGCCCTCACCGAGCACGGCCAGTGGGGCCTGCGCGAGATGTACGACGAACTCGGCCTGGACGCCCCCGTCGCCGCCGACCTGGCCGCCGGGGACGCCGGCGCGCTGATCGCCGGGCTGCTCCAGGAGGGGCTCGCCGACGAGGCCGCCGAGCGGGACGTGGACCGCTGGCTGGACGCGCGCAGCCCCGCCGACGCGGCCGGGGAGCTGCTGTCCGCCGTCGCCGGCGCGCCCGCCCAGGTGCGCGGCGTCGCGGTGACCATCGTGGACCGGCTCGGCCGGGACGCGGAGTCGTCCGTGCGCGGCCGGCTCGGCGATCCGGAGCTGCGCCCGCACGCCATCCACTGGCTCTCCTCGCGCGGCCTGGAGGCGCCGCCGCTGACCGAGGCCGAGATGTTGTGGGTGACCGTGGACATGCTCGCCCTGGCCATCCCGGCGGCCGAGGCCGACCCGGAGCGCTTCGCCGAGAACATGGGCGCGTCCGGGCCCGCGCCCGAGGTGATCGAGGACCTGTGGCGGGTGGAGCACCCCGATCTGGTCGAGGTGCTGGAGCTGCTCGGGCAGACCCTGCCGGACGAGACGGCCGCGAAAGCGGCGAGGAAGGCCGCCTTCAAGGCACGTTCGCGGGGCATCAGGTAACTCCTGTGGAGTAAGTTGCAGAGATGCCTGGTTCTGGGATCCTCGACAACGACGTGCTCACATTCCCGCCGGTCGAGCTGGCGCTCGACGACGAGCTTGCGGCCATCGTGCTCGCGGTGCCCCTGGTGCGCGACGCGCACCGGCTGGCGGCCTGGACCGGAACCCGCGAGGTGACCGAGGCGTCGATGCTCACCGAGGCCGACGCCGCCGCGGCGGCCGGAGCGCTCGGTCTGACCCCGGCCCGGCTGGGCCTGCTCTGGGTGGTCGCCGTGAACGGCCGCCTGATCGAGATCACCAAGGCGGGCGCGCGGCCCGGCCCCGGCTGCGCCGACCCGATGGAGTTCTGGGACGGCGTCGTCATGGACGTGCTGGACCGCACCGACACCCCCGACGGGCTGACCGGCTCCGCCGTGATCGACGAGCACCTGACCGAGATCCTGGCCACCATGTACTCGGTCCGGGACGGCATGGCCTTCACCGCGCTGGCCTCCGGCATCCTCCAGGCGCACGAGGTCGGTTGCGAGGCCCGCCCGGCCGAGCTGCGCCGGCTGCGCGTGTCCCTGCCGGCCGAACTGGCCGAGGCGATGGACCTGCTCCGCTACTGCGGCCTCATCGAGGTCGTGGGCGACCTGGTCAGGCTCACCCCGCCGGGCGTCTGGGCGGTCCGCCGCGACCTGCTCCGCGAGGGCCACGACGCGCCCTCGCTCAGCGAGGTGGCAGGGCTGGCCGAGCTGAGCGCGGGCGAGCTCGTGGACGCCATGCTGGCGGGCCGCGCCTCCGCCAGCGCGGCCACGCTCTGGCTGGAGCGGCGCGTCCCCGAGGAGGCCGCCCGCGACCTCATCAAGATCGCCGCGTCCGGCAACGCCGCCCAGCGCGGCACGGCGGGGACCATCCTGGAGGAGCTGGGCCCGGAGGCCGCGCCCGCCGTACGGGAGGCCCTGGACGAGCCCATGATGTGGAGGTACGCGGCGGCCTGGCTGGGCGTCCGGGACCTGGAGGCGCCCGCGCTCGGCGGCGGGGACGGCGCCTGGGTGGCCGTGGACACGCTGGCCGCGCTGCTCTACCTGAACACCCGCGTGGACTCGCCCGCCAAGCTGGACATCCTCGGCGAGGACTTACTGAGCCTGGTCCCCGAGATGGGCGCCGCCGACCACCCGGACACGCTGGCCGTGCTGGAGCTGCTCGGCAAGCACCACCCGGACGTGGTGGTGGCCAAGGCGGCCCGCAAGACCGCGATGAAGGCCCGCTCCCGGTGAGGCGGGGGGGCCTCCCGAGGACCCGTAAACTGGGGTGATCCCTAGGTAAGAGGAGCCCGCTGGTGGCCATTCAGCCGATCCGCCTGTTCGGCGACCCCGTCCTGCGCACGCCCGCGGAGCCGGTGGTGGACTTCGACAAGGAGCTGCGCAAGCTCGTCAAGGACCTCACCGACACGATGATGGACGCGCCGGGGGCCGGTCTGGCGGCGCCCCAGATCGGGGTCGGCCTGCGGGTGTTCACCTACCACATCGACGATCAGCTGGGCCACCTGATCAACCCGGACCTGGACCTCTCCGCCGAGCTGGACGAGGAGGGGGAGGAGGGCTGCCTGTCCTTCCCCGGCCTGTCCTTCCCGACCCCGCGCGCCATCCGCGCGGTGGCCAAGGGCTTCAACATGTACGGTGACCCTGTCACGCTCGAGGGCACCGACCTGATGGCGCGCTGCTTCCAGCACGAGACCGACCACCTCAACGGGGTGCTGTTCATCGACCGCATGGACGTCAAGCAGCGCAAGCTGGCCATGAAGGCGATCCGCGAGGCGGAGTGGAGCGGCATGTCGGCGCCGGTCGTCAAGCTGTCGCCGCACGCCACTCAGGGCCGCGCCGTCTAGCCGGGTCCCGGCACCGAAATCTCCGAAAGGACAGACTTGAGGCTGGTCTTCGCGGGCACACCCGAGACCGCGCTGCCGTCGCTCCGCGCCCTGCTGGCGTCCCGGCACGAGATCGCCGCCGTGGTCACCCGGCCGGACGCCGAGGCGGGCCGCGGGCGCAAGGTGCGGCCCAGCCCGGTCGCCGAACTCGCCGCCGAGTCGGGCATCGAGGTGCTCCGGCCGGAGAAGGCGGGCGACCCCGCGTTCCTGGACCGGCTGCGCGAGATCGCCCCGGACTGCTGCCCGGTCGTCGCGTACGGCGCGCTGCTGCCGCAGGAGGCGCTGGACATCCCCGCCCACGGCTGGATCAACCTGCACTTCTCGCTGCTGCCCGCCTGGCGCGGCGCGGCCCCCGTGCAGCACGCCATCCTGCACGGCGACGAGATCACCGGCGCGGCCACCTTCCGCATCGTCAGGGAGCTGGACGCCGGGCCGGTGTTCGGCGTGGTCACCGAGGAGATCCGGCCCGCCGACACCAGCGGCGACCTGCTGGCCCGGCTCGCCGAGTCGGGCGCCGGGCTGCTGGCCGCCACCCTGGACGGCGTCGAGGACGGCACGCTGGAGGCCCGCCCGCAGCCGGGAGACGGCGTCAGCCTGGCCCCCAAGATCACCGTGGAGGCCGCGCGGGTGGACTGGCGGGCCCCCGCCATGCGGGTGGACCGGCTCATCCGGGCCTGCGCGCCCGCCCCCGGCGCGTGGACCGAGTTCCGCGGCGAGCGCATCAAGCTCGGCCCCGTGCGGACCGCGCCGGACGCGGAGAAAGACGCGGAGAAGCTGGGCCCCGGGGAACTCCGGGTGAACAAGAACACCGTCCTCGCCGGCACGGGCGGTCACCCGGTCGAGCTCGGCGAGGTACGGCCACAGGGCAAGCGGCAGATGCCGGCGGGAGACTGGGCGCGCGGCGTCCGCATCACAGAGCAGGATCGGCTGAACTAGTGACGGGAAACCGGGCCGGGATGAGGCAGGGGTCGGACAGGCGGGGCGGCAGGCGGCCGGGCGGCGGCCCCAAGGGCCCCAAGCCGGTCAGGGACGAGGCGCGCAACGCCGCCTACGACCTGATGCGCGCGGTGGACGAGCGGGACGCGTACGCGAACCTGCTGATGCCGGTCATGCTCCGGCAGCGCGGCATCACCGGCCGGGACGCCGCGCTGGCGACCGAGCTGGCCTACGGCACGCTGCGCGGGCTCGGCACCTACGACGAGATCGTGGCCGCGTGCAGCGACCGCGCCCCCGAGCACGTCGACCCGCCGCTGCTGGACGCGATCCGGCTGGGCGCGCACCAGCTGCTCAAGACCCGCATCCCGGCGCACGCCGCCGTCAGCGCCACCATCGACCTGGTCCGGCTCCGCGTCGGCGAGGGCCCGTCCAAGTACGCCAACGCCGTGCTCCGCAAGGTGGCCGGGCGTTCGCTGGCGGAGTGGCTGGCGATCGTCGCCCCGCCGGCGGACCAGGACCCGGTCGGCCACCTGTCGGTCGTGCACAGCCACCCGGCCTGGATCGTCTCGGCGCTGCGGGACGCGGTCGGCGGCGACTTCGCCGAGACGGCCGCGCTGCTGGAGGCCGACAACGAACGCCCCCGGGTGGCCCTGGTGGCCCGTCCCGGCCGGGCGACCGTGGACGAGCTGGTCGCGGCGGGCGCGGAACCCGCCGCGTTCTCGCCGTACGGGGCCTATCTGACCGAGGGGGATCCGGGATCGCTGGCCGCGGTCGGGGAGGCTCGCGCGGCGGTGCAGGACGAGGCCAGCCAGCTGGTGGCGCTCGCGCTGACCCGGGTGCCGCTGGACCGGGACGGCCGCTGGCTGGACATGTGCGCGGGCCCCGGCGGCAAGGCCGGGCTGCTGGACGCGGTGGCCGCGCAGACCGGCGCCCGGGTGCTCGCCGCCGACCTGCAGGAGCACCGGGCCCGGCTGGTGTGGCGGACCACCAAGGAGGCGAAGGTCGTCGTCGCGGACGGCGTCGAGCCGGCCTGGCGTCCCGGCGCGTTCGACCGGGTGCTGCTGGACGCGCCGTGCAGCGGCCTGGGCGCGCTGCGCCGCCGCCCGGAGGCGCGCTGGCGGCGCGACCCGAGCGGCATGCCCGAGCTGGCCGGCCTCCAGCGCCGCCTGCTCGGCTCCGCCCTGGACGCGGTACGGCCCGGCGGCGTCGTCGCCTACGTCACCTGCTCGCCCCATCTGGCCGAGACCAGGGCCGTGGTGGCGGACTTCGCCGGCCGGGCCGAGACGCTGGACGCCCGCGAGTACCTGCCGGAGGTCCCGGACCTCGGCGACGGCCCGTACGCCCAGTTCTGGCCGCACCGGCACGGCACGGACGCCATGTTCCTGGCCCTGCTCAGGAAGGGGTAGGACGCCGGGCCTCTAGAATTGCCGGTCATGGCCGTACAGATCTCGCCCAGCATCCTGTCCGCCGACTTCGCCCGTCTCGCCGAGGAGGCGGCGCGGGTGGAGGGGGTGGCCGACTGGCTGCACGTGGACGTCATGGACAACCACTTCGTGCCGAACCTCACGCTGGGGCTGCCGGTGGTGGAGGCACTGCTGCGGGCCACGCCGATCCCGATCGACTGCCACCTCATGATCGAGGACCCGGACCGGTGGGCGCCGGGTTACGCGGAGGCCGGCGCCGGGAGCGTGACCATCCACGCGGAGGCGTCCAAGGCGCCGGTGCGCACGCTGCGGGCGATCCGGCAGGCGGGGGCCAGGTCGGGCTTCGCGCTCAACCCGGCCACCTCGGTGGAGGTGTACGAGGACCTGCTGCCGGAGATCGACATGCTGCTGCTGATGACCGTGGAGCCCGGATTCGGGGGGCAGCGGTTCCTGGACGTGGTGCTGCCGAAGGTGACCAGGGCGCGGGCGCTGATCGAGAAGCACGGCGGGGAGATCTGGCTCCAGGTGGACGGGGGCGTGTCGGCGGAGACGATCGAGCGGTGCGCCGCCGCGGGGGCGGACGTGTTCGTGGCGGGCAACGCGGTCTACGCGGCCGACGACCCGGCCCAGGCCGTACGGGATCTGCGGGCGCTGGCCCGTCTTGCTTGACACCTCCGGCAGGGGGTAAGCACACACTTATGGGGGACTGCGGGATTTTCGGGCCCGGTTCGGTGACCTGGCGGGTCATGGGGGAGCCGATCCTGCTGGTGGGCGGGTTCCGCGCGCTGCTCATGCAGGGGCTGCACCCGCGTGCCATGCGCGGCGTGCAGCAGAACTCCGACTTCCTGGACCCCGCCGAGGCCTGGTCCCGCTTCGTCCGCACCACCGAGTTCGTCCGCGTCCGCACGTACGGCACCCGCGCCGAAGTGGCCAAGGCCGCCAGGCGGGTGCGCCGCATCCACGCCAGCCTGACCGCCTTCGACCCCGACACGGGGGAGCGCTACCGCCTGGACGACCCGGACGCGCTCCGCTGGGTGCACGTGGGCGAGGTGGACTCCTACCTGTCGGTGGCGCGGCGGGCGGGCGTGCCGCTCAGCGACGAGGACGCCGACCGTTTCGTCGCGGAGTGGCGGCGCGCCGCCCAGCTCGTCGGCCTGCGCCGCGGGGACGTGCCCGGCAGCGTCGCCGAGCTGCGCGACTACATCGAAGCCCAGCGCCCCGGCCTCTACCTGGTCCCGGAGGCCGTCCACCCCCTCCGGCTGTCCCTCAACGCGCCCCTGCCCCTCAAGCTCACCCCGCTCAAGCCCGCCTTCCCGCTGATCATGGTCCTCGCCTTCGCCACCCTGCCCCGCTGGGCCCGCCGCCTGTACCACCTGCCCGCCACCCCCGTCGGCGACCTGTGGGCCACGATGACCCTGAAGACCCTCCACCAGGGCCTGCGCTTCCTCCCCGACCAGCTCCGCTACAGCCCGGACGCCCGCCGCGCCCGCGCCATGACGGCCGCCTGAGCGGGCCGTTCCCGCATGTGACCAAGCGCTCGCTTGTCCCACCAGGTGGAGCGGGTCGCGGCGTTTTGCGGTGGCATGGCACACTGGAAGACGAGCAAAGCGTGCTCCGGGGTCGGTGTAATTCCGAACCGGCGGTTACAGTCCGCGACCCGGCCGAAGCCATCGGCCGGTTGACCTGGTGAAACTCCAGGACCGACGGTGAAAGTCCGGATGGGAGGCAGCGCGCTGGCGGGCGATTGGCCGTTACCCGGTTTACGGGGAGGGGCCGGCGTCCGCTGACGGAGTGCACCTGGCGTGCACCCGTCGCCACCCCCGGGGCCCGCCTGGTGACACAGGTGAGGAGAGGACCGGGGTGGCCGATCAGACGGATATCACTCACATGCGGCGTGCCGTCGCGCTCGCCGCGCTTGGCCTCGGCACGACCAGCCCCAATCCCGTCGTCGGCTGCGTGATCGTGGACGCGGCGGGCGAACCGGCGGGCGAGGGCTTCCACGAGTACGCGGGCGGCCCGCACGCCGAGGTCAACGCCCTGCGCGCGGCCGGGGACCGGGCCAGGGGCGGCACCGCGTACGTCACGCTGGAGCCCTGCGACCACACCGGGCGGACCGGGCCGTGCAGCCAGGCCCTCATCGAGGCGGGCGTCGCCCGGGTGGTCCTCGCCGTCGCCGACCCCAACCCCGTCGCCTCCGGCGGCGCCGACCGGCTCCGGCGGCACGGCGTCCGGGTGGAGACCGGCGTGCTGGCCGAGGAGGCCGGGGACGGCAACGCGGCCTGGCTGACCTGGACGCGCCTGGGCCGGCCGTACGTGACGTGGAAGTTCGCGGCGACGCTGGACGGGCGGTCGGCGGCCGAGGACGGCACCAGCAAGTGGATCACATCGCCGGAGGCGCGGGCGGACGTGCACCGGCTGCGTGCCGAGCACGACGCCATCCTGGCCGGGATCGGCACCGTGCTCGCCGACGACCCCCAGCTGACCGTGCGCCCGCCGCGGGGGAGGCCGCCGCTCCGGGTGGTGCTCGACAGCGACGGGCGGACCCCGCCGCACGCCCGCGTCCTGGACTCGGCCGCGCCCACCCTGATCGCGGTGGCGGAGGGCACCGAGATCTCCCACCCCGACGTGGTACGGCTGCCGCGCGCGGACGGCGGGCTCGACCTCACCGCCCTGCTGGCCGAGCTGAGCCGCCGCCAGGTGGTGAGCCTGCTGATCGAGGGCGGCCCCGTGGTGGCCGGGTCGTTCCTGCGGGCCGGGCTGGTGGACCGGGTGGTCGGCTACCTGGCCCCGGCGCTCCTGGGTTCCGGCCCCGCGGCGCTCGGCCCGGCCGGAGTCCCCACCATCACCGAAACCCATCGACTGACATTTGACGAAATTTCCCCTATTGGGCCGGACCTGCGTCTCGTCGCCCGGCCGGCACCCCCGAAGGAGACACGTGTTCACGGGAATCGTTGAGGAACTCGGCGAAGTCGTACAGATCGAGCAGCTGGGCGACTCCGCCCGCCTGGCCGTACGCGGAAAGACCGTCACGCCCGGCGCGCGGCACGGCGAGTCGATCGCGGTCAACGGCGTCTGCCTGACCGTCGTCGACGCCAACGGCGAGGTGTTCACCGCCGACGTGATGAAGGAGACCCTGACCCGGTCCTGCCTGGGCGTGCTCATGCCGGGCTCGCGGGTCAACCTGGAGCGCGCGGTCCGCGCCGACCAGCGGCTGGGCGGCCACATCGTGCAGGGCCACGTGGACGGCACCGGAGTCATCCTGACCCGGGAGCCCGCCGAGCACTGGGAGATCGTCCGGCTGTCGCTGCCCGCCGAGCTCAACCGCTACGTGGTCGAGAAGGGCTCGATCACCGTGGACGGGGTCAGTCTCACCGTCTTCGCCGTCGACGAGCAGAGCTTCGCCGTCAGCCTCATCCCCACCACGCTCGGCCTCACCACGCTCGGCTTCAAGCAGCCGGGCGACCCGGTCAACCTCGAGGTCGACATCATCGCGAAGTACGTCGAGAAGCTGGTGACCCGCTCATGACCCGGTCAAGGAAAGAAACGGTGGCGAAATGACCATCAGGCTGGATCCGATCGAACGCGCCATCGCGGACATCCGCGACGGCAAGCCGGTCGTGGTCGTCGACAACGAGAACAGGGAGAACGAGGGCGACCTCATCTTCGCCGGTTCCAAGGCCACGCCCGAGCTGCTGGCGTTCACCATCCGGCACAGCAGCGGGGTGATCTGCGTGGCCGTGCCCGGCGCGGACCTGGACCGGCTGGGGCTGCCGCTGATGGTGCACGACAACCGGGAACGCATGCGCACCGCGTACACGATCAGCGTGGACGCCAGGGACGGCGTCTCCACCGGCATCTCGGCCGCCGACCGGGCGCGCACCATCCGCACCCTCTGCGACTCCGCGACCGAGCCGTACGAGCTCGTGCGCCCCGGCCACATCTTCCCGCTGCGCTACCGCGACGGCGGCGTGCTGGTCCGCCCCGGCCACACCGAGGCCGCCGTGGACCTGGCCCGCCTGGCCGGGCTCACCCCCGCGGGCGCGCTCGCCGAGGTCGTCAACGACGACGGCACCATGGCGCGGCTGCCCCGGCTGCGCGAGTTCGCCGACGAGCACGACCTGGCCCTGATCTCGATCGAGCAGCTCATCGAGCACCGCCGCCGCACCGAGCGCATGGTCGCCCGCGTCGCCGAGACCCGCATCCCCAACCGGTACGGCATGTGGCGCGCGTACGGCTACACCAGCGCCATCGACGGCGGCGAGCACGTGGCCCTCGTCTACGGCGCGGAGGACGACTTCGCCGCCGACGGGGAGAACGTCCTGGTCCGCGCCCACTCCGAATGCCTCACCGGCGACGTGCTCGGCTCGCTCCGCTGCGACTGCGGCGTGCAGCTCGACCACGCCATGGCCGCCATCGCCGCCGAGGGCCGCGGCGTGATCGTCTACCTGCGCGGCCACGAGGGCCGGGGCATCGGCCTGGTGGCCAAGCTGCGCGCCTACAGCCTCCAGGACAACGGCAGCGACACCGTCGACGCCAATCTGGAGCTCGGCCTCCCCGTGGACGCGCGGGAGTTCTCCAACGCCGGCCAGATCCTCGCCGACCTCGGCGTGAAATCCGTCCGGCTGCTCACCAACAACCCCGCCAAGATGCGCGGCATGGACGGTTACGGCATCAAGGTGCTGGGCCGGGAGCCGATGCCGGTGGCGGCCAACCCGTACAACGAGAGCTACCTGGCGGCCAAACGGGACCGCCTCGGTCACGACATTCCTGGAGCGAAGTGATGAGTGGCGCAGGACGCCCCGAGACCCAGCCTGTCGACGCCGCCGGGCTCACCGTCGGCATCGTCGCCGCCCGCTGGCACGAGCGGATCACCGACCAGCTGGTGGCCCGCGCCGTGGAGGCCGCCAAGGACTGCGGCGCCACCGCTGTGGTGGTCCGCGTGGCCGGCTCCCTGGAGATCCCCGTGGTCGCCCAGGCCCTGGCCCGCCGCCACGACGCCGTCGTCGCCCTCGGCGCGGTGATCCGCGGCAAGACCGCCCACTTCGACTACGTCTGCGACTCCGTCACCGCCGGCCTCACCCGGATCGCCCTGGACGAGTCCACCCCCGTCGGCAACGGCGTCCTCACCTGCGACAGCGTCCACCAGGCCGTGGACAGGGCCGGCCTGCCCGGCAGCCATGAGGACAAAGGCTACGAAGCCACCGTCGCCGCCCTGGAGACCGCCGTCCTCCTCCGCGCCCTGACCCCCTGACCACCACCCCCGTGCAGTACGGTTGCGAGGTCCCGCCCCGACTCACCTGGTGACCTCACAACCGTGCCCGAAGCCCTGCCCGCCCTCCCCCTGACCTGGCGCCCCCGCCGTTCCCGCTTCGTCGCGTACGGCCTCGCGGCGCTCATGCTCGTGGGCTCCCTGATCCTGGCGATCATCCTCCCCGAGCAGTTCAAGGCCCCCGACCGCATCGGCATGGTCGCCTTCTTCGGCGCGATCGCCTGGGTGCTGCACCTGCTCGGCCGCATCCGGGTGGTCGCCGAGGAGAACGGCCTCACCGTCGTCAACGTCCTGCGCACCCACCACTACGAATGGCCCGAGGTCCTCGACGTCACCCTCGCCGACGCCGACCCCTGGCCCCGCCTCGACCTCGCCGACGGCACCGTCATCGGCGCGATGGGCATCCAGGGTTCGGAAAAGATCCGCGCCGCGAAGGCGGTGGCGGAACTCCGCATCCTCGTCAAGGCGAAAGGCGAGGCTCCCGAAGCCTGAGACCGCTGGTCCGGGCAGTTCGCGAGGGTGTAGGGTCGGCGGGTAAAACCGAAAAGGATAACAGGCCGGACCCTCAAAGTCCGGAATGGAAAAGCAGGTCTTCCCCGCCCTTCCGCTATGAGGTGGTCAGCTGTGTCCGTCTGTTCGTCCAGCATTCCCGATCTGTCGGAGATCTCCTTCGCCGAGATCGCCAATCTGATGGAAGAGTCACGGCCGGAGTCGCGGCCGTCCTTCAATTCTTCTATCTAGGTGTAGGGCGCGGCGTACGCGCGCGGAAAAGTTGTGACCCCAGGGTTTGCGCGCGCGTAACGCTTTGCTCCGGCCCGGCATTTGGTGCAATTATGGCCAAATTGAGCGGACGTCAACGGATTTGCGCCGCGCCCCCTGGGCGCGCCCGCCGAAGGCCGCCCAGTCGCATGACCGTTCCGGCCTGAGGCTATAGAGTTAGCTCATCGTGTCCGGGCACTTACCGGTAAGTGCCCATTTCGTCGTTCGGAAAGGTCATCTCTCGTGTCTAGTAAAGTTATCATTCAGTCTTCTCTTGTCAACTCGGCGGAGATCTCGCTCGCCGAGCTCGCCGACATGGTCAACGAATCGAATCAGACATCGCCCAGCTTCAATTCCTCTATTTGAGGCCAGCCGATTCGACATACCTGAGATCATGGTTCCGTTCCGCGGGGTGCCCGCGAGGCGAGCTGCCGATCTGATCTCGCGTGCGATCATCGTGTTTATGGATTCGCCGATCGGTCCTGGTCGGCGAACCTAAACCCCAACTTCAGGAAAGCGTGAGCCAGGGGTGGCTGGTTCTCCCCGTGGGGCACGAGTGGTGTGGCGCCGACTATTGCTGACTACAAAACGCGCCACCGGCAAGTGGGCCGTACGCGCTTCACACAAATCGCATTTTTCCGCTTAACCTTGCACCCACAGGACCGTGACCGAGGCGTCTACGGGAGGTGCGGGTGGCCGGATCACACACGTCACACACGCACCCCCCATATTTCTTTCTGAGCTACGCGCACACGCCGCCCAGCCGGGACAACGGGGTAAATCCCGACCGTGACGTGGCCACGTTCTTCGAAGACCTGTGCCAGGAAATCCTGCACCACACCGAATTCCCCGCGGGAATTCCGGTCGGGTTCATGGACACCGGGCTGCGGAACGGGGACGCCTGGCAGGAGCGCCTGGCGATGCAACTGGCGATCTGCCGGGTCTTCGTGCCGCTCTACTCCCGGCGCTACTTCAGCAGCGAATACTGCGGCAAGGAATGGGCCGCGTTCGACCTGCGCAGGCGGGCCTCGGGCGCGGACGACCGCCCGCCGCCCGAGGCGATCGTCCCGGCTTTCTGGGTGCCGGTGCCCGACTTCGAACTGCCCGAGGCCGTCCGTCATATCCAGTTCAAAGACGAGGCGCTCGGCTGGCAGTACCTGAAGTACGGTATTCGCGGCCTCATGCGGATCAACAGACTGCGCGATGAATACCACCTGACGGTGGACGCGCTCGCGAAAAGGGTCATCAACCTCGCGGAGGAAGTCCGGCTTCCGTCCCGTGAACCGTGCGACCTGGCCGCGATCAAGAGCCCTTTCCAGCCGGATATCTTCCGCATCACGGTGGTCGCGCCGGACGCCCGTACGCTGCCGACCGGCCGCAACCGGGTCTTCTACGGGCCCGCGGCGACGGACTGGCACCCCTATCGTGCGATCAGCTCCAGATCCCTGGCCGACAGCGCCGCCGAGGTCGTCCGGAGCTTCCAGTTCAAGCCGGACGTCGGCTCGCTCAACGACCACCGGGGCGACCTGCTCGCCGACGAGGCGAGCCCGTGCCCCGCGGTGGTCATCGTGGACCCCTGGGCCACGCTCGACGCCCGGTGCCACGAATTCCTGAAGGCGCTGGATCGCCGCAACAAGGCCTGGGTGGGCGTCATGGTCGTGTGGAACGACGACGACGAACAGTTGCTGGAGGCGGGCGAGGAACTGCGGCGCGGCCTGGGGAGCGCGTTCCCCGTCAAGACGCACCAAGGCCGGCTCTCGGCCAAGGACGTCCTGCACGGCATCAGCGGGCTCGCCCAGTTCGAGAGCGTCCTGCGCCAGGTGATCCAGGCCCTGCGCGCCTCCTATATCAGGGAGGCGCCGGCCTTCCCGCCGAAGGTCCCCGGCAGCCCCCGCCCTCACCTGCTGGCACCGGCGTGCCCGACCGATCCAGCCGAACCCAGGGAGGCGTGATGCCAGAAAGCCGCGACGGCCGGATCGTCACCTTCTACTCGTTCAAGGGCGGCACCGGCCGGACGATGGCCCTCGCCAACACCGCGTGGATCCTCGCCGCGAACGGGTTCCGGATCCTCGTCGTGGACTGGGACCTCGAATCGCCGGGACTGCACAAGTTCTTCCGCCCGTTCCTGGACGGAACCGAGATCGCCAGGACGCCCGGCGTGGTCGAGCTGATCACGGAGTACCGCGAGGCCGCGATCCGCGACAAGGAGCGCCCCGAGGACTGGCACGTCGAGTACGCCCGGGTGAGCCCCAGCGTGGTCTCCATCGACTGGGACCATTTCCCCGGCGATGGGGCCATCGACTTCCTCTCGGCCGGGTCGCAGAATCGCGACTACTCCACCTCGGTCTCCACCCTCGACTGGGACGACTTCTACGAGCGCCTCGGCGGCGGCCAGTTCTTCGACGCGCTGCGCGACCACATCAGGGCCGACTACGACTACGCCCTGATCGACAGCAGGACCGGACTCAGCGACATCGCCGACATCTGCACGGTCCACCTGCCCGACGTCCTGGTCGCCTGCTTCACCCTCAGCGACCAGAGCATCGAGGGAGCCGCCGGCGTCGCCACCCAGATCGCCGGCCGTTACGCGGACCGCAGGATCAGGATCCTGCCCGTCCCGATGCGGGTGGACGACGCGGAGAAGGAGAAACTGGACGCCGGACGCGCGTACGCGCGCACCCAGTTCGCACGGTTCCCCACCGGTTTGGGCGGTGACGATGCGGACCGGTACTGGGGCAGCGTCGAGGTGCCGTACAAGGCGTACTACGCGTACGAGGAGACTCTGGCGACGTTCGCGGACACGCCGGCCTCGCCGGCCTCGCTGGTGTCCTCGTACGAACGCCTGGCCGAGGTGATCACGGAAGGGCGTGTCACCAAGCTTCCACCCCTGGCGGAGGAGATCCGGCTGAACTACCGGGAACGGTTCGTCCGCCGCTGGCCGCATTCTCAGGTCGACATCCACCTCAGCTACATCCCTGAAGATCGCCTGTGGGCGGACTGGATCGGCTCCGTGCTCACCCAGGCGGGGCTGCGCGTGCACAGCGCGGACACGCCGGGCGGGCGGGCGGGCGGCCCGGCTCGCACGCTGGCGCTGCTCAGCCCGGGCTATCTCCGGTCCACGGCCGCGGAGTCGGCGCGGCGTCCGCCCGGCGCCGACTCGCCCCGGGGGCTGCTCGTGCCGGTCCGCGTCGCCGAGGTGCTGATGGAGGCGCCGTACGCGGGACCGGCCATGGTGGACCTGGTCCATCTGGACGAGGCGCAGGCACGCCGGGCGCTGCTGCGGGCGCTGGGCTGGTCGGAGCAGCGGGCGGTGGAGGCGGGGAAGCCGAGCGGGCCGAGATTCCCCGGCACGCCGCCGGCCGTGGTGGAACTGCCCACCCGCAACACCAGCTTCACCGGGCGCGCCGAGGTCCTGCAGCGGCTGCGCGACCAACTCGTCGGCGGCGCGCAGACCGTCGTCACCCAGGCCCGCGTGCCACACGCGCTGCACGGGCTGGGCGGCGTCGGCAAGACCCAGCTCGCGATCGAGTACGCGCACCGCTACCTGACCGACTACGACGTGGTCTGGTGGATCTCGGCGGAACAGCCCGAACTGCTGAACGGGGAGATGGCCGAGCTCGCGTACCGGCTGGGCATCCGGGTGGGCGACAACGTGGCCGAAGCGGCGCAGGCGGCCCGGGAGGCGCTGCGCCGCGGCGAGCCGTACTCGCGGTGGCTGCTCATCTTCGACAACGCCGACCAGCCGAGGGACCTGGAGAACTTCATCCCGCGCGGCAACTCGGGGCACGTGCTGATCACCTCCAGGAGCACGATCTGGTCGCAGGCCGCCGAGCCGCTGGAGATCGACGTCTTCACCCGGGAGGAGAGCCTGGAGCATCTGCGGCGGCGGGTGCCCACCCTCAGCGACGAGCACGCGGACCGGGTCGCGGCGGCGCTGGGCGACCTCCCGCTCGCCATCGAGCAGGCGGGCGCCTGGCTCCAGGAGACCGGGATGAAGGTGGACGAGTACATCGAGCAGCTGTCCAGCCAGCCCTCCGCCACCCTCGCCCTCGGCGACACTCCCACCTACCCGGTCCCGGTCCTCATCACCTGGAACGTCTCGTTCAACCGGCTGAGCCAGCGTTCCCCGGCGGCGGTCCGGCTGCTGGAACTGCTCGCGTTCTTCGCCGCGGAGCCGGTCTCGCTCTCGATGCTGTACGGGGACGAGACGATCCGCTGCCTGGTCGACTACGACCCGTCCCTGCGCGAGAAGATCATGATCGGCCGGCTGATCCGGGACCTGAGCAGGTTCGCCCTCGCGAAAGTCGACCAGCGGAACAACAGCGTCCAGGTGCACCGCCTGGTCCAGGCCGTGCTGCGCGACCGCATGGACGACGACGAGCGGGAGCGCACGGTCCACGACGTGCACCGCATCCTGCTGGGCGCGCGTCCCCGCGAGGGCGACACCGACGACGCCAGGAACTGGCCGCGCTACGACGAGATCTGGCCGCACCTCGCCCCCTCCAACGCCGACAGCTGCGACGAGGAGGAGACCCGCCAGCTGCTCATCGACCGTGTCCGCTACCTCTGGAAGCGCGGCGAGTTCGACCGGGCCCTGGCCCTCGGCCAGCGGCTGGAGGAACGCTGGATCAGCAAGCTCGGCACGTACGACCGCCAGACCCTGCACCTGCGCTTCCAGATGGCCAACGTGATGCGGTCGCAGGGCCGTTACCAGGAGGCCTGCGACCTCGATTCCGCGGTGCTCGCCGACCAGCGCGAGAAGCTGGACGACCCGCACCCGCACACGCTGATGACCGCGGCCGGGCTGGCGGCCGACCTGCGCGCGCTCGGCCAGCTCCAGGAGTCCCTGCGGATGGAGCGGGAGAGCCTCGCGCAGACCCGGGAGCTCTTCCTCGACGACCACCCGCGCACGCTCATGGCGGCCAACAACCTGGCGTGCGCCCTGCGCCACGTGGGGGACTTCCAGGGCGCGCTCCGGCTCGACCGGGAGACGCTGGACCGGCGCCGCGCGGTCCTCGGCACGGATCACTTCTTCACGCTGTTCTCGGAGAACAACCTCGCCCTGAACGTGCGGGAGGCCGGCGAGTACGAGAAGTCCGTGGAGATGCTGCGGGTCACCCTGGCGAGCTACCAGCGCGTGCTCGGCGAGGACATGGTCGACACCCTGCGCACCGCCCAGAGCCTGGCGATCTCGCTGCGGAAGGCCGGCCGCCTGGGCGAGGCCAGGCAGCTCACCCAGGCCACCTACGACCGTTACCTGCAGCGGTACGGCGCGGAGTCCCCGGAAGCGGTCTCCTGCAAGCTCATCCTCGCCTGTGACCTGAACGCCGCCGGGGATCCCGCCGCGGCCCGGGTGCTGGCCGAGGAGGTCCGCCAGACGTACGAGCGCAGCCTCGGCGTGGACAACCCGTACGCGCTGATCGCGGCCAACAACGTGGCCATCTACCTGCGCCGGACCCGTGATCTCGGCGAGGCCCGCGTGCTCGGGGAGCGCACTCTCGGCCTCTTCACGGAGCGGCTCGGCGCGGATCATCCGCTCCGGCTCGTCTGCGCGGTCAACGTGGCCAACGGCTACGCCGATCTGGGCGATTTCGACAGTGCGAAGAGCCTGCAGCGCGACACCCTCGCACGGCTCAGGGACGTCAAGGGCCAAGACCACGCCGACACGCTCGTCTGCCAGGCGAACCTGGCCATCGTGCTGCGCGAGACCGGGCCTTCCGACGAGGTCAAGAAGCAGCGTGACCCGGCGCTGGCGCGACTGGGACAGACCCTGGGCGAGGCGCATCCGGTGCTGGCGGCGCTGCTGGACTGGCGGCTGGTCGGCATCGACCTCGAACCGCTGCCCTGGTAGGTCAGCGGCTCAGCTGCGCGAGCCAGGGGAGCAGGTCGGGCAGGACCTCGATGGCGTCGAAGTGCGCGGCGCCGGGCTGTACGGTGAACCGCGCCGACGGGATGCGCTGGGCGAGCCAGCGGGAGTGGCTGACCGGGGAGAACACGTCGTCCTCGCCGTGCCACACGACCGTCGGCACCCGGATCTCGGCCGGGTCGATCCCCCACGGCGAGCAGAAGGCGATGGCGTCGTCGATCCACCCGGCGGGCGAGGCCCGCACCGCCTCCGCGAAGTTCCTGGCGAGCATGGTCCGGATGCCGGTGTCGGCCACCACCCGCCGGTCGGCGTCCCTGAGCTCGGCGAAGAGGCTGTTCACCAGGTGAGCGGGGTCCCTGCGGATCTCCTGGGCGGCCCAGGCCAGCCGGGCGGCCAGCAGGGCGTGGTTGTGCCGCGCGGTCTGGTATTCACGGATGTTCGCCGGCGTCATGCCCGCGAACCAGTCCAGCCAGTCCAGGCCGTCCGCGCCGGGCGGCGCCAGGCTGACCAGGACGGCCACCCGGGTGACCCGCTCGGGGATCAGCGCGGCGCAGGCGAGGGCGTGCGGCCCGCCGCCGGAGCGTCCCACGACCGCGAAGGAGTCGAGTCCCAGGTGGTCGGCTATCGCCGCGACGTCGGAGGCCACGTCGCTGACCCGGCGCCCGGGATGGCGGTCGGAGCGGCCGTAGCCGGGGCGGTCGTAGGTGATGAGCCGAACGCCGAGGCGGTAGAGCAGGCCGTCGCGGGGGACCGGCCCGACCCTGCTGCCTGGGGTTCCATGTAATAGCAGCACCGGAATGCCGCCTTGGATCTTTCCCCTCTGGGCGACCGCGAGGATTCTCGTACGATCGGCTGAGCGAATAGCCTCCGTCAAAGCCCTTGCCCCCTAAGGCGTGTCCTGAACGGATCCGCGTCCAGCATCCCCCGTGGCCGGGGAGCTGGGAAGGGCTGGTAAGTGCATGCGATACGTGCCGTTTGTCGTGTTTACGGTTGGTCACTTTGACCTTGGTCTTTCTCACCGTGAGAGGAAGACTGGACTACTATTCAGGTCTGCACCACCACATCTCCCCGGCGGGATGCAATTACGCTGCTTGTCCGCATTTTGGGCGATGTCGATTGCTTGGCTGGATCCTGCGCACTGTGGTTATGATGCGCCATGGCGGCGTAGATCCGCTGGCATGGGTAAACCCATCGGCATTCGCATGCGGAAAGTGTGGTCCGGGTGCTTCTATCGATCGCGGACAGAAACGAAACCGAGGGTGAAATGATGACTGATCGACAAGGCAAGATCATCACGTTTTATTCGTATAAAGGCGGAACCGGGCGGACCATGGCCCTCGCGAATTGCGCCTGGATTCTCGCGAGCCGGGGGCACCGGGTCCTCTGCGTCGACTTCGACACCGAGTCGCCTGGGCTGCTGCACTACTTCGAACCGTTCCTGGGCCAGTGGTCGGCATCGGCGTCGGGAGTGATCGAGTTGTTCACCGGCTACGAGCACGCCGCCAAGGATGGCCGTGACCTGGACGCATTGATCGCGCGGCATGCCGATGCGGCCTCCCTGGTGCTTCCCGTTTCCTGGGGCCATTTCCCGGAGGGAGGTTCCTTAGGTCTGATCCCGGCCGGTCGGCAGCGGCGTGAATACTCCGCTCAGCTGTCCGGATTCGGCTGGGACAAGTTCTTCGATGGCTTGAAAGGCACCCAATTCATTAAAGCTCTGCGTGCGAATTTCAAGCGTGACTACGACTATGTGCTGATCGACAGCAAGACCGGCCGGGGTGAGATCTCCGATGTCTGCGCGGTCGACTTTCCGGACACCCTCGTGGTGTGCTTCACCCTGAATGATCAGAGCATTGACGGGGCGTCGGAGCTGGCCAGGGAGATCAGCGACCGGTATCGCCACATCGAGATCCTTCCGGTCCCGATGCGGATCGAGGAGGGTGAGAAGGAGAAGGCGGACAACGGGCGGACATACGCCAGGAACCGGTTCTCCAGGTTCCCGGTGGGCCTGCCGGCGGAGCAGACTCGGCGGTACTGGGGATCGGTCGAGATCCCGCACCGGTCGTTCTACGCGTTCGAGGAGATCCTCGCGACGTTCGGCGACGGGCCGGACGTGCATTCGTCCTTGCTGGCGGCCTACGAACGGCTGACCGGGGCGATCACCGGCGGTGCGGTCACCGCGCTCGGGGTGCCGTGGATCGCGGGCAGGCCCATGACGGCGGAGGAGGCCGAGGCGCTGCGGATACGCCACCGCTGGGTCTTCAACCGCAAGCGCATCAACCCGGGCACCACGGTCTATCTCAGTCACGTGCCGGAGGACCGGGCCTGGGCCGAGTGGATCCAGTTCCTGCTCAGCCGTTTCGGTCTGTACGTGATCCCGCGCTGCTCAGGCGTGGAGAACGACGAGGAGATCGAGCGGGCGGTCAAGGACGCCGATCACATCGTCGAGGTGGTCTCGCGGTCGTACCTGGACGCGCAGGGATCCAGGCGGGTCCGTGGCACGGCCGCCGCGGAGGATCCCGTCGGCGCCGGCCGCCTGCTCAAGCGGGTGCTGGTCGGGGAGATCGGCCAGGTGGCCCCGATGGTGGCGGAGGACCTGGTCGATCTGACCGGGCTGACGCCGGAGGAGGCCGTTCACACGCTGCTGGGGGTTTTCGGGCGGAGCGCGACATCGACGCAGATCGAGGAGGCGCTCCGTTCGGGGCCCCGGTTCCCGGTGCCCGGCCCGCTCAGTTGAGGGCGGGGTCGCCGCTGCCGATCAACCAGGGGAGTATGCGCGGGAGCGCGTCCAGCGCGTCGAAATGGGCGGCTCCCGGCCGTACGCTCAGCAGGGCCGTGGGGATGTGTCTCGCCAGCCAGAGGGAGTGGCCGATGGGCGAGAACACGTCCTCGGTGCCGTGCCAGAGGAACGTCGGCACGGTGATGCGGCCGGGGTCGAACCCCCAGGGGGCGATGAAGGCGAGGAGGTCGTCGATCCAGCCGTCCGCCGAGTTCTTCAGCGCCTCCGCGTAGTTGACCTCCAGCTGCGCGCGGATGCCGATGTCGGAGACGACCTGCCGGTCGGCGATCGGCAGCTCGTGGTAGAGCGACTCGATCAGCCGTACGGGATCGGCCCTGATGCCGTCGGCGGCCGGGGTGAGGCTCTGGGCGAGGTGGGGCCGCCCGTTGGCCGCCGCCAGGTACTCCCGGACGTTGGAGGCCGTCATGCCGGCGAGCCAGTCGAGTCCTTCGGCCAGGCGGGGAGCCAGGGCGACCAGGGCCGCGCACCGGGTCACCCGGTCGCCGAGGAGCGCCGCGCAGGCCAGCGCGTGCGGCCCGCCGCCGGAGCGCCCGGCCACCGCGAACCGGCGGACGTCCAGGTGGTCGGCGAGCAGTGCCACATCTGCGGCGCAGTCGGCGACGGTCCGGTCGGGCTGCCGGTCGGACTCCCCGTAGCCGGGGCGGTCGTAGGTGATCAGGCGGATGTTGAGCCGGCGTAGCAGAGAGCTGCGCGGACGTGGGGCCAGGCGGCTTCCCGGGGTGCCGTGCAGCAGGAAGAGGGGGTGCCCGTCCTGTGCGCCCTCCTGTTGGAAGGCCAGCCGCCGGCCGTGTGAGACCTGAACGAAATCAACCAATTCGTCTTCCTCCGTAGTCGCCTTTCCTGCCGGTTTGATCAGGGGGACTTCTCGGAGCAAAGACTAGGGCGTCACCGTAGGACGGGAAGGCGCTATCTCGTGGTTCATAGGCGCTGTTGGCGGGATTTCTCAGACCGTCAGGAGCGCCAGCTCTCGGGTGAGGTTTTCCCTCGCTTGGTTGGTCCAGAGGGATTGGGCGGTTGAAGTCTGGAATAAGGGGTTTTTGGTGAGGAGTCGGGTGAGGACTTCGGTTCTGCCGGTTTTGAAAAGGTTGAGGGGGACGTGGTGGTATTCCTGGCGGATTGACTGGCTGTATTCGTCGTACGCCGCGGGAGCCGCGCCCAGGATGGACAGGTCGGCGTCGCACAGGACGGCCGCGTTCCGGTCGCCCGGGTCGTGGCTGTGGGTGGCCGTGACGCGGACCAGGCGGGCCACCTCGGCGGCGGCCGGGTAGCCGCAGGCGGTGAGGCGGGTGTGGGCCAGCTGGGCGCTGCGCTCCTCGTCGTGGCCGGGACGGCCTTCGTAGACGGCGTCGTGGAACCAGGCGGCGAGCCGTACGGCGAGGAGGTCGTCGGCGTGGGCGGCGAGGCGGTCGACGGCGGTGAGGACGGCCCGCAGGTGGGCGCGGTCGTGGTAGCGCCGGTGGGGTTCCGACCACCGCGCCTCCAGTTCGGCGAGGAGTGCGGTGGCGGCGGGAGAGCCGGGCAGACCGAGCGGATTGTCCACGGGGAAAAGGTAACCGGTGGCGTAGCCTGAGGGCGTGTGGGAGCGAACGGGCAGAGCCTCTGAAATCGATACTCCGGCGGCGCTGGCACGGCTGATGGAGGAGCGGGACTATCTCGCCGACGAGGGGCTCGCCACGGCGGCGTTCCTGGCGCTGAAGATGGGCCGCCCGCTGTTCCTGGAGGGCGAGGCGGGGGTCGGCAAGACCGAGCTGGCCAAGACCCTCTCGGCGGTGCTGGACGCGCCGCTGATCCGGTTGCAGTGCTACGAGGGGCTGGACGCCGCGCAGGCGCTGTACGACTGGGACTTCGCCCGCCAGCTACTGCACCTGAAGGCGGCCGAGGCGGTGGGCGCGGCCGACGTGCGGGCGCTCGAAGGGGAGATCTACGACCGGCGCTTCCTGATCGCCCGGCCGCTGCTGCGCGCCCTGGAGGTGCAGCCCGCGGTGCTGCTGGTGGACGAGATCGACCGGGCCGACGACGAGTTCGAGGCGTTCCTGCTGG
Source organism: Acrocarpospora phusangensis (assembly GCF_016862995.1). Taxonomy (GTDB): domain Bacteria; phylum Actinomycetota; class Actinomycetes; order Streptosporangiales; family Streptosporangiaceae; genus Acrocarpospora; species Acrocarpospora phusangensis. The sequence goes on from NZ_BOOA01000008.1 coordinate 135,694, forward strand.
AGGTCCTGTCGGACTTCACCATCTCGATCCCGGAGCTGGGCACGATCGCGGCCGCCGCGCCGCCGGTGGTGGTGGTGACCTCCAACCGTACGCGGGAGGTGCACGACGCGCTCAAGCGGCGGTGCCTCTACCACTGGCTGGAGCACCCGGGCTTCGACCGCGAGGTGGCCATCCTGACGCGCCGCCTGCCGGCCTGCACGGAGACGCTGGCGGCGCAGGTCGCCAGGGCCGCCGCCCGGCTCAGGGAGGCCGACCTGGTCAAGCCGCCGGGCATCGCGGAGACCCTGGACTGGACGGAGGCCCTGCTCACCCTGGGCGCCGCCGAGCTCAACCCCGATCTGGCCGCCGCCACCCTCGGCGCGGTGCTGAAATATCGGGAGGACCAGCAGTTCACGGTGAAGAACGGCCTGCTGCGCGATGCCTGAGCCGCCCGCCCGGCTGGTGCCGGTGCTGGTGGGGTTCGCGCGGACCCTGCGGGCGGCGGGCGTCGGCGCCGACCACGAGAGGACCAGGAACTTCCTGACCGCGCTGGAGCGGCTCGACGCCGCCAGGGAGCAGGACGTCTACTGGGCGGGCCGCCTCACCCTGTGCGCGGGCCCGGACGACCTGCCCAGATACGACCGCTGCTTCGCCGCCTACTTCGCGGGCGTACGGCCAGGCCCGGGCAGGCCCCAGATGACCGTCACGGTGACCCGGTTCACCGCCACCCCGTCGGGGGACCGCGGCTCCTCGGACGGGAACCCGGACGTGCTGCCCGCCACCGCGAGCGAGGTGGAGGTGCTGCGCAACCGCGACATCGCCCGGATGAGCGCCGCCGAGCGGGACGAGGTGCACCGCATGCTCGCCATGCTCCGCGCGGCCAGGGAGCAGCGCAGGTCGCGGCGGCTGGTGCCGTCCACCGGCGGGGTCCTGGACGGGCGGCGTACGGTGCGGGAGGCGATCAGGCGCGGCGGCGAGCCGGCCCGGCTGCGCTACCGGGACCGGCGGTACAAGCCGCGGCGGGTGGTCATGCTGGCCGACGTGAGCGGCTCCATGGCCGCGTACGCGGACTCGCTGCTGCGGTTCGCGCACGCGCTGGTGCGCTCCGAGCCGAGGGCCACCGAGGTGTTCAGCGTCGGCACCCGGCTCACCCGGATCACCGCCGAGCTGCGGCACCGGGACCCGGCGCTGGCCATGGACGCGGTGTCGAAGGCCATCCCGGACTGGAGCGGCGGAACCCGGCTGGGGGAGGAGATCCGCGAACTGCTCCGGCTGGCCGACGCGCGCGGGTCGGTCGTGGTGATCGCCTCCGACGGGTGGGAGCGTGGGGATCCGGGGCTGCTGGGCGCGCAGATGGCGCGGCTGGCCCGGATGGCGTACCGGGTGGTCTGGGTCAATCCTCATAAAGGGGATCCGGGGTACCAGCCGTTGACGGCGGGCATGCGGGCCGCGCTGCCGTACGTGGACGAGCTGGTGGCCGGGCACAGTCTGGCCGCCTTCGAGGAACTGGCGGATCGGCTGGGAGGGCTGAGACGTGCGTGACGTGCTTTCGCAGATTGTCCGCTGGTGGGAGGCCGGGGAGCGGTTCGGCCTGGCCACCGTGGTCGGCACCTTCCGCAGCGCGCCCCGGCCGCCCGGCGCGGCCATGGCGGTGCTCGCCCAGGAGGCCGTCGGCAGCGTCTCCGGCGGCTGCGTCGAGGGCGCGGTGTACGAGCTGGCGCAGGACGTGGTGGCCGACGGCCGCCCGGTCCTCCAGCGGTACGGCGTGAGCGACGACGACGCCTTCTCCGTCGGCCTCACCTGCGGCGGGATCATCGACATCTTCGTGGAGCCGGTCTCCAGGGAGGTCTACCCCGAGCTGGGGGAGATCGCCGCGTCGATCGAGAAGCGGCAGCCGGTGGCGGTGGCGACCATCCTCTCCGGGCCGGGACGGACCGGGACGCGCCGGGTGATCTGGCCGGACCGCGCCTCCGGCACGCTCGGGTCCGCGCGGCTGGACGACGCGGTGGACGACGACGTGCGCGGCATGCTCGCCCAGGGCCTCACCGGCATCCGCAGGTACGGCGCGCAGGGCGAACGCCGCCTCGACGACCTCCAGGTGTTCGTGCAGTCCTTCGCGCCCGCGCCGCGCATGCTGGTGTTCGGAGCCATCGACTTCGCCGCCTCGGTGGCCAGGATCGGCAAGTTCCTCGGCTACCACGTGGTCGTCTGCGACGCCCGCCCGGTCTTCGCCACCGGCAAACGTTTCCCGGAGGCCGACGAGGTCGTCGTCAAATGGCCGCACGACTACCTGACCTCCACCACGGTGGACGAGCGCACGGTCATCTGCGTGCTCACCCACGACCCCAAGTTCGACGTCCCGCTCCTGGAGGTCGCCCTCCGCACCCCCGCCGCCTACGTGGGCGCCATGGGTTCCCGCCGCACCCACGAAGACCGCCTGGTACGGCTTCGCGAGGCCGGCCTCACTCCCGCGGAACTGGACCGGCTGCGTTCGCCCATCGGACTGGACCTGGGGGCGCGGACCCCGGAGGAGACGGCCGTGTCGATCGCGGCCGAGCTCATCCAGTTGCGCTGGGGCGGGTCCGGGCGGCCGCTGACCGCCACCGAGGGGCGTATCCACGGTGAGTGAGCCCGGGGTCATCGGGGTTCTGCTGGCGGCCGGGGCCGGGCGGCGGCTGGGCACGCCGAAGGCGCTGGTCGAGTTCGGGGGAGAGCGCCTGGTCGACCGGGGTGTCCGCTTGCTGGAGGCCGGCGGGTGCCACCCGGTCGTGGTCGTGCTGGGCGCCGTGAGCGTACCGGTCCCGGGCGCGGTGACGGTGCTGAACCCGGACTGGGAGACGGGCATGGCCTCCTCCCTGCGGGCCGGCCTCGCGGCGCTGCCCGAATCGGCGCAGGCCGTCGTGATCGCCCTCGTCGACCAGCCCCTGATCCGGCCCGAGGCGGTCAGGCTCCTGATCGACGCCCACCGGAAAGGCGCGGCGATCGCCGTGGCGACCTACAACGGCGAACCGCGCAATCCCGTGCTCGTCGCCCGAGCCCACATCCACGACCTCGCGCAGACCCTCCACGGCGACGCGGGGGCACGTCCGTTCCTGCGCGCCCATCCCGAACTGGTGACCCACGTCCCCTGCGACCACGCGGGCGACCCCGCCGACATCGACGAGGCGGCCGACCTGGCCGCCCTCAGCGCCCGGGAGAATCCCGCGGACTAGCCGGGCAACCGCGAGAAGCGGGCCGGATTCTAGAAGCGGAGGGTGGCGGTGGCGGCGCGGTGGTCGCTGCCGGCGGCTTCCTCGACGGTGGCGGTGGTGGCGGTCATGCCGCGGTAGAGGATGTGGTCGGGGCGGGTGATGGGGAAGCGGGCCGGCCAGGTGAAGCCGAAGCCCTGGCCGGCCTCCTGGTGGGCGTCCAGGAGGGGCGGGACGAGGTCTTCGCGGTGGCGGTCGTCGGTGGCGGTGTTGAGGTCGCCCAGCAGGAGGAGGCGGTCGCTGTCGTCGGCGGAGATGAGCTCTCCCGCGGCGTCCAGGGTCTCGTCGCGGAACTCGGTCTCGCCGGGGCGGGCGGAGGCCAGGTGCATCACGTAGACGGTCACCTCGCCCTTGGGGGACTCGACGATCGCGCGCAGGGCGCGGGCCCAGCCGAGGCCCACGTCGACCTTGCGGGCCCCGGTCAGCGGGTAGCGGCTCCAGAGGCCGACCGTGCCGACCTGGAAGTGGTGCGGGTAGCGGTCGTTGAGCTCCTTCGCGGCGGGGCCGCCGGGCGTCAGCTCCTGGAGGGCGACCAGGTCCCGGCCTTCGGAGAGGTTCCGCACGGCCGTACCGGATAAGTCGTTGGCGACGCCGACGTTCAGGGTGGCGACGGAGAGGTCGCTGGGGCCGCCGGGCGGGCTGCGCAGCAGGCCCGGCCCGAACAGGAGCAGCCAGACCACGCCGGGGACCAGGGCGGCCACGATCGCGGGGACCGAGCGGGAGGCCAGGGCGGCGGCCAGCAGGATCGGCACGCCCAGGCCGATCCAGGGCAGCACGCTCTCCAGGACCGGGGTGAACCCGCCGAGTTCGGGCAGCAGGCGATGGCCCGCGAGCACCGCGGCGAGCACGGCCGCGAGCACGATGACCGCGCTTCTGAGGACCGCGCTTCTGAGCAAGATCACTCCCTTGGGCTGCGCTGAACAGTCTACGGCCCAGGCGATCAGCGGGCCGCGCCCTCATGTACCCTCGGAATGCCGAAAAAACCGAACATCATTCGGTCGAGGAGGACTGCTATGCGGATCGGGATGGCCCTGAGCTACTCCGGGGGTTTCAAGGAGACCGTGGCCGAGCTGGCCGACTACGAGAAGGCCGGGCTCGACATCGTCTTCGTCGCCGAGGCGTACAGCTTCGACGCGGTGAGCCAGCTGGGGTACATCGCCGCCAGGACCGAGACGCTGCAGATCGCCTCCGGGATCCTGCCGATCTACTCCAGGACCCCCGCGCTGCTGGCCATGACGGCGGCCGGCCTGGACTACGTCTCCGACGGGCGGTTCACGCTCGGTCTGGGGGCGTCGGGGCCGCAGGTCATCGAGGGCTTCCACGGGGTGCCGTACTCGGCGCCGCTGGGCCGTACCAGGGAGGTCATCGAGATCTGCCGGAAGGTGTGGCGGCGCGAGCGGCTGGAGCACCAGGGCAGGCACTACACGATGCCGCTGGCCGGGTCCAAGCTCGGCAAGCCGCTGAAGCTGATCAACCACCCGGTCCGCGAGCGCATCCCGATCGTGGTCGCCGCCATCGGCCCGCAGAACGTCGAGCTCACCGCCGAGCTGGCCGAGGGCTGGGAGCCGATCTTCTACCTGCCGGAGAAGGCCGCCGACGTCTGGGGCCCCTCGCTGGCCGCCGGCCGGGCGAAGCGCGCCCCCGAACTCGGCGAGCTGGACGTGATCGCCCAGGCGACCCTGGCCATCGGCGACGACGTCAGCGGCCTGCTGGAGTTCGGCCGCCCGATGGCCGCCCTCTACATCGGCGGCATGGGCGCCAAGGGCAAGAACTTCTACAACGACCTCGCCCGCCGGTACGGCTACGAGCGCGAGGCCGAGCGCATCCAGGACCTCTACCTCGACGGCAAGAAGGACGAGGCCGCCGCCCTGGTCCCGCACGAGCTGCTGGAGAGCATGTCCCTGATCGGCCCGGAGGGCTTCGTCCGGGACCGCATCCAGGCCATGCGCGAGTCCGGCGTCACGACCCTCAACGTGACCCCGGTCGGCGCGACGCACGCCGACCGGGTCGCCCTGATCGAGAAGATCAAGGAGTTGACGTCAGCGTGAGCGCGTAGAGGGCGATGGCCGCGAAGTCGTCGGCGGGCTCCGAGGCCTGCCACGACCGCACGTCGTCCACGTAGCGCGCGCCCCGGCCGGTGAACTCCTCGTAGCGGTCCACGCCGTCCGGCGGGCAGTGGTTCATCTCGTCGAAGTGGCCGCCGAGGCCGTCGGCGAACAGGTCGGCGCTGTTCGGGCCGTTGACGACGGCGCCGGTCAGCATCGGGTGCCGCCCGTCGGCCCGGCCCTTCAGGTTGGCCACCTGGTGGTGCGGGCAGCGCTCGGCGTTCTCACCCGCCCCGACCATGAACGAGACGCCCCACGGGTTGGCGCCGAACGCCCAGCCGCGCTGCCGGGTGCCGAACGCGTCGTAGGAGGGGTCGCCGGACACCGACCGGTACAGCCGCGCGGTCGCCACCAGGCCGAAGGTGTGCGGCACCGCGTCGAACTGGGCGTAGTCGGCGCCCGCCTGGAACGGGTCGGGGGTGGCCCGGGCCACGCCGATCTCCAGCTGGGCCTTCAGGTCGGCGATCAGGTCCTGCTCGCCGACCGCCAGCCCGCGGGTTTCGTGCGGGCCGGAGGCGCGCAGGGCCAGGACCAGGTCGCGGTGGGCCAGGGCGCTCACGTCGTACAGGTTGAGGGTGTCGCCGCCGGCCTCGTGGGACAGGTACTCCCCGGCCCAGTGGGCGGCCTGGGCCAGCCAGGCGCCGGCGCGGGGGTCGCCGAGCCGTTTCGCGGCCAGGGCGAGCTGCGCGCCGCCGAGCTCCATGTCGTCGCGCCAGGCCCACTCGGGGTAGAAGGCGTACGGCAGGGAGGTCACCAGCTGGCCCACGTCCGTGGTCTTGGCCTGGGCGTACAGGGTGGCGGCCTGGTCGAGCAGGCGGCGGGCGGTCTTGCGGTCCGGCTCCACCTGGGCGGCCAGCGCGAAGGCGGCGGCGGTGCGGCCCGCCAGGTTGGGGCTGATCTTCTGGCCGGGCGCGGCGGCGCGGAAGACCGGGCGGTTGCGGATGTACTGCCGGCCTTCCCCGGTGTCGTGGTCGTCGGCCTCCGGGAGCCGCCACACGTCGTGGTCGCCCGCGAACGTGCCCTCCTCGTTGCCGGCGCCGATGCCGACCTGGATGTAGAGCGTCCTGGACTTCTCGTCCCACATCTTGTCCAGCCAGCGCAGGCCGTGCCGCGCCTCCGCCGTCAGGTCGGACGTGACCCCGGACGGGAGCGACCCGGCGTCGCGTCTGGCCGCCCACATGAGGGTGTCCACGTAGGCCAGGATGTGGGTGAACTTGAGGTAGTCGCCGGCGTCGAACCAGCCGCCCTCGACGTCCACCCGGCCGCCGATCCTGGTGAGGTCGCCCTGGATCACGTCGGTGTCGGGGCCGGTGAAGGTGGGCCACTCGTAGACGGTGGCGGCGCGGTCGTTGAGGTGGCTCGGGCGGCGGTCCAGTTCGCCGGGCCGTACGTCGGCGCCGTCGCGCTGGGTGCCGAAGAAGGTCAGGGTCTTGGCGGCAGGCCCCGCGAACTGGGCGGCGGGGGCGATGCGGAACTCGGGCGAAGTCAGGCCGCCCGCTTTGATCCGGTACGAACCCGGGCGTTCCAGGGCAGAGATGTCGATCGGATAGACATGCGGATATTTCGTGTTCCATGTTCCCCGGTCGGCTCCGGGAACCCCGGTCAGGACCGTACGGCCCCGGGAGTCCACGACGCTGAAACGTGCAGCCGCTCCCGGCGTCAGAAGGTAGGCCTGCTTGCTCTCCGCGGGGGTGAACCCGATCTGGTCCACCCGGATGAAGCCCGTCAGCGCCGGGTCCGCCGTGCCGGCCGTCGCCGGGCTGGCCAGCGCGGCTACCAGCGCGGCCGCGAGCGCGGGCCTCAGTAAGTGCCTGGATGAGTAACGCACGAACATGCTCCGCCCTATAGTTAGGAAAGATTCCTAACGTTGTAGCCCGCCGCGAGGGGCTGGTCAAGATATCCCGTAAATTCGGGACATGAACTACGTGGAACGGCGCCTCCGGCTGGCCTCCTCGCTCGACGTGCCCGCCCTGCTCGTCACCGGCCCCGTCAACGTGCGGTACCTGACCGGCCTGGCCAGCAGCAACGCCGCCGTCCTGGTCCGCGCGGACGGCTCCGCCACCCTCGCGACCGACTCCCGCTACCTGCAGACCGCCCGTGAGTGCGCCGGCGTGGAGGTGATCGAGGACAGGGACGTGGCCGCCGCCCTGCTGGGTCCCGGCGTCGCGGTGGAGGGCGAGCACATGACCGTGGCCGACTACCGCCGCCTCGGCGGTGACATGGCCGTGCGGACCGGCGTGGTCGAGAGCCTGCGCACGATCAAGGACGAGACCGAGATCGACGCGCTCAGGCAGGCCTGCGCGCTCACCGACCAGGCCTTCGCCGACGTCGCGGACCGGATCGCGCCCGGCGTCACCGAACGGGAGATCGCCCGCATGCTGGAGTCCCGGATGACGGAGCTCGGCGCGGACAAACCGGCCTTCGACACCATCGTGGCCGCCGGGCCCAACGGCGCCGTGCCGCACCACGTGCCCGGCGACCGCCCGGTCGGGCGCGGCGACCTGATCACCCTCGACTTCGGCGCCCGCTACCGGGGCTACCACGCCGACATGACCAGGACCGTCGCCCTCGGCGAGCCGGCCGCCTGGCAGCGCGAGCTGTACGACCTGGTCCGCGCGGCCCAGCGGGCCGGCCGGAAGGCCGTACGGGACGGGGCCGGGGCGCACGACGTGGACGCCGCGGCGAGGGACCTGATCGCGGGCGCCGGGCACGCCGAGCACTTCGGTCACGGGCTCGGCCACGGGGTCGGCCTGGAGATCCATGAGCTTCCGTTTCTCGGCCCCGACAGGACCGGTAGACTAAAGGATCGAGTTCCGATCACCGTCGAGCCGGGGGTCTACCTGCCGGGCAGGGGCGGTGTGCGCATCGAGGACACGCTCGTGACGCGTGCCGACGGGCCGGAGCTGCTCACACTCACGACCAAGGAGCTGCTCGTCCTCTAGGGCGGCCCGCAAGCAGGAGAACCACGTGGCGACGACGAACGACCTCAAGAACGGCCTGGTGCTGAAGCTCGACGGCGGCGAACTCTGGGCCGTCGTGGAGTTCCAGCACGTCAAGCCCGGTAAGGGCGGCGCGTTCGTCCGTACCAAGCTGAAGAACGTGATGTCCGGCAAGGTGGTCGACAAGACCTTCAACGCCGGCGTCAAGGTGGACGTGGCGACCGTCGACAAGCGCGAGATGCAGTTCTCGTACATGGACGGCGGCGAGTTCGTGTTCATGGACACCGAGACCTACGACATGCTCAACGTCTCCCGCGCCTCGGTCGGCGACGCCGCCAACTACCTGCTGGAGAACATGACCGCCACGGTCGCGATCAACGAGGGCAACGTGCTCTACGTCGAGCTGCCCGCCGCGGTCGAGCTGCTCGTCGCCGAGACCGAGCCGGGCCTGCAGGGCGACCGCTCCACCGGCGGCACCAAGCCCGCCACCCTGGAGACCGGCGCCGAGATCAAGGTGCCGCTGTTCATCACGACCGGCGAGAAGGTCAAGGTCGACACCCGCACCGGCGACTACCTCGGTCGCGCTTGATGTCAGCCCGGGGGAAGGCCCGCAGGCGAGCCCTGGACATCCTCTTCGAGGCCGAGGCCAGGGACCGGAGCCCGCTCGACGTGCTGGCCGAGCGGATCGAGCGGGCCGAACCACCCGTGAACGAGTACACGGTCACCCTCGTCGAGGGGGTGACCCGGCATCTCGCCCGGATCGACGAGCTCATCTCGACCTACGCCGAGGGCTGGAGCATGGAGCGCATGCCCGCGGTGGACCGCAACGTGCTGCGCGGCGGGACGTACGAGATGCTCTGGTCGGCCGAGGTGCCCGAGGGCGTGGTGATCAGCGAGTGGGTGCACCTGGCCGGCGAGCTCTCCACCGACGAGTCGCCCCAGTTCGTCAACGGCATCCTGGCGCGCTTCAAGCAGCTCAAGCCCTCCCTGGTGCTGTAGCGGCGTAGGCTGGTCGCCTGTCCGGGCAGCTCTGGGGAGGAAACATCAAGGTGCGGCAGACAGTCGTGTGGGACGCGCTGCGCGCGGTGCTGGCCGAGCGGGCCGCCGCCACCGGGCGGGAGACGCTGGACATCGTGGACGCAGGCGGCGGCACCGGCGGGTTCGCCGTGCCGCTGGCCGGGCTCGGGCACGCGGTCACCGTGGTGGACCCGACGCCCGACTCGCTGGCCGGTCTCGAGCGGCGGGCCGCTGAGGCGGGCGTGGCGGTCAAGGGCATCCAGGGTGATGCCGGAGACCTCGGCGAGCTGCTCGCGCCCGGCAGCGCGGATCTGGTGCTCTGTCACAGTGTGCTGGAGTACGTGGAGGATCCTGCCGCCGCGCTGGCCGCGATCGGCGGGTTGCTGCGGCCCGGCGGTGTGCTGAGTGTGCTGGCGGCCAATCCGGTGGCGACCGCCATTCATCGGGCTGTGTCCGGGAACTTCGGTGAGGCGCGGCAGGTGCTGGGGGATCCGGCGGGGCGTTGGGGTGAGAAGGATCCGACGCCGCATCGGTTCACCGCGGACGCGCTGGCGGGGCTGCTGGGTAAGGCCGGGTTGCGGGTGGCCGAGACGCATGGCGTACGGATCTTCGCGGATCTGGTGCCGAGTCGTTTGGCCGAGGGTGACCCGGAGGGGCTGGCGGCTCTCGAACGTGTCGCCGCCACCCATCCTGTGCTCCGTGACGTCGCCACCCAGTTGCATCTCGTGGCTTATCGATAAGGGGCGAGGTCAGGGGGTTCTCCCACCCACCCACCCTTTTCGAGCTGGCGCTCGGCCTTCCCCGGCGGCGGTCGGGATCAGGGGGTTCGCCCACCCTTTCGCTGGCGCTTGGCCATCCCCCGGTGGTGGCCGGGGCCAGGTGGTTCGCCCATCTTTTCGAGCTGGCGCTCGGACATCCCCGGCGGCAGCCGAGATCATGTGGTTACCCTTTTGAGTCGGCGCTTGGCCTTTCCCGGCAATCAAGCGCTGTGGATGTCGAATGGATGTTCGGATAGGCTGGGGGCGTGTCCAGGAAGCAGATGTTGCCGAGTGGTCGCGGGGGGCTCGCGGATGACGCGGGCTGCCCGATTCTGCACGTCGACATGGACGCGTTCTTCGCCAGTGTGGAGTTGATGAGCCGGCCCGAGCTGCGCGGCCTGCCGGTCGTCATCGGCGCCGCAGGGGCGCGCGGGGTGGTGCTCAGCGCCACCTACGAGGCCCGCAGGTTCGGCGTGCACTCGGCCATGCCGATGACCCGGGCCAGGCGGCTGTGCCCGCAGGCGGTGGTGATCCCGCCCAGCCACGGCAAGTACGGCGCGGTCTCCGCGGGCGTGATGGAGATCTTCCACGCGATCACCCCCGAGGTGGAGCCGCTCTCGGTGGACGAGGCCTTCCTGGACGTGAGCGGGGCCCGGCGCAGGCTCGGCTCCCCGGCCGTGATCGCGGCCATGATCCGCGAGCAGGTGGCCGAGCGGTTCGGGATCACCTGCTCGGTGGGGGTGGCGAGCACCAAGTTCGTGGCCAAGCTGGCCTCCCGCGAGTGCAAGCCGGACGGGCTCCTGGTGGTCGCCGCCGACCGGGTGACGGAGTTCCTGCACCCGCTGCCCGTGGCGGCCCTGTGGGGCGTCGGAGAGCGCACGGAGCAGGCCCTGGTGCGGCTGGGCATCCAGACGGTCGGCGATCTCGCCCAGGTGCCCGTCACGACCCTGCGGCGCGAGTTCGGCGTCGCCGGGGCCCACCTGCACGCGCTCGCCTGGGGGCGGGACGAGCGCGCGGTGGTGCCGCACACCCCGGACAAGAGCATCGGCAACGAGGAGACCTTCGCCCAGGACGTGGACGATCCCGTGGTCATCGAGCGGGAACTGCTGCGGCTGGCGGAGCGGGTGGCCGCCCGGCTCAGGGAGGCCGGTCTGATAGGGCGTACAATCAGTGTGAAACTGCGCCGGTCGGATTTCACCACGATCACGCGGTCTCGCACCCTGCGCGAGGCCACCGACGTGGCCAAGGAGATCCACGCGACCGCCTGCGAGCTCTACCGGGCCGCGGGTCTGCAGCGGATTCGGCTGCGGCTGGTGGGGGTCCGGATGGAGAATCTCCGACCGGCGGGCACCGCGACCAGGCAACTGGGCCTCGGTGATCGGGAGACGGGCTGGCGGGAGGCGGAACAGGCTATGGACAAGGCGATCCGGCGTTTCGGTCCGGATGCGGTGCGCCCGGCGTCGCTTGTTCGCCCGCCGTTTGGTCCAATGGATCTATGACGTCACCTCCGGTTTGGACCGCGCTTGTGGACGTTGTGACCGTTTTCTTTCGTCTACGTCTACAGACTCGTATTCTGGGGATAACCGACCGCAGGGTTCGGACACCCCGTGTCGTCCGTTGCCGTCTTCCCCGTACTGGGGCTGTCCTTGGGAGGCGCCGTGCCGCTGTCTGAGCACGAGCAGCGCTTGCTCGACCAGATCGAGCAGGCCCTCTACGCCGAGGACCCGAAGTGGGCCAATACCGTCCGGATCAGTGATCCGCGCAGCCATTACAAGCGCCGCCTGGTGAAAGCCTCCATCGGCTTCACGCTCGGCGTCGTCCTGTTGATGGTCGGCGTCGTGTCCAACACGATCTGGCTCGGCGTCGCCGGCTTCGTGGTCATGCTCGCGACCTGCCTGTGGGGTCTGTCGAGCTGGAAACGCATGAACGGTTTCGGCGGAGAGACCACGTCCCCTGCCGCTCCGCCCCAGGGTGGTGGCCGCCGCGCGGGCCGCCGTCCGGGATTCATGGAGCGCATGGAAGAACGCTGGCGTCGCCGTAACGACGAGAGATAACGAAGCAGGACGCGACAAGAAGGAAGGCCCGGGGGTTTCGAGGCCCCCGGACCCTTTGTTGTTACCAGCGCCGAGTTCCGGCCAGCGGGCGATCCGCTGCGGGCTCGGCCTTCTTGGTGTCCCCGGTGCGCCCGGTGTGTCGCGGGCGCGTCCGGCGCCACAGCCGCCAGGGCCGCCAGCCGGTTCCCTCCAGCCGGTCGAACCCGTCCAGCAGGCCCTCCCCGACCGCCTTGACCCGCAGCAGCGCCGACACGGGCGCCAGCACGGCCCCGAGCCTGCGCTGCCAGGAGACGGTCGCGGCCAGCGCGGCGCGGGCCACCTGGAGGTCCTCGGCCAGCGGGGCCGCCTGCGCCGGGGTCCTGGCGTACCGCAGCCGCTCCTCGGCTGAGGAGATCTTGCCGATGGCCGCCGCGGCCTCCCGGTCCAGCTCGTACCGCTCGGTGAGGCGGCGGCCCAGCGCGCGCGGGGTCTCGCTGCCCTGCCGGGCCATGCCCAGGTCGGTGAGCGTGTCGCAGAGCTCGGCCCAGGCCGCCTCCACCGCCGGGACGGTGAACTTGGCGGGGTCCGCCTCCGGCAGGTCGTCGGGGTCGGCGGCGGAGCCGATCTCGTCGACGGTCCACCCGTGCGATTCGGGTTCTTCCCGTGTGCTCACTTCGGCGGACCCAAACCCGGCCGCGCGGGTCAGGATCCGCCGCCGCCACAGCCGCAGCACGAGCCGCATCAGCGCCGGCACGAGGGAGAGCAGCAGCGCCACGCCCACCCCGATGAGGATCTTGACGTAGAGCGGCAGGCCCGGGTCGGCGGCCGGTCCCGACGAGCCGGCGAACGGGTCCTCCAGCTCGCGGAGGTTGCGGGCCGCCTCGGAGTCGGGCCCGGTGGCGCCGGTCGCCCCGGGGGACGGCGCCGTGGAGGCGCCCGCCGACGGGCTGGCCGTCGGGGTCACCGGCAGTGAGTACTGCGGCACCCGGGCGGTCGCCTGGCCGCCGCCGCCCGCCGGCGTGGGCTCGAACCTGAGCCAGCCGGCGCCCTCGAAGTAGAGCTCGGGCCAGGCGTGCGCGTCGTGGGTGCGGACCACCCACCGGCCGTCGATCTTCGAGCCGCCGGTGTAGCCGATCGAGACCCGGGCCGGGATGCCCAGCATCCGCGCCATCACGGCCATCGCGCTGGCGAACTGCTCGCAGTAGCCGGCCCGGCTGTTGAGCAGGAACTCGGCCAGCGCCTCGTTCCCCGAACCCCGCGTCTGCAGGCTGTACGCGAACTGCCCGGTCTCGGTGAACCACTCCTGGAGCTTGATCGCCTGCTGGTACGCCGACGCCGCCCCCTCGGTCACCTCGTACGCCAGGTCCTGGATGCGGGGGTCGAGCCCGCGCGGCAGCGACAGGAACCGGGACTGCACCTCGATCGGCGCCGCCGGCGCGGTGTCCAGCGCGTCGTACGTCGGCCGCAGGTCCATGCCGGTCACCCGGTACTCCAGACCGGCCGCCTCGTCCCTGGTGGAGAAGACCATCAGCGTGCTCCGGTCCGCCCGCCAGTCGCCGTCCACCTCCACCTGCGTGGCCGGGTACGGCAGCGGCAGGAACCGCAGCTCCTCGATCTCGTCGCTGATCCGCAGGGTGGTCTCGGTCCTGGTGGCGGGCGTGCTCGGCGACAGGCCGGGCACCGGCGGCATCGGCCCCTCGTCCAGCCTGTCCTCGGGACGCCCTTTCAGCGAGCTGGGCCTGAACTGCCGGCCGTCGAACACGTCCAGGGAGTAGATGCGCAGGTAGCGCGGCGTGTCGTCGGCCGAGGTGTAGCTCATCACGGTGGCGTTGACCGGCTGGGTGAGCTGGCCGCTGAGCTTGGCCACCGCGTCGGGGATGCCGACGTTGTTGCCGCCGCCGCCCAGGCCGTTGCCCACGCCGAAGCCGAACAGCGGGGCCGGGACGAGGGTCGGGATGAGCGCGGGGACGGCGATGGCCAGCGCGATCGCGGTCACGCCGACCCGCTTGCCGGACAGCGCCAGCTTGCCCGCGTCCGCGGTGGTGGTGGTCCTGGAGCGGCGCACCAGCACGGCCCGGCCCCAGTGGCTGACCCGCTCGCGGCCGTCGGCGACCAGCAGCCCGACGTAGCCGAACGCCCCGATCACGAAGGCCGGCCAGCCGATCGGCTCGTTCAGCACGGCGGCCGGCACGGTGAACAGGGCCAGCAGCGGGAGCCCGGCCAGGGCCGCCTTGCGCAGCCGTACCGCGAACAGGTCCACGAGGACGGCGATGAGGGCGATGCCGCCCGCGGTGAGCAGGCTGATGCCGGGGTTGGCGGGCACCGGGGCGGCGAACCGCTGGATGTCGTCGAACCCGGTCAGCAGGTGCTCGGCGAGGGTGAGCAGCGAGTCCTTGGTGGGGATGAAGGACAGCCAGGCGTCGTCCCTGGCGTACAGGACGGTCAGGAAGACCCAGGCGCCGCCGAGCATGCCGACGGGGGCGAGCCAGGGCGGGAGCGCGAACCGGCTGACCAGGGTGGCCACGGCGGTGGTGACCAGGAGCACGCCCAGGCCGGCCCAGAACCACGCGCCCTCCGCGAAGAGGGGGTAGAGGGTGAGCGAGACGGCTCCGGTGGCCAGTCCCGCCGAGATCGGCAGCCGCATCACGCCGCGCTCCTCTTGTAGGCCGCGTCCGGCCAGACCGACGCCAGCGACGCGCCGGCGGGCAGCCGCAGCACCCGCCACCCCGTGCCGGCCAGGATGGCCTGGGACTGTTCGAACCGCTCGTCCACCTCGTGCGTCTGCTCCCAGGTGGAGATCTCCAGCATGACCGCGACGCCGGTCATGTGGCCGTGCCTGAGCCGGGCCAGCGCCTGCGCCTCCTCGGGCTCGATCGCGCCGAGGACGGCCACGATGAGGCCGTCGCCGCCGCCCTGGCGCAGCGCCGCGACGCCCTGGTCCAGGCCGCGGGACTGGCTCTGCCGCACCACCGCGAGGGTGTCCAGCAGCGACCAGGAGACGCCGGTCTCGTGCAGGTGCTGGGGGCCCTGGTCGGTGACCAGGCGCAGGCCGAGGCCCTCGTGGGCCAGGTGCACGCCGATGGACGCGGCGGCCGAGACGGCCACCTCGAAGGAGGAGCGCGGGCCCTCGCCGCGGTGGGCGGCGCGCCGGGTGTCCAGCAGGAGGGCGCCGCGGCTCTGCCACTGCTGCTCCTCCCGGCGGACCATCAGCTCGCCGTACCGGGCGGTGGAGCGCCAGTGCACCCGGCGCAGGTCGTCGCCCTGGCGGTACTCGCGCGGGGCCACGTCGTCGTCGCCCGCCGCCGCCACCGACCGGGTACGGCTGTCGCCCCCGCCGGTCCACTCCCCGGACAGCCGCACGTGCGGCAGCGGGACCACCTGCGGGGTGACCACCAGCGTGTCCGTCACGGTGAACGTCCTGGCCAGTTCGACCAGGCCGAACGGGTCGGTGATGCGGATGGCCAGCGGGCCGATGGTGAACCGGCCGCGCAGGTCGGAGCGGACCTTGTAGTCGATCTCGCGGACGCCCTTCGCCTCCACCCGGTCCAGCACGAAGCGGGGGCGGGTGCCCAGCGCGTACTGCAGGGTGTCCTCGATGAGGAGCAGGCCGGTGGGCAGGCGGGTGACGTTCTCCAGGCGGAGGGTGACCGTGCTGTCGTTGCCGGCCTCGACCCTGGCCGGGTCGAGGCGGCGGGCGCAGCTCAGCCGGTACCGGGTCCTGGCCACCACCATGGCGGCCAGCAGCGGCAGCGCGGCGATCAGTACGGCCACCCGGAGCAGGTCGTGCTCCCCCAGGAAGAAGGCGCACAGCAGAGCCGCGAAACCCGAGGCCAGGAAGGACCGGCCCCGGGAGGTGAGCGCCTTGAGCCCGGTCATTTCGCGAGCCCGCTCATTTGGTGTCCGGCACCGGCACGCGACGGACCAGCTCGGTCATCACCTGCTCGGGGTGCCGGCGCTGACCCTGGGCCTCCAGGCTGGGCAGCAGCCGGTGCGCGAGCACGGGGACGGCGAGCTCCTGCAGGTCGTCCGGGATGACGTAGTCGCGGCCGGCCAGGGCGGCGTGCGCCCGGGCGGCTCTGACCAGGTGCAGGGTCGCCCGCGGGGAGGCCCCGAGGCGCAGGTCGGTGGAGTGCCGGGTGGCGTCCACCAGGTCGATCGCGTACTTCTTCACCGACTGGGAGACGTAGACCGCGCGGACGGCCCGGATGAGGGCCTGCACCTCGGCGGTGCCGGCCACCGGGTCGAGCTTGGCGAGGGGCTGCGGCGCGCCGTGCACGTCCAGCATCTCCAGTTCGGCGGCCGGTTCGGGGTAGCCCATCGCGATCTTGACGGTGAACCGGTCGCGCTGGGCCTCCGGCAGGGGATAGGTCCCCTCCATCTCGATCGGGTTCTGGGTGGCGATGACCATGAACGGCGTCTCCAGCTCGTACGTCACGCCGTCCACCGTCACCTGGTGCTCCTCCATGCACTCCAGCAGCGCGGACTGGGTCTTGGGGGAGGCCCGGTTGATCTCGTCGCCGACCACGATGTTGGCGAACACCGGGCCGGGCTTGAACTCGAACTCCCTGGTCTGCTGGTTGTACGCGCTCACCCCGGTGATGTCGCTGGGCAGCAGGTCGGGGGTGAACTGCACGCGCCGGACGGGACAGTCGATGGATCGTGCCAGCGCCTTGGCCAGCATGGTCTTCCCGACCCCCGGTACGTCTTCGATGAGGAGGTGGCCCTCCGCGAGCAGGACCGTCAGCGTCAGCCGGACGACGTCGCCCTTGCCCTCGATCACCGATTCGATCGCGGCGCGGATCCGGTGCGCTACCTCGACCAGATCCTCAAGCCGTTCCGCGTCGACGTCGGCGTCGGCGCCGTGTGTTACTGCCACCAGGCCTCCAGAGGCGTGCCGTATTGCTGGGGGTTTGCCATTCCTTATCCATTGTGTGTACCGACACTATGCCGCGAGAGGTTCCTAGGCGACTTTGTCGAAACAACCCTGAACTGCCCCACAGTGTCGTGAACTTGCTTCTCGATCGGGTGGTACGGATGTCCGAATTCCGTGACATGGGGCTATCCGATGCTGGTAATGGGCTTGATCCGCCCTCTTCCGGGGATGCGGCGGAATCGTCGCTTCGGTGTCAAGTAGCCCCCGCGACACGCCCAAACGCGGGGTATGCGGGCGTGGTCCGCCCCACTTCACTCCACCCTCGTTGACCTGCGGAAACGCGAAGTTAACGCCTTCTCCATACCGTTTGAATCAGTTGACGGTGGGGAGAAGTGGAGTATGGTGGAGCCCAGTGGAGGACCGTGGCTGCAGAGCTAGGTGTTCCGCAAGGTACGGGAGGTGGGGCCGGTGTTCCTCGGCACCCATCAGCCGCGCCTCGACGACAAAGGACGACTGTTCCTGCCGGCGAAGTATCGCGAGGAGCTGGCGGAGGGTCTTGTGATCACCAAAGGCCAGGAGCGCTGCCTCTACGTCTTCCCCGTAGAGGAGTTCCAGCGGCTTACTGAGGCTTTGCGCACCGCGCCGGTGACCGCCAAGGCCGTCCGCGACTACAGCCGGGTCTTCTTCGCCAGCGCATCCGACGAAACGCCCGACAAGCAGGGGCGGATCACCATCCCCCCGAGCCTCAGGCTGTACGCGGGACTGGAACGTGACTGCGTCGTCATCGGAGCCAACACCCGTCTCGAGATCTGGGACGCGCAAGCCTGGGAGACCTACCTGGCCGAACAGGAGCCGGCGTTCGCCGATCTGTCGGAGGAGGTGTTGCCAGGAATCCTGTGACCGGTGATCAGCCGTCCCTGGCGGTGATCGGGAAATCCGATTGACCGGGACAGCGGGCGTACTGATCTTATTGTGACCCGTCGGTGACGTTCGGCGAGGTCTCCACCCGCACCCTTCGGGCAGCTGATGCACCTTCCCCGGTGTCAGGTGCCGCGAGCAGTGGTCTGCGGATGGGGACCTGGCCGGACGGGTCGGCTCCCCGGGACCTCCGGACGGAGCCGGCTCAGGGGTGGGGTCTTGTTCACCGAGGGTGGAGCCGCATGACCGCGAGCTTTGAAGCGGCAGTTCGTTGGGGGTTGAACGATGTCTGAGGATATTCAGCAGCCGGGCGGGCACGTCCCGGTCCTGCTGGGCCGTGTGCTGGAGTTGCTGGCACCGGCTCTCACCGGGCCCGACCCGGTCGTCGTCGACGCCAACCTCGGCCTCGGCGGGCACGCCGAGGCGCTGCTCGCCGCCCATCCCGCGCTGCGCCTGATCGGGATCGACCGCGACCCCTTCGCCATCGAGAGGTCCACCGAGCGGCTGGCGCCGTACGGGGAGCGGGTCACGATCGTGCGCGCGGTCTCCGACGAACTCGCCGAGGTGCTGTCCGATCTTGGCCGCCCGGTCGTGAACGGGGTGCTGTTCGACCTGGGGGTTTCCTCGCCCCAGCTGGACGAGGCCGAGCGCGGGTTCGCCTACTCGTACGACGCCCCGCTGGACATGCGGATGGATCGGGAGCAAGAGCTTACCGCGGAAAAAGTGGTGAACACGTACCCGCCGGGGGAGCTCACCCGGATCCTGCGCGACTACGGCGAGGAGCGCTTCGCGGCCCGGGTGACGGGGCTGATCGTCAAGGAGCGGGCCAGGGAGCCCATCACCTCGACCAAGCGTCTCGCGGACCTGGTCAGGCAGGCGATCCCCGCGGCCACCCGGCGGACCGGGGGAAACCCCGCCAAACGGACTTTTCAGGCGTTGCGTATCGAGGTGAACGCGGAGCTGTCGGCGCTGGAGACGGCGCTGCCGGCCGCCCTCGACGCGCTGGCCGTGGGCGGGCGGGTGGTCGTGCTCGCCTACCACTCCTTGGAGGACCGGCTCACGAAGCAGGTCCTCACGGCGCGAACCAGGGACACCGGCCCGCCCGGGCTGCCGGTCCCGCTGGAGGCCCATCAGCCTCGGTTCCGCCTCCTGACGAGGGGAGCAGAGCTCCCGGACGACGACGAGGTGGCCCGCAATCCGCGGGCGGCCTCGGCCCGGATGCGGGCGGCAGAGAGGATCCGCCAGGGATGACGACCGACCAGGACAGGCGGCGCGCGGGCGCCGAGGCGCGGACCAGGGCACGGGTTCCTGGCCGCATGGTTCCAGGGCGTACGGTTCCGGAGCGCGCGGCGAGTATGGCGGGCACGGCGGGCACAGCCGCGGCCGCCAAGGCGCAGCCTGCCCCCGTGCGGCCGGCGGCGGCCAAGCCCGCCGTGCAGCCGGGGGCTCCGCAGGCTCCGGCGAAGCCGCCGGTGAAGTCGCGGCCGAAGTCCCCGCTCGACCCCCGGCCCAAGGCGGAGTCCAGGGCGGAGTCGGCGGCCCCCAAGGTCGCGGTGAAGGCCGGGGCGATCCGGGCCTCCGGGCGGCGTCCGCCGCGGGCGCCGTTCGTGCTGCTCGTGGTCGGGCTGCTCGGCGGCGGCCTGGTGAGCCTGCTGCTGCTCAACACGGTGCTCGCCCAGGACTCCTTCAAGTACAACGAGCTGCGCCGGATCACCGAGCAGCTGCACCAGCAGGCCGACGCCGAGAACAACCGCATCCGCGAGGCGCAGCAGCCGACCAGGCTGGCCGAGCGGGCCGGCCAGGCGGGCCTGAAGCCGGACGTCTCGGCGCCGGAGTTCGTCGGCGACGGCATGCACCCGGCCAGCCTCGGTGAGCGCCTGCCCGACGAGGACGGCGGCTCCGGCGCCCCGGCATCGACCACGGAGGGCACGCAGCGGTGAAAGACGGCGGCGGCCGGCCGCCCAGCGCCGGCCGCGGCGGTCCGGGAGGCGGTTCCACGGGCGGCCCTGGGGGAGGCCCCGGGGGCGCCCGCCGCACTCCCGGCAGCCCGCACGATCGTTCGGGCCGCCCCAGGCCGCCTCAGCCCCGCCCGGGGCCCCCGCGCGAGCCCCGGGTCCCGGGGCAGCAGCGCCCTGCCCAGAACCCGCGGGAGGGCCAGGCCCAGGACGCCCAGACCCGGCCGGCCCAGGGCCGTGACGCCCAGCAGGCGGGCCAGAACCGGAACCCGCAGGGCAAGACGACGCCCCAGGGCAAGACGCCTCCGGGCAGGACGTCTCCGGGCAGGGATCCCCAGGGCAGGGACGCGCAGGCTCGTGACCCCCAGGCTCGTGACCCCCAGGGCCGTACCGGGCCGGGCGGGGGAGGGCGGGGGCGAGGCGGGCCGCCGCCGCGCCCGTCCGCGCGCCCGCCGGCCCGTCCGCCCGCCATGCTCCGGCTGGGCGACCCGTCGCGGCGCATCAACGTCGCCCTGGTCGTGATGGCCTTCGTGCTGTCCCTGTTCGCCGGCCGCCTGGTCCAGCTGCAGGGCCTGGACTCCAAGGCGTTCCAGGCCAAGGCGGCCCAGCAGCGCGTGCAGCCGGAGACGCTGCCCGCCAGGCGCGGGTCCATCACCGACGTCAACGGCCACGAGCTGGCGCTCACCTCCGAGGCGCGGGAGATCTACCTCGATCCGTACGAGGTGCGGCCGAACCAGCGGGACCTGATCGCGACCACCCTCGCCACCGAGCTGGGCAAGCCGAAGGAGGAGATCGCCGCCAAGCTGGCCCAGGCCGACAAGCGCTACCTGGTGGTGGCCAAGGACGTGGACCCGCTGCGGGCCCGCAAGATCATGGGCCTGGGCTTCCGCGGGGTCGGCTCCAAGGCCACCTACCGGCGGCTCTACCCGGGCGGTTCGCTGGCCGGCGGCCTGGTCGGCTTCGTCGGCGACGAGGGCTTCGGCCTGGAGGGCCTGGAGCAGGCGAACAACAAGCTGCTCGCCGGCCAGGACGGCCAGCAGAGCATCGAGATCGGCCGCGACGGCCAGCGCATCCCGATGACCCGCAGCACCCGGGTGGCCCCCGTGCCCGGCCGCGAGCTGCGGCTGACCATCGACCGCTACATCCAGTGGGCCGCCCAGCAGGCCATCGCCAAGCAGGTGAAGGCCACCGGCGCGCGCAGCGGCAGCGTGATCGTGATGGACACCAGGACCGGCCAGATCCTGGCCATGGCCAACGCGCCCGAGGTGGACCTGCGGTCCTGGCAGAAGGTGCCGGCCGAGGACCGGGGCAACCGGGCCGTGGCCGAGGTGTTCGAGCCGGGCAGCACCAACAAGGTCATCACCGCCGCCGCGGCGCTGGAGGCCGGCGTGGTGGCCCCCGAGACGATCTTCACGGTGGCCGACCACATCAAGTGCGCCGACCGGATCCTGCGCGACGCGCACCCGCACCCGACCGAGCAGATGACGTACGCGGAGATCCTCGGCGAGTCGAGCAACGTGGGCACCATCCTGGCCGGGCAGAAGATCACCAACCAGCGCCTGTACGACATGTTCCGGTCGTTCGGCTTCGGCGCCAAGAGCGGCGGCGCGCTCCCCGGCGAGGAGGCCGGCCTGCTGCCCAAGTGGCAGGACTGGAGCGGCAGCCAGCGCTGCACCATCATGTACGGCCAGGGCATCTCGGTCACCGCCCTCCAGATGGCCAGCGTCTACCAGGCCATCGCCAACGGCGGCGTGCGGATCGCCCCGTCGATCGTGGCGGGCACCACCGACGTGCACGACCGGCTCGTCCCCGCCCCGGCGGGCAAGTCCACCCGGGTGGTCAGCGACCTGACCGCCAGGCAGCTCACCGCCATGCTGGAGGGCGCGGTCTCGGGCGAGGACGGCACCGGCAACGCGGCCGCCATCGAGGGGTACCGGGTGGCCGGCAAAACCGGCACGGCGATGCGCTATGACCAGAAATGCGCAGGTTACTGTGGCTACACGGCCACCTTCGTCGGCTTCACCCCGGCGGAGGCTCCCCGGCTGCTGGCGCTGGCCGTGATCCAGGACCCGAAGAAGGACCACTACGGCGGGACCATCGCCGCGCCCGTGTTCAAGGACGTCATGACATTCGCGTTGAAGACCAAGAAAATCCCGCCGACGGGCTCGACGGGCGCTCTGCCGTGACCCGGAACGATACGCTCTCGCCGTGAACCAGCCCGCAGCGCATCCCACGGGCCGTCCCGTGCACCATCCGATGCGTCCGTCCGCCACACCCGCCCGCCCGCTGTCGGGGCTGGCGACCCTGCTCGGCGCGCCGTCCGCCTCCGGCCGGGTGGCCCGCGGCGTGATCACCGGTGTCACCATCGACTCGCGGCGGGTCCAGCGCGGCGACCTCTACGTGGCGCTGCCCGGCAAGGCGGCCCACGGCGCCGCGTTCTCCGCCGCGGCCCAGTCCGCCGGCGCGGTCGCCATCCTCACCGACGAGGAGGGCCGGGACGAGGCCGCCGCCACCGCCCTGCCGGTGCTGGTGCTGCCGGACCCGCGCGCCCTGCTCGGCCAGGTCGCCGCCTGGGTGTACGGCCAGCCCGCCACCGACGTGCTGGTGATCGGCGTCACCGGGACCAGCGGCAAGTCCACCTCCACGTTCCTGCTGGAGGCGGGCCTGAAGGCGGCCGGGCACCGGACCGGCCTGGTCGGCGGCGTGGAGATCCACGCCGGGGACATCCGGATCACGCCCGAGCTGACCACGCCGGAGGCCAGCGACCTGCAGGGCCTGTTCGCCCTGATGCGGGAGGAGCGGGTCACCGCCGCCGCGATGGAGGTCTCCAGCCACGCGCTCGCGTTGGGCCGCGTCGACGGCATCTTCTACGATGTCGCGATATTTACGAATCTGTCCCAGGATCACCTGGACTTCCACCGGGACTTCGACGACTACTTCGCCACCAAGGCGCGGCTGTTCACCCCGGAGTTCACCCGCCTCGGCGTGGTCAACACCGACGACCCGCACGGCCGCGAGCTGGCCGGGTTCGCCAAGATCCCGATCACCACGTTCTCGGCGGCCGGGGGCCCCGAGGCGGAGTGGCGGGCCGAGGACGTGCGCCTCGGCTCGGACGGCAGCGCCTTCCGGGTGGTCGGCCCCGGCGGCATCGAGGCCGACATCTCGGTCGCCCTGCCCGGCCCCTTCAACGTGGCCAACACGCTGGGCGTGCTGGTCGCGCTGGTGGAGGCCGGCGTGCCGCTGCAGACCGCGGTGGCCGGAGTCGGCGGCTTCGCCGGGGTGCCCGGCCGGATGGAGCGGGTGCCCGCCCCCGGCGGCGACTTCCAGGCGATCGTGGACTACGCCCACAAGCCCGGCGCGGTCGAGTCGGTGCTGCGCTCGCTGCGCGAGGTCACCGAGGGCACGCTGACCATCGTGCTGGGCTGCGGCGGCGACCGGGACCGGGGCAAACGCCCGCTGATGGGGGAGGCCGCCGCCCGCCTGGCCGACGTGGCCATCTTCACCAGCGACAACCCGCGCAGTGAGGACCCGCTGGCCATTCTCTCCGCCATGATGGACGGGGCACTGGAGGTGCCGCCGCCGGAGCGGGCCCGCGTGATCGTGGAGCCGGACCGGGCGGAGGCCATCGAGCTGGCGATCTCCCGTGCCCGCCGGGGAGATGTGGTAGTTGTGGCCGGCAAGGGCCACGAGCAGGGCCAGTACGTCGCAGGCGAGGTCGTGCCATTCGACGACCGTGAGGTGGTCGCCGCCGCCATTCGCAGGAGGAACGCATGATCCCGTTGCCTTTGGGCCGGGTCGCAGAGATCACCGCGGGCGCCCTGATGGGCCAGACCGACCCCCGGGCCGTGGTGCGGGGTCCTGTCGTGATCGACTCCCGGGCCGTGGAGCCGGGCTCGCTGTTCGTCGCGCTCAAGGGCGAACGGGCGGACGGGCACGACTTCGCCGTCCAGGCGTGCGAGTCGGGGGCGGTGGCCGTCCTGGCCGGGCGGCCGGTGGACGCGCCCGCGCTGATCGTCGGCGACGTGGTCGGCGCGCTGGCGGAGCTGGCCAAGGCCGTCGTGGCGGAGCTGCCGGACCTGACCGTGGTGGGCGTGACCGGTTCGGCCGGCAAGACCACCACCAAGGACCTGCTGGCCCGGCTGACCGCGCGGGTCGGGCCCACGGTGGCGCCGGTCGGGTCGTACAACAACGAGATCGGGCATCCGCTGACCGTGCTGCGGGCCGACGCGGAGACCCGGTACCTGGTGCTGGAACTGAGCGCCCGAAATGTCGGGCATATCGCGTACCTGGCGGAGATCGCGCCGCCCCGGATCGGGGTGGTGCTCAACGTGGGCACCGCGCACCTGGGCGTGTTCGGCGGCAAGGACGTCATCGCCCGGGCCAAGGGCGAACTGGTCGAGGCGCTGCCCAAGGACGGCGTGGCCGTGCTCAACGCCGACGACCCCCTCGTGGCGGGCATGGCCGAGCGCACCGAGGCCAGGGTCACCTGGTTCGGGCGGGGCGCGGGCGCGCACATCCGGGCCGAGCACGTGCACCTCGACGAGCGGGGCAGGGCCGCGTTCACGCTGCGCACCCCGACCGGCACCGCCCCCGTCCGCCTCCGCCTGCACGGCGCGCACGCCGTCGACAACGTGCTGGCCGCCGCGGCCGCCGCGTACGAGCTGGGCCTGCCGGTGGCCACCATCGCCGAGGAGCTGTCGGCGGCCGAGCCGCGCAGCCGCTGGCGGATGGAGGTGACCGACCGGGCCGACGGGGTGACCGTGGTCAACGACGCGTACAACGCCAACCCCGACTCGATGCGGGCCGCCTTCGCGGCGCTGGACGCGATGGCCGCGGGCCGGCGCAGGTTCGCCGTGGTGGCCTCCCTCCGCGAACTGGGCGAGGAGGGTCCCGCGCTGAACGAGGGGGTCGGCAGGCTGGCCGCGGGCGCGGGCCTGGCCGGACTGATCGTGGTGGGCGAGAACGCCGGCCTGATCATGGCCGGGGCCCCGGACGCGATCTACGCGCCCGACGTGGACGCCGCCGCCGCCGAACTCGAGGCCAGGATCGCCCCCGGCGACGTGGTGCTGATCAAGGGACCCCGGGCCGCCGGCCTGGAACGGGTGGCCGCCCGCCTGCTGGGGGGTGACGCCCGGTGAGGGACATCCTCGTCGCCGCCGCGGTCGGCCTCGTGCTGTCCATGCTCGGCACGCCGCTCGCGATCCGGCTGTTCGCCCGCCGCGGCTACGGCCAGAACATCCGCGAGGAAGGGCCGTCCGGCCACTACGACAAGCGCGGCACGCCCACCATGGGCGGCACCGTCATCGTCATCGCGGCCCTGCTCGGCTACGGCGCGGCGCACCTGGCCACGCTGGCCTCGGCCAACCCGTCGCCGCCCACCGCGTCGGCGCTGCTGGTGCTGTTCCTGATGACCGGCCTGGGCATGGTCGGCTTCCTGGACGACTTCATCAAGATCTACAAGCAGCGCAGCCTGGGCCTGCGCAGCGGCGCCAAGGCGCTCGGCCAGCTGGTCGTGGGCGCCATCTTCGCGGTGCTGGTGGTGCAGTTCCCCAACGCGTACTCGATCACTCCGGCGGAGACGCGGCTGTCGTTCCTGCGGGACTTCGGGCCGTCCATCGGGCTGATCGGGTTCACCGTCTGGGTGCTGATCATGATCGTCGGCTTCTCCAACGCGGTGAACCTCACCGACGGCCTGGACGGCCTCGCCTCGGGGGCCACCGGGGTGGTGCTCACCTCGTACGTGCTGATCGGCAACTGGCAGCTGCGCAACAGCTGCACCACCGCCATCCTCGGCCCGAACTGCTACATCGTGCGCGACCCGCTGGATCTGGCCGTGGTGGCGGCGGCGGTGCTGGGCGCGCTGGTCGGCTTCCTGTGGTGGAACGCGCCGCCGGCGAAGATCTTCATGGGCGACACCGGGTCGCTCGCCCTGGGCGGTGTGCTGGCCGGTCTGGCCATCACCACCAGGACCCAGCTGCTCCTGCTCATCCTGGCCGGGCTGTGCGTGGTGATCACCTCCTCGGTGATCATCCAGGTCGGCTTCTTCAAGATGACCAGGAAACGCATCTTCCGGATGGCCCCCCTGCAGCACCACTTCGAGCTGAAGGGCTGGGCCGAGACCACGATCGTGGTCCGGTTCTGGCTGATCGCCGCGCTCAGCGCCGCCGCCGGGCTGGGCCTGTTCTACGTGGAATGGATGCCCAAGCTGTGAGGAGCTGCGTCGTCGTCGCCGGGCTGGGGGTGTCCGGCACCGCCGCCGCCCGCGGCCTGGCGCAGGGCGGGGAGCGGGTCGTCGTGCTGGAGCAGCACGAGCGTCCCATCCCTCCCGTCCTGGCCGAGCTGGGCGTCGAGGTCAGGTTCGGCGAGCAGGAGCTGCCGGCCAGGACCGAGCTGGTGGTCACCTCGCCCGGCTGGAAACCGGACCATCCGCTGCTGCTGGCCGCCGCCGCGGCCGGGATCGAGGTCATCGGCGAGGTCGAGCTGGCCTGGCGGCTGCGGCACGAGGGCGCGCCGCCCTGGCTGGCGCTGACCGGCACCAACGGCAAGACCACCGCCGTCCGCATGCTGACCTCGATGCTGGCCGCGGGCGGGGAGCGCGCGCTGGCCGTCGGCAACGTGGGCACGCCGATCGTGGACGCGGTGCTGGACCCGGGCGACACCACCGTGCTCGCCGTGGAGCTGTCCAGCTTCCAGCTGCACTGGTCGGCCAGCCCGGCCCCGAAGGCGGCGGCCGTGCTGAACGTGGCGCCCGACCACATCGACTGGCACGGCTCGCTGGAGGAGTACGCGAAGGCGAAGGCGCGCATCTTCGCCAGGGCCGAGCGGGTGATCTACAACGCCGACGACCCGTGGGCGTCCCGGCTGGCCGAGCCGTACCAGGCCGGAGGGGACGGACGGGTGGTGGGGTGGACGCTGGGGGTGCCGCGGCCCGGGCAGCTGGGCGTGGTGGAGGACCTGCTGGTGGACCGGGCCTTCACCGGGGACCCGGTGCGGTCGGCGGAGGAGCTGGCCGCCCTCTCGGACGTGCGTCCCTTCGCGCCGCACAACGTGGCCAACGCCCTGGCCGCCGCCGCTTTGGCACGGTCCTTCGGGGTGCCGGCCGAGGCCGTACGGCAGGGCCTGGCCGACTTCCGCCCGGACCCGCACCGGATCGCCCACGTGGCCAGGGTCGGCGAGGTGGACTACGTGGACGACTCCAAGGCCACCAACCCGCACGCCGCCGCCGCCTCGCTGGCCGCCTACCCCTCGATCGTCTGGATCGCCGGGGGCCAGCTGAAGGGCGCGGACGTGGACGATCTGGTACGGCGGGCCGCGCCCCGGCTGCGCGGCGCGGTGCTGCTGGGCGCCGACCGGAAGCGGATCGCGGAGGCGCTCGCGCGACACGCGGCGAATGTCCCGGTCCTTGAGGTGGCCGGGGACGACACTGGGGTGATGGATCGTGTCGTCACCGAAGCCGCCAGGCTCGCCTCCCCGGGGGACACCGTGCTGCTGGCCCCCGCGGGCGCCTCCCTGGACATGTTCTCCGGTTACGGCGCGCGGGGGGAGGCCTTCGCGCGAGCCGTGCGTGACCTGACCGGTCTGGCGGAGCGGTGACGGCCGCCGCGGAGGGCGGGCGCCGTCCCGGCTGGGCGCGGGTCCAGCTGGCGGTGCTGCGCGAGCTGCTGAGCCGCCCGCTCACCTCCTACTACCTGGTGCTGGGGTGCAGCGCCCTGTTGCTCACGCTGGGCCTGATGATGGTGCTGTCGGCCTCCAGCATCGAGGCGCTGCAGGTCAAGGGCGACCCGTTCTACTGGTTCCTGAAGCAGTCGCTCTCGGTCGCGCTGGGCATCCCGCTCATGTACCTGTGCGCGAAGGTGCCGCAGCGCTTCTTCCGGCTGGCCGGGTACCCGCTGCTGGCGCTGTCGATCATCGGCCTGGTCATGGTGATCTTCATCGGCTCGACCGAGCTGGGCGCGCAGCGCTGGATCTACATCGGCAGCCTCACCATCCAGCCGTCCGAGCCGGCCAAGCTGGCCCTGGTGCTGTGGGGCGCGGACATCCTGGCCAGGCACGCGCGCGGCCGGCTGATGGAGTGGCGCAACCTGCTGATCCCGCTGATGCCCGGCGTGGCCATCCTGGCCGTGCTGGTCATGTGGGGCCGCGACCTGGGCACCACGCTGGTGCTCATGATTATCTTCCTGGCGCTGCTCTGGGTGGTGGGGGCGCCGATCCGCCTGTTCGCCGGCCTGCTCGGCGTGCTCGCCCTGGCCACCGTCTTCATGATCATCTCGGAGGGCTACCGCTCCGACCGCATCTCCGGCTGGCTGAACACCTGGGAGAACGCCCAGACCACCGGCTACCAGGCCGCCCAGGGGCAGATCGCGATGGGCTCCGGCGGCTGGTTCGGCCTCGGCCTGGGCAGCAGCAGGCAGAAGTGGGACTGGGTGCCGCACGCGGAGAGCGACTTCATCTTCTCCATCCTGGGCGAGGAGCTCGGCCTCATGGGCACCCTCGTCGTGGTCGCCCTGTTCGGCCTGCTCGGCTACGCGGGCCTGCGCATCGCCGCCCGGGTCAACGACCCGTTCGTCCGGATCGCCTCGGCCGCGTCCGTGGCCTGGATCGTCGGGCAGGCCATCGTGAACATCGGCGCCGTCATCGGCGTGCTGCCCATCACGGGCATTCCGCTCCCGCTCGTCTCGTACGGCGGGTCCGCCCTGTTGCCGACCCTGGCCGCGCTTGGCATGTTGTTGTCGTTCGCGAAACGTGAGCCGGGTGCGGCCGAAGCGTTGGCCGCGCGGGGGCCCGGACCGGCGGCGCGGGCTCTAAGCTGGCTTGGCCTCCGGGCATAATCCGCGACTCGACACACGCGGCTTGACATAGGGAGAGACATGAGGGTGGTCCTCGCCGGCGGCGGGACGGCCGGCCATATCGAGCCGGCGCTCGCGCTGGCCGACGCGCTTCGTCAGATCGACCCCACGATCGGGATCACCTGCCTCGGCACCGATCGCGGCCTGGAGACCAGGCTGGTGCCGGCCCGCGGCTACGAGCTGGAGCTGGTGCCGGCGGTGCCGCTGCCCCGCGCGCTCACCCCGCAGCTGCTGGCGGTGCCCGGGCGGCTGGCCGGGGCGATCAACACGACCACCGGCATCCTGGACAAGGTCGGCGCGAACGTGCTGGTCGGCTTCGGCGGCTACGTGGCCACCCCGGCCTACCTGGCCGCGCGCCGCCGCGGCATCCCCATCGTGGTGCACGAGGCCAACCCGCGGCCCGGCCTGGCCAACCGGCTGGGCGCGCGGCTGACCGACCACGTGTTCACCGGCCACCAGGACACCGCCCTGCCGGGCGCCGAGTGCATCGGCATCCCGCTGCGGCGCCAGGTCGTGAACATGGACCGGTTCTCGCTGGGCGACAAGGCCCGCTCCTACTTCGGCCTGGAGTCGGACCGGCCGACGCTGCTGGTGTTCGGCGGCTCGCAGGGCGCCCGCTCGATCAACAAGGCCGCGCTGGACGCCGCGCCCGCGCTGCGCGCCGCCGGCGTGCAGGTGCTGCACGTGATCGGCCCGAAGAACACGGTCGAGCAGGAGCCCCCGCCCGGCGACCCGCAGTACGTGATCCTGCCCTACGTGGACCGGATGGACCTCGCCTACGCCGCCGCCGACCTGGTCCTGTGCCGCAGCGGCGCGATGACCTGCGCCGAGCTGACCGCCGTGGGCCTGCCGGCGGCCTACGTGCCGCTGCCGCACGGCAACGGCGAGCAGCGGCTCAACGCCCAGCCCATCGTCGCGGCGGGCGGCGGGCTGATGGTGGACGACGCCGAGCTCACCCCCGAGTGGATCATGAGGGTGCTGGCGCCGCTGCTGCACAACCCCGAGAAGGTGGCCGTGATGTGCGAGGCGGCCCTCCGGATGGGACGCAAGGACGCCGACGTGACGCTCGCCCGCAAGGTTCTGGAGATCGCAGCACGATGAGTCTGGTGAAACTGATCGAGCCGGTTCCCGCCGAGGAGCTGGGCCGGGTGCACTTCATCGGGATCGGCGGCGCCGGCATGTCGGGCATCGCCAGAATCCTGCTGAAGCGCGGCGTGGCCGTCTCCGGCAGCGACGCCCGCAGCTCCGACATGCTCACCGAGCTGCGCGAGCTGGGCGCGACCGTGCACGTCGGGCACGCCGCCTCGCACATCAGGGACGTGAACACCGTCGTGGTCTCCACCGCGATCCGGGACTCCAACCCGGAGCTGGGGGAGGCGCTGCGGCAGAACGTGCGGATCATCCCGCGGGCCGCCGCGCTGGCCGCCGTGATGACCGGCCGGGTCGGCATCGCCGTCGCGGGCACCCACGGCAAGACCACCACCACCTCGATGCTCACCGTGGCGCTGCAGAAGTGCGGCGCCGACCCGTCGTACTGCGTGGGCGGGCAGCTGGTCACCACCGGGCTCGGCGCGGACGAGGGCACCGGGGACGTCTTCGTGGCCGAGGCCGACGAGAGCGACGGCTCGTTCCTCATGCTGGCGCCGCGGATCGCCGTGGTCACCAACGTGGAGGCCGACCACCTGGACAACTACGGCGACCCCGAGGCGGTGCACGACAGCTTCCACCGGTTCGTGGAGCGGATCGGGTCCGTCCTGGTGCTCTGCGCCGACGACCCGGGCGCGGCCAGGCTGGCCCCCGTCGCCCGCGCGCGCGGCCTCAGGGTCGTCACGTACGGCGAGAGCGCCGGGGCCGCCGTCCGGGTCGCCGACGTGGCCCCCAGAGGACTGGGCGTCGAGTTCGACGTGGCCGGGCACGGCCGGGTCAGGCTGGGCGTGCCGGGGCGGCACAACGCGCTCAACGCCGCCGCCGTGATCGCCGTGGCGCTCGAACTGGGCATGCCGTTCGAGGAGGTCAGGGACGGTCTGGCGGCCTTCACCGGGGCCAAGCGCCGGTTCGAGGCCAAGGGCGAGGCGGACGGCGTCACCGTCTTCGACAGCTACGCCCACCACCCGACCGAGCTCGCCGCCGACCTGGCCGCGGCCAGGGACGTGGTGGCCGGCAACGGCCGGGTGATCGCCGTCTTCCAGCCGCACCTGTACTCCAGGACCCGGTACTTCGCCGCCGAGTTCGGCGCCGCCCTCGGCCTGGCCGACGAGGCCATCGTCCTGGACGTGTACGGCGCCCGCGAGGACCCCGAGCCCGGCGTCTCCGGCGCGCTGGTGGCGGGCCAGGTCCCCCTGCCGGCCGGCCAGGTCTCGTATGCTCCCGACAGGTCCGCGGTGCCCGCCCTGGTGGCGGGCCGGGCCCGGCCGGGCGACATCGTGCTCACCATGGGCGCCGGCGACGTCACCGAGCTCGGCCCGCACATCGTCGCGGAGCTGCGCGCGCGTTGACCGCTCGTGACCGTTCGTTGACAAGGAAGCCGGTTTGAGGAAGAGCGTCCTGTGGCGTACGGCGGTGGGGACCCTGCTCGCGGGCGGGGTCGTGGCGGTGGCCGGCTGGGTGGTGTTCCTCTCGCCGGTGCTGGGGGTCCGCGAGGTGGCCGTGATCGGCAACGAGCGGCTGCCGGCCGAGCAGATCCGCAGGGCCGCCGCGGTGCCGCCGGACACCCCGCTGGTCGGCGTGGACACCGAGGAGGTGCGGGCCAGGGTGGCCGCGCTCCGGGAGGTCGAGTCGGCCACCGTGGACCGGGAGTGGCCGGGCACGCTGCTGATCTCCGTGGTGGAGCGGCTGCCGCTGGCCGCGGTGCCGATCAACGGCAAGGTGACCGTGGTGGACCGGTTCGGCGTGGTGCTGGACGTGGTGGACCCGGTGGAGGTGATCTCCTACCGCCTGCCCGAGTTGCGTACCCACCGGTACGACCCGGCCGACCCCGGCATCAGGGCCGCGCTGGCGGTGCTGGCGACCCTGCCGGAGAGCCTGTCCCGCCGGGTCAAGCAGGTGACCGCGGCCTCCGCGGAGACGGTGACGCTGACCCTGGCGGACGGCCGCACCGTGGTGTGGGGCGGCCCCGAGCGGACCGGGGACAAGTCCAGGATCCTGACCGCGCTGCTGCGCGAGAACGCCATGACCTTGGATGTCAGCTCGCCCGACGTGGTAACGGTCAAGTGAGATCGGCGACACGCCGGACGTGCTTGCGGCGCGGTTAGTTGACCCTGGGGGAGGCGCAACCCTACTGTCCGTATCAATCCTCAGGTTGACATAACTCTAAATCTCAACTTGAGGGTGAGGGTTTGGCAGAGCGGGCAGTCGCCCGCATGAGACATATGTAAGCGAGCGGAAAGGCCCCTCGTCGTGGCAGCACCGCAGAACTACCTCGCGGTCATCAAGGTCGTCGGCATCGGCGGCGGCGGAGTGAACGCCGTGAACCGGATGATTGAGGAGGGACTCAAGGGCGTCGAGTTCATCGCCATCAATACCGACGCCCAGGCGCTGCTGATGAGTGACGCCGACGTGAAACTCGACGTGGGCCGCGAGCTCACGCGTGGCTTGGGCGCGGGCGCCAACCCCGAGGTGGGCCGCAAGGCGGCGGAGGACCACCGCGAGGAGATCGAAGAGGTCATCAAGGGCGCCGACATGGTCTTCGTGACGGCCGGCGAGGGCGGCGGCACCGGCACCGGCGGCGCGCCCGTCGTGGCCAACATCGCCAGGTCGCTGGGCGCGCTGACGATCGGCGTGGTCACCCGCCCCTTCAGCTTCGAGGGCAAGCGGCGGGCCATGCAGGCGGAGGCCGGAATAGAGAATCTCCGGGCGGAGGTGGACACCCTCATCGTCATCCCGAACGACCGGCTGCTGTCCATCTCGGACCGCCAGGTGAGCGTCCTGGACGCCTTCAAGGCCGCCGACCAGGTGCTGCTCTCCGGTGTGCAGGGCATCACCGACCTGATCACCACGCCGGGCCTGATCAACCTGGACTTCGCCGACGTGAAGTCGGTCATGTCCGGGGCCGGCTCCGCGCTGATGGGCATCGGCCACGCCAGGGGCGACGACCGCTCGGTGGCCGCGGCCGAGATGGCGGTCTCCAGCCCGCTGCTGGAGGCCAGCATCGACGGCGCCCACGGCGTGCTGCTGTCCATCGCGGGCGGCTCCGACCTGGGCCTGTTCGAGATCAACGAGGCCGCCCAGCTGGTCTCCAACGCGGCCGCGCCGGACGCCAACATCATCTTCGGCACGGTCATCGACGACGCGCTCGGCGACGAGGTCCGGGTCACCGTGATCGCGGCCGGGTTCGACGAGCCGGTGCCGGAGAAGCCGGCGGTCATGCCGCAGCCGCGCCAGCAGCAGTCCCGCCCGGCTCCGGCCGCGCCCGCCGCCCCGGCGGGCCGGGAGCGTCCCGCGCTGTCGTCCTACGTGGCGCCGGCCAAGCCCGAGCCCCGCCAGGAGGCGCGGCCCGAGGCCAGGACCGACCCGCAGCCGACGCCGGTCCGCCCGCTCAGCCCCGCGCCGGCCACGCCCGCGCCGGTCTCGCCGGTCCAGCCGGTGCCGCCGATCACCTCGCCGCCGGTGCAGCCGGTGCCGAACCACCCGGCGGCCCAGCCGCACGGGCAGGCGGCCTCGGCCGAGCAGGCCGTGCCCGCCGTGCCGTTCGGGCGGGAGGGCGACGCCTCGCGGCCGGACCAGGGGGCGTCGGGCACCGGCCCTTTCGCCATCCCGCGGCCGACCGAGCCGCCGACTCCGATCAGCTCCAAGCTCACCCAGCCGGTTCCCCGGCGCCCGGTGGTCTTCGAGGAGCAGGAGGAGGAGCTCGACGTGCCGGACTTCCTGAAGTGACACCGGCCAAGTGATCCACCCGGAACCCCCCGCCGGGCGGCTCGCGGAGATCGCGGCCGGGCTGGCCGGGGTGGAGCGGCGCATCGAGGAGGCGTGCCGCTCCGCGGGCCGGTCCAGGGACGAACTCACGCTGATCGCCGTGACCAAGACCTACCCGGCCGCCGACCTGCGGCTGCTGGCTTCCCTCGGGGTCCGCGACGTGGGCGAGAACCGGGACCAGGAGGCGGCGGCCAAGGCGGCCGAATGCGAGGACCTCCCGCTCACCTGGCATTTCATCGGCCAGGTGCAGACCAACAAGGCCAGATCCGTCGTCGCGTACGCGGATCTGATCCACGGGGTCGACCGGGAGCGCCTGGTGGCCGCGCTGAGCCGCGAGGCGGTCCGGCAGGGCCGGGAGGTGGGCTGCCTGATCCAGGTGGCCCTGGACGACCGTCCGGAGCGCGGGGGAGCCCGTCCCGCCGACGTGCCCGTCCTCGCGGCCGCGCTGGCCGGGGCGCCGGGGCTGCGGCTGCGCGGGGTGATGGCGGTCGCGCCGCTCGGGGCGGACCCGGGTGAGGCGTTCGGGCGTCTGTTCGACGTGGCGCAGGCCGTACAGAAGGAACACCCGGGCGCGGACGTGATTTCCGCCGGGATGAGCGGCGATCTGGCACAGGCGATAGCGAAAGGCGCGACACACCTGCGTGTCGGTACGGCGTTGCTCGGCCGCCGGACGCCCTTCGTCAGGTAATGTCCCCCGAGTAACAGGTAGAGGTCGATCAGCGGTTCGCCAGTCGGGGGGTACGGCTTCCGCCACGGACCTTCAAGGCCCTCGAACGCGCCCGGCACGCTAGGGTGGCCGCAGAGGCATGGTAGACGGAGGACGACGGAGCGATGGCCGGCGCGATGCGCAAGATGGCGGTCTACCTCGGTCTCGTGGAGGACGACGACCGCTACGACAGGTACCGGGACTACGACGCCGACGACTTCGGCGTGGATCCCTACGACGGGCAGGGCGAGGACTTCGGTCCCGCCGGGGCGCACGGGCGTGAGGCCGGCGACGACACGCCGGTGCCGGCGCCCAGGCCCTCCACGGCGGTGATCGAGCGCCGTACGACCGATCTGGCGCGGATCACCACCCTGCACCCCCGCACCTACAACGAGGCGCGCACCATCGGGGAGCACTTCCGGGAGGGCACGCCGGTCATCATGAATCTGACCGAAATGGTTGACAGTGACGCCAAACGCCTTGTCGATTTTGCGGCAGGTCTCGTCTTTGGGCTACACGGCAGCATTGAACGTGTTACCAACAAGGTGTTCCTGTTGTCCCCTGCCAATGTCGAAGTGACCGCGGAGGACAAGGCTCGGATCGCGGAACGCGGCTTCTTCAACCAGAGCTAGAGTTCCTTGTATGGACAGTGAACAGCTGAGCGGTGCCCGCGGGGACCGGAGGCGGCGAACCTGGCAGCGGACCAGGACGGAGGCGGGGCTCGACCGTGGGGATCGTTAGTGGGGTCTTGGTCTTCTTCCTGTCCCTGTACCTGGTCTTGCTGATCGGAAGAATGATCTTCGAGACGGTGCAGGCGTTCGCCCGGGCCTGGCGGCCCCGAGGGCCGGTTCTGGTGCTCGCCGAGGCCACTTACACGGCCACGGATCCACCGCTCAAGTTCCTCCGCCGTTTCATTCCTCCCCTGAGGTTGGGTACGGTGGCCTTTGACCTAAGCTTCACAGTGCTGTTCATTGTGGTCTTGGTCTTGATCCAAGTCGTGTCCGCGTTTGGTCGAGGATAGGTACTTCTCTCCGGACAGACTCCAAGCGCGCCAAGGAGACCCAAATGCCGCTGACGCCCGCTGATGTGCGGAACAAGCAGTTCAGTACGACCCGGCTGAGGCCGGGCTACGACGAGGAAGAGGTGGACGCCTTCCTCGACGAGGTCGAGGCCGAACTCGACCGCCTCATCCAGGAGAACGAGGAGCTCCGCGCCAAGCTGGCCGAGTGCCTGCGGGGCAAGGTGCCCGGCGGCATGGCCGGGGGCATGGGCGGTGCCATGGCTGGCGGGATGGCCGGCGGGATGATGGGCGGGGGCATGCAGATGGCTCCCGCGCCGATCGCCGAGTCCAAGCCCGAGATGATGGTTCCGCAGCCGGAGCCGATGCGCCAGCCCGAGCCGGTGCGTCCCGAGCCCGTCCCCGTCGGCATGGGCCTGCCGCCCGCCGAGGACAACATGGACACCGCGGCCCGCGTCCTGGCCCTCGCGCAGCAGACCGCCGACCAGGCCATCGCGGACGCCCGCCGGGAGGCGGACGAGACCGTGACCCGGGCCCGCCGCGAGGCCGACGAGGTGCTGGGCAAGGCCCGCCGCCAGGCCGAGCAGATCATCGGCGACGCCCGCGCCCGCGCCGAGACGCTGGAACGTGACGCTCAGGAGCGGCACCGCCAGGCCATGGGGTCGCTGGTGCAGACCAGGGACGAACTGGAGCGCAAGGTCGAGGAGCTGCGCAGCTTCGAGCGGGAGTACCGCAGCCGTCTGAAGCTCTACCTGGAGAACCAGCTCGCCGAGCTGAACGTCTCCGCGGAGGGCAGCGGCGGGTTCCCGATCGTGACCGCCGGTCAGGGCCAGATGTCCGGCCAGCAGATGGCGCACGCCATCGCGCCCGCCGGTCAGCAGCCCATGCCCGCGCCGAACCCGTTCGGCGGCGAGCACTCGGGCGCGTTCCAGAACCCCGAAGGCCCGCACGGCGACCGCCGGTAGCCTCCGCCCGGAGAATTCCGGGAGATCATTCGGTCGGCGTTCGGTAACGCGCGTTCGGTAGTTCGGAGATCCCCCCAGTGATCCTTGTCAGTGCCGCCCTGGTGCTCGCCGCGATCGTCCTGCTGATCGCGGGCGTCGTCCTGGCGAAGCCGTTCCTCGTGATGTGGTCGATCGTGGTCAGCGTGCTGTCCGCGGTCTGCCTGCTGATCGGGGCCTTGCTCAGGCGGCACGAGCTCTTCCCGGCCGGCGGGCGGTCCCAGACCGCCACCCCCCAGCCGCAGCCCCATCAGATGCCGCAGATGGCGCACGCCGGAGGCCCCGCCTACAGCGGGCCGCCGTCCCAGCCGTCGCAGCAGACCCCCCACCAGATGCCGCATCAGATGCCCCAGCAAATGCCGGCGCACATGACGCAGCAGATGGCGAACCCCATGATGGCCGCACCCGTGGCCACCCCCGCGCCGGCCACCGAGACCCAGCAGGTCCCCTTCCCGGGGGCGGCCGGGCAGGAGCCGCCGGAGCGGCGGTCCCGTCCCCCGATGCCCCGTCCCCTGCCGGGCGGCGGCCTCGGGCCCGACTCGATCGTGCTGGTCATCCCGGGCCGCAAGCGGTTCCACCTGCCCAACTGCCGCCAGCTCGCCGATCGCGAGATCGAGGAGCTGACCCTGGAGGAGGCCCGCGAGGAGGGCTTCTCCCCGTGCACCGCCTGCGTGGCCGAGGGCCTGGCCCCCGCCAAGCCGGACACCCCCGCCAAACTCGAAACGCCTGCCGCGTTCGAAGCCCCGGCCAGACTCGAAGCCCCTGCCGCGTTCGAAGCTCCCGCCAGGCGGGAGGCCCCCGGCAGGCCGGAGACGCCCGTCCGGGCGGAAAGTCCCGCGAGCGCCGCCTGGCCCGCGAGCCCCGCCTGGGCCGAGACTCCCGTCAAGCCGGTGGAACCGGCCGAGACCGCATCCGGGCGCGCCGGGTCCGCGGTCTCCGCCGACGCCGACGAGCCCGCCGACACCCCCACGGTCTCGGCGCCGTCGCCCCGGGCCGAGACGGCCGCGCCCACCGTGGCCGCCCCGCTGCCGCCGGTTCCCTCCGTGCCGCCCGCATCCTCTGAATGGTCAGCCTTCTCGCGTCCCACCGTGACGCCGGCCCAGGCCCCGACCCCGTCCGCGCCCGACCCCGAGCCCGCCAAGCCCGAGCCGGTGGCCGCCGAGTCCGCGACGGTGAAGGAAGAGAAGCCCGAGACCATCCCCGACGACGCGACGGTCCACGCTCCACGGCCGGCCAAGGACGAGGACGGGGAAGAGGGCCGTGACGAGGGCGATCTCGTGCACGTGCTGGTCGGTACCCGCCGCTTCCACCACGCGGAGTGCTCCCTCGTCGGCGACGAGGAATCCGACATCGAGACCATGACCAAGGCGGAAGCGGAGGCGGCCGGCCTCACCCAGTGCTCGGCCTGCTCCGACAAATAGCCTGGAAAGAGCGAGGGCCCGGCGGTCATCCGCCGGGCCCTCGCTCTTTCCGATCACACCTTGCGCAGCTGGAAGCTCAGCCCCAGGTCGGCGTCCTGGTGGACGACCAGGCCGGTGTCCAGGTCGGCCTCGCCGAACGAGGTCGCCAGCACCTCCTCCGCCACGACGCCGCCACCGCCGCGCAGCGCCTCGGCCAGCTCGCCCTCCGCCGACCAGCGCAGCTCGATCCGGTCGGTGATGTCCAGCCCGCTGGCCTTGCGGGCCTCCTGGACCAGCCGGACGACCTCCCGGACCAGCCCGGCCCGGCGCAGCTCCGGCGTCATGGCCAGGTCCAGCGCGACCGTCTCGCCGGTGCCGGTGTCCACCGCGCCGGTCTCCACCGCCCAGCCCGACTTGGGCTGCTCGGTCACGATCACGTCCTCGGAGCCCACCGTCACCGCGCCCAGCTCCCCGGCCTCCAGGGTGGCGTCCGCGCCGGAGCGCAGGGTCCGGGCCAGCGCCGCCGGGTCGGCGGCGGTGACGGCCGCGGCGACCAGCTTGGTCTGGGAGCCGAACCGCTTGCCCAGCGCCCGGAAGTTGGGCTTGACGGTGAACGTCACCAGGTCGGCGGAGAAGCCCGACATGTCCTCCAGGGCCTGCACGTTCAGCTCGTCCGCGATCAGGTCGCGCAGCTCGCCGGAGAGCCCCGGCCAGCCCGGCGCGCCGACCAGCGCGCGGCCGAGCGGCTGCCTGGTCTTGACCGAGGACGACGCCCGCGCCGACCGGCCCAGCTCGACCAGCCGCCGTACCAGCGCCATCTGCTCCGACAGGGCCGGGTCGACCAGGTCGGCGCGGACCTCCGGCCAGGTGGCCAAGTGCACCGAGGGGGGCGCGTCCGGGCCGCGCAGCACGTCCCACACGTAGTCGGTAGTGAACGGCACCAGCGGGGCCATCAGGCGGGTGACCGTCTCCAGGCACTCGTACAGGGTGGCGAAGGCGGCCGGTTCGCCGGTCCAGAAGCGGCGGCGGGAACGCCGGACGTACCAGTTGGAGAGGTCGTCCAGGAACTCGGTGAGGCGGCGGCCGGCGCGGGCGGTGTCGAAAACGTCCAGGGCGGCGGTGACCTCGGCCACCGTGCGCTGGAGCTCGGCCAGGGCCCACCGGTCGATGAGCGGGCGCTCGCCGTCGTGGGTCCGGCCCGGCTGCCAGCCGGAGGCGTTGGCGTACAGGGTGAAGAAGGAGGCCGTGTTCCAGTAGGTGAGCAGGACCTTCCTGACGATCTCCTCCAGCGGGCCGTGGCCGATCCGGCGCGGCGACCAGGGGGAGCCGGAGGTGGCCATGTACCAGCGCAGCGCGTCCGCGCCGTGCTGCTCCATGAGCGGCATCGGCTGGAGCACGTTGCCCAGGTGCTTGCTCATCTTGCGGCCGTCCTCGGCCAGGATCAGGCCCAGGCAGAGCACGTTCTCGTACGAGGAGCGGTCGAAGACGAGCGCGCCCACGGTCATCATCGAGTAGAACCAGCCGCGGGTCTGGTCGATGGCCTCGCAGATGAACTGCCCCGGGTAGGAGTCCTCGAAGACCTCCTTGTTGGCGTGCGGCGCGCCCCACTGGGCGAACGGCATCGCGCCGGAGTCGTACCAGACGTCGATCACGTCGGGCACCCGGCGGGCCTCGCCGCCGCAGTCGGCGCACGGGAACGTCACGTCGTCCACGTACGGCCGGTGCGGGTCGAGCGCGGACAGCTCCCGGCCCGCCAGCGCGCCCAGCTCGGCCAGGGAGCCGACGCAGGTGACGTGGTCCTCCTCGCAGACCCAGAGCGGGAGCGGCGTGCCCCAGTAGCGGGAGCGGGACAGCGCCCAGTCCACGTTGTTGCGCAGCCACTCGCCGTACCGGCCGTGCTTGATGGTCTCGGGGAACCAGTTGGTGCGCTCGTTCTCGGCGAGCAGCAGGTCCTTGATCTGGGTGGTCCTGATGTACCAGGACGGGAGGGCGTAGTAGAGCAGCGGGGTGTGGCAGCGCCAGCAGTGCGGGTAGCTGTGGTCGAAGTGGCTGCCGCGGAAGAGCAGGCCGCGCTCGCGCAGGTCCGCGGTGAGGCCCTCGTCGGCGTCCTTGAAGAACTGGCCGCCGACCTGGGGGACGTCGGCCAGGAACCGGCCGTCGGGGCCGATCGGGTTGACCACGGGCAGGCCGTACCGCTTGCAGACGGTCATGTCGTCGGCGCCGAAGGCGGGGGCCTGGTGGACCAGGCCGGTGCCGTCCTCGACGGTCACGTAGTCGCCGAGCACCACGAAGTGCGCGCCCGGGATGTCCACCAGCTCGAACGGCCGCCGGTACGGCGTGTGCTCCAGCTCGGCCCCGGCGAAGCTCTCCCGGACCGTCCAGCCGTCGCCCAGGGCCGAGGCCAGCAGCGGCTCGGCCACCACGACCGGGCGCTGACCGTCCTTCTCGGCCACCACGTACGTCACGTCCGGGTGCACCGCCACGGCCGTGTTGGACACCAGCGTCCACGGCGTGGTCGTCCAGATGAGCAGGTCCGCGCCCTCCAGGCGGCCCCCGGTGACGGGCATGCGGACGTAGACCGACGGGCTGGACACGGTCTCGTACCCGCCGGGCTGGCCCAGCTCGTGGTCGGACAGGCCGGTGCCGCAGCGCGGGCAGTACGGCGTGATCCGGAAGTCCCGGAACAGCAGCCCCTTGTCCCAGATGACCTTGAGCGACCACCAGACGGACTCCACGTACGAGGGGTCCATGGTGCGGTAGGCCTGGGACATGTCCACCCAGTAGCCCATGCGCTCGGTCATCTCCTCGAACGCGTCCACGTGGCGGAGGACCGACTCGCGGCAGCGCGCGTTGAACTCGGCGATGCCGTACGCCTCGATCTCGGGCTTGCCGGAGAGGCCCAGCTCCTTCTCGACGGCCACCTCGACGGGCAGGCCGTGGCAGTCCCAGCCGGCCTTGCGCGGCACGTGGTAGCCGCGCATGGACTTGTAGCGGGGGAACACGTCCTTGAAGACGCGCGCCTCGACGTGGTGCACGCCGGGCATGCCGTTGGCGGTCGGGGGGCCCTCGTAGAAGACCCAGGAAGGGCCGCCGGCGTTCTGCTCCAGCGACCGCTCGAAGACCTTGCCGTCGCGCCACCGCTCCAGCACCTCGTGCTCGACGGCCGGCAGGTCCACCTGCGCGGGTAGCGAACGGAAAGAGTGGGAAGACACCGGACCTCCACGCTGATTCGACAGGGCGTGGAGGGACGAAGCCTGGCGGCTCCGCGGTACCACCCTCCTTGGCCGCCCTCGCGGGGGCCCACTCATTCAGGTCGCGGCCGGGTCTAGTAGGCGTTCACCAGAGGCAAAGCCGTTCTTCCGGCGGCTCCGGGCTGATCTTCCCCCCGCGGCTCGCCCCGGGCTCGCACCGTCCCCGGGTCGCTCGTGCGAGTGGGTGCGGAGGTACTCGTCCCATCAACGCCTTGCAGATCTCACGATAACGCAGAGAAAGCTCCGGGGCTTCCCGATATCCGTCACCCCATTCGGGTAGCACCGGCGGAACACGGGACGGGGCGCTGTTGTTCAGGATGTACCCGGCATAGGGGGAGGACCATTCCGAGCCTGGTACGGATGGCGTAAATGCATCGGCGAGTCGATTGCCGCGCTCCAAATCGCCACCTATGCTGCCCGAACTGCTTGATCACTGTTCATGGGGAGGCCACATGGCCACGCGCGCGGCCAAGACCGCCATCACGGGGAGCTCCGTAACGGAGAGTTCTGGCACTGAGAATTCCGTATCCGACATCTGGTCCGCCGAGGAGCTCACCGAGGTGCGTGAGCGCCTTCTGGCGGAAATCGACGAACTGCACACCGAGATCCTCCGGGCCGAGACCGAACTCGCCGCCGGCAACGCCAGCGAGGGCGCGGGGGACGATCCCGCCGACGCCGGGGCCAAGACCTATGAGCGCGAACGTGAGATCGCCCTTACCCTGAATGCGCGCGATGTGCTCGCGCAGAACGAGCGGGCGATCGCCCGTATCGACGCAGGGACGTATGGAGTGTGCGAATCGTGCCAACGGCCGATCGGCAAGGAACGCCTTCAGGCGTTCCCGAGGGCGACGCTGTGCGTGGCGTGCAAGCAGCGGGAGGAACGCCGCTGACCGACGCAGCCGGGGAGGTGCGGGCGCGGCGGATCGGCTTGCTGGCCGCCGTGGCCGTGCTCATCTACGTATTCGATCTCGTGACCAAGTATCTGGTGGTCGAGTACCTCGAGGACCAGCCGCCGGTCGTGGTCGTGCCGGGGGCGCTGGTCATCAACGTGATCAGGAACTCCGGGGCCGCGTTCAGCATCGGCACCGGCATGACCATCATCTTCACCGTCATCGCGTCGGTCGTGGTCATCGCGATCATCCGTACCGCGCGGCAGCTGCGCAGCCTGCCCTGGGGGCTCACGCTCGGGCTGCTGCTCGGGGGCGCGTTCGGGAACCTCACGGACCGCATCTTCCGGTCGCCGGCCCCGTTCCAGGGGCACGTCGTGGACTTCGTCCAGGTCTTCCCCGCCACCGGGTTCCCGATCTTCAACGTGGCCGACTCGGCGATCGTGTGCGGCGGCATCCTGGCGGTCTTCCTGGCCTGGCGCGGCTACCAGATCGACGGCACGCGGGAGACGGGGGACGGCAAGGATGGGTGAACAGCGCAGCCTGCCGGTGCCCGACGGGCTCGAAGGGGAGCGCCTGGACGCCGCGCTGGCCCGGCTCTTCGGCTTCTCCCGCACCCGGGCGGCCGAACTGATCGCCGCCGGGGACGTGCTGGTGGACGGGACCACGCCCGCCAAGTCCGACCGCGTGCACGGCGGGGCCTGGCTGGACGTCACCATCCCGCCGCCGCCCTCCGCGCCCATGCCGGTCGCGGAGCCGGTGCCCGGCATGACCGTCCTGTACGAGGACGACGACATCGTGGTGGTCGACAAGCCGATCGGGGTGGCCGCCCATCCGAGCGTCGGCTGGACCGGGCCGACCGTGATCGGCGGGCTGCTGGGGGCCGGGCACCGGGTCTCCACCAGCGGGGCGGCCGAGCGGCAGGGCATCGTGCACCGGCTGGACGCCAACACCACGGGGGCGATGGTGGTGGCCAAGAGCGAGCACGCGTACACGGTCCTGAAAAGGGCTTTCAAGGAGCGAACGGTCGACAAGCGGTATCACGCCCTGGTGCAGGGGCATATGGATCCGCTGCGGGGCACCGTGGACGCGCCGATCGACCGGCATCCGTCCGGGGACGGGCGCTGGGCCGTGGTCGCGGGGGGTAAGGACTCGATCACGCACTACGACACGATCGAGGCGTTCCGGTCGGCCTCCCTGCTGGACATCAAGCTGGAGACCGGGCGTACGCACCAGATCCGGGTGCACATGTCGGCGCTGCGGCACCCCTGCGTCGGGGATCTTCAGTACGGCGCCGATCCCACGCTGGCGGCCCGGCTGGGCGTGACCCGGCAGTGGCTGCACGCGGTGTCGCTGGCCTTCGAGCATCCGGCGACGGGCGAGTGGGTGTCCTTCACGACCGAGTATCCGGCGGATCTCGCCCAGGCTCTGGAGCGGGCGGGCGCCGATTCCTGATCGCTGCGGGAGCATCGGGATCGCGCCCGCGCCGACTCCGTTCTGATCGTCGTCCGTGGATCTCGACGATCCGTTCCGTCAATCGTTGCCCGGGATCGGCACTCGGTCCCGATCATGGTCCGCCTGGAGGAGCCGGGCGTGAATCCCGGCGATCCGTTCTGCCAGAGGTTTCTCAGGACCCGCGGCGGGATGACTCGCGCGCTTGCGAAGGTCGTTCCGCGGCTTGGCGGCCTACGGGTTGACTTCCGGCAGGTCCTTGTCGTCAGGGCAGGTCGGAGCCGACGTCGATGCTCGCCTGGAGTTGTTCGGAGCCGGGCTCGACGAGGCCGTCGTCCTCGTTCCCCTGGTTCTCGCCCTGGTCGTTCCCCTGGTCGCCGCCCGAGTCCTCCGTGGGCTCCTCGGTGGGGTCGTTCGTGGGCTTCTTCTCCGGCTCTTTCGTCGGCTTGCCGGGGGACGGCTTGGGCGGTTCGGGCTTCTCCCCGGAAGGCGGCTGACGGTTCTCGACCGGGTTTCCCTGAGTGGGGGTGGGTGTCGTGGCGGGCACGCTGGCGGCCTGGGTCGTCTCGACGGCAGTCGTGGGTGCCGGAGGAATGCCGGTGGGGGTGCCGCCGTCCGCCGTCACGTACGCGACGGCGCCCGCCGTGAGACCGACGAGCAGGGTCGCGGCCCCGGCGGCGGCAGGCCACAGCCTCCTGCGGCGGCGGGGCGGCGGAGGCGGGGGCGGCGGCGGGAGGGGAACCTCCTCGGTGGGGGCCGGAGCGGTGCCGTCCACGATGGCGCGCAGGGCGCGGGCCGCCTCGGCGGCGGTCATGCGGAGTCCCGGATCCTTGTGCAGCAGGCCGATCAGCACGGGGCCCAGCGCGCCGGCGCGGCGGAGGGGTCCGGGGCCCTCGTACATGACCGCGGCCAGGGAGGCGAGGGCGTGGCCGCGCTGGAACGGGGAGCGGCCCTCGACGGCCGCGAACAGGGTCACCCCCAGCGACCACAGGTCCGAGGCGCGTTCGGCGGCGCTTCCGGCGGCCCGTTCCGGCGCGATGAACGCGGGGGTGCCGATCAGGGCGCCGGTCCTGGTCACCGGGGAGTCGTCCTCCAGGGTGGCGATGCCGAAGTCCGTGAGCACGGTCCTGCCGTCCTCGGCCAGCAGCACGTTGTCCGGTTTCACGTCCCGGTGCAGCACGCCCGCGCCGTGCGCCGCCGTGAGCGCGCCCAGCACCTGCAGGCCGATCTCGGCCACCCGCCTGGGGGGCAGCGGCCCGTCGTCGCGTACGGCGTCGCCCAGCGTGCGGGAGCGGACCAGCTGCATCACGATCCACGGATGGCCGTTCTCCTCGAACACGTCGTAGACCGCCGCCACCGACGGGTGGCTGACCCGGCCGGCCGCCCTGGCCTCCCGGAGGGTCCTGGCGGTGAAGATCTCCCGCTCGTGCCCGCCGAGCTCTCGGGAGGCGTCCAGCTCCTTGACGGCCACCTCGCGCCGGAGGGTCTCGTCCAGCGCCAGCCAGACGGTGCCCATGCCGCCGCGGCCGAGCGGCTCGATGAGCCGGTAGCGCCCGGCCACGAGACGGGTGTCGATGTCACGGGTTCCTCGGGCGCTTCTGGTGCTGCGGATGCCTGGGTCGGCCATGGGCCCCGGGCTACCCCGGATCGAGGCTCATATGCCGATTAAGCGCGTCAAAGCGGTCACGACGGCGGC
Source organism: Acrocarpospora phusangensis (assembly GCF_016862995.1). GTDB lineage: Bacteria > Actinomycetota > Actinomycetes > Streptosporangiales > Streptosporangiaceae > Acrocarpospora > Acrocarpospora phusangensis. Next base: position 180,687 of record NZ_BOOA01000008.1, read on the forward strand.
GGCGACCAGCACGACCAGAAAGGGTGCCCGGAGCAGTAGCGCCACGACCGCCGCCGCCATCCCGGCCAGCCGCGCGCCGTCCAGCCGCAGCTCCTGCCCGTGTCCCAGGGTCTGTACGGCGATCAGCGCCGCCAGCAGGGCCACCGGGACGAGCCTGGCGAAACGCCGTACGCCGGGGTGGTCCAGGACGCGGCGCGGGGCGGCCAGGCCGGCGAGCTTGAGCAGGTAGCAGCCGGCGCAGGTGACGATGATCGCCCACCAGACGGTCATTCGGCGGCCTCCCGCTCCGGTGTGAGCATCACGACCAGAGCCGCCGCGGCGGCCAGCAGGACGGGCACGCCCGGCGCGGTGAAGGGCGTCGCCAGCAGGGCGATGGCCGCCCCGCCGCCCGCGATCATCCGCAGCTGTACGGTCTCCGCCCGGGGTGTGTCCGCGTCGCCGCGCAGGCGTGGCCAGAGCAGGGCCAGGAAGGTGGCCGGGCCGACCGTGTCCAGGCCGAAGACGGCCGGGTCGCTGACCTGGGAGGCGCCGAGCGCGCCCAGGGCGGTGGTCAGGTTCCAGGTCAGGTAGATGGTGCCGAAGGTGGTGTAGAAGCCCGCGCGGGCGGCTGTGGGGGTTGGCTGGGCGAGGGCGACGGCGGAGCTTTCGTCGATGACGCCCTGGGCGGTCACCAGGGTGCGGAGGGGGTTGCGGGGGCCGCCGAGGATGACCGCGAGGCGGAGGCCGTAGAAGCTGTTCCTGGCGCCCAGGAGGAGGGCTCCGGCCGTTCCGGCTATCAGGCCGCCGCCGGAGGCCACTACGCCGACCAGGGCGAACTGGGACGCTCCGGTAAAGGCCAGGAGGCTCAGGGCACACGCCTGGGCGACGGTGAGCCCCGCCGTGATCGCCGCCGCCCCGAAAGCCACTCCGGAGATCCCGACCGCGAGCCCGACCCCTAGCCCGTCCCTGATCGCAGCCCTTCGCTGCCGTTCCTCGTCATGCATGTCGGCAATAGTAGAAGTGTCCGGAACCGGACAGCATCGCACTTTTGTCAGGCGTAGACGGGTGCGATCGGCCCCAGTCGCGCGTCTCTCGCCTATGCAGGGGGCGCCCGGCTCCAAACCCGTATCCAGGATTGCCCCGGCTCTAGGAACCCCTAA
>NZ_BOOA01000009.1 GCF_016862995.1 Acrocarpospora phusangensis
CCACGAACCCCAGCCACAACAAGAACGACCACATACATGTGCCGCAAGGGAACACACAAAGACCCCGGAGAAACGCAGAAGCCCGGCGCCCCAAGAAAGGGACGCCGGGCCAAAACAGCCGTGAGATCACTCGCAACGGGCCGACACCCGTGAGGTCACTCCCGACGGGCAGCCGTCGGCTGGGGCAACGGAGCCGTCCCAGGAGCCGCCGGCGCCGTGAACGGATCCACGTTCCCGTCATCCTCAGGGAAGTCGATGTCGCAGCCTTCCCCACCGGGGAAACAATCCTCGTTCCCGTCACCCTCAGGGAAGTCAGGCGGGAAGTCACCCTCCACCTCAGGCGTCGGACTGGGCGAAGGACTGGGCACGATGTTCTCGGGAGCGCCCGCGTTGGCCCGCGGCGGGAAGTCCTGGACCTCCCAGCTCTTGTGAGCCTCGATCATGAAGTCACGCCAGATCCGCGTCGGCGCGTCCGCACCCTGGAAGCCCAGACCGACCTCGATGGCCGTCGTCTTCTTCGGGCAGTTCGAGTGCTTCGGCTGAACGATCTTGCCGTTCTTCGTCTTGCACTGCTCGCGGTACATCCCCACAGCGGTCGACAGCTGCGGCGTGAACCCGACGAACCAGGCGTCTTCCTCGCCGGTGTTGGTGCCGGTCTTGCCACCGGCGGGACGGCCGATGTTGCCGTTGCCGGAGGCCGTACCACCGGTGATGACGGCCTTCAGGGCGACGACCGAGTCGGCGGCGGCCTCGGGGGAGATCACCTGCTTGACGGATCTGCGCTCGGGCAGGACGACCTGGCGCTTGCCGTCCTTCATCTGGCTGACCTCGACGATCACGTGCGCGTCGATGTGCTTGCCACCGTTGGCGAAGATCGAGTAGCCGGCGGCCTGTTCGACTGCGGTGACGGGGGCGGTGCCGATGGAGAACAGGTACTTGTGCTCGGCGACGTCGTCGGTCATGCGCTTCTCGTCGAGACCGGCGTCGACGGCGATGGCCTTGACGGTCTCCAGCTGGCCGGGCACCGCGTACGCCATGGAGGCGTAGGCGGTGTTGATCGACTGCGCGGTGGCGCGGATGACGTCGATCGAGTCCTTCTCCCGGTGGCTATTGGTGATGCGGGTGGTCCCGTCCAGCGGGTCGGACGGGAAGGTCTTGTTGCCGGGGACGAAGCTGCTCAGGCTGTATCCGGCTTCGAGCCAGGCGGCCAGCACGTACGGCTTGAACGCGGACGCCGCCTGCTTCTTGGAGTCCCAGGGCTCGTTCCAGGGGTCGCTCACGTAGTCGTTGCCGCCGTAGAAGGCGATCACCCGGCCGTTCTTGGGGTTGACCGCGGCGAGACCGGTGTGGAACTCCTTGGACATGTTGGAGGTGACGCCGGTGACGGCCTTCTTGGCGGCCAGCATGAGGCGCCGGTCGAAGGTGGTCACGATCTTGTAGCCGCCGCTGCGCACCATGTCGGGGGTCATGCCGCGGGTCTTGAGCTCCTCCAGGGCCTGGATGACCATGTAGCCCTTCAGGCCGCCCTGCTCGTCCACGTTGCTGTCCGGCTTGGGCTTGGGGAACTTGGCGGTGGTGGGGAGGTTGCCGTACTTGGCGGGGTCGAGCTTGGCCATGGCCGCGATGACGTTGTTGAAGCGGTATTTCAGTTCCGGCGCCTCGGCCTCCCAACTGGGCGTCTGCACTCGTGCCGCCAGGTAGGCGCCCTCGGCGACGGACAGCTTCATCGCGCTCTTGCCGAAGTACGCCTGGGCGGCCGCCTCGATGCCGTACGCGCGGCCGAAGTTGATGGTGTTCAGGTAGTTGGCGAGGATCTCGTCCTTGTCCATCTCCTTGTTGATCTTGACCGCGACGAAGATCTCCTTGATCTTTCGCTTAATCGAGACCTCCTGGCTCAGGCCGTCGTAGTAGTTACGGGCCATCTGCTGGGTGATGGTGGAGGCGCCCTGGAGCTGCTGGCCGGTGGCCGTCATCCAGACCGAACGCGCCATGGCCGAGAGCGAGATGCCGGAGTCCTCACGGAAGGTGTCGTTCTCGATCGCGATGACCGCGTCCTGGACATGCACCGGGATCTTGTCGATCCCGACGATCGTCCGCTTGGTGCCCAGATGAGCGATCTTCGTCTTGCCGTCGCTGTAGTACATGACGCTGCCCTGGGCGAGCGCCTCGGCCTGCTGGACGGTGGGCACCGGGGTGTTGGCGTACGCGACGGCGATCATGCCGAACACACCCGCGGTCAGCACCGTGAACCCGATGATCACGACCTTCCAGTTGGGCAGGAACCTCTTCCAGCCCCGCCGCGGCTTCTTCTCATCGAAGTCGTCGGGCCCACCAGGACCACCAGGACCACCAGGGCCGCCGGGCGGAGGGCCGGACGCGCGCCTGCGCCGTCCCGGCTGCATCGCCTGGGTCTCCCCCGCCTCCGCCCGAAACCCCGTGGGCGGCCCGCCGATCTGCGTACGGTCCCCCGGCCCTGGCGGCCCGCCGATGTGCTGGGTACGGTCTCCCGGGCCGGGCTGACCGGGACGCGCACCCGGATGCCCCCCGGGGAAGGCGCCGGTCGGCGGACGCAGCGCCTGGGTGCGGTCGGCCGGCCCACTCGGGTACGGCACGTTGCCGCCCCGCTCCCGCTCATATCCCCGCCCCATCGGCGCCCCAGGCCGCTGCCCGGGGTTGGGGCCGTGATTAGGGCCGTGATTCGGACCGTGGTTCGGCGCCGGGTTCGGCACGGCCGAGAGGTGCCGCTCCGGGGGCACGGCCCCCATGGCGGCGGTGTCTTCGAAGGCGGCCTCGCCACGACGTGGCTCGCTGCCCGAGGTGGCCCCGGACCGGGGCCCGCTCTGGTAGCCGCCCGGGCGGGCGGGTCCAGGAGGCGCTGGAGGCTCTCCCCAGGAGGCGGGGGGTTCGCCCGGAGAACGACGGCGCCGCCCTGGGCGAGGGGCCCCGCCGGCGCCCTCACGGGGGCTGCCGGCCGACTCCGGGCCATAGCTGCTGCTGTTACTCACGCGTCCTCGATCGGTCGTTGGGGTTGCTCGTCAACGTCTACTCGGCAGGTGGGCGGGGGTTCGGCGGCTTCCTCAGCGGCGTACAGGAGTGCGTACTCAACCTGGAAGCCCGCCCCGCGCAGGGGGGTCACCTGTTCCGAGAAGGAACGAGACCGCCAGGTGGTTCCAGCCACAACCTTGACAGACCTCGACCACGTAGACCCTGAATTCCTCGTATTCATGGGCCATCCCAACAAGGTCTGACGAAGCCTTTACACGGCCGGCACAACGCCCCAGTTCGTCCCCATACACGTAGGTGACGTGCGTGACGTTCTGACGCTCGCATATCGGGCAGCCGTGCTTGGTGGGTTCCCCGAGCACCCGAGCCGCACGAAGCAGATGGGGGTGAGCGTCGCAAACGTCCCGCGACTCCACGTGGCCATTGCGGATCGACTGGATCGCCGCCCGCTTCGCGAGGCCGTAATCCACGACCGACCGCTGTGACCACATGTGGGCCAGATTACGACCCTTTACCAAATCATGGCGCATTGATGGCGAGTCCTGTCTGAGACCCGACGTAGATCCCCTCGTTGCGTGATGTAGCGGGGCGACGTATCCTCGTGATGTATCAGTTCGATACATCGGTCAGACACACTCAGACATACAGGGAGGTGGTTCCAGTGACCGGCCCCCGCGGCAACGTCCTGGAGCTCGCCGTCCTGGGCTCGCTCCACGAGACTCCCCTGCACGGCTACGAGCTCCGCAAGAGGCTCAACACGCTGCTCGGCATGTTCCGCGCGTTCTCGTACGGCTCGCTTTACCCCTGTCTGAAAAGTCTCCTCAACGACGGGCTCATCGTTGAGGAGGAGCCGCCGGAAGACGTCGTGCTCGGCCGCCGATCCAAGATCGTTTACAAGCTCACCGCCGAGGGCAAGGAACGCCTCCAGGACCTGCTCACCCAGGCCGGCCCCTCCGCGTGGGAGGACGAGAGCTTCGGCATCCACTTCGCCTTCTTCCGCCATACCGAAGCCGAAGTGCGCCTGCGCATCCTGGAAGGCCGTCGCAGCCGCCTGGAAGAGCGCCTGGAAGCGGTTCGCACCGCCCTCGCCCGGACCCGGGAAAGACTCGACAGTTACACGCTGGAGCTTCAGAGGCACGGCTTGGAATCGGTCGAGCGCGAAGTCCGCTGGTTGAACGAGCTGATCAACACAGAACGGGCGCAAGCCGTACAAAACCAAGCAGATCGGGATGAAGATCCCGATTCTCAGTAGCAAAGGAGCGAGAGCGATGGGTTCGGTTCGTGTGGCCATCGTTGGTGTGGGGAACTGCGCCGCGTCGCTGGTGCAGGGTGTTCACTACTACCGGGACGCCGACCCGGCGACACGGGTGCCGGGCCTGATGCACGTGCGGTTCGGCGACTACCACGTCGGCGACGTGGAGTTCGTGGCCGCGTTCGACGTGGACGCCAAGAAGGTCGGGCGGGACCTGTCCGAGGCGATCGTGGCCTCGGAGAACAACACCATCAAAATCTGCGACGTGCCCCCGCTGGGCGTGACCGTGCAGCGCGGCCACACCTTCGACGGGCTCGGCGAGTACTACCGGGAGATCATCGAGGAGTCCGACGAGACGCCGGTGGACGTCGTCCAGGTGCTCAAGGACGCCCGGGTGGACGTGCTCGTCTCCTACCTGCCGGTGGGTTCCGAGGAGGCCGACCGCTTCTACGCCCAGTGCGCGATCGACGCCAAGGTGGCGTTCGTCAACGCACTGCCGGTGTTCATCGCCTCCGATCCGGTCTGGGCGGAGAAGTTCACCGAGGCGGGCGTGCCGATCGTGGGCGACGACATCAAGTCGCAGGTCGGCGCGACCATCACGCACCGGGTCATGGCCAAGCTGTTCGAGGACCGCGGAGTCGAGCTGCTGCGCACGTACCAGCTCAACTTCGGCGGCAACATGGACTTCATGAACATGCTGGAGCGCAAGCGCCTCCAGTCCAAGAAGATCTCCAAGACCCAGTCGGTGACCTCGCAGATCCCGCACGAGATGCGCCGCGCCGACGTGCACATCGGCCCGTCCGACCACGTGCCGTGGCTGGACGACCGCAAGTGGGCGTACGTGCGGCTGGAAGGCCGTTCCTTCGGCGACACTCCGCTGAACCTGGAGTACAAGCTGGAGGTGTGGGACTCGCCCAACTCGGCCGGCGTGATCATCGACGCGCTCCGGGCCGCCAAGATCGCCCTGGACCGGGGCATCGGCGGGCCGATCCTGTCCGCGTCGTCCTACTTCATGAAGTCGCCGCCGGAGCAGTACTCCGACGACGAGGCCCGGGATTACGTGGAGAAGTTCATCCGCGGCGAGGTCGAACGCTGAGCTCTCCTCCCCTCAGCGCGGCCGGTCGCGCCGCGTGAGATATATGGAACGCCCCGGGCGCCGGCCCGGGGCGTTTCTTCATGGTCAGAGCTGCGCGGCTTTCGGCAGGGTGGCCGGGTCGGCGACCGGCCAGCTGAGCGGGTCGGAGCCGAGGGCGGCCAGCAGGGGCACCTGCTCCGCGGCCCACGGCGAGATCTCCAGTTCGCCGCCGAGCACCCGGTCGGCGAACTCCTTCCACGGCATCCACCGCGCCGAACCCACCTCCTCCGGGTTCGGCTCCGCGCGCCCGGCCGCGAGCGCCCGGTAGACCGGGCAGAGCTCGTGTTCGACCGTGCCGTCGTCCATGACCGCCCGATAGGAGAAGGACGGCAGCAGCAGGTCCACCGATTCGACGGTGAGCCCGAGCTCGAAGGACAGGCGGCGGACGACGGCGGCGGCCAGCGGTTCCCCGGGCAGGGGATGGCCGCAGCAGCTGTTGGTCAGCACCCCAGGCCAGGTGATCTTGTGCGCGGCCCTCGTGGTGAGCAGCACGTTGCCCTCACCGTCGAAGACGTAGCTGGAGAACGCCAGGTGGAGCGGGGTGTGGGCGCCGTGAACCGTGGACTTGGGGGCGGTGCCGATCGGGTTTCCCTCGCGGTCGACCAGCACGACATGTTCGTCTGAGGTCACGCGATCGAGAGTACGAGATCATGACCCGTGGGGGGACCTGTATCCGAGATCACCCTGATGTCCTGTTTTGGCGGATCGCGTTGCCCTGCCGACTAGGCTGTCGGCGTGCCCTACGTCTCAGATCTGCGCGTCGTCCTGCGAGGCAGGGATTTCCGGCGCCTCTTCGGCACCCGCCTGGTCTCGCAGTTCTCCGACGGCATCTTCCAGTTCGCGGTGGCCGGCTACGCGTTCTTCAGCCCGGAGAAGCAGACCTCGGTGGCGGATGTGGCGGCGGCGTTCGCCGTGCTGCTGCTGCCGTACTCGATCATCGGGCCGTTCGCGGGGGTGTTCATCGACCGCTGGTCGCGGCGGCAGATCCTGGTCATCGGGCCGCTGGTGCGCGGGGTGTTCCTGTTCGGGGCCGCGGCGGCGGTGGCCGTGCACGCGCCCGACTGGGTGTTCTACGCGGCGGCCTTCGGGGTGCTGGGCGTCAACCGGTTCTTCCTGGCCGCGCTGGGGGCCTCGCTGCCGCACGTGGTGCCGGCCGACCAGCTCATGATGGCCAACGCGGTCACCCCGACGTCGGGCACGGTGGCCACGTTCATCGGCGCGGGCGCGGGTTTCGTGTTCCGGTTCGCGTTCGGCGCCGGGTACGGCGGAACCGCCGCCATCCTGGTCATCTCCGGACTGATCTTCGGCTCCAGCTCCCTGATCGCGGCCACCATGGCGCGGGACCTGCTCGGCCCGGCCTACGACCCGGCGCGCCCGCAGACCAGGGAGGCGCTCAGGAACGTCGTCACCGGCCTGCGGGACGGCGCCAGGCACGTCCTGCACCGGCGCTCCCCGGCCTCGGCGCTCGGCAGCATGGCCGCGCACCGGCTGCTCTACGGCATGTCGATGGGCTTAGTGCTGCTGCTCTACCGCTACTACTTCACCGACAACCCGGAAGCCGGCCTGGAGCAGATCACCGGCGTGGTGGCCACCTCCGGGGTCGGCTACTTCCTGGCGGCCCTGGTCACGCCGTGGGCGACCCAGCGGTTCAGGATCGAGACCTGGATCCCGATGATGCTGCTGGCGGCGGGCGTGCTGGAGTTCGCGCTGTGCGTGCCGTTCCGGGAGCCGGGCTTCCTGGTGGCCGGGTTCGTGCTGGGCATCACCGGCCAGAGCATCAAGATCTGCACCGACACGGTGGTGCAGCGGGACATCGAGGACGCCTACCTGGGCCGGATCTTCTCCATCTACGACTTCCTGTTCAACGGCATGTTCGTGGTCGGCGTCTCCATCGCCGCGCTGCTGCTGCCGCCGAACGGCCGCTCGGTCGGCGTGCTCGCCCTGATCTGCGCGCTGTACGGCGTGTCCGCCCTCGGCTACCGCCTGATCGCGCGTCCCCGCGTGCCGGTCACGGCGTCCTGAGCGTCCGGGCGGCGGCCACCATGGCCTCCGTGACCATGGCCAGTTCCTCCGGGCCGCAGGCGTACGGCGGCATGGTGTAGATCAGCTTCCCGAACGGCCGCAACCAGACCCCGTGCTCCATCACGACGTCCTGAATTCTCTGGACATCGACGGGCTCGTGGGCCTCGATCACCCCGATCGCCCCCAGCACCCGCACATCCTCCGCGTACGGCTCCGCCGCCGCCAGCCCGTCGACCAGCGCGGCCTCGATCGCCTTGACCTCCTCCCGCCAGGGCCGCTCCGCCAGCAGTTCCAGCGAGGCGCCGGCCACGGCCGTGGCGAGAGGATTGCCCATGTACGTAGGCCCGTGCATGAGCACCCCGATGCGCTCGGCCACCTCAGCCGTGCACAGGGTCGCCGCCAGCGTGAGATAGCCCCCGGTCAGCGCCTTCCCCACGCACATGATGTCCGGCCGCACACCCGCGTGGTCGCAGCCGAACATCTCGCCGGTGCGCCCGAAGCCGGTCGCGATCTCATCCGCGATCAGCAGCAGCCCGTGCTCGTCGGCCAGCTCCCGGAATTTCCGGAGATAGCCGGGATGGTAGAAACGCATGCCCCCGGCGCCCTGGACCACGGGCTCCACGATGATCGCCGCCAGCTCGTGCGCGTGCCGCGCCAGAAGCCCGGCCACCTCGTCGAGGTAGTCCTGGTCCGGAACCGCCTCGTACCCCAGCGGCGGCGGGGGCGCGAACACGTGCTGCGCCAGCGCGCCCGTGAACAGATGGTGCATGCCGTTCACCGGGTCGCACACCGACATGCACGCGAAGGTGTCCCCGTGGTAGCCGCCCCGGACCGTGAACAGCCGGGTCCTCCCGGTCGCCTGGACGGCCATCTTGATCGCCACCTCGACCGCGACCGAGCCGGAGTCGGCCAGGAACACCCGGTCGAGCCCGGTCAGCTCGGTCAGCCGGACCGCGAGCCGGACCGCGGGCTCGTGCGTCAGCCCCCCGAACATGACGTGCGCCATGTCGTCCAGCTGCGCCCTGATCGCCTGATCCAGCCTGGCGTGCCGGTAACCGTGGATCGCCGCCCACCAGGACGACATGCCGTCCACGAGCTCCCGCCCGTCGGTGAGCGTGAGCCGTACGCCCTCCGCGCGGGCCACCGCGTGCACCGGCACGGCCGGCGGGAACGACGTGTACGGATGCCAGACGTGCTCGCGGTCCAGCCGGAGCAGGTCATCCATGGGCGGCGGCCCAGGCCAGCAGCCGCTCCTTGGCCGCCTCCTTGCCGATCATTCCCTCGTCCATGCGGATGTCCATCATGAACTTGTACGCGCGCCCGACCATCGGCCCCGGCGCGATGCCGAGGATCTCCTGGATCTCGTTGCCGTCGAGCTCGGGACGGATCTTGGCGATCTCCTCCTCCTCGGCCAGCCGGGCGATGCGCTCCTCCAGCTGGTCGTAGGTGCGCGACAGGGCCGCGGCCTTGCGCCTGTTGCGGGTCGTGCAGTCGGCCCTGGTGAGCTTGTGCAGCCGGTCCAGCAGGTGGTCGGCGTCGCGCACGTAGCGCCGGACCGCGCTGTCGGTCCACTCGCCGTCGCCGTAGCCGTGGAAGCGCAGGTGCAGCTCCACCAGGCGGGCCACGTCGGAGACGACCTCCTTGGGGAACTTCAGCTCGGACAGCCGCCGCTTGGCCAGCTGCGCGCCGACCACCTCGTGGTGGTGGAAGGAGACCCGGCCGCCGGGCTCGTTCCTGCGGGTCTTCGGCTTGCCGACGTCGTGCAGCAGGGCCGCCCAGCGCAGCACCCGGTCGGGGCCGGCGCTCTCCTGGGCGATGGCCTGCTCCAGCACGATCAGCGTGTGCTCGTAGACGTCCTTGTGCCGGTGGTGCTCGTCGATCTCCAGGCGGAGCTTCGGCAGCTCGGGCAGGACGTGCGCGGCCAGGCCCGTCTCCACCAGCAGGCTCAGGCCCGCGCGCGGGTTCGCCCCGCAGATCAGCTTGTCCAGCTCGGTCTGGATGCGCTCGGCCGAGACGATCTCGATCCGCTCGGCCATGTCGCGCATCGCGGCCACCGCGGCCTCGTCCACGGTGAAGCCCAGCTGGGAGGCGAACCTGGCGGCGCGCAGCATGCGCAGCGGGTCGTCGCCGAAGGACTGCTCGGGCGTGCCCGGGGTGCGCAGCACGCGGTCGGCCAGGTCGCGCAGGCCGCCGTGCGGGTCCACGAACTCGTGGCTCGGCAGCCGTACCGCCATGGCGTTGACGGCGAAGTCGCGGCGGGCCAGGTCGCCTTCGAGCGAGTCGCCGTACTGGACCTCGGGTTTGCGGGACTTCGGGTCGTACGCCTCGCTGCGGTAGGTGGTGATCTCCAGCTGCCAGTCGCCCTTGCGCGCGCCGACGGTGCCGAACTCGATGCCGATCGTCCAGAACGCGTCGGCCCAGTCCCGGACGATCTCCAGGACCTGCTCGGGACGGGCGTCGGTGGTCAGGTCGAGGTCGTGGCCGGCCCGGCCGAGCAGCACGTCACGCACCGGACCGCCGACCAGGGCCAGCTCGTGGCCACGCTTGGCGAACACCTCGCCGAGCTCGTCCACGACGGGCTCGACGCGGCGGAACAGGTCGGTCACGGCGCTCTCTACACGATTTGTTGGGGACAAGCGGGGTAGTCCTTCGATTACGGAACAGGTGCCTCTGAGCTAGTACACCTTTGGCGATCACCAGGTTACGGTCAGTCGCAGATCTGTCGGGGGCCGACGAAGGAGCACAGACAATGCAGGACGCCCTCGCGATCCACCGCCGGCTCCTCGCCCACCAGATCCACCATGAGATCGTACGGCTTCCTCGTGTCCTGACTTGCTTCGACGACCTGCCGGAGGTATTGGGGGTCCCCGCGCGGACCTGTGTCGGGGTCACCGTCTTCGAGGTGACCGTGCGATCCGTCCGGGACGCGGTGGCCGTCATCGGCTCGGTCGCGGAACCGCCGAAGCCCGCCGCGGTGGGCGCGCTGCTGGGCGCGCAGCGGGTCCGGCTCGCCTCGGCCTTCCTCGTGAACGCCGTCACCGACTACGCGGCCGGTCTGGTCGGGCCGCTGCTGCTGCCCGAACGCCTCACCGCGCTCATCGATCAGCGCCTGATCGATCACACCGATCCGGACGAATTCCTCCACACCGCCACCGGAGAGCGCAGCACCGTCTTGCGGCTACGGGCCATCCATTTGTTCGCCCTCGTCGACGCCAAGCCAGTGGATCTCACTGGTAACGGACGCACCAGCTGACATCGGCCACATATCGAAGGCCTATAGCATTCAGGGCGTGCGTCGCCTGGTTTCCCTTCTGACCGCCGCCTGGCTTGTCGCGCCGGGCCTGGCGCACCCGGCGAGCGCGCGCGCCTCGGTGCTGGCCGACGCGCTGGTGGTGACGGAGATCTCCCCCGAGGCGCCCACCGACCCCCGCGCGCCCATCACGATCTCCGGCGAGGTCACCGGCACCCCCCGCGCCCCCATCAAGGTCAGATTCCGGTACGGCCTGGGCGGTCCCTTCCAGAGCCGCGCCGACATGGACGCCCACGCCACCGGCCAGGCCGACTACACCAGCGGCTTCGACACCAGGATCCAGGGCGGCACCGCGCTGGACGCCGCCGGCAAGCTCTCCTTCACCGTCGACTTCACCCCCGCCCAGCTGGGCCTCATCCGGGCGGGCGTGTACCCGCTGACCATCGAGGCCCTGGACGGCCTCACCGAGCAGCCCCTGTCGGCCGTACGGACCTTCCTGACCTACCTGCCGGCGGGCACGCAGATCGGCAGGACCAGGATCGCCGCCGCGCTGCCTCTGGTCGGGCGGCAGCACCAGGCCGACGACAGCGTCTTCATGAACGAGGACCTGCTCGGCGACGGCCGCCTGGCCGGGCTGCGCAAGCTGGCCGAGACCGTGGACGGCAACGTCACCTGGTTCGTGGACCCGGCCCTGCTGGACGACGCCCACCGGCTCTCCCAGGCGCACAGGAACAGCGAGAGCGGCGACGAGCTGGACCGGTCGGCCGACGCCGAGGCGGGAGCCTGGCTGGAGGGGGTCCGCGCCGCGCTGACCGACAACCCGGTCGTCGCCACGCCGTACGGGGACGCGGATCTGACCGCGCTGGTGCACAACGGGCTGGACGACGCGACCGGGCAGGCCGTCAGCCAGGGCTCGGCCATCGCCAGCCAGCTCCTCAAACGGCAGATCCCGTCCAACACGGTGTGGCCGGTGGGCGGCGTGATCGACCGGGACGCCCTGGACGAGCTGGCCATCAGCGGCGCCCGCTCGGTCCTGCTGACCGGGTCGGCGCTGCCGCCGGTCAACCCCGCGGAGGCGGTCACCGCGGCCCCGGCCGCGCCGGTGGACACGGTCAACGGCCAGCTCACCGCGCAGCTGGCCGATCCGGTCCTGAGCCAGCTGCTGAGCACCGACACCCGGTCGCCGGGGGCGGCGCTGACCGCGCGGCAGCGCTTCGTGGCGGAGACCGCCATGATCTCCCTGTCCCAGCCGCCGAAGCGGGTGGCCAGCGTGATCGTCGCGCCCCCCGCCCGGCTGTGGAACCCCGACCCGGACTTCGTGGCCGGGCTGCTCAAGCCGCTGCCGTGGACCCGGTCGGTCCGGCTGGACAGCATCAAGCCGGACAAGACCGCCCGGGGTGACCTCGTGTACTCGCCGCAGGCGCGGCAGGGCGAACTGTCCAAGGCGTACATGACCACGCTGCGCAAGCTGTCCAGGAAGGTGGACACGGCCACCCAGGTGCCCACCAGCGGCGTACGGGTGTTCGAGACGGCCGTGCTGCGGCTGGCCTCGGCCGCCTGGCGCGGCCAGCGCAACGAGAAGGAGGCCGCCGCCTACGTCGCCCAGGTCGAGCGGGCGGTGGACGAGCGGATCGCCAAGGTGTCGGTGGCCCGGCCGGAGGACCCGCGCTCGATCGCGGGCGAGAACGGCAGGATCCCGGTCACCGTCAAGAACGACATGGCGGAGGACGCCAAGGTCGCCATCCGGGTGCGCTCCAGCCATCCGCAGCTGCTCGCGGTGGAAGCCCGCGACGGCGTCTACCAGACCGACACGGTCGTGGTGCCCGGCGGCAAGACGCAGTCCTTCGACGTGCCGGTGACCGTACGCGGCGACGGCGGCCAGGCCACGCTCAACGTGCAGCTGGTCACGCCGCAGGGCCGCGTGTTCGGCAAGGCGGCCAAACTGACGGTCTCCGCGACCGGCTACGGCGGCATCGCCCTGGTGATCGTCGGCGCCGCCGTCGTCATCATGCTGGCGGCCGTGGTGATGCGCGTCCTACGCCGCCGCTCCACCAAACGACCGATTCTGCCGTCCCCCATCCGGGAACCCAGCGAGGCGTGAACATGGCTTGGCCGCGCCCCACATACGACTAAGAGGGCGGGCGCCGGGGTGTGCCTGCGGGGATGCTCCCCAGTAACCTCGTGAATCTCTTGGACTGAGGAGTGATATGAGCCGGTTGCTGCGGGCCAGCGCGATCATGGCGGCGGGCACGCTCGTCTCGCGGCTGACCGGCTTTCTGCGGACCGCCATCCTGGCCTCCGCGATCGGCGTGACCATCCTCGGGGACGCGTACAACGTCGCGTACACGATTCCGTTCGTGCTCTTCGACCTGCTCATCGGCGGGGTGTTGAGCAGCGTGATCGTGCCGGCCATCCTGCGGCACCACAAGGAGGACGCGGACGGTGGGCGGGCCTACGAGCAGCGACTGCTGACGGCGGCCGTCGTCGGGCTCACCCTCGTCGCCGTCGTGGCCGTGCTGCTGTCCCGGCCTCTTGTCGTGCTGTACGCCGACGACCTGGCGCCGAGGGGCCTGGACACGGCGGTCACGCTGGCCCAGCTGATCCTGCCGCAGATCGCCTTCTTCGGCGTGGGCGCGGTGGCCGGGGCGATCCTTAACACCCGGGACCGGTTCGGCGCGCCGATGTGGGCGCCGGTGCTCAACAACATCGTGGTCATCGGGGTGGGCGTCGCCTACCTGCTGCGGGACGGCACCCACGACGTGGACACGGTGACCAGGTCGGACCTGCTGCTGCTCGGGCTCGGCACGACGGCGGGCATCGTGGCCCAGGCCATCGTGCTGATCGCCGCGCTGCACGCGGCCGGGTTCCGGTTCCGGCCGCGATTCGACATCTGGCGGGCCGGGCTGGGGGAGCTGACCCGGCTGGCGGTCTGGACGCTCGCGTTCGTGGCGATCAACCAGGTCGGGTTCGTGGTGACCACCCGGCTGGCCACCGGGGCGGGCAGCCTCGCGGCGGCGGACGGCGTCGACGGGCGGGGGCTCACGCCGTACTCGTACGCGTTCCAGCTGTTCCAGTTGCCGTACGGGATCATCGCGGTCTCGGTGATCACGGCCATGCTGCCGCGGTTGAGCGTGTTCGTCCGGGACGGGGAGTTCGACTCGGCGCGGGCGGAGTTCGCGTCCGCGGTGCGCATGGTCAGCTCGGTGATCGTGCCGGCGGGGCTGCTGCTGATGGTGCTGGGGCCGTCGGTGACCGTACTGATCTTCGGGCGGGGGGCGGTCTCCACCGAGCAGGCGATCTACATCGGGCACGTGCTCCAGGTCTTCGGGGTCGCCCTGGTGCCGTTCTCGATCTTCCAGCTGCTGCTGCGGGTCTTCTACAGCTTCGGCGACACCCGGACCCCGGCGCTGATCGCGGGATTCAACGTGCTGGTCAACGCGGCGATCGGGATCACGCTGTACTTCACGCTGCCGCCGGAGATGGTGGTGATGGGGCTGGCCGGGGCGTTCACCGTGACGTACGTGGCGGGGAGCGCGCTCACCTGGCTGCTGGCCAGCCGCAGGATCGGCGGCCTCGGCGGCCGGCTGGTGGCCTCCGGCCTGTCCCGGATGTACCTGGCCGCCATCCCGGCCGCCCTGGTCGCCCTGCTGGTCCTGTGGGGGAGCGTACGGCTGGCCGAGATCACGGCGATCACCTCCGCGGTGGTGCTGGCGGTAGGCGGCGGGCTCGGCGGCGCGGTATACCTGTTCGTCGCGCACCGGCTCCGCATCGACGAGGTCGGTTCCATCATTGGAATGGTGACGAGGCGGGTAGGACGCTAAACGGTTTCCCGACCCCGGATCTGTGGTCCGGACGGGCGTGGTGCGGCTCTGTCACGGCACTAGCATGGTGTGGCAGAGGTAAAAACCGGTGAGCGGAGGCAAAGCGTGGGCGGATGCACACTGCGTCCCCGGCCTGGTGCGGGAGCGGCCCGGTGAGCATGTCCGCCGTAGAACCCGGCACCCGACTCGCCAACCGCTTCCGGCTTGAGGACCGGGTGAGCGAATCCGCCGGCGCCACCCTGTGGAAGGCCATCGACGAGATCCTCGCCAGGCCCGTCGCCGTGCACACCTTCAGCCCCGAGTTCCCCCGCGAGTCCGAGGTCGTCCTGGCCGCGCGGGCCGCGAGCCGGCTGCACGACCCCCGGCTCACCCAGGTGTTCGACGCCGCCGACGAGGACGGCACCGCCTACGTGGTGAGCGAGTGGGTGACCGGCGACTCCCTGCTCGACCTGCTCGAAGCCGGGCCGATGGACCCGGAGCGCGGCGCCGTGCTGGTCGCCGAGGCCGCCGAGGCCCTCGCCCACGCGCACGAAGCCGGCATGTGCCACCTGAACCTGACACCCGGCCGGCTGATGTGGACCGAGGGCGGCACGGTCAAGCTGCTCGGGGTGGGCGTGGACGCGGCCATCCTCGGCCTGGAGGCCGAATCCCCCGAGGACTCGCAGCGGCGGGACGCGGAGGGTCTCGGGCGGCTGCTGTACGCGGCGCTGACCGGACACTGGCCCGGCGAGGACGACTGCGGCCTGCCGCCCGCGCCCCTGGACGACGGCAAGATCTGCACGCCGCGCCAGGTGACCGCCGGAGTGCCCGGCTACCTGGACACGATCGCGAGCCGCGCCCTCGGCGTCAAACGCGGGGCCCCTCCGCTGGAGACCCCCGCCGCCGTGGCCGAGGAACTGGCCCAGGTCCCCCGCCCGGTGCCCGCCCCCGCCTCGACCGTGCCGCCGTCGGTGGAGTTGCGCGCCGAGGCGCCCGACACGCTCAACATCCGGCCGGTGGCCGTGCCCCGGCCGCAGCCGGCCCGCCCGCCCGGCCTGTTCAGCCGGTTCATCGTCACCATCGTGGTCCTGCTGGTGATGGCCGTGGTCGGCATCGGCGCCTGGAGCCTGGGCAAGAGCCTCGGCACCGAGGCCTCGCCCAGCACCAGCGCGCCCACCACACCCGGCGCGGAACCCGCCAAGACCGTCGCCCTCACCCCCGCCGGGGCCATCGGCTTCGACCCGCTCGGGGACGGCGAGGAGCGCAACGAACTCGCCCCGCGCGCCATCGACGGCTCGTACGGCACCGACTGGCACACCGAGTCCTACAACGACGCCAAGTTCGGCGGCCTGAAGAAGGGGGTCGGGCTCCTCATCGACCTCGGGCGGGACGCGCGGTTAACGAAGGTGACCGTGGACTTCGGGGACGTGCCCGGCGGGGCCGCGGAGCTCAAGCTGGGCGCCGAGCCCACGCCGGAGGCGCTCACCACGGCCGCGTCCACCAAGGAGGCCATGGGCAAGGTCAGCTTCGACCTGGGCGGGAGCGAGCCGAGCCGGTATCTCATGGTGTGGTTCACGGAGCTGCCGCCGTACCAGAGCCGGTTCCGTGGGACGGTGCTGGATCTGGAGATCACGGCGACGGAAGAGTAGTCGAGTGGGGTTGTCCACAAGCGCGACCAAGCCATTTGATCTGGTTTGAGCGCCTTGTAGCCGCTGAGGGGAAGTATGGTGGCACCATCGTGGACCTGAAGACCCTGGGATCGGCGACGTGACCCCTCCTCCAGAACAGCCGGCAACGCCCGAGCACTCCGCAGTCGCGGGCGCCCGGGCGTCGGTGACGGACGCCGACCTGCTCGCCCGTCACATCGGCGGTGATCCGCAGGCCTTCAGTGAGATCGTCAAACGGCACCGGGACCGTATGTGGGCGGTCGCCCTGCGTACGCTGGGTGATCCGGATGAGGCGGCGGATGCCGTACAGGACGCGTTCATGTCCGCTTATCGGAAGGCGGACAGCTTCCGGGGGGACGCGGCGGTCACCACCTGGCTGCACCGGATCGTGGTGAACGCCTGCCTGGACCGGATGCGGCGCAAGTCCGTGCGGCCCGTGGCCGACGACGAGCTGATCGAGGCGGCCGAGCGGGACACCCAGCTGCCCGACCAGACCGCCGAACGCGAAGTGTCCATGGAGGTTACGGCGGCGCTCAAACTGCTGCCGTCGGACCAGCGGGCGGCTCTGGTGCTCGTGGACATGATGGGGTATTCAGTGGAGGACGCGGCGTCTGTGCTTGGGGTGCCCGCGGGGACCGTGAAGAGCCGCTGTGCGCGAGGTCGTGCGAAACTCGCCCCGATTCTTTCGCATCTGCGGAACCGAACAGACCTCACTCGCGTCTCATCCGCGAAGGGAGCAGAACTTCGTGACGGGTGATACGCATTACGACCTGGAGATCCTCGCAGAGCTGGCGGAGGGGTTGCTAGACGACGCGACCGCTCGCCGGGTTCGGGAGCATCTGGCGGTCTGTGATCCCTGCGGGGAGAGCTTGGCCGATCTGGCTGCCGTGCGGGAGATGCTGGCGGCGGTGCCGGTTCCGGCCATGCCGCTGGGGGTTGCGATGCGGATCGACCGCGCGCTCGCCGACGAGCCGAACCCCTTCGCCTCCGTGCCGGTGGGTGCCAACGGGTTGTCGAAGCTGTCCCTCGTTCCCGCTCTGGATGCGTCTGCCGAGGTGGACTCGGAGGAGCTTGCGACTGTCACGCCGATTCGGCGGGGGCGGCGGGTCTGGGTGGCGACGCTGGGGATGGCGGCCGCCGCTGCTGGGGTTTTCGGGGCTTCCGTGCTGGCGAGCAGTCTGATGTCCGCGCCGGGAGGGACGCTCGCGGAGCCGCCGGCTACGAGTGTGTCGACGCCGGAGAGGTCTCCGCAGCGGACGCTGGCTTATACCGTTCGGGCCAGTGGGCACAACTACACGTCGCGGGAGCTGTCCGGGCCGCTCGTGGGGTACTTCGGGCCTGAGCCTGGTACGGGGAGCAACAACGACGAGCAGCTGGATGCTTGCGTGCAGGACAAGGCCAATGAGCTCGATCGGCCGCCGATCGCGGTGGATCGGGCGCAGTACAACGGCAGCGAAGCCACGGTGATGGCGTTCTGGGAAGACCAGAGTCTCGACAAGGTTCGTGTCGTGGTTGTGGATGACAACTGCCGCGAGCTTCGGCAAGACGGTTTGGCTACCTGGAACTAGGCCGTTGGTGGTTCTCCCACCCACCCACCTTTTTTGAGCTGGCGCTCGGCTCTCCGTCCAGTCGGCGACCGTCTTGAGGGCAGCTTGGCCGGGTATCACGCCTACGCGACCCGCGCCGACTCACAGCGCCGGTTGGGCCACGATCTTCGCCTACGACGAGCTGACCCAGCGCTGGCTGGCGAAAGTGGCCCAAATCACGAGCAGCGGCTCCGGCTGAGGGTGCCGGGCGGGGGCGAGGGCCGTGGGTTCGGGGGGTAGGCAATAAACAGAGCCTAGGATCTGTTGACGCCCGTGGCAGATGCAGAGAGAGGCGAATGCGTTGAGCGACGTCCGTAACGTGATCATTATCGGGTCGGGGCCCGCCGGCTATACGGCGGCCGTGTACTCGGCCCGTGCCGACCTCCGGCCGCTCGTGTTCGAGGGCTCGGTCACGGCCGGCGGCGCGCTGATGAACACCACCGACGTGGAGAACTTCCCCGGCTTCCCCGACGGCATCATGGGCCCGGACCTCATGGACAACCTGCGCAAGCAGGCGGAGCGTTTCGGCGCCGAACTGGTCGCCGACGACGTGGTCGAGGTGGACCTGACGGTCACGCCCAAGGTCGTGAAGACCCACACCGACACGTTCTACGCCAAGTCCGTGATCCTGGCGACCGGCTCCGGCTACCGGGAGCTGGGCCTGGTGAACGAGAAGCGGCTGTCGGGCCACGGCGTCTCGTGGTGTGCCACCTGTGACGGGTTCTTCTTCCGCGACCAGGACATCGTGGTCGTGGGCGGCGGCGACACGGCGATGGAGGAGGCCACCTTCCTGACCCGGTTCGCCCGTTCGGTCACGATCGTGCACCGCCGCGACGAACTCCGCGCCAGCAAGATCATGCAGGATCGCGCGTTCGCGAACGAGAAGATCCGCTTCGTCTGGGACAGCACGGTCGTCGACGTCCTGGGGGAGAACAAGGTCAGCGGCGTACGGCTGCGCAACCTCAAGACCGGCGAGGAGAGCGAACTGCCGGCCACCGGCCTGTTCATCGCGATCGGCCACGATCCCCGTACCGAGCTGGTCAAGGGCCAGGTCGACCTCGACGACGAGGGTTACATCAAGGTCGATTCGCCCACCACCAGGACCAACCTGGACGGCGTGTTCGCCTGTGGGGACGTGGTGGACCACACCTACCGCCAGGCCATCACCGCCGCCGGCACGGGCTGTTCCGCCTCGCTCGACTCGGAGCGCTGGCTCACCGAACTCGACGACTGATTCATCGAAACATCACGAAGGGGAGACAACAGTGGGCGCCATCAAGAGCGTGACCGACGCGGACTTCGGCAACGAGGTCCTCAAGAGCGACAAGCCCGTCATCGTGGACTTCTGGGCCGAGTGGTGCGGGCCGTGCCGTCAGGTCGCCCCCATCCTCGAGGAGATCGCGGCCGAGCACGCGGACAAGCTGACCGTGGTCAAGCTCAACATCGACGAGAACCCGGTGACGCCGCGTGACTACGGCGTCATGCAGATTCCGACCATGAACGTCTACAAGGGCGGCGAGGTCGTGAAGCAGATCATCGGCGCCAAGCCGAAGGCGATGCTGCTCCGCGAGCTCGACGGGATCATCTGACCCGGGCGTCTTCCGCCACAGGAAAGCCTCCTCGGCAACCGAGGAGGCTTTCTGCTTGTCCGGGAATGGTTCCCTATTGGCCGTAGAAGGGGCTGAGACCGGCTCAGACGGGACGCAGGGCGCGCTCTGGACTCATGGAGCCCAGGAGCCTTTCCAGCGCCACCTCGACGTCCTCGCGCCACGAGACGGCCGTCTTCAATTCGAGCCGGAGCCGAGGAAACCGCAAATGCGGACGAACCGTCTTAAAACCCACCGAAAGTAGATATTCGGCCGGGGCCATGCACCCCGGCTGCTCCCACTTCAAATCCCCGAACGCCTCAATCGCCCGTACGCCCCTGCGGGTGAGATCCTTCGCCACTCCCTGGACCAGCATGCGCCCCAGGCCGCCCCCCGAGAACTCGGGAATGATGTGCGCGGTCATCAGGAGCACCGCGTCCGAACTCACCGGCGACGTCGGAAAGGCGACCGACCGCGGGACGTACAACGGCGGGGCGTAGAGCACGAACCCCGCCGCCACCCCGTCCACGTACGCGATCTTCCCGCAGCTCCCCCACTCCAGGAGCGTGGCCGAGATCCAGGCCTCCTTCTCCAGCCCCGGATCCCCCACCTTGGCGGCCCGCTCCCCGCTGACCGGATCCAGCTCCCAGAACACACAGCGCCGACACCGTCGCGGCAGATCGTCAAGGTTGTCCAAGGTGATACTGGCCAGCCGACGCGACACGTGAAACCCCTATCCCCACCCAGGAGTCGTGACCAGAAAGCACGCGAAACCCGCGGCCCCAAACTGGCATAGTACTGCGTCTAAAGCCGCACCCCCGGCGCGGCGAGCCCAGTGTCACAGCGCGGCCCGCAGAAGGTCGGGCCAATGCCACAAGTAATTTCAAACCGGGAGATCTCGCGTAATTAGGGACTCAAGGGATGAGACCGGGGTGTCTGGGGTTCGGTGGGCTGCCTTAGTCTGGATTTCCGGCTACGAAATGGAGGTGGACCGTGACGTACGAATCGGATCACGGTCGGACGCCCGCGGCGCAGGGGTCGCGCATTGACGCTTATGTCGATCGGTATGCCGCACGAGCTACCGGGATGGTCGCCTCCGAGATCCGAGCTCTTTTCGCCGTCGCGTCGAGGCCCGAGGTGGTCTCGCTCGCGGGCGGCATGCCGTACGTCACCGCGCTGCCGCTGGACGTGGTGGGGGAACTGGTCGCGGACCTGGTCGCCAAGCGGGGTCCGGAGGCCCTGCAGTACGGCTCCGGCCAGGGCGACCCCGCGCTGCGGGAGCAGATCTGCGAGGTCATGCGGGAAGAGGGCATCGAGGCGGGCGCCAACGACGTCGTGGTGACCGTGGGCTCGCAGCAGGCCCTGGACCTGATCACGCGGATCTTCGTCGACCCCGGTGACATCGTGCTCGCCGAAGGACCCTCGTACGTGGGGGCGCTGGGCACGTTCGCGGCCTACCAGGCCAAGGTCGTGCACATCGCGATGGACGACCAGGGGCTCATCCCGGAATCCCTCGCCCAGACGATCTACGCCCTGAAGTCCGCGGGCAACCGGATCAAGTTCCTCTACACCATCCCGACCTTCCAGAACCCGGCCGGCGTCACCCTCAACGAGGTCCGCCGCCGCCAGGTCCTGGAGATCTGCCAGCGCGCCGGCATCCTCATCGTCGAGGACAACCCGTACGGGCTGCTCGGCTTCGACGGGGAGCCACTGCGCGCGCTGCGGGCCGACGACCCCGAGGGCGTCGTCTACCTGGGGTCGTTCTCCAAGACGCTCGCCCCGGGTTTCCGGGTCGGCTGGGCGCTGGCCCCGCACGCGGTGCGGGACAAGCTCGTGCTGGCCATGGAGTCCGCGGTGCTCTCGCACTCGACCTTCACCCAGCTGGCCGTCGGCCAGTTCCTGGCCACCCAGCCGTGGCGTGAGCAGATCAAGACCTTCCGCGAGCTGTACCGGGAGCGCCGCGACGCGCTGCTCAGCTCGCTGGAGCAGCTCATGCCGCCCGGCTGCTCGTGGACCCGCCCCGGCGGCGGGTTCTTCGTCTGGATGACGCTGCCGGAGGGCCTGGACTCCAAGGCGATGCTGCCGCAGGCGGTGGACAAACGCGTCGCCTTCGTGCCGGGCACCGGCTTCTTCTCCGACGGCGGCGGCGAGAGGCAGATGCGCCTGTCGTACTGCTATCCGCAGCCGGACCGCATCCGCGAAGGGGTGCGCCGGCTGGCCGGAGTCATCGAGGAAGAACTGCGCACCCGCGAGATGTTCGGCACCGGCCGGGCGCCCGGCCATGCCGGCGTCGACACACCGGGTCCGGACCTCGCCTGAGATCGGGTACGGCTAGCCTGTTCGGGCTAGCCGTACAGCGATCCTTGGAAAGGCCCTGGAGATGAGCGATCTCGGACACGTCCTGGTGTTGGCGGGCGGCCTGTCGTACGAGCGGGAGGTCTCCATCCGTTCCGGACGCCGGGTCGCCGAGGTGCTGCGCGCGGCGGGGGTGGACGTGGAGACCCGCGACACCGACTCCTCGCTGGTGCCGTCGGTGCTCGCCGATCCCCCGGACGCCGTGTTCGTGACCCTGCACGGCGGCGCGGGGGAGGACGGCGCGATCCGCTCGGTGCTGGAGCTGCTCGGCGTGCCGTACGTGGGAGCGGCGCCGGACGCCTGCCGGGTGGCCTTCGACAAGCCGACCGCCAAGGCCGTGGTGCGCTCCTGGGGGTTGAACACGCCCGACTCGGTGGCGCTCCCGAAGGAGACCTTCCACGACCTGGGCGCGTCGGCGGTGCTGGCCCGGATCGTCGCCAGCCTCGGACTGCCGCTCTTCGTGAAGCCGTCCCGGGGCGGCTCCGCCCTGGGCGCGTCCATCGTGCGCTCCGCCGAGGAGCTCCCGGCCGCGATGGTCGGCTGCTTCGCGTACGGCGACACCGCGCTGATCGAGAAGTACGTCGCGGGCGTCGAGGTGGCGGTCTCCGTCGTCGACCTGGGGGAGGGACCGATCGCCCTGCCCCCGGTCGAGATCGTGCCCGACGCCGGCGTGTACGACTACGCCGCCCGCTACACCGCCGGCCACACCGAGTTCTTCGCCCCCGCCCGGCTCTCCCCCGAGGCCACCCAGGCGTGCGAGGCGATGGCCGTGGCCGCGCACTCGGCCCTCGGGCTGAGGGACGTCTCGCGCACCGACCTGATCGTGGACAGCTCGGGACGGCCGTACTTCCTGGAGGTCAACGTCGCCCCCGGCATGACGGAGACGTCCCTGCTGCCGATGGCGGCCGAGGCGGCGGGCCGGGATCTCGGCGCGCTCTGCCGCGGCCTCCTGGAGATCGCGGCCGGTCGTCCATGACCGAAGGCCGCCCATGTTGATGCGGTGACCGTCGTCAGGGGTCTTCAGCGGGGCTGGCTAGGCTGAGCCGCGTGATTCATGGGAAGAGTTTTGGGAGCGACAACCACGCCGGAGTGCATCCGGACGTGATGGCCGCCATCGCGGCGGCGAACGTGGGCGACGCCGTGGCGTACGGCGCCGACCCGTGGACGCGGGACATGGAGGCCGCCTTCCGCACCGCGTTCGGCGAGCACACCACCGCGTACGCGATGTTCAACGGCACCGGCGCCAACGTGGTCGGCCTCGGTCTGATGTTGCGTTCCTTCGACGGCGTGATCTGCCCGGACAGCGCCCACATCAACGGCCACGAGGCAGGCGCGGCAGAGCGGGTGCTGGGCACCAAGCTCCTCCCGGTACGGACCGAGGACGGCAAGCTCCGGCCGGCGGATGTGCTGGGGCAGCTGGAGGCGCTGGGGAACGAGCACCACAGCCAGCCGAAGGTGGTGTCCATCTCACAGGTGACCGAGTGCGGCACGCTCTACACGGCCGACGAGGTGGCCGCGCTCGCGGAGGTCGCCCACGCGCACGGGCTCTACCTCCACATGGACGGCGCGCGGCTGGCCAACGCCGCCGCCGAGGCGGACTGCTCGCTGCGGGCGCTCACCACGGACGCCGGGGTGGACGTGCTGAGCTTCGGCGGCACCAAGAACGGCGCGCTCGGCGCGGAGGCGTTGGTCATCCTCCGGCCGGAGCTGGACGCGAGCGCGCTCTTCCTCCGGAAGCAGGGCATGCAGCTCGCCTCCAAGACGCGCTTCGTCTCCGTCCAGCTGACCGCCCTCCTGACGGACGACCTCTGGCGCCGGAACGCGGCCCACGCGAACACCATGGCCCACCGCCTGGCCGACGGGCTCGCCGGGCGGTTCCCATTCCGCTACCCCGTCGAGTCCAACGCGGTGTTCCCGATTCTCAGCGAGAAGGCGATCGTCGAACTCGGCCACCGCCACCTCTTCTCGATCTGGGACCGCCCGACCGGCGTCATCCGCTTGGTCACCTCTTTCGACACGACCCCCGAAGACGTCGACACCCTCATCGCCGACCTCCACGCCCTCGGCGGCTAGATCCCCCGCTGCTCGGTTTCACGTGAAACACGGAGAGCGTCGGTGTCTCACCTGAAGCCCGGGGGAGCGTCATCGGGTGATCGCCGGAGTCTTGGTTTCACGTGAAACACCGGGGGAGTTGGCGGCAGCCGCGTGGATGAAGACGGCCCGACGGCGGAGTCCCGGCTTCCGTGTTTCACGTGAAACATCGCCTGGGCGTTTCGACGACGAGTCCATGACGGCCAAGAGATCGGCAACGGCGACACCAACGAAACAGCCCCCGACCGGATCCCGGTCGGGGGCTGTTTCACGTGAAACATCGTGATCCGCAAAGCCATGCGAGCGGACCCGTAAAGCTACTCCTCGAAGGAGCGCATCTGGTTGGCGGTATCCGGGGCCATGGTGCCGATGATGCGCTCAAGGTCATCGATCGTGGAGAACTCCACCACGATCCGCCCCTTCCGACGCCCTAAATCGACCTTCACCCGCGTCTCGAAGTGATCCGAGAGCCGATCGGCCAGATGGCGGAGAGCGGGTGCCGTCGGCTGCTTCGCCCGCGGCTTCCGGGGAGCCGGGCCGGACTTCACGTCCCCGATGGAGACGATCTCCTCGACCGTCCGCACCGTCATGCCCTCGGCCACGATCCGGTCGGCGAGCCGTACCTGCGCGGCGTGGTCCTCCAGCGGGAGGAGCGCACGGGCGTGCCCGGCCGTGATCGTCCCTGCCGCCAGGCGCGTCTGCACCTCGGGCGCCAGGTTCAGCAGCCGGAGCGTGTTGGTGATGTGGGATCGCGACCGGCCGACCTTCTTGGCCAGCTGTTCGTGGGTCGCCCCGAAGTCGTCCAGCAGTTGCTGGTAGGCCGCCGCCTCCTCCAGCGAGTTGAGCTGCTCCCGCTGGAGGTTCTCGATGAGCGCCTCGCGGAGCATCTCGTCGTCGTCGGTGCTGCGGACGATCGCCGGGATCTGGTCCAGCCCGGCGAGCTGGGAGGCGCGCCACCGCCGCTCCCCCATGACGAGTTCGAACTGTCCGGCCCCCGCGGCCCGTACGACGATCGGCTGGAGCAGGCCGACCTCGTTGATGGACGCGGCCAGCTCGTCCAGCCGGTCCTCGTCGAACACGTCCCGGGGCTGACGCGGGTTCGGCACGATGGCCGTGAGGGGGATCTCCTGGAAGTACGCCCCGGCAACCGGCCGCAGCCCACCGTCGGTGTCCGCCGGGGGAGACTGCGCGACTCCCACGACGCTTCCGGCTCCCCCGCCCCCGTACGTTCCCCCGGGCGCGGACGGACCGCCGGGCGTTCCAGGGCTTCCGGGATTCCCCGCGGTGGCACCCGGTTCGACGATCGGCCCGGTCGGGATCAGGGCGCCCAGGCCCTTCCCGAGTCCCCGACGCTGCTGACTCAACGATGCTCCTTACCGACCGAACCGCAGGACCCTACGAGGCTACCGGTTCACGCGTCGGCAACCGCCGCACCGCGATACGCCATCTCCCGAGCCGCCTCCATGTACGCCATGGCGCCACTCGAACCCGGGTCGTACGTCATGACCGACTGCCCATAACTGGGCGCCTCGGACACGCGTACGCTCCGGGGGATGACCGCGTCGAGCACGGTGGCCCCGAAGTGGGAGCGCACCTCATCGGCCACCTGGGAGGCCAGCCGGGTCCGGCCGTCGTACATCGTCAGCAGGATGGTGGAGACATTGAGGTTCTGGTTCAGGTGCGCCCGGACCAGTTCGACGTTCTGCAGGAGCTGGGTCAGCCCTTCCAGCGCGTAGTACTCGCACTGGATCGGGATCAGCACCTCCTGCGCGGCCGCCATCGCGTTGACGGTGAGCAGGCCGAGCGACGGCGGGCAGTCGATCAGGATGTAGTCGAAGTTCATCTTCGACTCGAAGGCGGCGAACGCCCGCTTGAGCCGGGTCTCCCTGCCCACCATCGGCACCAGCTCGATCTCGGCGCCGGCCAGGTCCAGGGTCGCCGGGGCGCAATAGAGGCCGGGCATGTCCGGGACCTGGGTCACGATCGACTCAAGGGGCAGGTCCTCCACCAGAACCTGGTAAATCGACGGCACTCCGGCGCGATGCTCAGTCGCCAGGGCGGTCGACGCGTTGCCCTGCGGGTCCAAGTCGACCACCAGCACCCGCTGCCCGTGCATGGAGAGCGAAGCGGCCAGATTGACGGCACTCGTGGTCTTGCCGACGCCGCCCTTCTGGTTGGCAATCGTCATCACCCGGCATTTGGGCGGCCGCGGCCAGCCTTCCTCACGACGAGCGGAATATCCGACCGGCGCAGCCGCCGTAGGTGCCGCAGCGGGTGCGGTTGTTTCACGTGAAACCACAGAACTCAGTGCCTCTCGAACCAGCGGGGAATCACCTGGGTTAAGCGGGGGCTGGGACACGACTGTCGTCCTTTCATCCGGCTGTGCATCCGGCGATCCATCGGACAGTGCTCCCCATACTGCTAGGTGCGAGTGCTCTTCCGACAGTGCCACCGGCGGAGTGGCCGGCACATCCGGCGAGACGGAGAGACGTGGCCAGCCGACCCCCGACGACTGTCCCGATCTCGCGTCCGTGAACTTCTCCGGCCATCCCAAGCCCGTCACCGCACCAGGCACGACCGTCACCTCTTTCGTCGGCGCCGTGCACCTCGCTTCGCGACCTCATGCCGACCTCTGAGATCACCGTCTCTCGCGCCCTCGTGCCGACGTCCCGTTTGAGGCTTGGGCCCGGCGATGACTCGGACAAGAGTTGCGGGTGGCTCGACTTTACCGTGCCCGACCGTGACAAGCTCGGCCGTTCGCGCCCCGGAGGCGCGCAATTGGGACTCGGCTCCGTCCAGTTCCTCGGCGGCCCGCTCCCCCTTCATCGCGAGCAGCATGCCGCCCGTGCCCAGCAGCGGCATCGCCCACGTCAGCAGGCGGTCGAGGGGAGCCACCGCCCGCGCGGTGGCCACGTCGAACTCGCGCTCACCGGCGACCTCCTCGGCTCTGGCCCGCAGCACCTCGACGTTGGGCAGCTCCAGCGCGTCCACGCATTCGTTCAGGAAAACCGTGCGGCGCAGCAGCGGTTCGAGCAGGGTCACCCGGATGTCCGGGCGCACGATGGCCAGCACGATGCCGGGCAGTCCGGCGCCGGAACCGATGTCGACCAGGCGCACATCCGGCGGCACGGCCTCCGCGATCACCGCGCAGTTGAGCAGATGGCGGTCCCAGATCCGGGGCACCTCCCGGGGACCCAGCAACCCCCGAACCACCCCGGGTCCAGCCAGCAGGTCGGCGAATGCCTCGGCCCGGCCCATCGCCGCGCCGTGAAAAACCTCGTGGGCCACCTCGGGGGCGGGGGGTAGTTGCTCGCTCATCTCTCCGGTCATCTCTCGTAGAGTATCGGCCGGTGGCGAAACCACCGGCCAGGCGTGCGGGGGCGGTGGTCGGTGGAACCGTCCCCTGTCTGATGCGGTGCCGTAGGCGATTGTCGTACGCAACAGGAAAGCCGCCGATCCCGATGGAGATCGACGGCTTTCGATGGGGGACTCAGACGGGGAGGATGACGACGAAGCGCCGGGGCTCCTCGCCCTCCGACTCGCTGCGCAGGCCCACGGTGGCGACCGCGTCGTGCACGATCTTGCGTTCGAACGGGGTCATCGGCTGGAGCGCCTTGGGCTCGCCGCTGGCCTTGACGTCCTCGGCGGCAGCCGTACCGATCTTCGTCAGTTCGGCGCGTCGGCGTTCGCGGTAGCCGGCGACGTCGAGCATGAGCCGGGACCGTTCGCCGGTCTGGCGGTGGACCGCCAGCCGGGTCAGCTCCTGGAGCGCCTCCAGCACCTCGCCGCTGGGACCGACCAGGTCCCCGCCCTTGAGGCCGACGACCGACACCATCGCGCGATCGCCCTCGACGTCCATGTCGATGTCCCCGTCCAGGTCGGCGATATCGAGCAGACCCTCGACGTAGTCGGCTGCGATCTCACCCTCCTGCTCGAGGGCGGCGACATCGGGAGCCGCCTTGACGGTCTCCTCAGCTTCGGTCACGTCCGAACTCCTTCTCACGTTGCTCATTAGCTAACGCTCGGTATAAACCACGCTACGACTTCTTGCTGCCGGTTCGCTTGCTCCGCGACTGGCGGGTCGGCTGCTGGCGGACGACCTTGGGCTCGGGCGGGGCCGCCACGGGCTCCTCGGCCGTCTCCTTGGTCTTGCGGAACCGGGACAGCAGGCTGGCCGGCGGCTTGGGCGGGATCAGGTTGCCCTTCGCGTCGAACTGCGGCATCGGGTTGCGGCTGTAGAACCAGTGCTGCTGGCCCAGCGTCCACACGTTGGTGGTCACCCAGTACAGGATCAGGCCGAGCGGGAAGTTCAGGGAGAAGACGGCGAACAGCGGCGAGATGTACATCAGGATCTTCTGCTGCTGCGCCATGGGGTTGTCCGGCATCTGCGCCATCGACCGGGTCACGCTCTGCCGCACGGTCAGGAAGGTCGTCAGCGAGCTGATCGCGACGAAGAGCACCAGAACGATCTTGGCGAGGACGGGGTCGGCGCCGTACTTCGCAATGTCGAGGTCGCTGGTGAAGAAGGTCGCCGGAAAGGGGGCGCCGAAGATGTGCGCGTCCCGGGCGTTGTCCACCAGCTCCTGGGTCATGCCGAACTTGGGCTGCCCGTGCGCCATTGCGTTCAGCACGGTGAACATCGAGATGAAGATCGGGAACTGGGCCAGTATGGGCAGGCAACCGCCGAGCGGGTTCGCGCCGCCCTCCTGGTAGACGCGCATGACCTCCTGGTTCATGCGCTGCTTGTCATTCTTGTACCGCTTGCGCAGCTCCTGGATCTTGGGAGCAAGCTCCTGCATCTTCTTCGACGAGCGCATCTGCTTGAGGAAGAGCGGGAAGATCAGGATTCGCATCAGCACGGTGAGCGTGATGACGGTCAGCGCCCAGTTCAGGCCGCTGTCAGGACTTATGAAGGTGCTGTAGCCCGTGTGGATCCATGTGATCACGTGAGCGATGGCCGTATACAGCCAATTCAGCCAGGACAGCTCCACCGAGCTAGCTCCCTTGCTTGTTGTGGGGTCGAGGGGGCACGGGATCAAACCCGCCGGGGTGGAAAGGATGGCATCGGCCGATACGCCTGATGGTCAACCACACCCCGCGCAACGCCCCGTGAACGGCGATCGCCTCCACACCATATGCGCTGCAGGAGGGGAAGAATCGGCAGCGTGGCCCGAACAACGGGCTGATGAAGGCCCGGTAGAACTTGATCGGAGCCACCAGAATCCGGGCAGCGGGCGACGTCGGGACGGGTGTCGTACCCGTGGATCCCGTGGTCACCGGTGCGGGCTGCTCGGCTGTCATGACCGTCCATCTCAGGGCCGCCGCAGGAGTCGCGTTAACGCGACATCGAGATCGGCGGCCAGGTGCTCGCTGCTCGCGGACGCGGCCGGAGGATTGGCGCGTACCACCAGCAGGCTACCTCTCGGAAGTAGGTGTATACGTGCCCGCATCAGGTGTCTGAGCCGCCGCTTGACCTGATTTCTGACGACGGCGCCGCCGACTGCCTTGCTGACGACGAATCCCACCAGCGGGGGCAAATCCCCCTCACCAAGTCGGAAATGTACGACAAGCGACGGGCGTCCGGCGCGGCGTCCCCGACGAATCGCCTCGGCGAACTCGTCACCCCGCCGCATGCGGGAAGCGGACGGTAGCACCGGCTACTTCCTTACAAAAGTGGCCCGGTCTCCCGGGCCGATTCAGCCGACTCAAAGGGCCGGCCCGCCGCCGCGGTCGACGGCGGGCTTTCCCTCAGGCTTCAGCGGTGGGTCAGACGGTCAGCTCGGCGCGACCCTTGCGCCGACGCGCGGCCAGGATGGCGCGCCCGGCCCGGGTGCGCATCCGCAGCCGGAAGCCGTGGGTCTTCGCGCGACGGCGGTTGTTCGGCTGGAAAGTACGCTTGCTCACGAGTGGGCTCCAGGCTTGTGTGACACCCGGGACGGTCCTCGGGCGCGGTACGGTGCACGATTTTACGGCTCACCGTCGCAGGGCATGCGAAATAGCCGTCACGGATAAGCCGACCGCAACACGTTACGGGGGATCCGCCCAATGGTCAAACCGGCGGACTGGGGACATCAGGACTTGGGCGTCTACCTGATCATCAGAGCAGAGCGTGACCATATCAGCGTGCAGCGGAGTTGTCCCCAGGCTCGTGACCTGGTTTTCCACCGGTGGTTCAGCTGTCCACACCTGTGGGTCGTGACAACCACTAGGCTGTGGACAACGTCTTGAACGCCGGTCGGACGCACCGCTACTGTCAGGCGTTCAGACCTTCCCTCCTCATCCTGAGGGCTGTGCACGACCTGTGCACAACTTGTGGATCCCCTGTGGATCAAGAAGCGGGGATTGGCGCCGCCGGGAGGACTCCGGCCGGAAGCGGATGTGGATAACGGATCGCGGCGTGCGAGCGGGGGCCGCGTTAGGGAGGAGGGCTCGGCCGTGGACGGCATCGACCTCAACGCGGTATGGGCCCGCGCGCTGGCCACCCTCACCGAGGAGGGCGTTTCGGGGCAGCAGCGCGCCTTCCTGCAGATGACCACCCCGTCAGGCCTGATCAACGACACGATCCTGCTGGCCGCCCCCAACGATTTCGCCAAGGAAGTCCTGGAAGTACGGCTCCGCCCGCTGATCGCGCACGCCCTTTCCCAGGAATTCGGCCGCCCGGTACGCATCGCGGTGATGGTCGACACGACCAACCAGCAGCAGCAAGGTCAGCAGCAGCGCGAAAGTTATCCCCAGGCCCCTGGGCAGAACTTCCCCAGGCCGCCCGGGTATCCCCAGCCGGTGGACAGCGCATATCCCCAGCAGGGAGGGCCTCAACCAGGCTTCAACCAGGGCTTTCGCCAGGAGTCCACAGCGCCGTCCACCGATTATCCACAGGGTGGTCCACAGGCCAAGCCCGGTTTCCCCTTTCCACAGGAGGAGCCACAGCCGGCGGCGGAGCCGTACCCGGCCGGGGGGCAGAAGCCGGCGTTTCCGACCGAGCCGCCCAAGCCGGAGCAGGGGCAGAACCGGTGGGAGAGCCGCGGGAGCCGTACCAGCGGGGAGCCGGCGCGGCTGAACGCCAAGTACACCTTCGACACCTTTGTTATTGGGGCCAGCAACCGGTTCGCGCACGCGGCCGCGGTGGCGGTGGCGGAGGCGCCGGCGAAGGCGTACAACCCGCTGTTCATCTACGGGGACTCGGGGCTGGGCAAGACGCACCTGCTGCACGCCATCGGCCACTACGCGCAGAGCCTGTACGACGGCGCCCGGGTGCGGTACGTGAGCTCCGAGGAGTTCACCAACGACTTCATCAACTCCATCCGCGACCACAAGGCCGACGGTTTCCGGGCCCGCTACCGCGCGGTGGACATCCTGCTCGTGGACGACATCCAGTTCCTGGAGGGCAAGGAGCAGACGCAGGAGGAGTTCTTCCACACCTTCAACACCCTGCACAACTCCTCCAAGCAGATCGTCATCTCCAGCGACCGCGCGCCCAAGCAGCTGGTCACGCTGGAGGACCGGCTCCGCAACCGGTTCGAGTGGGGCCTGATCACCGACGTGCAGCCGCCCGAGCTGGAGACGCGGATCGCGATCCTGCGGAAGAAGGCCATCCAGGAGGGCCTGGCCGCGCCGCCGGACGTGCTGGAGTACATCGCCAGCCGGATCGCCACCAACATCCGTGAGCTGGAGGGCGCGCTGATCCGGGTGACGGCGTTCGCCAGCCTCAACCGGCAGTCCGTGGACATCCAGCTGACCGAGATCGTGCTCAAGGATCTGATCAGCGAGGACGCGGACACCGAGATCACCATCGCGCTGATCATGTCGACGACGGCCGAGTACTTCGGCGTCTCGCTCGAGGACCTGTGCGGCGGCTCGCGCTCGCGGGCGCTGGTGACGGCCCGGCAGATCGCCATGTATCTGGCCAGGGAGCTGACCGACCTGTCG
This sequence comes from Acrocarpospora phusangensis, assembly GCF_016862995.1. Taxonomy (GTDB): domain Bacteria; phylum Actinomycetota; class Actinomycetes; order Streptosporangiales; family Streptosporangiaceae; genus Acrocarpospora; species Acrocarpospora phusangensis. The sequence goes on from NZ_BOOA01000009.1 coordinate 31,674, forward strand.
CTGCCGAAGATCGGCCAGCAGTTCGGCGGTCGCGACCACACCACGGTCATGCACGCGGAGCGGAAGATCCGGTCCCTGATGGCCGAACGCCGCTCGATGTACAACCAGGTGAACGAGCTCACCACCCGCATCAAGCAACGCGGTCGCCAAGCTTGATTCACAGGCTGTGGATATCTCTGTGGATCACCGCCACTACACGTCAGAGCCGTGTTAGCGACGCCCTGAAGATCTTTTCACGAGGCGTTTTCCCCACACCCTGTGGATAACTCTGGGGACAAGTTGGGGATAACTTGGGGACAACCTGTGTACGGTCTGTGGACGCTCTGTGCACAGTGGAAAAATCACCAACCGAGGTGGGCGTGTCTCCCGTGGATAACCTGGGGATAACCTGTGGGTAACCGGTGGATGACGCACCGTTTTCCTGGGGATGCCCTGTGCACAACCGAAAGTTCCCCACAGGCCACGCTTCGTCATCCACTGTTTACCCACAGGCACGGTGGATGACGGCGGCCGGGCTGAGCTGCGGAAACAGGGGTTCATCCACATATCCACAGCCCCTATGAATGTGACTACGTTCTCTCTCACAAGGGAAATCAAGAGCAACAGAAGGGCTCCGCGGAGCGCCAAGGTGCGGGAGAGTTGACACCTGTGGGCGAGCGACGAGGATGGGCGTTCGCTGCTACGTCCGCCGAGCAGACCGCAGAGAGCACCACCTCGAGCACCACACCCCGAGTACTGCCCACTCCCGCCAGGGATGAACCGCGTTCGCCGGACATGCGACCGCAGACACAGCAACAAGCCAAGAAATCCACAGGAGGCTGATCCCCGTGATGTTCCGGGTCGACCGAGACGTGCTCGCCGAGGCGGTCGCGTGGACGGCACGTAGCCTGCCCGCCAGGCCCTCCGTGCCCGTGCTCGCGGGTATGCGGCTGGAAGTGACAGAAGACCACCAGCTGAAGCTCTCCGGCTTCGACTACGAGGTCTCCGCCGAGGTCACCCTCGACCTGCAGACCGGCGAGCCGGGTGTGGTCCTGGTCTCCGGCAAGCTGCTCGCCGAGATCACCCGCGCGCTTCCCGCACAGCCTGTGGATCTCGTTGTGGAGGGCGCCAAGGCGGTCGTCACCTGTGGTAGCGCCCGCTTCACCCTGCTGACCATGCCGGTGGAGGACTACCCCTCGCTGCCGGCCATGCCGCCCGCCGCCGGCCGGGTGGGCAGCGACGTGTTCGCGGCCGCCGTCGCCCAGGTGGCCACCGCGGCGGGCAAGGACGAGACGCTGCCGATGCTGACCGGCGTGCGGATGGAGATCGAGGGCGACACGGTCACGCTGGCGGCGACCGACCGCTACCGGCTGGCCGTACGGGAGCTGAAGTGGCAGCCTGACCAGCCGGATTTCCAGGCGATCGCGATGATCCCGGGGCGTACGCTGGCCGACACCGCCAAGTCGCTGGTGACCGGCGCCGAGGTGGAGATCGCGCTCAGTTCGGTGGGCGGCACCGGTGAGGGTATGATCGGCTTCTCCAGCTCCGGCCGCCGTACCACCACCCGCCTGCTCGACCCCGAGTTCCCCAAGTACCGCTCCCTGCTCCCCACCGAGTTCTCCGCCCACGCCGACATCCCCACCAGCTCCTTCGTGGAGGCCGTCAAGCGCGTGGCCCTGGTCGCCGAGCGCAACACGCCGGTGCGGCTCGCCTTCCGCGGCGCCGAGGTCGTGCTGGAGGCCGGCAGCGGCGACGAGGCGCAGGCCGTGGAGGTCCTGCCGGTGGAGTTCGAGGGCGAGGACATCAACATCGCCTTCAACCACCAGTTCCTGCTGGAGGGCCTGGGCGCGATCGACTCCGACGTGGCCCGGCTGAACTTCACCACCTCCACCAAGCCCGCCATCCTCACCGGTGGAAAACCTGTGGATGAACACGCGATCGCGGACTACCGCTACCTGATCATGCCGATCCGGCTGAGCTCCTGACGCCACGTACGGGGACGGACCGTATGATCTGACCCCGTGCCGGGTAGGGCGATCACGATGGATCTACTAGGGGGTGGCCTCGATGCAGATCGGCCTGATTGGGCTCGGGAAGATGGGCGGCAACATGGCCGAGCGGCTCCGCCGCGGCGGCCATGACGTGGTCGGGTACGACCGCGATCGCCAGATCAGCGACGTCGGAAGCCTCAAGGAACTCGTCGAGCGGCTGGCCGCGCCCCGGGTGGTGTGGATCATGGTTCCGGCCGGTGACCCCACCCGGGCGACGATCAGCGCGCTGAGCGAGCTGCTCGCCCCCGGCGACACCGTCGTCGACGGCGGTAATTCACACTACGGGGACGACCAGCGCCACGGCGAGGAGCTGGCCGCCCGCGAGATCGGCTTCGTGGACGTCGGCGTCAGCGGCGGCGTGTGGGGCCTGCAGAACGGCTACGCCCTGATGGCGGGCGGCACGGCCGAGAACGTCCAGCGCCTGATGCCGATCTTCGACACGCTCAAGCCGGAGGGCGAGGACGGTTTCGTCCACGCGGGCTCCGTCGGCGCGGGCCACTTCGCCAAGATGGTCCACAACGGCATCGAGTACGGCATGATGCAGGCCTTCGCCGAAGGCTGGGAGCTGCTGGAGGCCACCGACATCGTCACCGACGTGCCGGGCGCCTTCGCCAGCTGGCGGCACGGCACGGTGATCCGGTCCTGGCTGCTCGACCTGCTGGTCCGGGCGCTCAAGGAGGACCCGGAGCTGTCGGAGCTGAAGGGTTATGCACAGGACTCCGGCGAGGGCCGGTGGACGGTGCAGGCGGCTGTGGACCACGCGGTCCCGCTGCCGGTGATCACCGCGGCGCTGTTCGCCCGGTTCGCCTCCCGGCAGGAGGATTCGCCGGCCATGAAGATGGTCGCGGCGCTGCGCAACCAGTTCGGCGGCCACGCGGTGAGCGCCGCGGAAGGCCAGACGGGGCTGGGCGCGGACGCCCCCGGTGCGGACACCGTGCCGCCCGTGGAGGCCGAAGGCTGAGAAGGCCGAGGGCGCTGAAGATGTCGGTGCGTACCGCTAGCGTGGCGGCATGCACGTCGCCCATCTCTCGCTCACCGACTTCCGGTCCTATCCCGGGGTGGAGCTCGCGCTCGACCCCGGCGTGACCGCGCTCGTCGGCCCGAACGGGCAGGGCAAGACGAACCTGGTCGAGGCGCTCGGCTACGTCGCCACCCACGCCAGCCACCGAGTGGCCACCGACGCCCCCCTGGTCCGGCACGGCGCGAGCCGGGCGGTGATCCGCTCGGTGATCGTCAAGGACGACCGCAGGGCGCTGATCGAGCTGGAGCTCAACCCGGGCCGGGCCAACCGCGCCCGGATCAACCGGTCCCCCGTCTCCCGCGCCAGGGACGCGCTGGGCCTGCTGCGGACCGTGCTGTTCGCCCCCGAGGACCTGGCCCTGGTCAAGGGAGACCCGGCCGAGCGCCGCCGGTTCATGGACGATCTGCTCGTCGCCCGGCATCCCCGTTTCGCCGGGGTGCGGGCCGACTACGACCGGGTGCTCAAACAGCGCAACGCCCTGCTCCGCACGGGGGTCCTGGCGCGCCCTGGAAAGCGCCGTAGCGCCCGCAGGCAGGACGAGGAGTCCGGATTCGCCGAGGCGGGCGCCGGAGACGTCCAGAGCACGCTGGCGGTCTGGGACAGCCATCTCGTCCGCCACGGCGCGGAGCTGCTCGCCGCCCGGCTGGACCTGGTCGACGAGCTCCGCCCGCTGGCGGCCAAGGCGTATGCCTCGCTGGCCCCCGCCTCCGGGGCCGCCCAGCTCGACTACTTGTCCACAGCCCTGGGGACAACCCGCGACGATCTGGCCGGGCAGCTGCACGCCGCCCTGGCCGAGGCGCGCAGGTCCGAGCTGGAACGCGGCGTCACCCTGGTCGGCCCGCATCGCGACGACCTCCAGCTCCGCCTCGGCGAGCTCCCGGCCCGCGGCTACGCCAGCCACGGCGAGTCCTGGTCGTTCGCGCTCGCCCTCCGGCTGGCCGCCTACGACCTGCTCCGCGCCGACGGCGGCGATCCCGTGCTGATCCTGGACGACGTGTTCGCCGAGCTCGACACCCAGCGCCGGCGCAGGCTGGCCGAGATGGTGGCGCCGGCCGAGCAGGTCCTGATCACCGCGGCCGTCCCCGACGACGTGCCCGCCGAACTGGCCGGCGCCCGTTTCGACGTCACCGAAGGGAGCGTCACCCGTGTCTGAACCCCCCGCGGGCGGGCAGTCCCCCCAGAACTCGGCGGCCAAGGGCGCCGCCCTGGCCAGGGAGAAGCTCGCCCAGGCCAAGGCCGACGCGCTGCGCCGAGGCCAGCTGCCGCGCAGCGAGCCACGCCGCCGCAAGAACGGCGTCCGGCGGGATTCCAGTGATCCCCAGCTGCTCGGCGGGGCCATCCGGGAACTGCTGGCCGCCCGGGGCTGGGAGCAGTCGGTCGCCGTCGGCGGGGTGTTCGGCCGCTGGCGGGAGATCGTCGGCCCGGAACTGGCCTCGCACACCAGGCCGGAGAGCTTCGAGGACGGGGAGGTGCTGGTCGCCGCCGACTCCACGGCCTGGGCCACCCAGGTGCGCCTGCTGGCCGCCTCCCTGGTCAGACGCCTGAACGAGGAGCTGGGCGAGGGCACGGTCCACCGGGTCAAGGTGCACGGGCCGAACGCCGGCCCGCGTCCCGGCGGTGGCCTGCGTGTTCACGGCAGCAAGGGGCCGGGGGACACCTACGGATAAAGGGCTGACGTCCGTCCGTACCAGATCGAAAACGGGCTGTGGAAAAGCTCGCAGTGGCCCGAAATCGCGTCTGACGCGAGAACCCCCGGTCTCGCGGTGTTGACATTAAAAACAAGATCATCGCATTAGCGGGCATCACAGCCCCCGTCAATGCCACCTGAGGTCCCGAAGACCGGTAGAATGAAAGCGGACTTAAGGACACGTCCGTTTGCGTGTCACCCCGGCCTGACGAGCCGACTCCCCTGGGTGAGCGCATCGGGGCACTCACGACGGTGACGGGCAAGGCAGGACAGCCATCCTCGGATGTCTCCTGCCGCGTGTCCGCGGCAGGAGGATTTCACACTTGTCCTACGACGCAAGCTCTATCACCGTTCTCGAAGGACTTGAGGCGGTCCGCAAGCGCCCGGGTATGTACATCGGCTCGACCGGCGAGCGCGGCCTGCACCACCTCGTCTACGAGGTTGTGGACAACTCGGTGGACGAAGCCCTGGCGGGCGTGTGCGACAACATCGAGGTCACACTGCTCGCCGACGGCGGCGTCCGGGTTGTGGACAACGGCCGTGGCATCCCGGTGGCCATGCACCCGGTCGAGAAGAAGCCGACCCTGGAGATCGTGCTGACCGTGCTGCACGCCGGCGGCAAGTTCGACGGCAAGTCGTACGCGGTGTCCGGTGGCCTGCACGGCGTGGGCGTCTCGGTGGTGAACGCGCTGGCCAGCCGCCTGGAGGCGGAGATCATGCGCGACGGGTTCCACTGGCGGCAGTCGTACGTGGGGTCGAAGCCGACCACCGACGTGATCAAGGGCGAGGCCACCGAGGAGACCGGCACCACCATCACCTTCTGGCCGGACGAGACCATCTTCGAGACGACCACCTGGAACTTCGAGACGCTCAGCCGCCGGTTCCAGGAGATGGCCTTCCTCAACAAGGGCCTCACGATCACGATCAGGGACGAGCGCCCCGACCACATCGTGGAGGAGCCGGTCGAGGTCAGGTACTGCTACGAGGGCGGCCTGTCCGACTTCGTGGCGCACCTGAACTCGAAGAAGGAGACCGTCCACAACTCGATCATCGACTTCGAGGAACACAGCGAGGGCATCTCCGCCGAGATCGCCATGCAGTGGAACGGCTCCTACTCCGAGTCGGTCTACACCTTCGCCAACACGATCAACACCGCCGAGGGCGGCACCCACGAAGAGGGCTTCCGGGCCGCGCTGACCACGATCGTCAACCGGTACGCGCGCGAGCAGAAGATCCTCAAAGAGGGCAAGGACGACAACCTCACCGGCGACGACGTGCGCGAGGGCCTCACCGCGATCATCTCGGTGAAGCTGGCGGAACCGCAGTTCGAGGGCCAGACCAAGACCAAGCTGGGCAACACCGAGGCCAAGTCGTTCGTCCAGAAGGCCTGCAACGACCACCTGCGCGACTGGTTCGAGCGCAACCCCGGCGAGGCCAAGGAGATCATCAACAAGTCGCTGCAGGCCTCCCGGGCGCGGATCGCCGCCCGCCAGGCGCGCGACCTGACCCGGCGCAAGTCCCTGCTGGAGAGCGGCTCCGGCCTGCCCGGCAAGCTGGCCGACTGCCAGTGGAGCGAGCCGGAGCGCTGCGAACTGTTCATCGTCGAGGGCAACTCGGCCGGCGGTTCCGCGAAGGGCGGCCGCGACTCGCGCTTCCAGGCCATCCTGCCCATCCGCGGCAAGATCCTCAACGTGGAGAAGGCGCGGATCGACAAGGTCCTCAAGAACACCGAGGTCCAGTCGCTGATCACCGCGCTGGGCACCGGCGTGCACGACGAGTTCGACCTGTCCAAGCTGCGCTACCACAAGCTGATCCTGATGGCCGACGCCGACGTGGACGGCCAGCACATCACCACGCTGCTGATGACGCTGCTGTTCCGTTTCATGCGTCCGCTGATCGAGGCAGGGCATGTGTACCTGTCCCAGCCGCCGCTGTACAAGATCAAGTGGGACCGCAAGGGCGAGGACGCGTCGTACGCGTACTCCGACCGGGAGCGGGACGCCGTCATCCAGGCCGGCATCGACGCCGGCAAGCCGGACCCGCGGCCGCGCGACAACGTGCAGCGCTTCAAGGGTCTCGGCGAGATGAACGCCGCCCAGCTGTGGGAGACCACCATGAACCCGGACACCCGGCTGCTGCTTCAGGTCACCCTCGACGACGCGGCCCAGGCCGACGAGATGTTCAGCGTGCTGATGGGCGAAGAGGTCGCGCCGCGCCGCGAGTTCATCATCAGGAACGCGCGCGACGTGCGATTCCTGGATGTGTAATCGGCCTGCCGTACAGAGCAGAAAAGGATTGACGTGACGGAAGTGAACCTGCCTCCGGGCCCGCCGGCCGATCGCATCGAACCGGTGGACATCCAGTCCGAGATGCAGCGCAGCTACATGGACTACGCGATGTCGGTCATCGTGTCGCGCGCGCTGCCGGACGTTCGGGACGGGCTCAAGCCCGTGCACCGGCGGGTGCTCTACGCGATGTTCGACGGGGGCTACCGGCCCGACCGGGGGTACTTCAAGTGCTCCCGCGTGGTCGGCGACGTCATGGGCTCCTACCACCCCCACGGCGACACCTCGATCTACGACACTCTGGTACGGCTCGCGCAGCCCTGGTCGCTGCGCTACCCCCTGGTCGACGGGCAGGGCAACTTCGGCTCCCCGGGCAACGACATGCCCGCGGCGATGCGGTACACCGAGTGCAAGCTCGCGCCGATCGCCATGGAGATGCTCCGCGACATCGACAAGGAGACCGTCGACTTCCAGCCCAACTACGACGGCCGCTCCCAGGAGCCCGTCGTGCTGCCGTCGCGGTTCCCGAACCTGCTGGTCAACGGCTCGGCCGGCATCGCGGTCGGCATGGCCACCAACATCCCGCCGCACAACCTGCGCGAGGTCGGCGCGGCCGTGCAGTGGGCGCTGCAGAACCCGGACGCCGGCGAGGAGGAACTGCTCGAGGCCCTCATCGCGCGGGTCAAGGGCCCCGACTTCCCGACCGGCGCGCTGATCGTCGGCAAGCGCGGCATCGACGAGGCGTACCGGACCGGGCGCGGTTCGATCACCATGCGGGCCGTGGTGGAGGTCGAGGAGGACAACAAGGCGCGGCAGTGCCTGGTCATCACCGAGCTGCCGTACCAGGTGAACCCGGACAACCTCGCGCTGTCCATCGCCGAACTGGTCAAGGAGGGCAAGGTCACCGGCATCGCCGATGTCCGGGACGAATCCTCCTCGCGGGTCGGCCAGCGCCTCGTCGTCGTGCTCAAGCGCGACGCCGTCGCCAAGGTCGTCCTCAACAACCTGTACAAGCACACCCAGCTGCAGACCACCTTCGGCGCCAACATGCTGGCCCTGGTCGACGGCGTGCCGCGCACGCTGCGGCTGGACCAGTTCGTCAAGTACTACATCGGCCACCAGATCGAGGTCGTCGTCCGGCGCACCCGCTACCTGCTCCGCAAGGCGGAGGAGCGGGCGCACATCCTGCGGGCCCTGCTCAAGGCCCTGGACCGGCTCGACGACGTGATCGCGCTCATCCGCCAGTCGCCGTCGGCGTCGGCCGCCCAGCAGGGCCTGATGAGCATGCTGGAGATCGACGAGATCCAGGCGCAGGCCATCCTGGACATGCAGCTGCGCAAGCTCGCCGCCCTGGAGCGTCAGCAGATCCAGGACGAGTACGAGAACCTGATGGCGCAGATCATCGACTACCAGGACATCCTCGCCTCCCCCACGCGCCAGCGCACCATCGTGAGCGAGGAACTCGGCGAGATCATCACTCGGTACGGCGACGACCGGAAGACGGAGATCATCGCCTACGAGGGCGACATGTCCATCGAGGACCTGATCGCCGAAGAGGACATGGTCGTCACGATCACCCGCGGTGGGTACGCCAAGCGCACCAACACCGACCTCTACCGGGCGCAGAAGCGCGGCGGCAAGGGAGTGCGCGGCGCCCAGCTGCGCCAGGACGACATCGTCGAGCACTTCTTCGTCACCACCACCCACCACTGGCTGCTGGCGTTCACCAACAAGGGCCGGGTCTACCGGGTCAAGGCGTACGAGCTGCCCGACTCCGGCAGGGACGCGCGCGGGCAGCACCTGGCCAACCTGCTCGCCATGCAGCCCGACGAGCGCGTCGCCGAGATCCTCGATTTGCGCGACTACGAGGTCGCCCCATACCTCGTGCTCGCCACCCGCAGCGGCCTGGTCAAGAAGACCCGGCTCTCCGAGTACGACTCGCCGCGTTCCGGTGGCCTGATCGCGATCAACCTGCGCGAGGATGACGAGGTGATCGCCGCCAGACTCGTCTCCGAGGAGGACGATCTGCTGCTCGTCTCCAAGGGCGCGCAGTCGATCCGCTTCACCGCCTCCGACGAGGCGCTGCGCCCGATGGGCCGCGCCACCAGCGGTGTCATCGGCATGCGGTTCATCGACGGTGACGAACTTCTCGCCATGAATGTGATGAGCCACGGCGACGATGTGCTTATCGCGACCGAGGGCGGGTATGCGAAACGGACCCCGGTCGACCACTATCCGCTTCAAGGTCGGGGCGGCAAGGGCGTGCTGACTGCGAAAATCGTGAGCGCGCGTGGCAAGCTGGTCGGAGCGGTCATGGTGAGACCCGAGGACGAAGTCTTCGCTATCACCTCCGCCGGGGGAGTGATTCGTACCAGCGCGGGCGAGATCAAGCAGTCGGGCCGCCAGACCATGGGGGTCCGCCTGATGAACCTCGCCGAGGGCGACAGCGTCGTGGCACTCGCTCGGAATGCCGAAACGCTGGCGACAGCCGAAGCTTTGGAGACAGTGGAGAATGGGGCAGGAGACGAGGAATGAGCAACTCGGGCAGCGCCAGCGCCAGAACAACGAAGGCTTCGGCCGCCAAGCCGACGTCCTTCGCCATGCGTGACGGGGTGTCCGAGCGGATCGACGACGAGGGACCGGACTCTCCTCGTCCCGCCGAGGAGGAGCCGAAGACGGACGACTCCACGGTGCGCATCCGCACCACGGGTCCGGACCCGAAGCCGTGGTCGCCGGCCGCGCCCGACCTGAACGAGACCAACCCTCGCCCCCCAGCGGTCCCGTCCGTCGGCACGGCGGCCGACCTGACCACACCCGCGCCCGCCGACCGGCCGATACTCAAGACCAAACCGGCGGAAGACAAGAAATCGGCCATCCGTGCCCCCCGGAAGGCCCACCTCGTCCTCCGCCGCGTGGAACCCTGGTCGGCGATGAAGTTCAGCTTCGTCGTCTCCCTGGTCTGCTTCGTCGTCCTGTTCGTCGCGGTCGCCGTCCTGTACGGCGTGCTCTCCGCCATGGGCGTCTTCGACGAGATCGTCAAGGCCGTCAACCAGCTCACCGTCGGCGAGGGCGCGACCCCGTCCTTCAACGTGGCCAGCTGGTTCGAGCCCGTCCGCATCCTGGGCTACACCGCCCTGCTGGGCGCGATCAACGTCGTCCTGATCACCGCGCTGGCGACACTGGGCGCGGTCATCTACAACCTCTCCGCCGACCTGGTCGGCGGCGTCGAAGTCACGTTCAGCGAAGCCGAGTAAGCCCCGTTCCTGTACGGCTCCGCCGGGCGGCGCGGCCGTACAGGAACCACGGTGCGAGGAACCCCTCGGACACGGTAAGCTTTTCCTCGTCCAGCCGAGACCCGCGGGTCCTGGTTGCGGCTGGGGGCTATAGCTCAGACGGTTAGAGCGCTTCCCTGATAAGGAAGAGGTCCCAGGTTCAAGTCCTGGTAGCCCCACCCCAGCTCAAAGGCCATTTCCCACTAGAGGGAGTGGCCTTTTTGATCTTCCGAGTGACTAAGTGAGTGACTAGGGTCATATCTCGTCCGAAGGTCACGAGCTACAGCCGGAACGAGGAGCCTCCCGTCCCGAGGCTCGCCCGGAGGATGAGCGGTTGTGGGGTCCTGGGGGATATAGGCGATGAAGCACCGCGCACTGTTGTGCTGGATGGGTGCCATCCTGCTGTCTACCCTTCCTAACTGGGCTTTGTTGCCAGTAGATACAGAGATCTACATCTGCGCCTATTTGGACACAGAAGGCGGATACACCGGTCGTGATGTGCTCGGCCTGGGCTTCGGCGCGATGGCCACTCTTCTTCCCCTTGCTTTGATAGCGCTGGCTGTGGCCGCACGGCGATCACTGCCCCAAAGGGGCCGACTTCTGGTCTGGGTAGGGGTGGGCGGAGCGCTCCTGACAGCCGCTTACTACGCGCTATCGACCGTTGCGTTCTTCTCCCCCTACTGTCCGGAGGGTTCGCAGGGGCCTGGGTTCGTGCTCCCGCTCTACGGCGCTATTGCTGCGCTTGTCCTGATCGCCGGCGTGCCACGAGCCGAAGACAAGCCCAACGCGGAGGCCGAGACGCGGTCATGAACAGCGTTAAGCCTGCGGAAAGATCTGATGCATCGCCTCGGCGCCTTCCAGTAGCACGGGGCGGAGCTGTTTGCGGTAGACCTTCTCCGTCACGACCGTGCCCCTGTGGCCGACCAGCCGGGAGATGTTCTCCAGAGCCATTCCGGAGTCGGAGAGCAGCGAGACGAAGCTGTGCCGCATCTCCCGAGGCGTCCACTCATCCTCATTCAGGTCGGTCCTCTTGAGGACCACCCGGAAAGCGCGGCGTACATTGGCCGCGTCCAGTTCGGTCCCGTACTTGCTGGCGGAGACGAGATCGTTCTCCTGCCACAGGTCACCCGCCTTCTCCCGTGCGAGCGCCTGTCGCTCGACACCGGGGACAGGATCCCGCTGCGCTACTAGCTCGTGTCTTTGCTGGGCTGCAACGTTCCTGGATAATGTTGCAGCCCAGCTCGCCACGGGATAGTGCTTAGACTGTGTTCGCCGTCGAGCTTGCCGTGTACTCCCCTGGTCGCGCAGAGGCATGGGAATTACCTGTCCGCCGCTTGAGGGCGTTGATCTCTCTTGATGCGAGGTCCGTACCAGCGTCGGAGTTGGCCGCTGTCGTGTGATTACTTCCGAAGCCCGCTATCGACGGCACACGGCTCCAGATCACGGCCATGTATTGAGGTAGTGGTCAGAGATGACGTATCCCCATCCGCACTCCGCTCGTGACCAACCCGGATTGGTGCGCGAGTTGTAGATGTTGCCGTAATCCCAGTAGCGATTTTCTCCACTGATTTCGTCGGCGCATATCGCAGCTGTCTGGTAGTTGAAGGCCTCCCAGCTGTAATCCGTGGTACAACGGTTTTCTACCCATGTATTCGCCAGGTTGCCGTGTTGCTGACAATGGGTCCCAGCATGAGCTGGTCCAGGGCTGATGGCGCCGAAGGCGAGTACCGTGATGCTCATAATCAGGGCTCGTTTTAACGAGCGCAGTCGTCGGCTTGCCGGATTCATGGACATTCCCCCTATGTGATAGATGCGACACTTCCACAAAGGCCCCAGCAGGTCCGCGCGCTCGTCAGTGACGGTTGGGCGAACCAGCTGCCGCGCCGCGGTGGCGGGAGTTCCGAGACGATTCAGGATTGAGCCTGTCGGGACGCGGGTCAGCTCAGAGCGCGGCAGGTCAGCTCAGAGTGCGGCAGGTCCGCTCTCGATGACCTTCGCGTAGCGGCAGTAGACGTAGGAGGTCTGGCCGGTGGCCTTTCGGAGTTGCCCGTACGCCGGCCACTCGTCGCCAGTGCTGTAGCTCTTGCATGTGGCCCTGGCGGCGAACCAGACATCCCCGCCGTGGCATGTCCAGGCAGCGCTGCTTTCGTCACCCGTGGCGACCCTCGAACAGGGTGCGATGTCCGCTGCCGCCGCTTGTGAGGCCGACCCCACGAGAGCGGCCGCCGCTAACGTGAGGCCGGCGAACAGCGTCGAGATTCTACGCATGGTGATCCCATCCCTTTGAAACAGTGGGTTTGGTCTGGAGGTCCATGCACGACGCACTGAGCCGGTCCTGCGATGTGCCCCCGTTGTACGAGCAGGTGATCGGCGGTTGCCTGCCCCTGCTGCTACGACCCGGTGTAGTGCGGGCGGACGTTGTCCGGCAACCCTCTGCGGCCAATGCCGGACAACGTCCGGACAAAGCCGTCTACCTTTACTCCATCACGGCCGTCGCCCGTTGACATGTTGCGGCACTCTCCGTGCGAAGCACGGCTTAGAAGGAACGTGCGTAGCGCTTTCATGCAGTTTTCGCGGGCCCCGGCCCCACTCGGAGATGGGAGATCTGTGGTTGAGGTCCTTTGGGGCCCCTTCCTCGGGTCTCCTTCGTCGTTTGTACGGGGGGACGACCCCCCGAGCCCCCCGGGGCGAGAGGGCTTTCGCCCCCTCGCGCTCCCCCGCAGGATGCGGTGGTTGTCGTATCAAAGGGGACTTTTCAGGTGATCCACTAGTGTGTCAAGGTCATCGCATGGCAGATGAACTTGATGATGTAGAGGGCTTCCGTCCCAAGCGCGGCGACTGGCCCGGTTCCGTTTGGATCAATGTGGTTTTGATTGGCGTCGGCCTGCTTGCCCTCATCGGCTTTACGGCCGACCTGATCCGGGTTCGACGCCCGGCCGCCTTGGAGTGGCTACTCGTGTGGGATATGGGTTCATGGTGGTGGGTGGGGCAGCTCGTTGTGATCGTGGGTTGGTGCGCCATCGTCTACGCGTCTGCCCAAAGCCTGATGCGGAGCCGCCGTCACAAGACTCCAACCAAATGACGTAGACCCAGACCAAGCGCGCCCGACTTGGCCAGGCGGTGGCTGTACGACCTCAGTGGGGGCGGGAGCGGGTGCGTCGGGTTGCCAGGACGATCAGCCCTATCTGGATGACCAGCATCACCAGTGCGAGCAGTCCCGATGCCGCGGATGTCGCTTCCTCCGAGAGCCCGCCGCCGCATTCCGTTATGTTGCCGCCCTCGTATGGCACGACGCAGCCGTGTCCCAGGATCGTGGCGACGATGAACCATTTGGCGAGCAGAAGAGGGACCGCGCCCAGGACGAGGGCGAGCGCCTTGCCGTTTGCCGGGTTCATCTCTGCTGGAACGGGTTCCAGACGCCTGTTCGTACCCGAATCAGGGTTCATCCCGAACACGTAAGCATGAGCGAGCGATCACGACAAGGCCGATCAAGGTCCGGGGTTTTCGCTTTGCGTCGGCCGGGGGTTGGCTACTTCAGGGTCAGTAGGCGTTGGGCGGTGGTTTTGGTGCCGTCGGTGCGTACCTGGGTGGAGAGGGTTTGGGCTTGGGCTGTTGTCTCGGGGTGGAGGGCTTGGGTGAGTGCGGTGGTCAGGGAGTCGGGGGTCGGGATGCCGGGGGCGTGGGCGGTGCCGATGCCGAGGGTGTGGATGCGGTGGGCCCAGTAGTGCTGGTCGTAGAGCTGGGGGACGATGACCTGGGGGGTTCCGGATCGGGCGGCCGCGGTGGTGGTGCCGGCGCCGCCGTGGTGGACGATGGCGGCGACGCGGGGGAAGAGGGACTGCTGGTTGATCTCGCCGATGGTGAGGCAGTCGAGGTCGTTGTCCACAGGTGGCAGGTCGGCCCAGCCGCGGGACACGATGGCGCGGCGGCCGAGGGCTCGGGCCGATTTGCCCACCACCTGAGCCAGATCTCCTGGTACGCGCATGCTGCCGAAGCCGAAGTAAATGGGTGGTTCGCCGGCTTCGAGGAATTCCTCCAGTTCGGGAGGGAGCGGACGGGAATCCGGCAGGATCCAGGCGCCGGTCTGGACGACGGCCGGATCGGCCGGTTCGGGCCACGGCCCCAAGGTGGGGTCGGCGGAGAGCCAGGGCTGGTCGGTGAAGACGTGGCTGCGTACGTCGGTGACCGGGGACAGGCCGAGCGAGGCCCGATGGGTGTTGAGGGCGTCGCCGAACATGGCGTTGAAGCGTGCCGCGTCCTCGGCCCAGAGAGTGAGGTTGTCAGCCGTCGCCGGCGGCTGTCCCGGCATGGGCGGCGGCGCGTGATGGGGTGAGGGCAGGACCGCCGGGCAGTACGCGGCGAAAACGTAGGGGATTCCCCTGAGTTCCGCGACGGAACGGGCGGCGATCTGCAGGGCGGTCGCGGCCACGATCATGTCGCACCCTTCGGCCGCCGCCGTGAGCGTCTCGAATTGGGCGGTGACCGTGGCCTGCGCGGCCAGGCGCAGCTGTTCGGGCGAGGGCGGCCCCGACGCGGCCGACGGTACGGCGGCGGTCGCCTTCCGCAGTTCGGGGCCGATGGTGACGACCCGCATGCCGAGGCCGTCGATCCAGTCGCGGAAATCAGGCGGTACGCACAGTCGCACATCCTGTCCGAGATCGCGCAACTCCAAGGCCAGCGCCACGAGCGGCTGGACGTCGCCACGCGTTCCGATTGTGGACAGCAGCAAGCGCATCTGAACTCTCCGGTGGGGGGATTGGACCATGGTCGAATGACGGCATGGTGAACGTGAGCCCAGGCAGATCAGGGCCGGTTCAGCTCACGAGCCCTGATTGTGGGCCACCACCGGGGCCTTGCCGCAAGCCCCACCCTCCGCTATACGTTGAAAGTGGCGAGGTGATCCGCGTGCCAGCCTCGACCAAAATCATGTTGTTTTGGTAGGAAAAGTGTAGATATGCTCTCAGGGCACCTGTAGCACCACGGAACCAGGACCCATGAGAATCACCCCAGCTCTCGCGGCCGCCGCCACCCTCCTCACCCTCGCCGCCTGCGGCACCGGAGAGAGCGGCACCGCAGCCCCCGAGGACGCCCCGGCGAAGTCCGTCATCCTCATCACCCCCAACCCGGTCGGCACCAACAGCTTCCTCCAGCTGGGCGTCAAGGGAGCCGAGACCGCCGCCAAGGAACTCGGCGCCTCCTTCAAGCTGTACGAGAGCAAGGACCCCACCTCCATCGCCCAGAACGTGGACGCGGCCGTACGGGCCAAGCCGACGGTCATCGTGGGCATCAGCTTCTCCTTCGACGACGTGTTCACCACCGTCCCGAAGCAGCACCCCGGCCAGCAGTTCCTGCAGGTCGACTCGTGTGCCAAGGAGCAGGCCCCCAACCTGGCCTGCGTCTCCTTCAAGGAGCACGAGGCCGCGTACCTGGCCGGTGTCGAGGCGGGCCTGCTCAGCGAGAGCGGCCAGATCGGCGTGGTCGCGGCGCTGGACACCCCGTTCATCCACCGCTGGATCGAACCGTTCTTCGCCGGGGCCACCTCGGTCAAGCCGGGCGTCACCGGCACCCCGCTCTACGTCGGCGGCGCCAACCCGTTCAGCGACCCCGCCAGGGCCAAGTCGCAGGCGCAGACCCTGACCGGGCGCGGTGTGGACGTCGTCGCCGCGGCGGCCTCGGCTGGCAACCAGGGCGTCTTCGAGGCGCTGGCCTCCTCGGGCGGCAAGGGCTTCGGCGTGGACGTCAACCAGTGCGCGCAGAGCCCGGGCGCCATCATCGACAACGTGCTCAAACACGTGGACGTGGCGACGACCGCGGCCGTCAAGGAGATCGCGGGCGGCAAGACCGGCGGCGTGAAGGTCTACGGCCTGGCCGAGGGCGGCGTCGGCGTGAACGCGCTGGCCGACGACGTGGCGACCTCCGGCTGCACGGTGGCCGCGAGCCCCGAGGTGATCACCAAGGTGAAGCAGGTCCGCGACGACATCGTGGCCGGGAAGATCACCGTCGCGGACCCGCTCCAGGGCTAGCGGGTGAGCGAGTTCGCCGCCGAACTGGTCGGCGTGAGCAAACGGTTCGGTCCCGTTCTCGCCAACGACGGCATCGACCTGGCGGTCGCCAGGGGCGAGGTGCACGCCGTCGTCGGCGAGAACGGGGCAGGCAAATCCACCCTCATGTCCATCCTGTACGGCCTGCACCGCCCCGACGCGGGCCACATCCTGCGCTCCGGAACCCAGATCAGGCTGCGCTCCCCCGCCGACGCGATCCGCCACGGTCTCGGCATGGTCCACCAGCGCTTCCGCCTCTTCCCCGGCCTCACGGTCGCCGACAACATCGTCATCGGCGCCGAACCGGTCACCGGCGCTCGCCTCGACCGCGCCGCCGCCCACCGCTCCGTCACCGACCTCTCCGACCGGTACGGCCTGCGCGTCGACCCCGCGGCTCTCGTGGGCACCCTCCCGGTCGGCGTACGCCAGCGGGTGGAGATCCTGCGTGCCCTCTACCGCCACGCGGAGGTCCTGATCCTCGACGAGCCGACGGCGGTGCTCACCCCCGGCGAGGCCGACCGCCTCTTCGAGGTGCTCCGTACGGTCGCCGCCGGCGGGGTCGCCATCCTGCTGGTCACCCACAAGCTGACCGAGGTGCTGGCCGCCGGCGACCGCGTCACCGTGCTCCGCCAGGGCCGCGTGACCGGCCGTTTCACCACGGCGGACACCACCGCCGACGACCTGGTCCACGCCATGGTCGGCCGCTCCCTCCCCACGCCCGTGCCCCGGCGCGCGACGCCGGACGCGGCCCCCGCGCTCGACGTACGCGACCTGACCGTGCGCGACGCCGACGGCGTGACCCGCCTGTCGTCCGTCTCGTTCTCGGTACGCCCCGGCGAGATCGTCGGCCTGGCCGGAGTGGCGGGCAGCGGCCAGCGCGAACTCATCGACACGATCACCGGCCTGCGTGACGGCGGTGACCGCGTCCTCCTGGACGGCACGCCGATTCATCCCGGCCGCGACCCTCGTGTCGCGTACGTGCCCGAAGATCGGCACGCCCGTGGCACGGCGCCGCAGATGTCGCTGGCCGAGAACCTGCTCATGGGCGAGCAGCGCACGCTGGCGACGAGGTCCGGCCTGCCCAGGGCGGCGGTGCGCGAGCGGGCCCGGGACCTGGTCGCGCGCTTTTCGATCAGCGCCGCCTCCGTGGACGTGCCGATTTCCGCGTTGTCCGGCGGAAACGCGCAGAAGGCGGTCCTCGCCCGCGAGCTGTCCCGGGGCTCCCGGGTGATCGTGGCGGAGGAGCCGACCCAGGGCGTGGACGTGGCGGTGCGGAGCCGCGTCCACGCCCTGCTCATCGAAGCCCGCGACCAGGGCGCGGCCGTGCTGGTCCAGTCGAGCGAGCTGGCCGAGCTGCGCGAGCTGGCCGATCGGGTCCTGGTCCTGTTCGAGGGCCGGCTGGTCGCCGAGTTCGGCGGCGACGCCACCGAGGCGCAGCTGGGCCAGGCCATGACCGGAGTGAGCGCGTGAAGGTTCTGTCGCCGTCCGTCGTGGCGGTCGCGGGCGCGCTCGCGCTGACGACGCTCGTCATGCTGGCGGTCGGGGTCGACCCGGCGCTGGCCTATCCCGCCCTGGTGCGGGGCGCGGTCGCGGACGGCAACCTGGAGTACACGATCGCCGCGTTCGTGCCGACCCTGGGCATGGCGCTGGCGTTCGCGCTCCCCCTGCGCGCGGGCGAGTTCAACCTGGGCGGGGACGGCCAGCTGGCCGCCGGGGGGATCACGGCGGCGGCGTTCGCGCTGCTGGTGCCGCTGCCGCCGGTGCTGGCCGTGGTCGTGCCGCTGGCCGCGGGCACACTGGCGGGCGGCCTGGTCGCCGCGCTGGCCGCGCCGCTCAGCACCAGACTGCGCATCCCGGCCATCGTCAGCACGCTGCTGATTAGCGCCCCGGCCGTCTCGCTCGCCTCCTACCTCGCCCGATTCCCGCTGGCCGAGCAGGGTACGGGCATCGCCCAGACGCCGCGGCTGCCCGAGCACGCCCATCTGCCCGCGCTGACCGAAGCCGGTTACGTCACGATCGGCCTGCCGCTGATCGTGCTGCTGACCGGGCTCTGGCTGTACGCGGACAGCCGTACCGTGCTCGGGTACGAGATCCGGGCCACCGGCCAGAACCGCGAGTTCGCCTGGTACGGCGGGGTCCGCGTCAACCGGGTCGCCGCGTACGCGCTGGCCGGTGGGGGCGGGGTGGCCGGGCTGGTGGGCGGGCTGATCGTGCTCGGGCCGCCGTACCGGTTCGTGGACGGGGCGTTGACCGCGCCCGGGTACACGTTCACGGCGGTGGCGGCCGTGCTGCTGGCCTCGGCGCGGCCGGTCGTGGTGCCGGTCGCGGTGGCTCTGCTGACCTTCCTGCAGGTCGGCGGGCAGGGCATGGAACGGGAGGCGGGCGTGCCCAGCCAGCTCACCCAGATCGTGCAGGGGCTGATCATCGTGATCGTGGCCGTGCTGGCCACCGTACGGGCGCGGCGGGGGGCACGGGCGTGAACATCGTCGAATGGTCCCTGCTGGCCGGGGTGCTGACCGCCA
Organism: Acrocarpospora phusangensis; assembly: GCF_016862995.1. GTDB lineage: Bacteria > Actinomycetota > Actinomycetes > Streptosporangiales > Streptosporangiaceae > Acrocarpospora > Acrocarpospora phusangensis. The sequence continues at coordinate 50,532 of NZ_BOOA01000009.1, forward strand.
CGGCGCCGGTGCTGCTGGCCGCGCTCGGCGGGCTGATCTGCCAGGTCGCGGGCGTGTTCAACATCGCGCTGGAGGGCCAGCTGCTGTGGGGCGCGTTCACGGCCGTGGTCGTCAGCGATCTGACCGGCAGCGCGTGGGCCGGTGTCCTGGGTGCGATCACGGCCACTCTGCTGTTCGCCGGTCTGCTGTCGGTGGCCTCGGTGAGCCTGCGCGCCGACCCGATCGTGGTCGCGGTGGGGCTCAACCTGCTGGCGCTCGGGCTGACCGCGTTTCTGATGCGGCAGATCTTCGGTGTCGGCGGGACGTACAGCTCGCCGGATCTGGCGGGGCTGCCGACTCTGGCGGAGCTGGGGCTGGACCTGCCCGTGGTGGGGCCGCAGTCGCCGCTGGTGCCGGTGGCCCTGGCGCTGGTCGCGGCGGCGGCCTGGTGGCTGGGGCGGACGCGGTCGGGGCTGCGGGTGCGTGCCGTCGGGCAGCATCGGGAGGCGGCCGAGGCCGTCGGGCTGCGGGTCGGCGGATATCAGCACGGGGCGACGCTGGTCGCGGGCGGGCTGTGCGGGCTGGCCGGGGCGCAGCTGGCTCTGGGCAATGTGACGCTGTTCAGTGAGGGCATGAGCGCGGGACGGGGGTGGATCGCGGTGGTGGCGGTGATGCTGAGCGGGGTACGGCCCGGCCGGCTGCTGCTGGCCTGCCTGCTGTTCGGGGTGGCGGAGGCGATCGGATTCCGCCTTCAGGGCGTGGGGCTGCCGCAGCAGGCGGCCGACGCCGCGCCGTACGTGATCACGCTGGTGGCGCTGGTTCTGGCCGCGGTGGCCGGGCGGAAGCGGCGCGGGAACGAAGGAGAGGCGCTGTGACCGAGGTCCGGCGGATCGTGGTCGACACCGACACCGGGATCGACGACGCCCATACCCTGCTTTATCTGGCCGGCCGGGCGGACGCGGAGATCGCCGCGATCACGTCCGTCTTCGGCAACTGCGTCGAACCGGACGCGGCGCGCAACATCGGCTACGTGACCCGGCTGCTCGGCTTGGACGTGCCGATCGCCCGGGGTGCCTCGGCGCCGCTCACCGGGACCGCCCACATCGCCGGGTATGTGCACGGCAAGGACGGGCTCGGCGATGTCGGTTACGAGCGGCCTCTGCCGGACGTGACCGGTGAGAGCGCCGCTGAGCTGCTGGTCCGGTTGGGGCGGGAGCATCCGGGTGAGCTCGATCTGCTGGCGCTCGGGCCGCTCACCAATCTGGGGCTGGCGTTGCGGCTGGATCCCGAGCTGTTCACCCGGTATCGGTCGGTGGTGCTGATGGGCGGTTCGGGGCCGTACGCGCCGCCGGGGACGCTGTTGATGGTGGACGCGAACATCAACAACGATCCGGAAGCCGCAGAGGCGGTGTTCGCCGCGCCGCGCCGGGAGCTGGTCATGGTCGGGGTCAACGTCACCGCGACCACGATTCTGGACGAAGTGGCCATCGGTGCTCTGCGGGCTGCGTCGAATGCCCGGTTCGCGACTGAGATTCTGGATGCGTACCTGGACTTCTATCAGGAGGAGTGGGGGCGTCGGGTCATTCCGTTGCATGATCCGCTGGCGGCGGGCATTCTGCTCGATCCCGGGTTCGCGACGGCCTGGATGGAGGGTCCGGTGAACGTGCGGACGAACGGGTTCATGTCGAGGGCGCGGCTGATGCGTACCCATGACGGGTTGCCGCCGGCCTTCCCGTACCGGGCTGCTCCGCCGACCAAGGTCGTCACCGCGGTGGACTCGGCGCGGTTCGTCGCCGATTTCGTGGATGTGCTGACTCGAGGAAATTGATGGTGGCGGACGTGTAGAGAAGCGGGCGTCCGCTCCGACTAACTGGGAAAGCAGCCAATCCGAGGAGTCGGTGATGAGAAAGATCTTCGTGTTCATGATGACGAGCCTTGACGGCTACTACGCGGGGCCCAACGACGAGATCGACTGGCACAACGTGGACGACGAGTTCAACGTGTTCGCGGCCGAGCAGCTGGACGAGGTCGACACCCTCCTGTTCGGCCGGATCACGTACGAGGGGATGGCGTCGTGGTGGTCGACCGACATGGCGAAGGAGGAGGACCCGATCATCACGGAGAAGATGAACAGCATCTCCAAGATCGTCGTCTCGACCACGCTGGAGTCGGCCGACTGGAACAACTCCAGGCTCGTCAAGGGTGATTTCGCGGAGATCGCCCGCCTCAAGCAGGAGCCGGGCAAGGACATCGCGATCTTCGGCAGCTCCGTGCTCGCGGCCGGCCTCCTGCGTGCGGGCCTGCTCGACGAGGTACGCACCATGGTGGCCCCGGTCGTGCTCGGCGGCGGCAAGTCCTTCCTCGGAAGCCTCGGCGAACGCGCCGGCCTGGAACTGCTGAAGACCAGGACCTTCGCGTGCGGAAACGTCCTTATGTATCACCGCCCGGTGTGAACGGTGAACCCCACGACAGCGATCGCCGTCGTGGGGTTCACGTCAGGGGCCGGACGGCCAGTACCCGGAAGCAGACGCCGGCCGCCGACCGTCTGACCTCCTCGATCCGGAAACCCGCCTCCTCCAAGTATGGCCGGGGGTCGCGGGTGAGATAGTCCGCGTCCTTGCGTACCGTGAGGGGTTCGATCAGCCGCATGGCCGTACGGAGAAGGGGATTGCTGGACGGCCCATGTTCGGCAAGGACAAACCGCCCACCCGGCTTCAGCACTCGATGGGCCTCGCGGGCCGCCGCGGCAGGGTCCGGAATCGTGCACATCGTGAACGTGGACAGCACCGTGTCCGCGACCCCATCCGAAAGCGACAGGCGCTGCGCGTCCCCCTGCACCAACTCCACCCTGTCGCCAAGCCCCGCCCGTACGGCCCGGCGCCGCGCCAGACTCAGCATGCGCTCGGACAACTCGACCCCGACCACCGTCACATCGCCCGGATAAAGCGGGATATTCAACCCGCTACCAACCCCGATCTCGACGACATGACCCCGGACCTGCCCAACCGCCCACTCCCGGGCGCCCTTCAACAGCCGCCGCTCCCATACCGCCATCTGCCGGTCGTAGTCATCGGCGACCCGATCGAACACCCGGCGCACGTCGTTCTCGGTACTGGCCCGCATGCTGCGATCCCCTCCCGCAGACGATGTGCCTCCATCATTAATCACAAGCCCGGACAGTGCGGACGTCTCCGCCGACGGGATTGTCGGTGGCGGTTGAGAGGATCGTCGCCGTGACCGACCTCACTGCCACGATCGTTGGCTACTGGGATGCCGTGGCGCACGCGTTCGATGACGAGCCGGACCATGGTTTGCGAGCCGAGGTCACGCGGGCCGCGTGGGATCGCCGGTTGCGCGCGTGGGCTCCGCCCGGGCCGGCGGATGTGCTGGATGTGGGTTGTGGAACCGGTTCCCTGGCCGTGTTGCTGGCTGCGGCAGGACATCGGGTCACGGGTGTGGACCTCGCACCGCAGATGATCGAGCTGGCTCGGGGCAAGATGGCGGCCGCGGAACTGGCGGGTCGGTTTCTGGTGGGCGATGCCGCCGTGCCACCCACCGGGGACGAACGGTTCGACATGGTGCTGTGCCGGCATCTGGTGTGGACGCTGCCTGATCCTCACCTCGCGCTGCGCGAATGGGTTGCTCGGCTTCGGCCGAACGGTCGGCTGGTGTTGGTCGAGGGATGCTGGGGTGAGGCCGGGCCGGTCGTGCCTTATGTGCCGGGGGCGGAAACACTGGTGTGGGGCGGTGGAGTGAGGGCCTCCGAGTTGGCTTCCGCGGTGCGTCCGCTTGTCTTTGACCTGCGTGTTGAGCGGCTCAGCCAAGATTCTGAGTTGTGGGGTGGGCCGGTGGGTGATGAGCGTTATGCACTTATCGCTTATACCTAGAGGGCTGTAACGCCGGGCGAGTCATGATCAGATGTAACAGGGCACCGGGTTGATCCTCCGAGGTTTGGGACGCTCTCTTTGGACAGAAAGATTCTTTCCTGGTTACCGCGTTCGTTTAAGTCTGTGCGGCGGTTTGTGGGTCGGTCGGGGTCGCTTGTTCTGGGTGCGGCTGCGGTTTTGGTGGCTGTGGGATTGGTGCTCTTTGGGCCGCATATTCTTTATCCGTCGGTGACTGAGGAGCAGTTGCGTGCGGAGAAAGTGAGCGGTCAGGCGAGGTTTCAGGTTGAGAATGACCGGTACAAGCTCCAGAATGAGGCGCGGGGGGCCTTGTTGCAGGGGCTGGCCGGGCTTGCGGTTCTTGTGGGAGCCTTCTTGGGGTGGCGGCAGATCGCCGTATCGAGGGAAAGTCACGCCACTGATCGGTTCATTCGGGCCATCGATCAGATGGGGCAGAAGGACAGTAGTTTCGAGATCACCTTGGGCGGGATCTATGGTCTGGAGCGTGTGGCGCGGGATTCTCCTGGGGATCGTCGCAGCATCGGAGAAATCTTGACCGCTTATGTTCGGCATCACTCGGGTGAGTTCGCGCTGCTGGATGATCGATCCCCTGAGGACGATCTGATGAATGATCGATCTATGCAGGTGCGGTTGCCGGGGGTTCAGGCCGCCCTGACAGTGCTGGGGAGGGGGAGATTCACGGATCTGGCCCTGCTCGCCGAGAAGGATGTGCGACTGCTCGATTTCCGTAGAGCTGATCTCCACCGAGCCGATCTCGGCGATCTCAATTTCGCGGGCTCGGGCATGTCCGGCATCTGCTTGGATGGAGCTGACCTGCTCAAAGCGAATCTGTCGCATGCGGATATGATGTACGCGAGCCTGTGCGAGGTCATCGCGAACGGCGCGGACTTCTCCGGCGTCTGGCTTCACGATGCTTGTTGTGATGGCGGGCACTTCTACAACGTGAGTTTCCGGCGCGCGGTTCTGCAGAGAACGAAATTCAGTGGAGCGAATTTAGCGGCCTCGGATTTCTCGGGTGCGATCCTGGTGGAGACCGATCTCACGGGAGCGAATCTGGAAGAAGCCCGCTTTGATGATGCGTTCTTCAGCAAGGTGTCGGCGGACTCCCGCACCGTGTGGCCTGAGGGTTTCGACCCGGAAGCGCATGGGGTCATCTTCAAGTCGGATTGAAACGTCCTGTGCCGGGCGGCTCCCCGATTAAAGGCGGGGGTAAGTTTTGATGGGCTGTTCTGGAGCAAGTGCTCTCTGACGCCGTGCGTAGGGGCGATGGAATTCCTGCGTCCGCAGGGGAATGCGGGCTGACACGACTGATCTACCTCTGGCTACATGCGGTCGTCACCTAAGGGCGGATTCCACTTACCTGGTCCGTGATCGGGTCGTTATACCAGGAAGAGCCACGTACGCCAGGTCCATGCAATGGGCTGCGCCGCAAACTCGCGAGCGTGGTGTGGACCCGTACGCGTGAGGGAGAAAGGGCGAGGCGGTCGTGGCTCCGGAGCGCATCGATTCTGTCCCTGGTTTCCAGGACGCCCAAGCGGTCGCCGACGCGATTCTGTACGAGGGCTACCTGCTGTACCCGTACCGCCGATCCTCGGCCAAGAACCGGGTCCGGTGGCAGTTCGGCGTGCTTCTGCCGGAGCCGTGGGCGCGGGCGCATGGGCTGGGCGACACCGACAAGGGCGTTGCGGGGTCGGCTGAATCGTGGTGGCAGCAGACCGAATGCCTGCTCAGAGCCTCGTCTGAGGTGATCGTGCACTGTCGGCTGCGGTTTCTGCACCTGCGCCACAGGTCGGTGGAGGAACGTCTTCCCGACGGCGGGCATCGGGCGGTCGATCAGGTCGAGACGGGCGCGCGGACCGCGCTCAGCTTCGACGAGGCGATTCCCCGCGAGTTCGACGTCCAGGTGTCCGTCGGCGAATTGCTGTCCGGCGGACGGCGATTCGAGGTCGAACTGCCCGGCGATTCCGACATGGAACCGCTCCTCGACGACCAGGGCTCTCCCATTGGCCGTATCCGATGGGAGGCATGGCCCCTGCACGCGTCGCTCACGCTGTCGATGGCCCCCTGCGATGTCCCGGGTCCCCTCTTCAAATTGCGTACGCGAGTCGAGAACGCCGGACTCACACCGCCACCAGAAGCCCCCCGTGACGAGGCTCTCCGGCACGCCCTAATCGCAACCCACCTCCTGCTGGCCGTCCCCGGCGGCTGCTTCGTCTCCCTACTCGAACCCCCAGAAGAAGCCGAGGCAGCCGCCCGCACCTGCGCAAACGTCCGCGCCTTCCCCGTACTCGCGGGTGCCCAAATCGGTGGTCAGCCCGGCGCTCAGGTTGGTGCTGAGACCGGTGCCCAGATTGGTGTTCAGGGTGGGACCGAAGTGGTTCTGTCCTCGCCGATCCTGCTCTACGACCACCCCCGGGTCGCTCCGGAGAGCCCGGGAGACCTGCACGACGCGGCCGAAATCGACGAGATCCTTTCACTGCGCACGCTGACCCTGACCGACGCCGAAAAGAGAGAAGCACGCGCCACCGATCCCCGTGCCGCCGCGATCCTGGACCGCATCGAGTCGATGCCACCAGACGTGCTGGCCCGCCTCCACGGAACCACCCGCGTGCCCGGACCAGCATCTCGCACGACTCCAGTCAGCGAGCAGACGCGCGTGCTGCTGGCCAGCGACCCGACGTCCGCGACTCCCGCCGATGAGCAAGGGCCCGAGGATCCAGCCCGCGAGCGGGCTCGTGAAACGGGAGCAGGTGGGCGAACCTCCCGGGCTTCCGCGGCTCAGGTTCCGTGGTGGAATCCCGAGGCGGATGCGGCGGTGGCTCCGGAGAACAACAGCGTCATGGTCGGCGGTGAGCTGGTGCGCCGGGGCAGTCGCGTACGCCTGCGCCCTCGGCTGCGCGGAACCGACCCCCAGGACATGTTCCTCGACGGCAAAGCCGCCCGGGTCGAAGCGGTCCTGCTGGACGTCGACGGTTCCCACCACCTTGCCGTGGTCATCGAAGACGACCCAGGAGCCGACCTCCACCAGTGGTACGGACGATTCCGCTACTTCTCCCCGGAAGAGGCCGAACCCCTGGCCGAAGGGGAAACGGCATGACCGACATCCAGCGGGTCCTCGTGGCCGGCATCGGCAACATCTTCCTCGGCGACGACGGCTTCGGCGTCGAGGTGGTCAACCGGATCAACGCGTCCGCTTTGCCACCATCCGTCGACGTCACCGACTACGGCATCCGCGGCGTACACCTGGCCTACGAACTGCTGAACGGCCGCTACAACAGCTTGATCATGGTGGACGCTGTGCCCATTGAAGGCCCTCCGGGCTCCCTGATCGTCCTCGAAGTCGACCCGACCGAAGACGACCCCGACACCTTGGGCCCGGTGCCGGTGAACGGCCACGGCATGCATCCCCAGGCCGTCCTCAACCTGCTACGCGACCTGGGCGGCGGAGTCGAACGCGTCCTGATCGTGGGCTGCAAGCCAGCAGTGATCGACGAAGGCATGGGCCTCTCCGCTCCGGTCGCCGCCGCCCTCGACGACGCGGTCCGCCTGGTCGCGGACCTGGCCCGCCACGAGGCGGAGACCCTAGCCACATCAGCGATCAGGCAAAACGCCCGGCAAGAGATCCAGCGAGGGGTCCAGGAAGGGTCCCGTCTGGAGAGCCAGCAAGGGACCCGGCAAGAGGCCCAGCGGGAGGCCCGGCGGCGGAGTCCGCGCGGGATCGAGCAAGAGGCCCGGCAGGCAACACGGCAAGAGACGCAGCAAGACACCAAGCAAGCCTCAGTGAGACGACCAGTGGACGTGGAGAGTGCCGATGCATGAGACGGGTTTGTGTGACGCGATCGTTCAGGCGATCCTGCACCGCGCCGAAGGCCGCCGGGTGACCTCGGTACGGGTCCGCGTCGGCGGCCACGTGGGCGGACACGAGATCGATCCGGCCGTCATCGACCAGGGCTTCCGCGTGGCCGCCGCCGGAACCCCGGCCCAGGACGCCGACGTCGAAGTGGTCATCGAACCGCTGTCGGTGCGCTGCCGCGGCTGCTCCCGCGAGGCCCCAGCTGTGGACGCCTCCACCCTGGTCGCCTGCCCCAGATGCGGCGGCGTCGACATCGAGGTCAACGGCGGCACCGAAGTCCACCTGGAAATGATCGTTTTCGAACCCACCGAAGGCAAACCCGCCAAAGCGTGCGCGCTCAGCCACGGTTTCGAGGACCTATTCGTAGGCGAACGCCGCGTCCACAGCCACAGCCACAGCGGCGCCCAGACATGCGGCCGCGGAGACGACGGAGGTGCGACATGACCGCTCCAGTTCCCGACACCGGATTCGAGGAGATGCACATCCTGTGGATCTCGGAGGGCATGAGTTGCGACGGTGACACCGTCTCGGTGACCGCCGCCTCCCAGCCCGCGATCGAAGACGTGATCAACGGCCTGGTCCCGGGCCTGCCCAAGGTGCACCTGCACAACAAGGTGCTCTCGCCCACGCTCGGCGGCGAGGACTTCCTGGCCCCGTTCCGCGCGGCCGCCCGCGGCGAACTCGGACCGTTCATCTTCGTCATGGAAGGCTCCATCCCCAACGAGAAGATCAACGGCGACGGCTACTGGACGTCCTTCGGCAACGATCCGACGACCGGGGAGCCGATCCCCGTCAACACCTGGATCGAGGCGCTGGCCCCCCGGGCCTGGGCGGTCGTCGCCATCGGCACCTGCGCCACGTACGGCGGCATCCACGCCATGGCCGGCAACCCGACCGGATGCATGGGCCTGGCCGACTACCTGGGCTGGGACTTCCGGTCGGCCGGCGGGCTGCCCATCGTCAACATCCCGGGCTGCCCGGTCCAGCCGGACAACTTCATGGAGACCCTCACCTGGGTGCTTTACCACGCCGCCGGCAACGCCCCGCCGCCACCGCTGGACGAGATGCTCCGCCCCCAGTGGCTGTTCGGCCGTACGGTCCACGAGAGCTGTGACCGGGGCGCGTACTACGAGCAGGGTGACTTCGCGAGGGACTACAACTCGCCCAAATGCCAGGTCAAGGTGGGCTGCTGGGGGCCGGTGGTCAACTGCAACGTGCCCAAGCGCGGCTGGATGGGCGGGATCGGCGGCTGCCCCAATGTGGGCGGAATCTGCATCGGCTGCACCATGCCGGGCTTCCCCGACAAGTTCATGCCCTTCATGGACATGCCGCCCGGCGGCAGCCTCTCCACGATGTTGATCAAACCGTACGGCGTGTTCGTCCGGCGGATGCGCGGCATCACCAACCACACGGCCAACAGAGAGCCCCGGTGGCGGCACAACCGTGAAGCTCTGACCAGCGGTTTCAACCCGCACTGGCGTCCGTAGAGATCACCGAGACAGACAGGAGCACGGGCATGGTCATGGAGCAGGAAGCCGCCGAGGAGGTCGGCCGGCTGGTCGAGATGTCGTGGGATCCGATCACCCGCATCATCGGGAACCTCGGCATCTACACGAAGATCGACTTCGCCAACCGGGAGGTCGTGGAGTGCCACAGCACGTCCTCGCTGTTCCGTGGCTATTCGGTGTTCATGAAGGGCAAGGATCCGCGGGACGCGGGCTTCATCACCAGCCGCATCTGCGGCATCTGCGGAGACAACCACACCACCTGCTCGGTGTACGCGCAGAACATGGCGTACGGCATCAAGACCCCCAAACTCGCCGAGTGGATCATCAATCTCGGCGAGGCCGCCGAGTACATGTTCGACCACACCCTCTTCCAGGACAATCTCGTCTTCGTCGACTTCTGCGAAGCGATGGTCAAGGACACCAACCCCGGCCTGCTGCGGCGCGCCAGGACGACGGAGGCGCCGAACGCCGCCATCCACGGCAAACGCACGATCGCCGACATCATGGAGGCGTTCAATCCGTTCGAGGGGGACGTCTACAAGGAGGCGCTGCGCGTCAGCCGTACCACCCGGGAGATGTTCTGCCTGATGGAGGGCAGGCATGTGCACCCGTCCACGATCTATCCGGGTGGGGTCGGGACGATGCCGAGCCCGACGGTGTTCACCGACTACCTGTCCCGGTTGCTCGGGATCGTGGACTTCGTGAAGAGGGCCGTCGCGCTCAACGACGACGTTTTCGACTTCTTCTACGAGGCGCTGCCCGGGTACGAGGAGGTCGGCCGGCGGCGGGTGCTGCTGGGCTGCTGGGGGGCGTTCCAGAATCCCGAGGTCGTCGACTACCGCTACGAGACGATGAACGACTGGGGCAAGGCGATGTACGTCACCCCCAGCGTGATCGTGGACGGGCAGTTGGTCACGACCAACCTGGTCGACATCAACCTAGGCATCCGCGTCCTGCTGGGCAGTTCGTTCTACGACGACTGGATGGCCGAGGAGCCGTTCGTCACCCATGACCCGCTCGGCAACCCGGTGGACATGCGGCATCCGTGGAACCAGACCACGCTGCCCGCGCCGCAGAAACGTGACTTCAAGGGCAACTACAGCTGGGTGATGAGCCCGCGCTGGCTGGACCCGCGCACCGGCGACCACCTGGCGCTCGACACCGGCGGCGGGCCGTTCGCCCGGCTGTACAGCACGGCGCTGGCCAACCTGGTGGACACGCCCTACGTCAAATCGACCGGTTCGTCGGTGCAGATCTCGCTGCCGAAGGGGAGCGAACTGCCGGAGACCGTGCTGGAGTGGCGGATCCCGCCGTGGTCCAACGCCATCGAGCGCAACCGCGCCCGCGTCTACTTCGTCGCGTACGCGGCGGCGATGGCCGTCTACTTCATCGAGCAGGCCATGGGGCGGGTCCGCGGCGGCGACACGAAGGTCTTCCAGGACTTCGAGGTGCCGGACGAGGCGATCGGCGCCGGATTCCACGAGGCGGTACGCGGGGTGCTCTCGCACCACCTGGTCATCCAGAAGGGCAAGATCGCCAACTACCATCCGTACCCGCCGACGCCGTGGAACGCCAGTCCGCGGGACGAGTTCGGCACGCCGGGGCCGTACGAGGACGCGGTTCAGGGGATGCCGATTTTCGAGGAGAACGGGCCGGACGACTTCAAGGGCGTCGACATCATGCGCGCGGTGCGCAGTTTCGACCCGTGCCTGCCCTGCGGCGTGCACATGTACCTCGGCAAGGGCCGCACCCTGAAGAAGCTCCACTCGCCCATGTTCGGGGCCGGCCATGGGTGAGCGTCTGGACGACCGGACCGTGTCCGTACGGCTGGAGGTGCTGGAGGAGCTGCTCGCCGAGCTGGAGGCGGCGTCGGCGGAGACGGCGCTCGACGCCGTCGCCCTGCTCGCCGAGGTGTACGGCGAGGCGCTCGCCCGGGTCATGGACCGCGCGGACCCGGAGCTGCGTACCGGCCTGACGCGTGACGTCCTGCTTGCGCACCTGCTGGCGCTGCACGACATCCAGCCGGAGAAGGACACGAAGACGTTCATTCCGGCTGACGCGCTGCTGCGCAAACCGCCCGCCAAGGCCGGGGGGACCGCGTGCTGCAGCAAGTGATCAACCGGACGGTCGTGCGTACGCGGCAGGCGCCCGAGCCGTGTGAGCTGTGCGGCGCTCCGCTGGCGGGCGTCCACGCCCACCTGCTGGAGGAGCGGCACAAGCAGCTGCTGTGCGCCTGCCGGCCGTGCGCGCTGCTGTTCGAACGCGGCGGCGCCGGTCTGGGCCGTTTCCAGCTGGTTCCGGACCGCCGGATCCAGCTCACCGGCCCGCCGCCCGCCGACCTCGGCGTCCCGGTGGGCCTGGCGTTCTTCGTGCCGCAACCGGACGGCTCGGTGCTCGCGCACTACCCGAGCCCGGCCGGAGCCACCCGCGGCGACCTGGACGCCGAAATCTGGGCGAACCTCGTCGGCCAGTACGAGCCGCTGCGCTCGATCCGGCCCGAGGTCGAGGCCTTCCTGGTGGCCGCCGTCCGCGGTCTGGACGAGCGCTGGCTCGTCCCGATCGACGACTGCCACCGGTTGGTCGCACTGGTACGCGGCGAATGGAAGGGCATGTCCGGAGGTCCGGAACTCTGGGCCCGGCTGCCCCGATTCTTCGCCGAACTGTCAGAGAGGGGAAAAGGTCATGGGTATCCGCGTGGGCAAGCCTGACGTGAAACCTGACACGACCGCGCACGTCAAGGGCGTACGGCAAGGCAATCAGGGACGCGCGCACCGCTTCCAGGCAGGCCACCACAAGGACGGCAGCGCCGACGCGCGCCGCTCGACCGGCGTGCGGCCCAAGAAGGAGAACCCCATTCTGCCGGTCATGCCGAACCTGCCACCGGGCTGAGAGGAGGTGTGACATGCGGAACAAGAAGATGCTGGCCCTGCTCGCCGGAGGCCTGCTGCTCGCCGTGTTCTGGCGGGAACTGCCCGCGCTGAAGCGGTACATCAAGATCGAACGAATGTGACACGAAAGGGCGGCACGGCCGATGTGCCTGGGCATTCCCGGCGAGATCGTCGAACTCATCCCCGGACAGACCGACCTGGCCACGGTCGACGTGGTGGGCGTCCGGCGGGCCATCCACATCGGCCTGCTGGGCGACCAGGGAGTTCGCCCGGGCGACTGGGTTCTGGTCCATGTGGGCTTCGCCATGTCCAAGATCGACGAAGCGGAGGCGGCGGCGACGCTCGCCCTGCTGACCGGTCTCGGGCAGGCATACACCGATGAGCTCGAAGCGCTCGCGGAATCAGATATCACCTGAAAGGCGGGCGTTGTGCGGTTCGTCGATGAATATCGCGACGCGGAGAAGGCCAAGCGGCTGGCGTCGCAGATCCGGGAGCTCTGCGAACCCGGTCGGAAGTACACGTTCATGGAGGTGTGCGGAGGACATACGCACACCATCTACAAGCACGGACTGGAGGACTATCTGCCGGAGGCCGTGACGCTGGTGCACGGCCCCGGCTGCCCGGTGTGCGTGATCCCGATGGGACGCGTGGACGACGCGATGGCCATCGCCCGCCGGCCCGAGGTGATCATGACCTCGTTCGGGGACATGATGCGCGTGCCCGGTGGAAAGGGATCGTTCCTTGACGCCAAGGCCGCGGGTGCGGATATCCGCATGGTCTACTCGCCGCTGGACGCGTTGAAGATAGCCCGGACGAATCCGGATCGCATGGTCGTCTTCATGGGCATCGGGTTCGAGACGACCGCGCCGTCCACGGCGATGACCGTGCTCCGGGCCGCCGCCGAAGGGCTCACCAACTTCTCCGTCTTCTGCAACCATGTGACGATCATTCCGGCGATCAAGGCGATTCTGGATTCGCCTGACCAGCGGCTGGACGGGTTCATCGGGCCCGGGCACGTGTCGACGGTGATCGGGTGCCGGCCGTACGAGTTCATCGCGGGGACGTACGGGAAGCCGCTCGTGTGTGCCGGGTTCGAGCCGTTGGACATTCTGCAGTCGATTCACATGTTGCTGCGGCAGTTGGCCGACGGCCGGGCGGAGGTGGAGAACCAGTACACGCGGGTGGTGCCGTGGGACGGCAACCGGCGGGCGCTGGAGGTGATCTCCCAGGTGATGGAGCTGCGGCCGTACTTCGAGTGGCGGGGGCTGGGGTTCATCTCGCGGTCGGCGCTGCGGATGCGGGAGGCGTACGCGGCGTACGACGCGGAGGCGCGGTTCGACGTGCCCGGGGTCCGAGTGGCCGATCCGCTGGCGTGTCAGTGCGGTGAAGTGCTGAAAGGCGTGCTGAAGCCGTGGGAGTGCAAGGTCTTCGGGACGGCCTGCACGCCGGAGACGCCGATCGGGACCTGCATGGTCTCCTCGGAGGGGGCCTGTGCGGCGTACTACAACTTCGGCCGGTTCACGCGCCGGCGTCTTGAGGAGACGAGCCTGACATGACCGCCGAACAGACCGCCGTGGCCGCGCACCCGTCCCGGGAGGAGCAGGTGCTGCTGCGGATCGAGAAAGCCCGCGCGCGCAAACCCAAGATCAGAGAAGAGCGGGTCACGCTGGCCCACGGCGCTGGCGGCAAAGCAACCCAGACCCTGGTCGAAGCCGTCTTCGTGGACGCTTTTCGCAATCCGGCGCTCGAGTCCCTGGACGACGGGGCTCTTGTCGACGTCAACGGCGGCCGGATGGTCTTCACGACCGACTCCTACGTGGTGTCCCCGCTGTTCTTCCCCGGCGGGGACATCGGCGACCTCGCCGTGAACGGCACGGTCAACGACCTCGCGGTCTGCGGGGCACGGCCGCTTTACCTGTCGGCGGGATTCATCCTGGAGGAGGGCTTCCCCATCGCCGACCTCCGCCGTATCACCGCCTCGATGGCGGCCGCGGCCGCGCGGGCGGGCGTGCAGATCGTGACCGGGGACACCAAAGTGGTCCAGCGCGGCAGCGGCGACGGCTGCTACGTGACCACCTCTGGAGTAGGCGTCCTGGACCGCGAACTCACCCTGGGCGTTTTGTCGGTACGGCCCGGCGACGCCGTCATCGTGTCCGGCCCGATCGGCGAACACGGCATCACCATCATGATCGCCCGTGGCGAACTGGACATCGAAGCAGATCTCACCTCGGACACGGCAGCCATCCACGAACTCGTCGCCGCCTTGCTTGACGCGGTTCCGGTACACATGCTCCGCGACGCCACCCGAGGCGGCGTGGCGACAGTCCTCAACGAGGTCGCCCAAGCCGCAGGAACGGCCATCGTTGTGGAGGAATCGGCGGTCCCGGTACGCCCGATCGTGAACGGCGCCTGCGAACTCCTCGGCCTGGATCCGCTGTACGTCGCCTGCGAAGGCAGGTTCGTCGCAGTCGTGGACGGCTCCTACGCGGACACCGCCGTGGAGGTACTGCGCCGCCATCCTCTGGGTGAGGGCGCCGCGGTCGTAGGAAGAGTCGAAGCCGACCCAGCAGGACTGGTCCTACTCAAAACCACCTTCGGCGGAACAAGAATCGTCGACATGCTGGTCGGTGACCCACTGCCTCGAATCTGCTGACGGCCCTGCCTCATGCCAAGGGCGTTGCCTGGGAGCTGAGCCAGAGGCCAAGTCCTCGCCGTTATCCGGCGCCGTTAACGCAGGTGACGCGCCTCGCCGCACCGGCGCTAAATCGGACGCACTCGTTGGGAGAGCCCGCGGCACTCGGTAGATGCTTTCAGGTCGTGGCGCGCTCCCGGGCGGCGGCGATCACGGCCTGGCCGAGGGAGATGCCGCCGTCCCCCGGTGGTACCCGGTGGTGGAGTAGGACGGTTAGTCCTGCTTGCTCCAGGCCGTGTGCCAGGCGTTCCAGAAGGACGACGTTCTGGAAGACGCCGCCGGACAGGGCGACCGTGTCCAGTCCGGTTTGTCTGTGTAGTTCGCGTACCGCGCGGACGACTACGGCGGCGAGGCCGTTGTGGAAGCGGGCGGCGATGCGCTCCACGGCGACTCCGGCGAGCACGTCCTCGGCCACGGCGTGGACGAGATCGCCGGACTTGATGATGAGGGTGTCTTCTCCCAGTCGCGCAGAATAGGCACCTGTTTCTGCGGGGTCGACGCGTGCTTCTAGTTCTGCGGCGGCTTGTCCCTCGTAGGTGATGACATCCCGGACTCCGGTGAGAGCGGCGACGGCGTCGAACAGGCGGCCGGCGCTGGAGGTGAGGGGCGCGTTGGTTCCCGTTCGGGCCATGGAGACGGCTGTTGCCCAGTTGCCTTTGTGGCGGTTAGTGACCGGCAGATCAGGCAGCGCATCGCCGTAGATCTGGTCCAGATATGCCGCCGCCATACGCCATGGTTGACGGACGGCGGCGGCTCCGCCGGGCATGGGCACCGGCTCCAGGTGGCCGGCGCGGCGGAATGTCTCCAGGTCGGCGACGAGGAGTTCGCCGCCCCACAGAGTGCCGTCCTCCCCGTATCCGAGGCCGTCGAACGCCACCCCGATCACCGGTCCCTCGTGTCCGTTGTCCGCCAGGCAGGACGCGATATGAGCGTGATGGTGCTGAACTGCCAACAGATCGCAGTCTTCGCGGTCCAACGCGTATTTGGTGGACAGATACTCCGGATGCAGATCATGGGCGACCACAGCGGGACGTACCCCGAAGATTCGGCAGAAGTGGTCGATGCCTTCGGTGAACGAGCGCAGGGTCTCGTAGTTCTCCAGGTCGCCGATGTGGTGGGAGAGGAACGCCTGGGTGCCCTTCGCCACGCAGAAGGTGTTCTTCAGCTCCGCTCCGCAGGCGAGCACCGGCCGGGGAAACATCCACGGCACGGCCACGGGAGCGGGCACGTAACCACGCGATCGCCGAATCGGCATCTCCCTGCCGCGGAACACCCGGACCAGGGAGTCATCCGCACGAACATGGATACGCCGGTCATGCAGCAGGAAGCCATCGGCAACCGGGGCCAGCCGCCGAAGAGCGTCCGCGTCCTGGCAGGCGATCGGCTCGTCGGAGAGATTGCCGCTGGTCAGCACGAACGGCTGGGCGACCTGCGCGGCGAGCAGGTGGTGCAGCGGCGTGTGCGGCAGCATCACTCCCAGATCGCGGCTCCCCGGAGCCACCGCCTCGGCGACCGCGGCGTCCTCCCGCCGGGGAGCCAGCACGATGGGGCTCCGACTGCCGGTCAGGAGCCGTATCGCCTCGGGTTCGAGGTGAACCAGCGCGTCGGCCGCTGCCAGATCGGGCGCCATCACGGCGAACGGCCGCGCCTCCCGGCGTTTGCGGGCTCGTAGTGTGGCCACGGCCCGCTCGTGGTCGGCGAGCACGGCCAGGTGGTAACCACCGAGCCCTTTGACCGCCAGGATGCAGCCCCTCTGTAGCCACTCCACCGCCGTGGTGACCGGATCTCCCGGCATCGGCCGGCCGTCCGCGCCGAGCAGGCGCAGGGTCGGACCGCAGGCCGGGCAGCAGACCGGTTGCGCGTGGAACCTCCGATCGACGGGATCGCGGTATTCGCGCTCACACTCGGCACACATCGCGAATCCGGCCATCGTCGTGGCGTCCCGGTCATAGGGGACCCCGGTGACGATGGTGAATCGAGGGCCGCAGTTCGTGCAGTTGGCGAACGGGTGACGGTAGCGGCGGCAAGCCGGGTCCGACAGTTCGGCCAGGCAGTCGTCGCAGGTCGCGGTGTCCGGCGCGACCAGAGCGTCACGCCGGGCGCCGCCCTCGCTGGGGACGATCCGGAAGCCCGCCTCCCCGAGCGGCTCGGTCACTTCGATGATCACGTGTTCGACCAGCGCCAACGGCGGAGCCTGACGTCGTAGCCCGGCCACGAAGCCGTCCAGCGCCGGCGGGTGGCCTTCCGCCTCGATGAACACGCCTCCGGAGTCGTTGCCGACGAAGCCGGTCACGCCGTACTCGGTGGCGAGGCCGTACACGAAAGGGCGGAAACCCACGCCCTGCACGAGCCCTTGGACGCGGACCCGGATGCGCTGCGCGGGAAGCATTCCGTCAGGACCCGTCGCCGCGTGTCTGGGTCAGCTCCCAAAGGACGTGATAAAGCGTGGTCTGCGCTTCCTGGATGCGATGCACCGATGTGGACGGCACCACGAACAGATGGTCGACCAGGTCGTCCTGCGCCATTTTGCCGCCGTCGTAGCCGACGAAGCCGACTGTGAGCATGCCCAGTCGGCGTGCCTCGGCCATGGCGTTGAGTACGTTGGGTGAACCGCCGCTCGTGGAGAGACCCACCGCGACGTCGCCGTGCCGTCCGAGAGCGGCCAGTTGGCGGGCGAAAACTCGGTCGTAACCGACATCGTTGGACAGCGCCGTGAGCACGGCCACGTCCTGAGCCAGGGAGATCGCGGCGACCGGACGCGCGGGTGCCGGCGGATGGGCGAACGTCTGCGCGACGTCCTGGGCGTCGGTGCTGCTGCCCCCGTTGCCGAAGGTGAAAAGGCGTGCGCCGTGGTCGAAAGCGGTCGCCATGTCGTACGCGCAGGCGGCCAGGCGTTGCCCGTACACACCGGCCAGTTCCTGGCGCAGGGTGATGATTTCGGCGATCTTGTCCTGGGTGGATCGGCGCAGGTGGTCGTGGCAGTCGGGTCCGGTGTCCGCGTACAGGAAGGGGTAGAGGGTCTCCAGGCCGGGTTCACTCATGGTCGCCCCCTTCTCGGCGTACGGCGATGGCTTCCTTGGCGTGGACGAGCACGATGTCACCGGGCCGGGCGTCCACCAGCGCCACACTGATCTCCTCCGGGCCGCACGCGGTTTCCGCCACGGCGAGGCCGTCGTCCAGCAATCGGATCACTCGTACCGGAACCGCCACGTCGGAGCAGGTGACACAGGTTTCGTAACGCTCTTCCTCGGTCATCGGGCCACCGCCGAGGGCTGCTCCAGGTAGACGTGCGTCAGCTCCCAGAGCAGGTGATAGATCGTCACGTGTACCTCCTTGACGATGAGCGGATCCGCGGACCGGGCGACCAGGAGGTGATCCGCCGCGGTCTGCCGGGGTTCCGCTCCGCCGAAGAGAGCGACGGTCAACAGGCCGAGTTCTCGCGCGGTGTCCAGACCACGGAGCACGTTGGCGCAGTCGCCCGCGGCCGAGATGCCGACGGCTATGTCGTCCGGCGAGGCCAGCAGCCGGAGCTGGGCGGCGAAAATGTCGTCCAGCCCTTCGGTTCTGGCGATGCCCGTCACCATGGCGGCATCGTTGGTCAGCGAAAGGGCGGGAAGGGCCGGCTTGCCGACTATGACGGGATGCACGAACTCGACGGCGACATGCTGGGCATCGGTAGCCGAGCCCCCGTTGCCGAACACGATCAGCTTGCCGCCCTGCCGGAAGCGCCCCGCCATGTCCTGACAGGCGCGCAGGATCTGATCCACGGCGTCGGACAGGGCGCTACCAGGGCCCACGCGCCGCTCGAAAGCGTCCACAACCGGACTCTCCAATTCTTATGACGTGGGGAGGACGTAGGGACTGCGGTACTGAGGGCTTTCACACGGCATGAGCTGCCGCCATCGAGCCAGACACGCCTCCACGACCTGGCCGAGATGGGTCAGCCGCGCCATCCAGCTCTGCAACTCGGCCATACCGCTCGCGGTCAGCTCATAACGCCGCCGGGCGGGGCCGGTCGCCGACGCCACCCAGGTGGAGGCCAGCAGTCCTTCCCGCTCAAGGGCGCGCAGGATCCGGTAGATCTGGGCGGGTTCCAGGTCGTCCGCGCCGAAGAGGGCGAGACGTTCGATCAGGTCGTACCCGTGGGCGGGACGTTCGCAGATCAGGAGAAGCAGGAAAGGATGGAGGAGACTACGGATCTCACTACCGGGCATGGCGCCTCTCCTCGCTGACCTGCATCAATCAGGACGCTAGCGCTCATGCCGGCACGCTTCGTGGCACACGTACGGCACTTGTGGAAGTCATCGCCGTCCGGAGGACGGAAATTGATTACGGCTTTCTGGCGACCGCGCCTTCGACGATGAGGCGGCTGCTGATGGAGTCCATCGCGGGACGCCACCGCTGCACCGGGACCAGGCCGGGCTCCTCGATCTCCAGACCCTCGAAGAAGTCCAGGATCTCCGCATGGTCGCGGAAGGTGGACTGGGCGGGGCTGTTGGCCGTGGACGCCTTGAGCTGCGCGAGCACCTCCGGCTCGCTCTCCGAGCTGCTGTGCGAGAGCACGAAGTAGCTGCCCGGGGCGACCCTGTCCCGCAGCCCGGAGACGATCCGGTACGCGCCCTCCTCGTCGGAGACGAAGTGCAGCACGGCCACCAGGAGAACGCCGACCGGGCGGTCGAAGTCGATGAGGTCCTTCACGTCGGGGTGGCCGATGATGTCGTCGGGGCGGCGGATGTCCGCCTCCAGGGTGATCACACCGTCGTCGGTGGCGAGCAGGGCGTCGTTGTGGACTTTGACCAGGGGGTCGTTGTCCACGTACACGACCTTGGCGTCGGGGTGGGTCTCGCGGGCGACCTCGTGCACGCTCGGGGAGGTGGGGATGCCGGTGCCGAGGTCGATGAACTGGGACACGCCGCGTTCGGAGAGCAGTCTGATGGCGCGGGCGAGGAATGCGCGGTTCGCCCGTACGACGGAGCGGGTGTCGGGGGCGACGGAGAGCAGGCGTTCCGCGACCATGCGGTCCACGGCGTAGTTGTCCTTGCCGCCGAGGAGGTAGTCGTAGACGCGGGCCGAGCTCGGCTTCGACGAGTCGATTCCCCGGGGAACTCGCGCAAGCTCGTCCATGACTTTCTCCTCAATTCCACCCAAAGAAGTAAAGGGTTATACGGCCGATCATAGGGCTAAGGCGGATACCGAGGATCTATATCCCCTTTATGGTCGTTTATGTTCTTATGTCTGCTTAGTGGGCATGGCGGTGAGTAAAGAAGGATCAGCGCAATGCCGATCTCTTCTAGGTGGCGTGTGCGCCCGATCTGTGCCGGGAGCCGGAGCCGCTGCTGGGAGGAGGAATCATGACAAGTCGCGTCAAGGTGGCGCTGGCGGTGGCCGTGGGGTACTACCTCGGACGGAATCACAAGCTGAAGACGGCCGTGAGCCTGGCGATGGCAGGAGCGGCCGGCCAGTTGCGGGCCCACAAGGGCAAACTGCTGGAGCAGGGCCTCAAGGTCCTCGACTCGCCGGAACTCAACGAGCTTACCGGCCGGCTCCGCCACGATCTGCGGGAGGCGGGGCGTACCGCGGCGGTGGCGGCCACCAGCAAGCAGATCAACGCACTCAGCGACAAGATCCACAGCCGGGCCGAGATGCTGCGGCACCCGGAGGAACAGCTCAAGGCAGCAGCCGCGAAGGGTACGGAGACCGCGGAAACCGTGACCAAAGCGGCCGGTGGCACCGCGAAGCAGGCCGCCGAGACCGTGACCGAGCAGGCCGGCGGTCCGGCGAGGACCGTGACCAAGGTCGTCGGTGGACGTCGGGAGAAGGGCGACGGCCGGAAGGCGCCCGAGGAAGAAGCGGAATCGAAGACGCGGGAGGACGCCGGGACGGGCGACCGGCGGACGGAGTCCGAGCTTCGGGTATCGGGGTGACCGGGATGACACAGGACGTGAAGAGCGAGCCGGTCAAGGAGACCACGCAGGCGCTGCCGCTCAACAGGCTCGGGCACGAGGTGACCGGCCTGATGGAGGCACTCGGGCAGCGGGCGCTGGGCTCGGTGACCGGCAAGGTGACCTCGCTGACCGGACGGCTGACCGAGTACGCCGAGAGCGGGGGCAAGGGGCAGGCCGATGGGGGCGCCGGTCCCTCTGCGCCCGCTCTCGGTCGTGTCCGGCGGCTCGGGCAGATGTTCAAGGGAGCAGGAACGGCGGCCAAGGGCCTGGGACAACTGGTCAAAGGCGGCGCGCAGGCCCTGGGGCTGACCGGCGGGGGAGGCGGCAAGTCCGGAGGCGACAAGACCCGGGCGATCAACATCGTCGAGACCCTCGACGTCGGAGCCCCGGTCGACGTCGTCTACAACCAGTGGACCCGGTTCGAGGACTTCCCGACCTTCATGAAGAAGGTGGAGCACGTCAAGCAGGAATCCGACGAACAGGTCACCTGGAAGGCCCAGATCTTCTGGTCCCACCGGATCTGGAAGTCGGACATCATCGAACAGGAGCCGGACAAGCGGATCATCTGGCGGTCGCAGGGCAAGAAGGGCTACGTCGACGGAGCGGTGACCTTCGAACCGCTCGGCTCGAACCTCACCCGCGTCGCGCTCGTGCTGGAGTACCACCCGCAGGGTTTGTTCGAGCGTACGGGGAACCTGTGGAGGGCGCAGGGACGCCGAGCCCGCCTGGAGTTCAAGCACTTCAGACGTCATGTGATGACGCAGGCGATGCTGCATCCGGAGGAGATCGAAGGCTGGCGCGGGGTGATCCACGAGGGTCAGGTCGTGGAGGAGAAGAAGGACGAGACCCGCGACAGGCCGGAAGCACAGGACGAGTCGGCCGGCGAGGGACGCGAACAGGGCGAGGGACGCGAACAGGGCGAGGGACGCGAACAGGGCGAGGGACGCGAACAGCGAGCCGAGCGAGGCCGCGACGAGCGTGAGGAAGGCCGCGACGAGCGCGAGGAAGGCCGCGACGAGCGCGAGGAAGGGCTCCAGGCGCAAGAACGCTCCGAGGACCGCGAGCCGGCCAGATCCGGAGGTTCCTCGAAGTCCTGAAATGTCATGAAGTAAGGAGTGCGACATGCCCGAGGAGTCGCGGAAGCCAAGCCCAAACCCGGCGAACTCGTCGAGCGTCGCCCACGACCAACCTCGCGAACCTCGCGAACCTCACGAACCTAGCGCGCTGGGCGAATGGGGCGATCCCGACGTTCTGCCTGACCGGGCCGAGCCCGATGTCCTGCTCGACATCCCGCAGGTCAAGGTCGACGAGATCAACCTCACCGTCGAGGACCTCCGCGCCCGAGTCTCGCTGGACGCCGAAGTCCTCGACCTCCTGCGCCTGCACGTCGGCGCGGACGTAGCCCTCGGCAAGGTAAACCAGCACGTGACCGCTGCGAAGGATTACAAACGAGTCCAGATCGATTACGTCGTCGCGGCCAAACTTCTGATCCCGCGGCGGGCAGACGAGTCCTGAGTCCAAGCAGCTATTTGGACAGATCGGTCAGGAAGCCCTCCAAGCGGTCCGCGAGTTCGCTGGTACGACTCAGCATCGGCGAATGTCCACTCGGCATTTCATCGGCGACCAGCCCGAGCCGGTCACGAACCAGCTCACGCATGAAGTTCGCCGGGAAACAACGGTCATCCGTGCAGATCAGCGCACGAGTCGGCACATCCGGATGCGTACGCCCCGGCCACGGCGTGATCATCGACGTATCGGCATGATCCCGCTCATGGGTCATCGCCACATCCGCGATCTCCCGGGGCACGTCCTGGAAGAACATGTCGTACACAGACTGGCTGTCTGGATCCACGCCGTCACGCTCCTGGCTTTCCCGGAGTGCGGCCTTGTGGCCGGTGTTCTCCCACCAGTCGCCCGGAGTCTCCCCCGGCCGCGGGATCATGCCCGCCACGTACACCAGCAACTCGACCGGGAGTCGCTCACAGATGAGTGGCCCGGTGAACCCGCCGAACGAGTGCGCCACCACGACGAGATCGCGCCGGTCGCCGATCGCCTGGACGGCCGCGTCCGCCAACTCCTCCAGCCCGGCCTTCTCGTCCTGGTACGGCAGATCCACCGCCACGGTCCCATGACCACGACGGCGAAGTTCCTCCTCGAGGAGCCACCAGTACCCCGGCCCCGAGCCCCCGCCGGGCAACAACACGAAATTAGCCATGACTCCCTTCTACTCCACGCCACCGACATTCCATGCCCGACCACAGCCGGCCCGCAGTGAACTGCAAGTCGGGCCTGCTGTAGTGGGGGAGTCGACGAGCAGGCGGCCGGGGGGCAGGTCACACACCTTCTCTAACGACCGTATGGCCTGCTGGAGCCGGGGGCTCAGCGTGTCATCCGTCAGATTTCGCGGCCGGTCACCCTATTTGGGCCGACTCGATGTTCATGGAGATGCGCACATGTGGCTACGCCTGTTCCACCGCCATCGCTGGCAGGAGATCGAGCGAATCGGACTCGTCACAACCAGCTGGTGCCCCTGCGGCAAAACGAAGACGCGGCTGAACGAGGAACGTTCCAGCAGAACGCTCCCGTCCACACCCGGACGCTCGGGCAGCCACGACCACGCCCCGGCGCACACGGTCGCCGAAAAGCTGGCAAAAATTCAGAAGAATCCCCGATATCCCGAAAAATCGGGAGAAGGGCCGCCTGGAGGGGGCGGCGGCCCGGAGCGTACAGCGAGGCAGTAATTCAAGGGGAGCCGCCCTCGGTACGGATCCACCGCCACGTCGGGACGGTCTCGCGCAGTGAAGGTGGCCGCGTCCTCGGTGTGGAGCCACTGCCACGTCGGGACGCATCGCCCGGTGTCAGTAGCTGAAGGTGGTTGCACCTTCCGTGCGGAACACTGCCACGTCGGAGCGGTTTCGCCCGGTGTCAGTAGCTGAAGGTGGTTGCGCCCTCGTCGCCGATCCACTGCCACATCGGGACGGTCCCGCCCAGTTCGGCGTTCTTGATGAGGGTGTCCTTGTCGAGTTTGCGCGCGTCGAAGCAGATCGGGCAGACGAGGAAGGTGCCGCCGGCGGCCTCGTACCGGGCGACCAGGTCGGCGAGCGGCGGACAGCCCTCGCAGGCGACCCCGACGGCGACGCCCTGGGTCGCGAGCCGGGTGGCTTCCTTGGTGAGGAACATGAGGGTGGGTCGGCCCTGCTCCGCCGCGCCGACGGCCACGAGGAAGGCGATGGCGACGCGCTCGGGGTCCTCAAGACCCGTGGTCAAGCTGATGACGGCTTTTCCAGCCATGGGGGACTCCTTCGAAAGATCCGGGTTTGTTGTCTGGCGACCACGATGCCCGGCACATGTGTGAAGGAGCGTGTGAGCGAATCGCGAACGTGTGAGACCTGTAGTGGCCCTCGGACCCCGAGGGCCACCGCAAGGAACTCATCGCGGAAGCGCGAGCCGCGGAAGCACGAACCGTGACAGCGTGAACCGTGACAGCGTGAACCGTGACAGCGTGGGCCGCGAAAGCACGAGCCGCGAAAGCGCGAGCCGTGACAGCGTGGGCCGCGGAAGCGCGAGCCGTGACAGCGTGAACCGTGACAGCGTGAACCGTGACAGCGTGGGCCGCGGAAGCACGAGCCGTGACAGCGCGAGCCGCGGAAGCGCGAGCGATGGTCTAGGAGACCGCCGTGCTCCGGCGGCGCCTGCGGGCGTTGACGCCGGCCGCCGTCGCGCCCGCCAGGCCCAGGCCGAGGTAGAGGCCGGCGCCCGAGGCCAGCGGCACCGGCGGCGGCGGGTCCAGGGTGGCGGGGCCGCACATGGCGTGACCGATGATCACGTCGCCGACACCGGCGAGCAGGCGGACGTGGATGGCGTTGACGGTCAACTGGTCGCCCGACGCGATCTGCTCGTTCAGGGTGACCGACAGGATGGGCAGCAGCGGCGGAACCTGGATGACGGTGTTCACCGCCGGGTTGGCCGCAACGGCGATCCCTCCGACATTGGCGCCGGTCAGGCTGACCGAGCCGGTGGTGGGCGAGCCCGCGGTCGCGTTGCAGGTGGCGGTGAGGGCGTCGGCGGTGATGCCGATGCCGGCGAGCGTCGCGTTCAGGTCCTCCAGCGACGCGGTGGCGCTCTCGGTTCCGATCGCGGTGTCCTGCTGGACCGAAGCGTTGAGCGTGTTCGCGTTGAACTGGTTGGCGCCGCCACCGGTGCCGATGGTCGCCACCGAATCACTGGGATCGCTCAGATTCGCATAGGGGGTGGGGCCGAATGACAGGAGCGGCAGGGTGGCGGTCACGCCGTACGCTTCCACGTCTGTGCTCGCCGAGGCGCGGTCGGCGAGCATGAGCACGCACATTCCGCTCGCCACCGTGGCCATGCACGCTCTTTTCAAGAACCTTTTCATTGGATCCCCTTGGGCTGTTTTTCCGCAACCGGATGTTCACCCAGGTTATGGCTGAAGGGGAATGGCAACGTCGCATATTCCATCGTTGCTCACTCTTCCGAGTGAGCAATGCTCGATTAATCACTCCTCGGGGTGAGTGTTAATTCTGAGCGCTGAGGGGCGTACCGCTAGATTGGGCACCAGCGAAGCCCCCTCCTGGCTCATTCGTTTTAGATGCGACCAAACTGGTCATATTTCACTGTTCGCGCGAGGACAATGTGCAGGAATATCGTGTCGTCGTAGTAGACGAGTCCAAGCTCACCCACATAGCACTAAATATCGTTTTCGCGAAGTCGGGGCGATTGCGGATCATCGCCGCCGTGCCCACTGTGCACGAGGCCAGGAGCGTCATTCTCACGCACAAGCCCGAGCTGGTGCTGTGCGAGACGGACATCGGCGGCGAGAGCGGCCTCGAACTGTGCGGCTGGATCCGGCTGGCCAGCCCGTCGACCCTGCCGGTGCTGCTCAGCAGCACCAATGACGACGCCGTGGCCGTCTCGGCGATGACCTGGGGCGCCGCCGGCTACCTGCTGAAGATCTCCCCACCCGAGGACCTGATCTTCTATCTGTACGGCGTGCTCGCCGGCCAGCAGATCATCGACGACCGCGTCACCACCCGCTCCTGGCGGTCCGGCGAGGAGAGCTCACTGGCCCGGTTCGGCCTGAGCGCCAGGGAACGGGAGGTCCTGGACGAGGTCCTCCTCGGCTACGACAACCGTTCCATCGCCCTGCGCCTGCGCATCTCCATCGACACCGTGAAAAGCCACGTCAAGGCGATTCTCAGGAAGACCGGCGCCCGCGACCGGGTGCACGTCGTGGCGATGGCGCTCGGCCGCGGCCGGGCCGACACGCTCGTGCCGGTCGGGCCGCGCCAGACGGGAGGGCACGTTGCGTAAGCGTGTGGCGGCCGTGGTCGGAACCCGGCCGGAGGCGATCAAACTCGGCGTGGTCGTCGAGGCCCTGCACGCCGAGCCGTGGGCCGAGGTGGCGGTCGTCGGCACCGGCCAGCACGGCGCGGTCGTCGACGACGTGCTCGCCCTGTTCGGCGCGGCCGTGGACCGGCGGGTCGCCCTTGGCGCCCCTGACGGCCTGACCGGCCTGGCCTCCGGCCTGCTCGGCGGGCTCGGCGCCGAGTTCGCGGCGCACCGGCCCGACCTGGTCCTGGTGCAGGGCGACACGACGTCGGCCCTGGCCGGGGCGCTCGCCGCGTACCTGGCGGGGGTTCCGGTCGCGCATGTGGAGGCGGGACTGCGCAGTTATGACGCGCTGCCGTTCCCGGAGGAGGCGAACCGGCGGATGATCGCCCCTCTCGCCGCCCTGCACCTGGCCCCCACCCCGCGCGCCGCCGAGAACCTGCTGGCCGAACGCATACCGGCGGAGCAGGTCGTGGTGACGGGCAACACGGTCATCGACGCGCTGTTCCGCATGGGCGGCGGCACGCCCCGGGAACGCCCGCTGGTCGTGGTGACGGCGCACCGGCGGGAATCGTGGGGGGAGCCACTGCGCCGGGTCGCCCGGGTGGTCACCCGGCTTGCCCGTACATATCCGGACATAGATCTGCTGGTCGCCACGCACATGAACCCCGCCGTACGCGAGATCTTCGAGCAGGAGACGTACGGCCTGCCGACCATCGAGTGCGCGCCCCCGATGCCGTACCAGCAGTTCGTGCGGACGCTCACCACGGCCTCGCTGGTGATCACCGACTCGGGCGGGGTCCAGGAGGAGGCGGCCTCGCTCCGGCTGCCGCTGCTGATCATGCGGGAGACCACCGAGCGCGGCGAGGCGCTGCACAGCGCGTCCACCCATCTGGTCGGCACCGACGAGGAACTCATCTTCAAGAGCGCCGCCGCCGTGCTCGACGTGGCCAGGCCCGGCCGCACGGCCCGTACGCCCAGACCGTGTGTGTTCGGAGACGGCAAGGCGGCTGACCGGACTGTCCGGGCTTGTGGGTGGTTGCTGGGGATGCGGGAACGTCCAGCGGAATTTCATCCCATGGAGTGAGAGGGGAGTGTTTCCAAACGTCATTCTCGCTTGCTGTGTGACCCTCGGGTGGTCACCTCGCAAGCGGTTGGAGGCCCGGGTGTATTACGGAGGAAGCGGTGGCGGCTGGGGCACATTCGGCTGGGGAACTCCCCGGCTGCCCGGTACCGGCCTTCCCGTCATGTTGTTGGTCGCATTGGCCGTGGGCCTGGTCGTCGGCGGCATGATGATTGTCCGCGCGGTCCGGATGCGAAAAGCCGGATAACCGAAAAGGCCCAGACATATTTGTCTGGGCCTTTTCGTATTGGGCTTTCAGGAATCCCGGGCGACGGGCGCGCCGCGCAGGTGCGTCTCGCTGTTGCGTCTGGTTTTGGCCCAGCCGCTGCGTCCGCGGAGCAGGCGGAAGGCCGCCCGCCATGAGGTGATGTAGAAGTTGTAGATGTAGAGGGCGTAGGCGAAGCCGTACCCGACGCCGCGCAGGAAGCCGATCTCGGGCGCGCAACGCCACCAGTAGAGGGGCCCCCACACCAGGAACGGCAGGGTGCCGAACGCCAGGTACGTGGTGAACAGGATCCACCCGCCCGCCGCCATGAACGCCATCACCCCGGCCGGATCCACGACCATCCGCCAGATCAGGAAGCTGAGCGGGATCGGGTAGATGAGGGTGCCGAACAGCTGCATCCACGGCTGCGCCAGGTAGTAGAGCACCTCCAGGGCGCCCAGACCGGTGAAGTTCCTGGACCACCACACCTCGGGCAGGTACTTGGCGCACTGCATCGTGCCCTGCCCCCACCGGGTGCGCTGCGTGATCAGCCGCTTGAACGAGGCCAGCCCCTCCTGCTCCACCCAGGTGTCCGAGGTGTACTCGTTGCGCTCCCCCGCCAGCAGCAGCTGGATGCCCAGCTCGAAGTCCTCCAGCAGCGACCCGCCCCACGGGCGTTTCCCGTCGGCGGCCAGCTTGTCCAGCGCGCTCAGACGGGTGAGCTGGCCGTTGCCGCCCATGGCCACCGTGCCCGTCTTGCGGCGGCTGAGCTGGATCGCCGAGATCGCGCCGCGGAACTCCAGGTCCTGCATGCGGACCAGGGTGCGCCCGAAGAAGTTGCGGAACCGGCCGGCGCCGGGGAACGGCGTGCGTTCCCCGCGGTTGCTCATCCACACGTCGATCTGGACCGCGCCGATCGACGGATCGCCGAACAGCCGCTCGCCGGCGCACACCGCCAGCATGTTCGGCGCGGGCCTGCCGTCGGCGTCCAGCACGCAGACGACCTGGTCAGTCCGGCTCCGACCCGGACCCAGCCAGGAGTCCAGCGCCGTGTACGCGGCGTTGAGCGCCTCGCCCTTCCCGGTCCGCGCCGCCGGCAGGTAGCGCCGGACCAGGTGGATCATCGAGTCGCGGGCCGCCAGCCCGGCCACGATCTCCGCCGTACGGTCCTCGGAGGCGTCGTCCACCACCCAGAGCCGGGCCAGCGGGAAGACCTCCCGCAGGTAGTGCAGCGTCTCCCCGATGACCGCCTCCTCATCCCGGCAGGGAATGAAGATGTGCCAGCGGAAATGCCGGGGATCACCCGCCTTGTCGGGCTTCTTTCGCACGTACGGCCGCAGGATCGTCAGCACGTACGTGATGAACATGACGCTGAGGAACAGCGCGAACGCCTGGGTCAGGCCCAGGAGGTAGCTGAGGCTGCCGATCATGCGGCCGTCCTTCCGCGCCCGCTGCGGATCGCCAGCAGCGCGTAACTGATCAGGCTCAGCCCGATGCCGAAGATGCTGATGACCGAACCGACGATGGTGTGCCCCCAGTAGTAGCCGGACGAGAAGCCCATGCCCTTGATCAGGAGCACCACGGCGACGATGCGGACCTGGTTGGTGGCCAGCAGCAGCAGCGAGGCCACCGCCAGCCCGAGCAGCGGCCAGAACGAGCCCTGGCGGCGCAGCCAGATGAGCAGGCCGGTGACGATCACCAGCGGCACCATCAGGAACGCCGAGGTGCACTCCGGCGTGATCTGCAGGCCGGTCGGATGCCCGGTCTCCCGGTTGAACGACACGATCGCCAGGAACGGGTTGGCCCCGGTCTCGGTGGCCGCGCTGACCGAGACGACCGTACTGGCGATCACCGCCTCCCAGCCGCGCAGGACCGACTCCTTGGTCAGGACCAGCACCAGCAGCACAGCCAAGGCCGCCAGCACCAGAACCCGTTGGATGGACTGAAAGGTCATGCGCGCCCCCCGGATACTCGACTGCACGGACCGTAGTACGCCCATGACCCGCGCCCCCGCCCACGACCGGGTGCGCTCACTCCAGAGGAGGAGACCGGGGCGCGTCCCCCGCGACCGCCGTCGCCCAGCCGTTAACGTGCGGCGACGTCCATTCGAAGGGGGCAACGATGGCGCTTCGTGTCGTGCTCGCGTACCTGATGGCCGGACTCACCGCGTCCTGCGGTCTGCCTCAGGCGTCCGCCGTGGGCCGGCCGAGTTCGACGATGGCGGTGGGCTCCTGCCATCGCATGTCGCAGCCGGAGGAGCTTTACCACGTCAGCGACGTGGCCCCGCCGGTGCCGTGCACCCACCCCCATCAGACGGAGACCTACCTGCTGACCAAGGTCTCCGGTTCGCTGGCCGCCGAGCCGGTCCGGCCCAGTCCCGACCGGCTGCGCGCGGCCTGCGACTACCGCCCGGTGCGTCCGTATCTGGGCGCGCGGGCGCGGGACGCCCAGTGGGGCATCGAGATCTGGGCGAAGTTCCCGACCCGCACCGAATGGGCGGCGGGAAACCGCATCCTGCGCTGCGATCTGTTCGTCCCGGCCCTCAACCCCGATGACGCCCCCGAGGTCACCACGCCTCTGCGGGGCATCATGGGCACCCGCCAATCCGTGGCCGTACGGCGCTGCCGCCTCGAAACCCAGGACGTCGTCTGTGCCCTTCCCCACGACCAGGAGTGGGTGGAACCGCCGGCCTACCTGTACACCGAGGACAACACCAAGCGGCAGTGGCGACGCCAGTGCCGGGTGAACGCCCGCGCCTACACCGGGGGGCCGCTGGCCGGCCTGAACGTGACTCCGGTACCGATCAACGATCACCAGGCCGAGTGCTGGCTGCGCCACGAGGACGGCGCGGTGACCACGACCACCCTGCGCGGGGGCCTGCGGTGAACTCCGGGCGCAGGTTCCCCAAAATGATCGTGCGGCGGGAGGAACGTTCGTGAAGACCGCTGTGGTGACCGGCCTGCTCTGGGCCGGGGTCATGCTGGCGCGGCTGTTCACCGGCGGGCCGGTGGGGGTCGCGGACCAGGGCGGCGGCCAGAAGCTGCTCTGCGGGTTCGGGCTCGCCAATTCCCGGCCGTGGGGTGTGGACGGCGCGGACTACGTCTTCACGACCTGGGAGTCGCATCCCTGGTTCGGGGAGACCTGCGAGCCCTATCGTTCGACCCAGCTGGCCATGATCTGGCTGGAGAAGTCGATCAACAGGCTGCTGTGGCTGCCCGGGGACGTCGACACCCGAGGGCTGGGTGTCATCTGCGCGATCCTCGTCGGGGTGATCGTCGCCCTGCTGGCCGGGCTGCTGCCGGGCCGGTGGTGGATCCGGGCGGCAGTGGCGAGCACGATCGGGCTGGTGTACGCGGACGCCGCCTTCGCCGGGTTCTTCGTCTCGCCGCACACCGAACCGGTCGCCCTGCTGGGGGCCGGGTTCCTGCTGGCCGCCCTGCTCTGGCTGGGGCGCGGCGTGACCGTGCTGCGCCTGTCGCTGGTGACGGCCGTCGCCCTGGTGACGATCGGAGCCCAGGTGCAGACGGTCGCGCTGGTCGTGCCGGTGTGCCTGGCGCTGCTGTGGCGGCCGGTCCGCGGCCAGCGGTGGCGGCGCGGGGCGTGGTGGACGGCGCTGCGGCGAACCCCCGGGATCGTGCTGAGCCTCGCGGTGATCGCCATGGCGTCGTTCCACCTGGCCTCGCAACCGGAGCGCCAGATGGCCGCGGCCCGGCAGGCCCTCGTCTTCGGCTCGATCCTGTACGACAACCCCGGCGCCGCCAAGGACCTCCAGGGACTCGGATTCGACCCCCAGGCCGCACTCGCGATCAGCGAACTCTCCGACGGAGACGGCACCGTCATCAGCCTCCCGCCCGCGCTGAACGCGGTCTTCAACGCGACGGTGACGAACACCGCCATCGCGCGCTTCTACCTTTCCCATCCCGCCCATGTCATCCGGGCCCTCGGCTGGGGCCTGGAAGGCATCGGCCGCCTGTCGGCCGACCATCTCGGCTCCTATCCGCCCGAGGCCGGGCACCACCCCGGCGCGCGGGAACACCGCATAGCCGTGTACAGCTGGCTGTGGGGGACATTCCGCGCCGCTCCCGCCCTCCTGGTGATCCTCTGGATCGTCACGTTCGCCGCGGGCCGCTCCGTGACGCGGCGGCGGGGGCTGAGGCCGCGCAGGAAGGCGGTCGGCACCGTCGCCATGCTCGTTCCCGTCATGATCGTCGCTCAGTTCGCGGCGGTCCTGGTCAGCGCCGGCCGCGTGGAGAGCACTCACCATCTCACCGTGGTCAGCTTCCTCACCGCGACCTGCATCCCCCTCCTGTGCCTGTCCCTGTGGGTCCGCCTCCAGGGCGTGCGCCCCCGGCCGCACTGGCAGAAGGCTCCCGGCATGCCCGAGAACCGGCGCCCGCTGGCCTCCGCCGGAGTCTGAGCGGGCTCACCGCAGGACGAAGGGCGCGCTGGCCCGGACCGTGCCGTTGACGACGATCTCCAACGTGCGCGGTCCCGGCGGCTCGTTCCTGGTGGTGACCGGGCGGAACGAGTGGGACTTGTTCACGGTGATCAGCTGGCCGGGTTGCGCCGCCGGGCGGTCGGCCAGATGGAAGACCCGATGCGAGCCGTCCCGCCGGATCGCGTATTTCAACACCAGCGGACCCGGATGGTCCGCGGTGAGAGTCACGGAGAAGTGCAGTCGTTCCCCGATCGCCACCTGGTCGCTCTCCAGGGCGAGATCGTTGACCGTGCCGCTCCCGGGCACGGCGCCCATCAGGGACAGCGCCCGGGGATGGCCGGACTTGAGCAGTCCCCGGGAGGCGTGGCGCAGCACCCGCTCGACGTGGGAGCCGCCGCTCTCCCGCCACCGCGCGAGCAGATCGACCGCGGTGTCCGGATGGTCCTTGGCGATGTCGTTGACGTGGTTGGCGACCGACCGGCGCACGTACTCACTGGGGTCGTCGCGGAGCGCGTCCAGGATCGGGATGGCCGGGCCCGGTTCCATCAGCCAGGGCACCCGGGATCCCCACGGCAACCGCGGCCTGGTGCCCTCCGAGGCCAGCCGGCGCAGATGTTCGTCAGGGGAGTAGGCCCAGCCGTACATGACCTTCAGCGCGTCCATCTCGTGGCGTTCGAGCAGGGGCCGCACGGCGAACTCCCCCGTCGAGTACGGCGTCAGCACCGCCAGCGTCGCCATGGACTCGTCCAGATGCCCGGCCCCGCGCGCCCCGACATACTCGGTGGCCGGCCAGCCGCTCCACATGTCCAGCCGGACCTTCAGGGCGCTTTCTCTGATCACTTCCGCGGCGGCCGGAAATGGCAGCGGCAGGGCGTCGTGCAGCGCCCGCGCGACATGCCGCACCCGATCCTTCAATTCCAGCCTGGCCAGCCCCGCCAGCGCGGCCCGCACGAATCCGCCGCGCGAAAAAGGCGCCCACACGGCCGCGACGCCATCCGCGAGCACACCCACGGACTCCGAATTGATCATTTCTTTCAACGGTTGAGCCACGGCCACACGCTGCCACACGCCACCGACAATTCCGGGGCCTCACCCCGAGGGGACCCGCCGGTCCAGCGGCGTCAGTCCCGACCAGGCGGCCAGGGCCGGGGCCAGCCACGGCGGGCCGTCCAGCGTGGCCCCGGCCGGCGCGACCGTCCCGGACTCCCAGCGGAGCAGCCACCCGGTGTCGGCGGTGAGGACCCCGTCCTCCTCGAAACCGGGATTCTCCCGGCACACCTCGTTGCCGGAGACGGACAGCAGCAGCCAGTACCGCTCGGGGCGGTCGGTCAGGTCCACGCGGAGCACGACCCTCGGCCGGGGCAGCAGAGCGGGCTCGATCAGGTGCGACATCGTCCAGAGCACCAGGTACGGATCATGAAGCGACGGCTGGGGCTCCCGCCACCGGGCGCCCCAGGTACCCAGCGCCAGGCAGACGTCGGTGAGCTCCCTGCCGGATTCGGTCAGGTGGTACTCCTGGTCGTGCCGTTCGACCACGCCGTCCCGCTCCAGCCGGCGCAGGCGCTGGGAGAGCACGCTCCGGGGCAGGCCAGGGGCCCCTTCCAGGATCGCGCTGAAGCGGTGGCAGCCCACCATGAGGTTGCGGAGAATGATGGGTGTCCAGCGTTCGGCGAATACTTCCGCGCCCAAAGCGATCGGGCAGTGCTGCCCGTAACCCTTCTTCACACTGACACCATGCCAGGTGACAAGTCTCTTGTTAGTAGAAATTTCAATGTTTACCTGATGGAAAAAGACGCGAAAAGGGCCAGACCCAACGGGTCTGGCCCAAACCAATATCAAGTCACCCGATCAATTCGCTGATCCGGGTGGCTGTGGCGAAGTCGCCGCTCAGCTTGTTCTTGGTGACCGCCACCGTGATCCCGGTCGCCGTGTCCGCGTACGCGGCGCTGCCGCCCGCGCCCGGCATCCCGAACACCGTGGGCGTGGTCTCCGCGTCCGAGCCGGGACGGCCGATCGCGAATCCCAGTCCCCAGGTGGCCGGATTGCCGAAGACCTGGTCGATCCCGGTGAACGACACCGCGGAGACCTCCCGGAGGCGCTCCGGCGAGATCAGGCGGACCCCGTCGACCTCGCCGAGCAGCGCCGCGTACATCCGGGCGACCGCCCGTGCCGAGGTCTTGCCCCCGGCGGGGATGTCGGCCGCCAGCACGTCCGTACGGTTCCCGAGCGCCGCCGACGGGAACAGCGCCATCGGCCCGGCCTTGAACATCGGCAGGTCGGCGGGCATGTCCCCGGCCCAGTCGGCGGTCATCGGCACGTCCTCCAGCACCGCCAGCCGTCCGTGCTCGGAGACCGGCATCCCGAAGTAGATCTCGTCGGCGATGCCGAGCGGCTCGGCCACCTCCTCCCGCAGCACCTGCGAGATCGGCTTCCCCGTGGCCCGGCGGACGATCTCGCCGACGAGGTAGCCGAAGCTGTAGGCGTGGTAGCCGGTCTGGGTGCCAGGCTCCCACCACAGCTCCTGGTCGGCGAGGGCCGCGCACATCTTGTCCCAGTCGCAGACGTCCTCGGGGGTGCTGTCCACCGGGATGCCGGGCACGCCGGCGGTGTGGTTGAGCGCCTGCCGTACCGTGACGTTGCCCTTGCCGTGGGCGGCGAACTCGGGCCAGAGGTCGGCGACCGGGGTGTCGTAGGTGAGCAGGCCGCGCTCCGCGAGCACGTGCAGCACCGTGGACGCCGCGCCCTTGCCGATCGAGAAGTTGTAGAACACGGTGCCGGAGGTGACCTCACGGCCGGTCTCCGGGTCGGCGACCCCGGCCGCCGCGTCCACCACCAGTTCGCCGCCGCGGTAGACGGCCACCTGGATGCCCCGTTCGGTCCCGGATTCGACAAGCTCGTCGAGGGTGGCCTGAACGTTCTTCTGCAGATCAGTCATCGTCCTGTACCTCTCAAACGGGCTTGTAAGTGAGAATCGTGACGCCGGACTCGAAAGTCTCGCTACCGGCCAGGGTGAACGTGGCCTTGGTCCCCTCCGCGAACACGCGCTGCCCCTCCCCGATCACGACCGGGTGAATCCACAGGCGGTACTCGTCGAGCAGGCCGTTCTCCCGCAGCGCGTCGGTCAGCCGGCCGCAGCCGTAGATCAGGATGTCGCCGCCGTCCTGCTCCTTCAGGCGGGTCACCTCGGCGACCAGATCGTCGCCCGGGATGATCGTCGTGTTGTCCCAGTCCGCCTTCTCCAGGGTGGAGGTGACCACGTACTTGTCCATCGCGTTGATGTGGTCGGAGAAGGGGTCCCCGGACCGGTTCGGCCAGGAGTCCGCGAAGCCGTCGTACGTGGCCCGGCCCATCAGCAGGATGTCGCTGCCGAGCAGCTGATCCAGGGCGACCCGGGCGGCTTCGTCGTTCCAGTAGTTCAGCGACCACAGGTGCGGGTTGTCGATGAAGCCGTCGAGGGACACGAACGTGGAAGTGATGATCTTGCGCATGATTCGCTCCTAGGCGAGGTAAGGGTTTTTGGCTCGGGCTTCCCGCAGCGCGTGGGCCCACCAGGACAGCTGGTCCAGCGTGGTCTTCAGCGCGGCGTTGCAGGGTGACGTGGGCTTGGGCCAGGTGCCGTCGGCCGCGAACTGCTCCCAGTAGCAGGCCAGGGCGACTTCGTCGCGGATGGCCACCGCGTGCAGTTCGGTGAAGATCTGCCGGAGTTGAGCGGTGGCGTGGCGTCCGCCGGACTCCCGGCCGTACGAGATGAAGGTGACCGGTTTGGCGTGCCACTCCGCGTAGAACCAGTCGATGGCTGTCTTGAGCGGAGCCGGGAAGCTTCTGTTGTATTCAGGGGTAACGACCAGGAAGGCGTCGGCGGCGGCCAGGCGGGGGGCGAGGCGCCGTACCGGGTCGGGGAGCGGGTCGTCCTGGTCGCCGAGCGTGTCCGGGAGGGCCGTCTCGGCCAGGTCGATCAGGTCCAGTTCCAGGTCGGCCCGGCGCCAGGCCCGGGAGAGCACCCAGCCGGCCACCGTGGGACCGAACCGCCCGGTCCGGGTGCTCGCGATGATGATCGCGAACCTCAGTTTGTCCGTCATGTCCGCCTCCTTTCTGACACCTGCGAATCTGCCAGGGGTGTCTTACGGTCTCCTTCTCGTCCCCTTACGGTCAGGCGGCCGGTGCCGTAAGCCGCTAGCGTGGCGGCATGCGCTTTGGGGTGCTGGGGCCACTCGCGGTGTGGACGGCGGACGGGCGCGCGGTGCCGATCCCTGGTCTGAAGGTCCGCGCTCTCCTCGCTGACCTGCTCGTTCACGAAGGCCGCACGGTGTCGGCCGACCGTCTGGTGGACGATCTGTGGGGGGACGACGCGCCGGCCAATCCGGCGGGGGCGCTTCAGGTCAAGGTGTCCCAGCTCCGCCGAGCCCTGGACGAAGCCGAACCAGGCGCCCGCGATCTGGTCGTGTCCATCCCGCCGGGCTATGCCCTCCGTACCGGCCCGGAAGCGGTCGACGCCGCACGGTTCGCCCAGCTGACCGCAGAAGCCCGGGAAACCGCCGACCCGCGCGCCGCCGCAGCCCTGCTCACCGACGCTCTCGCCCTCTGGCGCGGTACGGCTTACGCCGACTTCGCCGACGAGGAGTTCACCGCCCCCGCGATCGCCCGCCTCGACGAGCAGCGGCTCGCGGCGCTCGAACAGTGGGCCGAGGCCCGGCTGGAACTGGGCGAACACAGCCTGCTCGCGGGCGAGCTGGCCGAGCTGACCGCCCGCCACCCGCTCAGGGAACGCCTGCGCGCCGCCCACATCCGCGCCCTCTACCTGGCAGGACGCCAGAGCGAGGCGCTCGCCGACTACGCCGACCTGCGTGACCGGTTGGCCGACGAGCTGGGCCTGGACCCCAGCCCCGACCTGGTCGCGCTTTATCAGGCGATCCTCCACCAGGATCCGGCGCTGAGCACGGCCACGACGATCCGTACGAACCTGCCGGAACCCCTCGGAGACCTGATCGGCCGGGAGGAGGCGGTCGCCGAGGTCCGTACCCTCCTGGAAAAGAGCAGACTGGTCACGCTCACCGGCTCCGGCGGCGTCGGCAAGACGCGCCTGGCCCTGGAGACCGCCCGCGGGATGATCTTTCCCGACGGCGTCTGGCTGGTCGAACTGGCCGCATTGAGCGGATCCGGCCTGGCCGAGGCGATCATGGCCGCGCTGGAGATCCAGGACACCGGCGGCGCCGACCGGCTCGCCGGCGCGCTCCGCTCCCGGAACCTGATGCTCGTGCTGGACAACTGCGAACACGTCATCGACGACGTCGCGAAACTGGCCGACACCCTGCTGCGGCAGGCGCCCAAGCTGCGGATCCTCGCCACCAGCCAGGAGGCCCTCGCGCTGCCCGGCGAATCGGTCTGGAGCGTGCCTCCGCTGGACGTTCCCTCCCCCACCGCCGACCTCGCCACCCTCGACCAGTCCAGCGCGGTCCGGCTGTTCGTCACCCGGGCCAAGGCCGCTGCCCGGGATTTCACGCTCGACACCGACACCGCCCCCGCGGTCGCCATGCTCTGCCGCCGCCTCGACGGCATCCCGCTGGCGCTGGAACTGGCCGCCACCCGGGTCCGCGCGCTCGGCGTACACGGCCTGGTGGCCCGTCTGGACGACCGGTTCCGCCTGCTCGCCACCGGCCATCGCGGCGCGCCGCCCCGCCAGCAGACCCTCACCGCCATGATCGACTGGAGCTGGGAGCTGCTCGGCGACCCCGAGCGGATCGTCCTGCGGCGGCTGGCCATCCACGCCGACGGCTGCACCCTCGACGCCGCCGAAGCCGTCTGCGCCGTGCCCGACGTGCTCGACCTCCTGTCCCGCCTGGTCGACCGCTCCCTTGTCACCGTCGCCCACGGCCCCGAAGGCCCGCGCTACCGGCTGCTCGAATCCGTCGCCGCGTACTGCGTGGACCGCATGCGCGAAGCCGGCGAATACGACGAACTCCTGGACCGCCACCGCGCCTACTACACCGACCTCGCCGACCAGGCCCACCCCCACCTGTACGGCCCCGCCCAGCGCACCTGGCTCCGCCGCCTCGACGCGGAGGCCGCCAACTTCCGCACCGCCCTCAACCTCCGCCTGGCCAACCGCCTGACCTGGTACTGGTTCCTCCGCGGCCGCCTCACCGAAGCCCGCCGCTCCCTCGAAACCTGCCTCTCCCAGCCCGGTACGGCATCCGCCGAGCGCGCCACCGCCCTCGCCTGGCAGGCCGGAATCGCCCTCCTCCACGGCGACACGACGGACAAGACCACCCGCCGCGAGACCGCCCTCGCCCTCCTGGACGGCGACCCCGCCGGCAAGGCCAGAGCCCAGTGGTTCCTCGCCTACACCGCCACCGACCTGGGCGACCTGGCCGTCGCCACGGACCTCATCGACCAGGCCCTGCCGGTCATGCGCCAGTACGGCGACCGCTGGGGCGAAGCGGCCGTACTGAGCGTCCAGGCGAAACTCGCCCACGTTCGCGGCGACCTGAGCGCACTCGGGAACGCCGCCCAGCGCAGCGCCGAGATCTTCAACGCGCTGGGGGAGCGCTGGGGCCAGCTGGAGGCCACCGGCTGGCTCGGCGCGCTGGCCGAACTGACCGGCGACTACGACGAGGCAGAACGCCGCCAGCGGGACGGCCTGGTGATCGCCGAGGAGCTCGGCCTGTGGACGGAGGTGTCGACCCGGCTGTCCTGGCTCGGCTGGATCGCCCTGCAACGCGGGGACTATGCGCAGTCACGCCATCTGTGCGAACGCGCGCTCCGGCTGGCCGTCGAGCAGGCGCACGTGCCGGGCATGGTCTTCGCCGAGATGACGCTCGGCTTCGCCGCCCGCAAGGACGGCCTCATCGAGCTGGCGGAGACCCATCTGCGCGGCGTGCTGGCCCGTACCAGCCCGATCGACGAGGCCAACCCGCCTCCGCACCTGCCGATGGTCCTGGCCGAGCTGGGCTTCGCGGCCGGGCAGCGCGGCGCCCTGACCGAGGCGGTGGAGCTGCACCGGCGGGCGTTCACCACGGCGCTCACCTTCGACGCGCCCCGTGAGCACGCGCTCGTCGCTGAAGGCCTGGCGGGAGCCCTCGCGGCGGCGGGCGAGCACGGGCAGGCCGCGCGGCTGCTCGGGGCGGCGGCGCGGGTCCGTACCGAGAAGGAGACGCCGCTCGCGCCCGCCGAGCGGGTGGACGTGGACCGGATCACCGCCATGGTCCGCGCCGGCCTCGGCGAGGAGGCCTACGACGCCGAGTTCAAAGAGGGCGCCGAGCGCCGATTCCGTTGAACCCGAGCCCTCCTCGCCGCGTACCTCCCCGCGAGGAGGCGGAAGATGCGTTGGGTGAGAGTTCTGGCGTTCGCGGCGTTCCTGGCTGCCGGCTGCTCGGCCACTGCCGACACTCAGGACCCGGACGTGCGGTTCTCGCTGGAGATGATCACTCATCACCGGCAGACGCTGAAACTCGCGGACATGGTCAAAGGCCGCAGCACCAACGCGTACGTCACCGCGCTCGCCGCCAAGCTCAAGGTCGACGAGCGTACCGAGATCGACGTGATGAACACCTGGCTTCACATGTGGAACATGCCAGTGCCAAAAGATGCCAAATACCAAATGCCGGGCAGTGTGACCGCGGACGACTACACCGCACTCCAGAGCCGGACCGGCGAGGAGTTCGACCGCATGTGGCTCAGCACCCTCAGCAGACACCTCAACACCGGCGTCATGATCGCTCAGGTCGCGGTGGCCACCGGCGATCACCCACCCACCGGCGACCTCGCCCGCCGCATTGTCAGAGAGCAGCGTGCGGAGATCGCCGAGATCGGCGAGCAGATCAGCTGAGACTCCAACTTCCGTCACACGTGTGCCACCACCCGTTTCGCGGGTAGTGGCAGAACAGCGTGGAAAGGCGGCGAGCACTGTGACAGGCATCCTGCTGAGTCTGGAGTTCGACCAGAACGCGATCACGCATGTCCGCCACCTCGTGCAACGCGCCGCGCACGCGGCCGGCCTGATCGGCGCCGCCCTCGAAGACTACGTGCTGGCCGTCCACGAGGCCGTCACCAACGCCGTCAAATACGGCCTCGGGCCCCGCAGCATCGCCATCTGGGAGGAGTCCGGGCAGTTCTGCTGCGAGGTGCGGGACAGCGGGCCGGGCATCCCGTACCACACGCTGATCTCCGATGAGCTGGCCGAACACACCCCGCTCGGCGGCCGCGGCCTCTGGCTGATGCGCCGCCTCACCCACACCACCATCCAGACCAGCTCCACCGGCACCACGGTCAGACTCGCGGCCCCGCTGCCCTAAGGTTCGCTCAGAGCTAAGTCACGGCAGTACGGCATTCGCCCGAAACCTGTCCGAGATAAGACCAGTTGGATGGGTTACTACCTAAAAGAACTGGGCGGATGACCCCAACGAGTGGTTCACTATCGCCAGATTAGGTACAACCGGTTATCGAGC
Source organism: Acrocarpospora phusangensis (assembly GCF_016862995.1). Taxonomy (GTDB): domain Bacteria; phylum Actinomycetota; class Actinomycetes; order Streptosporangiales; family Streptosporangiaceae; genus Acrocarpospora; species Acrocarpospora phusangensis. Next base: position 90,861 of record NZ_BOOA01000009.1, read on the forward strand.
AACCCCGGCCGTGCACCGAACCCTTGCTAGGCTGGCGGGAACCTAGTTGGAACCGGGCGTTGTCTCACCCGGCTGGTGAGACCGTTGGGAAGTGGGGTCACACCATGAAGAAGCTGCTCGTTCTGGCGCTTATCGCTATTGGGGGGCTGCTGGTCTGGCGTAAGGTGCAGTCCGACCGCGCCGAACTGGACCTGTGGACCGAGGCGACCGGCAGCGAGAACTGACGACCGTCCGGAGATGGGTTTTGCTTGATCGTGGCGAAGGTGCGGGTATGACCACCGTCAGGCTGGCCTGCCTGGACTTGGCGGGCACCACGATCGGCGACGTCGCCATGGTCGAACGCGCGTTCGCCGAAGCGATCGCCACCCAGGGCATCGTCCCCGGGACCAGTGCGTACGCGCGGGCCATGGTCCACGTCCACCGGTCCCGGGGCTGTCCCAAGATCGACGTCTTTCGCGGGATTTTTCCGGACAACGAAGCGCGGGCGCAGGCAGCCAATCTGACCTTCGAACGGTCGTACGAGGGCGCCATCGAGCGCACCGGCCTCATCCCCCTCCCCGGAACCGTCGAAGCCCTCGACAAACTCCGCGCCGCCGACATCCAGATCGCCCTCATCACCGGCTTCAGCCGGGGCACCCTCAGCCGGATCCTCTCCGCCCTGGGCTGGCACGACAAACTCGACCTCGCCCTCTGCCCCGAAGACGCGGGCCGCGGCCGCCCCCACCCCGACCTGGTGCTCTCCGCCGTCCTCAAACTGGGCATCGACGACGTCCGCCAGGTCGCCGTCGCCGGCGACTCCGAAAACGACATGATCACCGGCCGCCGCGCCGGCGCCTCCGTCGTCGCGGGCGTCCTCACCGGCGTCCACAGCCGCGAACGCCTCCTCGGCGGCGGCGCCACCCACATCCTCGACTCCATCGCCGACTTCCCCACCCTCATCCTCGGCCAACAAGCCGTCCCCGCCATCCGCTAACGGCCTCCAGACCAACCGCCTCTGGTCGACAGCTGTCCGCGCGGGTCCGCCAACGACCTTCGGCGATCAACGGTCTCCGGCCCGCAGCCGTCCGCGTCGTCCGCGCGCGGCATTCAGAGGCCAAGCGTCTCCGGCCCGCTGTTGGCCTTCAGGGATCATCCCTGCAGACTGTCTCCTGCCTGCAGGGTCATCCGCCCGTCCGCATGCCGTTTACTGTCGGGGGCTAGATGCCATCCATCGGATCGTTCGCCCATCGAGGGCGTAAGACATCTGCGCAATCGTTTACTCGTCGAGAGCTTGGTAGGACCACCCCCGCCAACGCTCCACACTGATCGCCACAACGGGCCCCTCAGGACGCTGCTCCCGATACTGCTCGTACCGCTCCACAAGCCGCCCGATCCACTCCTCCTGTACCCCCGCATCCTCGACAACCCCGGCCCGCCCATCCGCCCTCACCCACCAGAGCCGCGTCCAATCCTCCTCATAGTGATCCACCAGCACGCACACCCGGTCATCCCTCGCGATGTTCCGCAACCTCCGAAGATCCTTCGTACGCTTCGGCTTGTGATCGACCGCAAACGCGATCACATCCCCCTCCACCACAAACACAATCGGCACAAGATGCGGCCCATCGTCCGAACCCCCCGTACCCAACACCCCAGCCCGAGCCCTCAGAAACCGCTCCCGAGCTTCCCTCTGCTCCATAGCCCCCACATACCCACCCTCACCGCCCAACTGCGACCCCGACACGACCGCACACCCGCACTGCGATACCGAGTGGCGCGAAGCCTAGGCTGTTGCTACGGTGTACAAGCCAGACAGCTTCGTGATCAACACCATTACCGCAGGTCACGAACTGTTTTGCGGGGGCCTTAGCTCAGCTGGCAGAGCGCCTGCTTTGCAAGCAGGATGTCAGGAGTTCGAATCTCCTAGGCTCCACCAGCCAAAACGCCGCCTCCCTGATCTCGGGAAGCGGCGTTCGTGCCCTTAACGTGCCATTAGCCTGCGGGAACCCGCGCGCCGGCGAGGCCGTCGTCATCATCCGGATATCCGCGTTCAGCCTCAACACGAGCGCTCAGGGCATCCGCGATCTTCCGATCTGCTTCCATCGTCGCGTGCTGAGAGATCAGTGCCGCCCGGCCGCTGTCGTGCCGCGCCTTGAGATCAACCAGACTCGCCCGACTGCGATGCGAGCGTTTCTCCGTATGCCTGAGAACGGAGCGACGAGGCGGCCCGCCTGTAACGCCGCGTCAGCGATGGCAGGCGAGTACGCCTGGTAGACCACAATCGTGCAAGCGTCGTAGTCGGCACGGATCTGATATCGGGGTGCCATAAGCCGCACCCTCCCATGGGCTTCGCGAGCAGTTTTCTCGCGATTACCCCGAAGCCGTGGCGGTTCGCGCTTGGCGGGCAATGATGACGGCGTCTCTGCTGACCGCTGTGCCTCGATCATCCACGAATTCGAGGCGGACGGGGCTGCCCTCGATCGTTGTCGTGGTGTACGTGACGTCGGCGCCCCGCTCCTTCGGGAGGTGGGTCTCGCCCCACTGGATCAATGCGGCGAGAACGGGCATGACATCGCGACCGGCCTCGGCGAGGACGTACTCGTCGCGAGTGCGCTCACCCTTCTCCTGGTACGCGCGCCGTTCCAGCAACCCGGCGTCCACCAGCGCGTCAAGCCGCGCGCCGAGAGTCCCGCTCGGTACGCCGATGCGCTGGAACTCCGCATACTTCGTGCGCCCGAAGAACGCCTCACGCAACAGCAGCAGGTTCCACTTCTGACCGAGCACGGCCAGTGAGCGGGCGATCGGGCAGGACTGGTTGGCGGGCAGCGACAAGGGATCCATGCCCCGAGTTTACCCTGACTTCATTATTTCTACTCAGCATGCTAGCTTCAAAGAACGAAGTCAGGTCCTCGTGGAAAGCGTGATCAACATGACCCTTGGTTATGAAACCTTCGTAGCCGACCCCATCCCGCTGGCCGTCAGTGAACCGGTGCCCAACGGCGACCGCCGGATGTTCTCGCCCCTGTCGATCACATTGATCCACGGCGAAAGGGACGCCGTCCTCATCGACCCGCCGATGACCCGGGCACAGGCCGACGTGGTCGGCTCCTGGATCGAGGCGAGCGGCAAGAACGTCACCCACATCTTCGTCACCCACGGTCACGGCGATCACTGGTTCACCGCCGATCTGCTCGCCCAGCGCTTCGGAGCCCAGGTCGTCGCCTCCGCCGGCACGATCGAGCAGATGCGGCGCAACGTCGCCATCCGCGAGGTCTTCTGGGACAGACTCCTGCCGGGCCAGATCCCCGACTCGCCCGTCACGGCTGCCACTCCACCAGGGAACCGCCTCGACCTCGAAGGCCACGAGCTGGCCATCATCGAGGTCGGCCACAGCGACACCGACGAAACCAGTGTTCTGCACGTGCCCGACCTCGACCTGGTCGTCGCCGGCGACGTCATCTACAACGGCGTGCACCAGTTCCTCGTCGAGACGAAGGACGGCGGGATCGACGCGTGGCGGAAAGCCATCGACATCGTCGAGAACCTGCGGCCCCGCTTGATCGTCGCTGGTCACAAGAACAAGGACCTCGACGACGACGCGGACCGCGCCATCGCGCAGACCCGCGCGTACCTCGACGCGGCCGACGAACTGCTCCCGCGGTACACGACCGCCCTCGACTTCTTCCGCGCCATGCTCGAACGCTTCCCCGAACGCCTCAACCCCGGCGCCCTGTGGAACGGCGCGACCTCCCTCTACACCTGACACCAGATAGTTGCGACCGGACGCAACCTCAGCCAATAGGCTGATCGGATGACAACGCCGGTGCCCGGACTGGACGGCGACGAGGAACTCTTCTGGCGCTCCCTCGTTGAACTCCTCCTGCGACTCCCACGCGTCCTGGACGAGCACTTCGACCGGGAGGCCAGAGTCGGCATGACCGACTACTCCGTCCTGGTCGCCCTCTCCGAGGCGCCGTCCGGCGAACTGCGCATGGGCGAACTCGCCGAGGCGACCGCCCTATCCCGCAGCCGGATGAGCCGCGTCGTCGACGATCTCGTACGCCGTTCGCTGGTGACCCGGCGCAGGTGCGAACAGGACGCCCGCAGCGCCATCGCCGCCATCACTCCCGAAGGACTCGCCGTGCTGACCGCCGCCTACCCCGGCCACGTCGCCCGCGTACGGTCGCTGGTCCTCGATCACATCACCAAGAGCGAGATGCGCACGACGACCCAGGCGCTGTCCCGCGTCCTGACCGCACTTCGCGAGACCACCGCCGACTGACCGCCCGATCTCAACAGTCGCCCCCGTATCGCTCCGATCATTTGCTTGCGTGCGCAAATATTTGAGTCCATACTGAAGTCGCCGACGGAGGCGAACGTCGCAGAACACCGCGATGACTCGACATCGCCAGGCCCGCCTACGGTCTCTCTGCGGCGGGATAAGTATTTCTACACGCAAATATCTTGGAGGATGCCATGACGTCTTCGCGCGACTTAAACCGTCGTAACTTTCTACGCCAAGCCTCCACGGTCGCAGCCGTCCCGGCCGCGGCCAGTCTGCTGGCCCTCAACTCGCCCGGCGCGGCCCACGCCGTCCCGAAGAGCGCGGCGACGGGCACTCTGCCGGACTACGCGCCCATCCCGGCCAGCGCGTTCGGTCCCGCCGTCAACCAGGCCGGATACTACGTCGGCCACGTACGCGGCAACCTGTACTGGGTCACCGACGGCTTCTACCAGGCCATGTTCCTGACCACCACCGACGGCGTGGTCATGGTCGACGCCCCGCCCACCATCGGCCGGAACCTCCTGCGGGCCATCGAAGAAGTCACCACGGCCCGCAACCGGCCGAGCCGCGTGACCCACCTGATCTACTCACATTCGCACGCGGACCACATCGGCGCCGCATCGATCTTCGGCCGCGGCGTTACCCGCATCGCCCACTCCGAGACCAAGCGCCTTCTCAAGTCCGCCCGGGACAACAACCGCCCCCTCCCGACCATCACGTTCAGCGAAAGCTATGACCTGCGCGTAGGCGGCGAGCGGCTGCACCTGTCGTACCACGGCCCCAACCACAGTCCCGACAACATCTTCATCCACGTTCCATCCGCCGCCACGCTGATGGTCGTCGACGTCATCTTCCCCGGCTGGGCACCGTTCAAGAACCTCGCCGAATCGCAGGACATCCCCGCGTGGATCGCCACCCACGACACCGTCCTCGCCTCTCCCTGGCAAACCCTGATCGGAGGCCATCTCGGCCGCCTCGGCACCCGCGCCGACGTCACCCTGCAACGCGCCTACGTACACGACCTCGCCATCAGCACCCGCGACACCCTCAACACCCTCGACCCCACACCGTTCTTCACCAAGTACGGCCCCACCGGCAACGCCTGGGCCATCTTCAAGTCCTACCTCGACACCGCCGCCGAACAGGCCGCCGCTCCCGTCATCGCCAAGTACACCGGCCAACTCGCCGCAGCCGACGTTTTCACCCCCGCGAACGCGGCGACGATGGTCAACTCCACACGAATCGACGCCGGCATCCTCGGCCCGTTCGGCATTCACCCCTAACCAGGCCAAGAAGCCAGCGCACGAGGATCATCCGGGAGCCACGACCGATGAAGCGCTCGGCTGGTGGTCGTAGGCGTTAGTGGATGGCGCGGAGGTCGATGACGATCAGTTTGTTGTTGAGGGAGTAGGAGTACAGGTCGCTGTGGTGGGTGAGGGTGTGGCGGGCGAGGCCGGTTGGGGTGTCGCGGTGGCCAACGAGGCCGGTTTCGCCGGTTTGCAGGTCGACCAGTACGACGGCCAGGGCTTTGCGGTCTTTTCCGTGCATGCGTAGGACGGAGAAGCGGTCCTGGGCGATGGTGGCGCTGGCGGTGTCCATGGATGGGAGGCTGCGCTGGGCGGAACCGTCTCTTGACTGGGTGATTCCGTCCTTGTCGCCGGGGAGTGGGCCCATGCAGCGGGTGAGGCCGCAGGTCCAGGATTGGGTGTCCGGGGGGACGGCGGCGGTTCTGGTTTCGCCGGTTTCGACGTTCAGTAGTTTGCCGAAGACGGGGGCGGGGGCCTCTCGCTTGGGTCTGCCGAAGAGGTCGGGCTTGCCTATCCAGGGGTAGGAGAGCAGGTGGTATCCGGCGGTTTCGGGGACGGGGGCCGGAGGGGTGTCGCCGGTCAGGGGGAGTCGCCAGAGGCCGGCGTTCGTGGTGGACCAGTAGATGTTGTCGCCTGCGACGGACAGTCCTTCGAAGGAGTCCGTGCTGACCAGGGCCGACGACGATGTGAGTAGCTCCGGGTCGTCGACGGGTCCGCCGGATGGTGTGCTCGCGCGCAGGGTCGCTTCGCCGCCGGTGATCGGGGCGGTCCAGATGTCGGTCACCTGGCCGGCGCTCTCGTTTCGTGTCGTACGCCAGACGATGGTCGCGGAGCCGACGGCGATGTCGGTGAAGGGGTTCTTGAGCCGGGTGGCGAGGTGGACCAGTTCTTTCACTTCGCCGGTACGCAGGTCGTACGAGGCCAGGAGGAGGGCTTTGGTCGATCCGGTTTGGATCAGCATTCTGTGCTGGTCCAGGAAGAGGATCGGCTGGTACTTCCCGTTCGGGAGTTCGAGAGGGAGTTCGTGGACCGCTTCCGGCCAGACGTTCTCCGGTGGCGGAGGTAAAGCGGCGGCGGTCGGGGATGGGGCGGGTGTGCGTTCCAGAAGTCCCGGAAGGATCAGTGACGACGCGACCAGGGCGACGGTTGCCGCTGCGGCGGCACCCAGAAGCAGGGGTCGGCGACTGCTGCGCGCTGGTGCTTCATCCATTGGCCGCTTCCCCGGAGGCTGATTGTCGTCAAGGGTCGTACCAGAACTTCTGCGTACCAGACCGTGTACGGCAGAGCGGGACAACATTATTGGTGAAATATCCGGCATGCGGACCTAAAACAGGAATTCGCTGGGCTCCTCCCCACGTCAAACGGCCACTCCCCCTGAGGGATAGTGGCCTGTTTGACTCCGTTTCAGCCGGCCGGTGCCGTCGCGACGAGGGCGTGGAGCGCGGCCGCGTCGTCGGCGCCGAGCACACGGTCCCCGATGGCGAGGACGCCCTTCACCACGTCGGGCGGCGCCGTGGCCGCCATCCGCCTGACGAGCCCGGCCCTGGTCGGCCGGTCGAGCGACGGCAGCATCAGCTCCAGACTGATCGCCTGGATCTCCGGGGTCATCTCGGCCATGAATCCCGCGCGCGCCGCGGCGATCTCCTCGTCGGTGCAGCGTGCCCAGATGCGCGGCATCACCACGGTCTCCTCCTCGTGCAGATGCGGGAGGTAGCCCGCCACGAATCTGGCCAGATCGCGGTAGAAGCCGAGCCCGGCCGCCGGATCGGGCCGGGCGGCGAGCGTGTCGAAGCTCTCGGCCAGATGCTCCAGCAACTCCTCCTGGTCCACGTGCTGCTCGGCGATCGCCTCGGTGGCCTGGTGCTCGTACGGATCGAGGACGCGCATGATGTGCCGCTCCTCGTGCTCGGTGTGCGACCGCAGCAGCGCCAGCAGGGGCCGCCATCGCGCCGCCAGCCGTTCGACGTCACCGGCATCGGCCCAGTCGGTGGCCCCCGCCTGCATCGTGACCTCGAACAGGCCCCGGCGCAGGGCCTTGTGAATGTGGGTGAACAGGTCGTCCCGTTCCATGTGCGGCTCTCTCTCATCGATTCGGTCGGATGCCGAAAACGTACGAAGAGACCGCCGGTGAGCGGCATCCCATAAACACGGGGGTGGTGACACGGCCACGTACGGGCGATCCTTCGGATATGGACCTGCACGAAAGCCTGCGCCGGCTCGCGGTCCGGGGCGGCGACCTCACCGAGATGCGTACGGGACTCGACCGGCTGCTGCGCCGCGCCATCGGGTACGACATCGCGGCGATCTCCACCGTCGATCCGGCCACCCTGCTGTGGACCAGTTGCTTCGTCACCGGGATCGGGCACGAAGGCGGCGCCGAGCGCGAGCGGATCATCTTCGATCTTGAGTTCCGCGACGCCGACCTCAACGGGTACGCCCGGCTGGCGAACGCCGCCGTACCTGTCGCGAGCCTGCACCAGGCCACCGGCGGCCGGATCACGGAGGCGGCACGGTACGAACCGCTCCTGCGCGAGCTCGGGGTACGCGACGAGGCCCGCGTGATGCTCCGATCCCGCAACGGTTGCTGGGGATCGCTGACGCTCTACCGGTGCACGCCGTCCCCGCCGTTCGCAGCGGCCGAGCTCACGGCGCTGAGCGGAGCGGTCGCCCCCATCGCGGACCTGTTCCGGCTGACCCTGCTCCGCGCGGCTCTGGATGTCACCGAGGGGATCGAAGATCCTCCCGGAATGCTGCTCGTACGCTCCGGCGGGGAGGTCGAGACGATCAGCACCCAGGCGCGTACCTGGCTGGAGGCCATTGACGACCGCGGCCGGATCCCGAGTGTCGTCCGGTCCGTCGTGGCCGCCGCGCGGGCGGGGAACGGTCCGGCCACAGCGGCCCTGCCGGCTCGCGGCGGGCGGTGGGTGGTGCTGCACGGTTCGCCGATCGAGGGCTCCGCGGACCAGGTGGCTCTGATCATCGAAGGTGCCCGTCCCACGGTGCTCGGCCAGATCATCGCGAGAGCGTACGATCTGACCTCGCGCGAGCGGGAGGTGACGGCGCTGGCCGCGCAGGGGCGCAGCACCCGTCAGATGGCGTCGGTTCTCGGCATCTCGCCGTTCACGGTGCAGGACCATCTGAAGGCGGTCTTCGCCAAGACCGGGACACACAGCCGGGGTGAGCTGGTGGCCTCGCTGCACACCCACCACTACGCTCCGCGCGTGGCGGCGGGGGCGGCGCCGAGCCCGTATGGCTGGTACCTCGACGACGGTGTCCCTGCCGCCGGATGAACGACGGTGGCCGTGGTGGGCCAGCGTCGGGACATTCGCACCAGTTTATCCCCGTAAATCGTGGATGAGGCGTATCTGTCGGATGCGTCACGTCTGCGATGGCGGCTCGCTCGTGCGCCACAATCAGGTCAGCGATGCGTCCTCAAGGCCGATCGTGGAGATCCGGGAGGATGGGCATGGGTGTTGCCGGTCCCGAGGACGGTGGGCCCGCCCGGCAACGGCCGCTCGTGGGGCGCGATCAGGAACTGGACCGCCTGTTCGGCATGGTCGATCAGATCGCGACGCGTGGGGGCGCCCTCGTCGTACGAGGCGAGGCGGGTATCGGCAAGTCGGCGTTGCTGGAGGCGGCCGGGGAGCGGGCGCGCGGGCGCGGCGCGGCCGTGGTGACGGCGACGGGTACACAGTCCGAGGCACGCCTGGCCTTCGGCGGGCTTCACCAGCTGTTACTCCCCTTCCTTGATCGCGTACGCCACCGTCCGGATCCCCAGCGCAAGGCCCTCGACGTGGCGTTCGGGGTCACCGAGGGCGACGCGCCCGATCTCTTCCTGCTCGGCCTGGCCGCTCTCGGCGTGGTCACCGATCGGGACGCGCAGGCACCGCTGCTGCTCGTGGTCGAGGACGCGCACTGGCTCGATCGCTCGTCGGCCGAGGTGCTGGCGTTCGTGGCGCGGCGTCTCGAAATGGAGCCGGTGATCCTTCTTTTCGCGGTACGCGACGGTGTGCCCAGCGCTCTCGACGAGTCCGGCCTCCCCGATCTCACCCTCGCCGGGCTGGATGCCGACGCGTCGCGCACGCTCATCGACGAGAACGGGGCTGGCCTGTCCGAGGACGTGAAAAGGCGGATTCTCGCGGAGGCGGCCGGCAATCCGCTGGCCCTGATCGAGTTGCCCGCCGCGGCGGTCGATCTCGACGTGACCCGGGCCTGGGAGCCGCTGCCGTTGACGGCCCGGCTCGAGGCGACGTACGCGACGAGGCTCGCCGCTCTCGACGCCGACGTGCGCGCGCTGGTCCTGCTGGCGGCCCTCCACGACGGAGATCTCGCCGAACTGGAAGGACTCCTCGGCGTACGGTCGGGCGCCGACCACTGGGCGGTGGCCGCCGCGGCCGGCCTCGGAACACTCGAGGACGGCGAGTTCCGCTTCCGGCACCCGTTGATCAGGTCGGCCGTCTACCAGGCGGCGAGCGGCGAGCAGCGCAGGTCGGCGCACACCGCGCTCGCCCGGACGCTGGCCGGCAACCCGGACCGGTCGGTCTGGCACCGGGCGGCGGCCGCGCAGGGACCGGACGAGGAGATCGCCTCGGCCCTCGCCGACGCGGCGGCTCGGGCGACGGACCGTGGTGGCCTCGACATCGCGCTCGCCGCGCTGGAGCGGGCGGCCGACCTGTCCGCCGATCCTCGGCTTCGCGCGCTGCGGCTCGCGCGGGCGGGCAATCTCGCGAACGAACTCGGCCGCTCGGCGGACGCGGTGCGGCTCCTTCGCGCGGCACTGCAGATCGGACGGCTTCCGGCACACGAGGCCGCGATGGCCGCATTCGATCTTGAGACCCTCACGCGGGCCTGGTCCGGCGCGTCCACGATCCGGCGATTCGCGCGCATCGCCGAGGACTTCGCCGAGCGCGGGGACGGTCGGCGAGCCCTCGAAGCCCTCGGAGCGGTGTCGGTCCGGGCCTACTGGGACCAGCTGGACGACAAGACGAGGCGGCACGTGTCGGTATTCGTCGAGCAACTCGCCGTCCCGGCCGACGATCCGCAGCGTCTGGCGGCGCTCGGACTCATCGATCCGATCCGTCGAGGCCCGGAGGTCATCGCCAGGGTGGCGCGGATGTCGCCGACCGTTTTGCCCGGTCCGGATGAATCGATGGCCGTCGGCCGCGCCGCCATGGCCGTGTGGGCCGACAACCTCGCTCTTCCGTTCCTCCGCTCGGCTGTGGCCGGCTATCGGGCCGACGGCCGGCTGGCGCGGCTCGCCCAGTGCCTCATGTACTCGGCCTGGGCTTACGTCAACTGCGGCGCGGTCCGCAACGCGATCACCAGCGCGGACGAGGCGGCGAGGCTGGCCGGGGAGGCGCGCCAGGTGCGTTTCGGGCGTGCCGCGAACCTGGCCCACGCCATCGCCGTCGCCGAACTCCGCGAGGAGGAGACGGCGGAGCATCTGATCGCCGATGCCGAGGCGGCGCTGCTGCCCATGGGCGCCAACCCGCAGCTCTCGTTGATCGCGTTCGCTCGCGGCCGGGCGGCGCTCGCGGCCGATCGGCCAGGCGAGGCGTACCATCACCTCGCCCGCATCTACGATCCCGCGGATGCTTCCTACCAGCCCTACGTCTGCGGTTGGGCGTTCGCCGACCTCGTGGACGCGGCCGTACGCGGCGACGGTGACCTTGACCTGGTTCGTGGTCTTCTGCGTGAGTGGCAGGGGATCGCGGTGGCCACGGGCGCGCCGCACCTTGAGGTCCAGGTCGTGTACGCGGCCGCGCTCCTGGCCGACGGCGAGGTCGCCGAGCGGCTGTTCCAGGCCGCGATGTCGAGGACCGCTGACTGGCCGTTCTACGCCGCCCGTACGCAGCTCGCGTACGGCGGGTGGCTGCGCCGGAATCGGCGAGGCGCGGAATCGCGTACACCGCTGCGCGAGGCGGGCCGGATCTTCGACGCGCTCGGACTGCTGTGCTTCGCCGATCGGGCGCGTCGCGAGCTGCGCGCGTCCGGTGAGCGTGCGCGTCGGCGTGTCCCCGCGGCGTGGGCGGAGCTGAGCCCCCAGGAGTTGCAGATCGCGCAGCTGGCGGCCGAGGGCCTGTCGAACCGTGACATCGGCGAACGGCTCTACCTCTCCCACCGTACGGTGAGCACGCACCTGCATCGGCTCTTCCCGAAGCTCGGCATCACCTCGCGCGCACAGCTCCGCGACGCCCTCCAACCGCCGCACGGTTCGTAACGACCGTCATGTGACGTACACGACGGTTCGGGCGGATGGCTAGCTTCGAGGCCATTCCTGTGACCTCGCGATAGGAGAGTGGTCATGCCGCGGATCACCTTAGGAATGGAGAACAACGCCCCCATCGAGATCCACTACGAGGACCACGGCAGCGGCAAGCCCATCGTGATGGTGCACGGGTATCCGCTGGACGGGAACTCGTGGGAGCGCCAGGAGCGGGTGCTGCTGGCGGGGGCGCGCCTGCCGGCCCTGCTCGACGAGGTCAAGCTGGTCGCGATCGAGGGAGGCCCGCACGACATCGCCTGGACGCATCCGGACGAGGTGAACCTGGCCCTGCTCGAGTTCGTCGACGCGCCCGCGGTCACCGGCCGTGCCCGCTGAGCCACGCGACTCCTGGGGCATGCCGTACGAGCTTGTTCGCCGGGACGGAGCGCCGGACACGGTCGCGGGATGGAAGGCGGTGACCGACGGGCTTCTGACCAGTCAATGCTGCGCATTCCATCGCAACCTGGAGATCTCCTCACGCTACGCCTGGCTCTACACGCTCCAGCCCGCATGCTTCAAATGGGCCGGCATGGCCGCGATCGCCTCGCACCACGTCCGCCTCGCCCTCTTCCCGCTACGCCTGGACGCCGACCGAACGGGCTATGTGGACATCCCGCGCAGCCTGGCCCGCCGGAGACTTCTCCTGACGCAGGACGTGAACACCATCCGGGAGACGAACAACGGCATCTTCGACGACATCTTCTGGGTTCATCTCGCGTACGCCACCGCCGACGACGGGATGGCACGCCTGCGCACCCTGCTGCGACCGGAGCACCACTACGCCCCCGTCCTCGCGGGCTTCGAGACGATCGACCGCGGACGCCGCATCCTCGAGGACGAAACCGCGTCCGCCGACGCCCGACGCTCGGCCGCCGACCTGATCTGGGACGGCAACATCCAACTCCTCGAGCACGAACAGCGCACCCTGGTGCAACCCCACTTCGACAACCTCTCCTGCGCCTTCGCCAGACTCGTCTCGCTCGGCGCCGCCACAAGCTTCGAGGTCCACGGCCTACGCCGAGAAGTCGTCTACTTCACATCCTTCTACCTCTACTCCGTCACACGAGCCATCCCCCACGCCCTACGCGCCCAACCCTGGCCGCGAATCACCCGCTACGACGACCGCTGGCACTGGCTCGTCACAAGCGTCGTCCCCCGCTTCCGCCGCTTCGACGCCGACCCGCGTTTGAGCGACACCAGCATGCAACGCATCCTGACCACAGCCCACGCCCTCGCATCAACCCCCTGCGTACCACCACAAACAGAAACCCCACACCGAACGCCCCGCACCCAGGCCCCACGCCGCCCATTCGGCCTACCCCTCCCCAGACAATCCCGCCGCCGCTAGCCTGCCTGGTGATCAGCGCGGGATCATTCAGGTGGGATGGGTCTTTCGGCTTCGAGTCCATCGGATGTACCAGTCGAGGAAGGGGACCGGCTCTGTCCATCCGCTGTGTGGGAAACCCCAGCGATCATGATTGAGCCAGGGGGCGGACGGCCACCAGTACATGGCCTCGGCCCAGCCCATCTCCGTCATCCACACTGTGCCGGCCAGGTCGCCGTTCATCGCAAGCATGCTGATCCAGGTGCAGCCATGGCCGCAGAGGAACATGGTCCCGGGCATCGGTTTGTCGAACCAGAGGATGGGCTCAGTGTCCTCCGCCGCGAGCTGTGGCAGACGGGCCACATCGTCGGGGCTGATCGGGAAGGGCGCTGACGCGGATACGGCGGCGTCGGGTTCCTCCGCGAACATTTGCTGTTCGCTCAGAGTCTCGTCGATGATCCAGTCCAGATTCAGCACCGGGCCGGGACGGACGCCGGGGCCGAAGCGGAGCAGGAATGACCGGAACTCCTCGGGCAGAGGCGCCCCTACGATGCCTTCGAGTGCCTGTACTTCTTTCTCGGACAGAGGCGCGATATCCGACAGGCTGGCGAACTGGGCGAGTTCGTCGCTCAGTTGCGCCAAGCTGACGTCTGATCGCATGTCATGCTCCTCGCGCTTTCTTCAGTGTCGATCCCCGCGCAGGATGAGGATGCTGGTATCGAGCAATCCTGCCCGTTGCCGTAGGCGCGGTCGTAAGGATCGTAGAGATCGTTGACGTGGTGATCCATGTCTTCGCGATGCTTCCTGTCGTCCAGGCGGGGCATCCCACGGGAAACGGTGGCGAACTCTGCCCTGGAGACAGCACGGCGTCGTCGGCGGATGGGGCGTCAGTCAGTTCAGGTCCAGGGCGACATCTAAGCGGAGGTAAGCGTCGATCCAGGTTTGTTCGGTTGTTTCGTCGGAGTTGTGGGTGCGCGTTGTGGCGAAGGTTGTGACGGCGTGGGCGATGCGGTGGAGGCCGAGGGTGGTCAGGTGGTGGGCTGCGGTGGTTAGGCGGGTGTCGTAGGTCGGGGGGAGGTGGGATAGGCCGTGGTGGGTTGCTTCGGCGAGGAGGGACCGGGTGTCGATCAGGGCTGTGGTGAGGGGGTCGGGATGGGCGGCTTCGGTGAGGGTGAGTCGGTGGCTTCCGCCGGGGGGTTGGAGGTCGGGGACGATGACTTGGCCGTTGGCCGCTAGGGCGAGTGGTTCGATGACGATGCCGCCTGCGGATCGGCTGACGACGCCGCTGACGAAACGCAGGTCCTCGTCGGCGAGTGCGGTGGCCAGGGAGTCGAGGCGTCCGGGGGCGGCGCCGGTGTGAGTGGCTCGGATGGTGGCGGTGTTGCCCAGAGGGTCGGTGATGACGGCGTCGAGGCGTTGGTCGCCGGGGGCGTACGTGAGGGATTGCACCCCGGCGATGGTGATGGCTCGGACCAGTTCGGCTTCGACGCGGGGGCGGATGGGGCGGAGGGGGAGGGCGTCGAGTTCGCGGTTGAGGGCGGCGAAGTCGGTTACCCGCAGGGATTGGGGGAGGTCGTTCCAGTCGCCTCGGGAAGGGCTGACCGTGGTTTTGGAGATTCGGCCGGTGGCCAGGCGTACGGTACGGCTGGCGCTGCGGACGGCGGATTCCGTGACCAGGTTGCCGGTGGACAGGGCGGCCAGGGTGGACGAGGCGATGCGTCGTTGCGCGAGTGCCGGGCCGTCGTCGTCGCCGTCCCACTGGCGGCGGAGGACCAGGACCATGGCGCTGTCGCTGTGGGCCAGGTAGACCTCGGCGATGCGCTGGTCGCCGAGGCCGCGGATCCGGCAGCCGAGGCTTTCCAGGCGGGCCCGGCGCAGCGGGGTCTCGGCGGCTTCGGCGGTGCCGAGCACGCTGCTGCGCAGGGTGGCGTCGGGCCGCGTCACCGCCCGGTGCCGGGCGTGGAGTTCGGCGATGTGGCCGGCGAGAAGTTCGGGCCGGTAGTGGGCGCTGCGGTCGCGGTAGGAGGCGAGTTGGTCGGCGAGGTCGCCGACGGCGAGCAGCGGCCAGCGGAGACCGGCGGCGTCCAGGTGGCGCCGCACGTCGGCGATGGTGGCGTCGAGGCCCTGGCCGAGATTGACCGCGCCCTCGCGCAGGACGGTGCCGGCCAGCCCGAGGGCTCGTTCGATCCCGGATCCGGTGCCGGCTTCGGCCTCGCCGCCGACGTCGACGCGTACTTCCAGAACGCCCGGGTGGAGTTCGTCGGCGACCCGGAACGCCCACACGGCCAGGGCGATGACGTCGTCGCGGCTGCCGGCGACGGTGTCGGTGTGCACGAACCCGAGGTCGCCGGGGACCAGGAAGCGTACGGTCGCGGTGGCCAGTTCGACCTGCGGCACCGGGTCGGCGGGGGTCGCGCGGCGGACCCGCGCGGTGAACCCGGTCCTCTCCGTACGCCGGGCCGCGGCCATCAGGCGGGCACCGATCCTGGCGGTGAGTTCGTCGTCGGTCACCTGCCCCGGTGACCAGGGCAGAGGCTCCGGGGAAGCCTCGGCGGGCAGGCGCTGGTACGCGAGGATCACCCCGATGACGTGGCGGCAGACGCCGGCGGCCCCGCAGGTGCAGCGGGCCACGTCGAGGCCGCCGGGAGGAAGGCTCGCGGTCACGCCGTCGGGGAAACTGCCGTGCACGGTCCCGTCGTCGTCGGTACGAAGCTCCGGCGCGGCTTCCTTGCCGGCCCGTTTGACCAGGCCGCGATTGGTGAGCGCGGCGAGAGAGTCCGCCGTGAGCCCGAGCAGATCCGTCCTCATCGGCCCACGTTCTCCGCCACGAAGGACGCCAGCTCGCCGGGTGTCATCGCACCCACGTACGCGCCGACATCGGCCAGACGCTGCGCCAGCTCCCGGTCGTACGCGGGATTGGCCTGCTCGTCGAGGGCGGCCAGGCCCAGCACCTTGCTCCCCTGCTCCACCAGGTCGCGTACGACACGGACCAGCCGATGCGGATCGCCGCCCTCGTAGAAGTCGGAGATCAGCACGACGATCGCCCGCCGCGGCTGATCCACCAGGCCCGCCCCGTACGCCGCCGCCCGGGCGATGTCCGTCCCCCCGCCGAGCTGGACCTTCATCAGCAACTCCACCGGATCGTCCACATCAGCGGTCAGATCCACCACATCGGTGTCGAAGGCGACCAAATGGGTGCGTACGCCGGGCAACCCCCACAGGCAGGCCGCCGTCACCGCCGAGTGAATCACCGACTCGACCATCGACCCGGACTGGTCGACGAGCAGGATCACCTGCCACTGCTCCAGGTGGCGGCGCGTACGGGAGAAGAAGTACGGGGTCTCGATGACCACCTTGCCGGTGTCGGGCTGGTACCGGCCGAGGTTGGCGCGCAGGGTCCTGACCATGTCGAAGTTCCGGGCCAGCTTCATCCGGCCGGGCCGCCGCACCTTCGTGCCGGAGAACGCGCTCCGGACCTCGGTGGCGAGCTTCTCCATCAGCTGCCGGACGACCTGTTCCACGATCCGCCTGGCCAGCCGCAGCACCTGCGGATTCATCAGGTGCTTGGTCCGCAGCACCGCCTTGAGCAGCGCGGGATTGGGTTCGATGCGCGCCAGCACGGCCGGGTCGGTTACCACGTCGTGGATCTCGTACCGTTCGATGGCGTCGCGCTGGAGTCGTTCGACGGTCTCCTTGGGGAACAGCCGGGTGATGTCGTCGAGCCAGTCGAAGGTGGTCAGCGTGGACTCGCCGGTCCCGCCTTGCCGTACGCCACGGCGGCGCAGGTCATCGTCGCGGCCGTAGAGCCAGTCCATGGCGGCGTCGCGGGCGGCGGCCTCCGGGTCGAGCCGCTGCCCGCCGAGGCAGACGCTGCCCGGCTCGCCGAGCAGCAGACGCCACCGTTCCAGGGTGGGGTCGGTCATGAGGTGATCAGTCCTTCCCGGCGCAGTGCCGCCTCGACCCGCTCGTCCAGTGCCATACCGGCGGCCACCAGGTCCGGTGCCGCGTCCAGCCGCATCAGGTCCCACCCGGACGCGCCGCCGGCGCGCCGCTCGACCAGGCGCGTGGCGATGAGGTGCCGTTCGCGCGGGGGGAAGAAGCCGAACGCCTGGCGCAGCGCGGGCAGGGCCACCAGGAACTCGTGGTCGGTCATCCCGCCGACCAGCTCGTCGAGGAGCTCCAGCATGCCGTCGGTGTGCAGGACCTCTTCGCGGGCGAGTGCGAACAGCCCGGCCAGCCAGTCCCCGGCGGATGCGGGGACGAACGCGCCGCGCACCGCACGGGCGGGGTCCGCGGCAGCCGTACCGCGCAGGGACCAGCCGAGGCCCAGCGAGGCTCCGCGCAGGTCGGGTGGGGCCTCCTGGCTGGCGGCGAGCCGGTCGGCGACGCCGAGCGCCGCGTCCCGGTCCAGCCCGAGTGAGGCGCCGGCGTGCCTGAGGGCGTCGCGTACGGCCATCACGGCGTTGATGCGCGGGAGGTCGGCCGGCGCGGGCCCGCCGCGTACGCCTTCGGCCAGCCACAGCGCCCGCCGGGTGGCGGCCCGCACGATCGTCCCCACGGTGGTGCTCCCGCTGGTACGGAACAGGTGGTCGTGACGCCACATCGCCAGCGCGACGGTGAGGGTACGCCCGAGCGGTCCCAGATCGACCGCCGCGCCGACCGCCCGCGCCAGGTCGTCCAGCACCTGGCCGGTCAGTTCGCCGATGCCGCACAGCGCCGTGTCGAACAGGACGTCGGCCAGCTGGTCCAGATCCGCGCCCCTGATCCGTTCGGCCAGGGCGGCGGCCGCCGCCTCCTGCGGATCCACGCCATACCCACCCGCCTCGATCAGGGCGGGCAGCCGGTCGTCGGAGTCGGTCAGCGACCACCGTTCGACCAGCTCCGTCCCGCCTGCCGGGCGGGGTCCCGACGTGCGCGCGACGCCGGGGATCCGCAGCACCCGCAGCCGGTGCAGCAACCGGCTGCGCTCCCGGTCGGCCTCCTCGCCGAGGTCGAGCCGTTCCTCACCCGGACCGCCCAGCACCGCGAGAACCGCGTGGACCAGCGGCGGCAACGGGGTCGAGCGATGCAGGCGGCCCACCCGGTCGCCGCTGAGAGCCGCGATCATCTCCACGATCACCGGATGGCTGCCGGCCCGCAGCGGGCCGCGGGCCGCCCAGGGCAGCGGGGTCTCGATCGCCTCGCTGACGAGGGCACCGGCCAGGCCGTCCAGCACATCGACCCGGGCCGGATGCGGATGTCCGCGCATCAGCGCGAGCCCGTCCGCGGTGGCCCGGGCGGCGATCAGGTCCGCGGTGGACACCGGCTGGCGGCGGGCGCGCAGCCGGGCCGTCACCCGCTCGGTGAGCCCCCGGGCGGCGTCGGCGGGACCGGACTCCCACAGGTGCTGGTAGTACCCCGGCGACGGCATCCCCGACTGGTATCCGTCGAAGGCGTCCAGCCGCTGGAACGAGTACGGCACCAGGTAACTGCCGACGGTCGCCTCCGCGGGCGGTTCCGGCATCTCCGGCCAGCTCCGGTCCCCCTGCTCGGCCAGCCGGATCAACGCGGGCCGGTGGAACCCGCCCGTGACCACGACCACCGGCCGGTCGCCCGCGTCGGCGACGGCGGCCCGGACCCACTGCGCCATGTACGCCTCACGGGCCAGGTCGTCCGGCCCGGCCCGCGTGTCCCCGCGCACCAGCTCGAAGTAGGTGGCCAGCCGTTCCGCCAGCCCGTCGTCCGGCTCGATCTCGAACAGGTGGTCCCACAACGCGTCCACGTTGTCCACCGCGAAGGTACGGCACAGCCGCCCGGTCACCTCGCTGTACCGCGCCTCGGCGTCGGCGTACCGGTTGCGGACGTCGGCCAGCGCCGGATGCCAGGCGGGCAGGTCGATGAAACGCAGCTCGGCGCCGGCCTCGTGCCCCGCGGTCAGCGCCGTCCACTCCGGGGAGTAGTCGCACAGCGGCGTCCACGACCCGTGGCGCCGTTCCGGATCCCGGTAGCTCGTGTAGACGGCGATCGGCAGCTCGTGACCCAGCAGCAGCTCGTCCATCCGGTGGTTCATGTCCGCCGGTCCCTCGACCAGCACGTACGCGGGCCGTACGGAACGGATGGTGTCGGCGACCAGCCGGGCGCAGGCGGGACTGTGGTGCCGTACGCCGAGGAACGTGACCGTCATCGTCAGCCCGGCAGGAGGTGGCGGGCTTCGTACAGGGCCTTCCACTGGTCGCCGTGGCGGCGCTGTTCCAGGTATCTGCGGAGTTTCGCCAGGTCCTCCTGGTTGTCCTTGGCCGCCGTACCGGCGAGGCAGGAGACCAGGTCGGCGGCGGTGCCGGGCTCGCCGCGCAGGAACCAGCCGCGCAGGCCGACGGCGTGCGCGACCGAGACGGCCTCGGCGGTGCTCATCACCGCCGACAGCCGGTCGGTGGCGTCACCGCGCGCGGTCTGCCCTTCGCGCAGCTCCCGGAACGCGGTGACCAGGACCTCCAGCACGTCCCGCCGGGGCGGCGCGCCCACGCCCGAGCGCTTCAGGAGCGCGGTGGCCTCCGCCTCGACCAGCCGCAGCTCGGTGTCGAAGTCGGCGATCGGGAAGACCGTCTCGAAGTTGAACCGCCGTTTGAGCGCGGCGCTCATCTCGTTGACGCCGCGGTCGCGGGTGTTGGCGGTGGCGATGACGGTGAACCCCTCCTGCGCGAACACCATCGCCTCCGGACCGTTCAGTTCCGGCACGGAGAGCACCCGGTCAGACAGCGGCGACAGCAGGCAGTCCTGCACCTCCAGCGGGCACCGGGTGATCTCCTCGAAGCGCACCACCTTGCCCTCGGCCATGCCGCGCAGCAGCGGAGCGGCCACCAGCGCCCGGGTGGACGGCCCTTCGGCGACCAGCAGCGCGTAGTTCCACGAGTATTTGATCTGGTCCTCGGTGGTGGCCGCGCCGCCCTGGATGGTGAGCGTCGAGGTTCCGCTCACCGCCGCGGCGAGCAGCTCGGACAGCAGCGACTTCGCCGTGCCGGGCTCGCCCACCAGCATCAGCCCGCGGTTGGTCGCGAGCGTCACCAGGGATCGGTCGATCAGCGAGGGATCGCCCACGAACTTGCGGCTGACGCCCAGCTTCTCGTCCCCGAGGACGAAGCGCCGGGCGGCTCGCAGGCTCAGCGCCCAGCCGGGCGGCCGGTCGTCGGTGTCGTTCTCCCGCAGCCGGGCCAGCTCGTCGGCGTAGCGGATCTCGGCCGGGGGCCGCTGGATGTGCTCGTTCATCGGGTGATCTCCCGGAGGTCACGCAGGATCTCGGAGACGGTGATCGGGTCGAGGCCGTCGAGGGAGATTCCCTCCAGGGTCTGCTCCTCGGCGAAGTCGAGGTAGCCGACCGCGATGCCCGGAATGATGCCGATCGTGATGGTCCGGCCGTCGGGCACGTCCCGCTCGATCCAGCACTGGATGCCGGCGTCCTGGGGGCTACCTCGCCGCCAGCCCCGCCGTTCCAGGCCGACCACCTTGACGGTGGGGACTTTGGCTTCACTGATTTCCGCGAGCAGCGTCTCGTCCGGGGCGTACGTCTCCCGGCCGAGTTGCGGGAACGGCTGGAGGATCTCGTAGTCGGCGAACACCTCGGCCCAGGCGGCCAGCTCCTCGCCGAGCTCCAGCGGGTGCGCCACCCCGACGACGGCCTCGTCGGGCAGGGTCAGCGTGTCGTCCTCGACGTCGGCGAAACTGCGGTCCTCGGCCACGCGCAGCGCTCCCGTGAGCCGGCCTGACGCGTCGTAGAGGCCCCACACCAGCCGCCGTACGATGTGCCAGAGCAGCGGGTGGCCGACGAGCAGCCGCCTGAACTCCGCACCGGTCCAGCGGCGCCGGGTCACCATGGCCTGCTCCAGCCGGCGGATGTTGTCCGAGGCCACGGCGCGCACGTCCTTCTTCAGCCCGGCGAACCGCTGGGAGGCGGCGGGCGCGAGCTCCGGATCGTCGTTCGCCCCCGGCTTGGGCAGGTTCTTGAGCCGCTTCCCGGCGGCGTCCGTCACGTACGGCTTGAGCTGCTCGTCGAAGCCGACGACGAACCGCCTGCGGCCGTAGTCGAGGGTCAGGCTGCCGTCGGCGGACAGCCCGAAGTCGGGCACCAGCCGGTCGGCCAGCTCCTGCGGCGTCAGGCCCAGCTCCGCGGCCACCTCGTCCATCTTCTGCCTGGCCCGGTTCTTGAGCCCGCTGAACTTGACCTTCTCGGCGATGCCGTGCAGGTTCATCAGCGCGACCTCGGAGCCGATGGCGGCCAGCAGGTCCAGACCCGCGACCGCCCGCGTGTGCCCGCCCTCACCAGGCCAAACCCTGATCAGCGGCGTCAGCCGCCGTACGGTCTCGTCGTCGCCGAGCAACCCCAGCGCGTCCATGATCCAGCTCTCCTTGGACGGGTAGCCGGCCGCCTGCCAGCGCTGGAACAGCGCCCAGCTGAAGTCCGCGAGGCTGCGGCTGTCGCAGGCCTCCTTGACCAGCGCGAGCCCGAGGTACGGATCACCGGGCCGGGAGATCGCCAGCATGGTCATGAGATGGCGGACCGACTCGGCCGGCAGCGGGGCCGTGTCGCCGCGCAGGTGGATCGGCGTCAGGATCGCGACCTCGGTCCACTCGGGCAGCGCGGGGATCTTGGCGGGCAGCGCGTCGAGCGGGTCGGCCGAGAGCAGGTCGGCGACCGCGGTCTCGGCGACGGGGCCGTAACCCGCGGCGGCCCGCACCACGACGTCACGGCCGCCGCCCGCGGCCAGCGCCGCCAGCGCCTGCTCGGCCTGCCTCCGGGCCATGCCCGGTTTGCCCAGGGCCGCCGGGATCAGCGCCCTGGCAGCGGCCTCGGGGTGGCGTGCCAGCCACGCCAGCGCGGTGGCCCGTACCGACTTCAGCCGGGCCAGCCACTCGGCCATCAGCACGGCGACCTCCGGGCCGGCGAACGGGAGGAGCGCCGAGGCGATCGTGCCGGGGTTGCGCCGGGCGCTCTCCAGCACCAGGGGCAGCGCCGCCAGTTCGAACCGGGCGACCACCCTCGGCATCCATTCGGAGGCGCCCCAATGGTCGGACGGGCGCCACTTCCCGATCAGCGGTGCGGCCAGGTCCTCGGGCCCGGCGACGAACAGGGAGATCTCGTCGTACCAGTGGCCCTTCTGGCCGGCGTCGATCTTGTCGGCGATCTGCTTCCAGCTGTGGGACCAGCCGCGCTCGTCCCATGAACTCTGTCCCGGCTTGGCCAGACGCCAGTTGTCGCGCTCGCCCGGCGCCCACACCACGGCATGCTCGTCGGCACAGACCAGGTCGTTCACGACGACCGGCTTGCGGGCTTTACGCGGGCGGGTCCACGGCGGGCTGACCAGCACCCCGGGCAGAGCCTCCAGCGGAGCGGTGGCGACGGTCGCGGCGGCTGCGATCTTGTTGATCCGCTCGGCGGCGGCCGTGTCGTCGATGTTCGCGAGCACCTCGGCCACCAGGCCGGGATGGGCCAGCACGTGGGCGCGCAGCAGCAGGTCCGCGACCTTGCCCCCGGTGGCGGCCATCATCCGCATCGCCCGGCGCGGGAAGCGGGCCGCCGCGCGCAGGACGGCCGGCTGGGCGAACTTGTGGTCGATCCGGTCGAGAAGCGCCCGCATCGCCGCGTCGGACGGCAGTTCGGCGAGCACGCCCAGCAGCCGCCGCTGGCTGTCGGTGTCGTAGAGGTCGTCGAACCATCCGGCCAGCACCGGCACGGCCTCGACCCCCATGCCGTCGACGATCGTGCCGGGCAGCGCGAGGGAGTTCATCACGGAGTGACCCCGCACGTGTCTCGCGATGATCGCCGCGTGCTCCGGCGTGCTGATCGCGGGAACCAGGGCGAAGGCGAGACCCGGATTGACGTGGTCCACGTCGGCGCAGTCGGCCGAAACCCAGTCGAGCTCGGCCGGCACCATGGAGGAGGCCGCCACCCGGTGGCGGAGTCCGCCTTCCCTGCTGACCGCCAGTGCCGCGACGACCTCGGCGTACTCGGCGTCCGACGCGCCCGCGAGGCCGGCGCGGACCCGGGCGGCGATGTCCAGCCCGTACCAGTTGTACCAGTGGTGCGCGGACTCGCTGTCGGCCAGCCGCCGGACCGGCCGATCGTGCCCGTTGCTCTCGAACGTCAGTGAGGCCACCTCGGTCACGGCCACCGCCGCGAAGACCAGGCCACGTTCGGCCAGCCAGGCTTCGGCGAAGAGCACCCGATGGTCCCAGGGAATGGACGCGGCCAGGATCTTGGCGACCACGGCGGCGCCCAGCGGCGTGGCGCCCGAGTCCCCGGCCAGGTACGCCGTGCCAGCCGAGGCGAACTCCGGGTCGGCGCACTTCGCCAGCGAGTCGACGATCAGCTGCCGATGCTCGTCCACCTTCGCGGCGAGTTGCTTGGGCGCGTCCGCGTCCGGCCGTTTCACGGCGACCTTCGCGCCGCCGCGCCGCGGATGGAGAGCGCGCAGCCACGCGGCCGGCATCGTCAGCCGGTCCTCATCCTCGACGTCGACGCCGCCGACATGGGTCAGCATCCGATCTGCGGTCATGCCGATACCTCCACGCTGTATCTCGCCGACGCTCATCCTCGTGATCGTCAGCGGCGAGTATTGCGCGAATGACCGACAAAACAGCATTTGTCGCGGGCTAGGAGTCGGCTCCGTGCGACTTCTCGTGGTCGGCGTACAGGACCGCGCGCCACTGCTGGGCGGAGCGGACGAAATCCTCGCTCACGTGGGCCAGGAAGCGGGCGACGGACTCCAGTCGCTCCCCGGCGGGGGTTGAGCGGCCGAGTACCTCCACGCCCTCGCGGGCGACCTCGACCAGGCGCTCGTTGGCCCGGATGCTGGCGATCATGGACTGGTACCAGAGGTCGTGGTCGACGACGTAGCGCTCGCGGCGGTTGTCCTGGCGTTCGCGGCGGACGAGTTCCTGGCTTTCGAGGAAGGCGATGGACTTGGAGATGGACGCCGGGCTGACCTGGAGACGCTGAACGAGTTCGGCGGCGGTCAGGCCACCGCTGTCGGTGACGTACAGGCAGGTCAGGATCCGGGACATCATCCTGGGCAGGCCCGACGCGATGAAGGAGGTCGTGAGCGTCTCCTCGAAGTCCCGGACGGCCTCGGCGTCCCGGCCGTACGCGTCGGGAGCCGCCGCCGGAGTCGTGGCGGGCGACCTCTTACGGCGGTGGGAACGTCGTTCGGTGGCCCGGTGCGCCATCTCGGCGCGGTAGGCGGTGGGACCTCCGTTGCGCATGACCTCGCGGGTGACGGTGGACGTGGGACGGTCCAGCCGCCGGGCGATCTCCGCGTAGGCGAGCCCGTCGGCGAGCCCCACGGCGATCTGCTGACGATCCTGCTGACTGAGCCTTCCTCCCGGCATCCGGCCGCACCCTTCACTCGATGGCTCCGACGTTGCCGAGTATGCCCTTCACCTTCATCTCATTGCAACTTCTGCCATCATTGCATTGCATTAATCTACAACTCCATTGCAACAATTATGCTGCTTTGACGTGCAGAGATGGTTGTCTAACGCAACAAGACTGTTGATGGAATCGTGAACGCAACATAGCCTTTCGAATGTCGGAAACAACGAGTGCCACGGAGGCAGTCATGCAGAAGTTCGCCACCCCCCAGCCGATCACCGCCGAGCTGTACGTCCCGGCGGGCCGTGTCCGGATCATCGCGGGCGACCGCGCCGAGACCGTCGTGAACGTCCGCCCGAGCGACGCCGCCAACGGCCACGACGTCAAGGCCGCCGCGCAGACCGCGGTCGAACTCGTCGGCGGCGTCCTGAAGGTGAAGGCCCCCAAGGCGCCCCGCCTGGGCCGGTGCGGCTCGGTCGAGATCGCCGTCGAACTGCCGGCCGGGTCGGCGATCGACGGCCGTGGTATGGCCGCCGACTTCCACGCCGAGGGACGGCTCGGCGGCGCCAAGGTCCACACCGCCAAGGGCGACATCTCGCTCGGCCAGGCGGACGGCCCGGTCAGCGCCGACACCGCGCAGGGCGACATCCACGTCGCGGAGGCGATCAGCGGTGTCTTCGAGCTGTCGACCAGCGCCGGGCAGATCGAAGTCGGGGTCGCCGAGGGCGTCTCCGCCGGTCTGCGGGCGACCACCACCTACGGCACCCTGCACGACCACCGGAAGAAGTTCGACGGGCCTGTCAACGCCGTCGACATCCGCGCCACCACCTCCTACGGCGACATCGTCGTCCGCTGACTCCCTGACCGGAAAGAGGAATCATGAGCAACCTGGCCATCGCGGCGAACGGACTACGCAAGTCGTACGGCGACAAGGTCGTGCTGGACGGCGTCGACCTCGCCATCCCCGAAGGAACGATCTTCTCCCTGCTCGGACCCAACGGGGCAGGCAAGACCACCACCGTCCAGATCCTGTCCACGCTGATCCGCGCCGACGGCGGCGAGGCCAGGGTCTCCGGCTTCGACCTGCGCCGGCAGGCCGACGACGTCCGGGACGCGATCGGCGTCACCGGGCAGTACTCGGCCGTCGACAAACTGCTCACCGGCGAGGAGAACCTGCTGCTCATGGGCGACCTCCGCCACCTGTCCCGCCGGGACGGCCGGCGGCGCGCCGCCGAACTGCTCGAACGCTTCGACCTGGCCGAGGCCGCGAAGAAGCCCGCCGGAACCTACTCCGGCGGCATGCAGCGCCGGCTCGACCTCGCCATGACGCTCGTCGGCGACCCGCGACTGATCTTCCTGGACGAGCCCACCACCGGCCTCGACCCGCGCAGCCGCCGCGGCATGTGGCAGATGGTCCGCGAACTCGTACGGGACGGCGTCACCATCTTCCTCACCACCCAGTACCTGGAGGAGGCCGACGAACTCGCCGACCGGATCGCGCTGCTCGACCACGGCAGACTGATCGCCGAAGGCACCGCGGAGGAGCTCAAACGGCTCATCCCGGGCGGCCACATCCTGCTCCGCTTCGCCGACACCGACCTTCTCGACGCGGCCGGGTCCACGCTCGGCACCGGGATCCCCGACGCCGAGACCCTCACCCTCCAGGTGCCGAGCGACGGCAGCGTCCAGGCCATCCGCGAACTGCTCAACACCCTGGACGAGCGCGCCATCCGGATCGACGAGATGTCCGTCCACACCCCCGACCTCGACGACGTGTTCCTCACCCTCACCGGCCAGCAGAAGGAGACCACCCGATGAGCACCCTGACCCTCGCCGCCCGCGACTCCTCCACCATGGTGCGCCGGCAGCTCAAGAGAATGATCCGCTACCCGTCCATGACCGTCGTCCTGATCGGCATGCCGGTCATCTTCCTGCTCCTTTTCGTGTACGTCCTCGGCGGCACCCTCGGCGCGGGTCTGGGCGGCGGACGCGACGCCTACGTCGACTACGTGACCCCCGGCATCCTGCTCATGGCCGTCGTCTCCGCGGCCACCGGCACCGCCGTGTCCGTCGCGATGGACATGACCGAAGGCATCGTCGCCCGGTTCCGTACGATGCGCATCGCCCGGGGGGCGATCCTGGCCGGGCATGTCGTCGGCAGCGTGATCCAGCAGTTCCTCTGCATGCTCGTGGTCCTCGGCGTCGCGCTCGCCATCGGGTTCCGGCCGAACGCGACGCCTGTGGAGTGGCTCGCGGCGGCCGGAGTCATGGCCCTGTTCGCCCTGGCCATGACCTGGCTCTCGGTGGCACTCGGCGTCAGGTCGCCGAACGTCGAGGCCGCCAGCAACGCACCGATGCCCTTGATCCTGCTGCCCTTTCTCGGCAGTGGCTTCGTTCCGACCGACTCCATGCCCACCGTTCTGCGCTGGTTCGCCGAATACCAGCCCTTCACCCCGGTCATGGAGACGGTACGCGGACTGCTCATGGGCCAGCCGATCGGCAACAGCGCCGCCATCGCCGTGGCCTGGTGTGTGGGGATCGGCGTTCTGTCCTACCTCTGGGCGAAGAAGCTCTTCAACCGCTCCTGAGTGGGGAGCGCAATCCATGGCTCTCGCGGATAACAGCGGGCCAGGTCGACGATGGTGCGGCCCCTCCGATGCGGAGGGGCCGCACTTGTTCTTTGTCGGTCCAACCCAGGTGCGGGCCGCCGGGCGGGCGGGAAGCCGCCCTGTTCTTTCCGGTCGGACCAGGGTGCGGCCGCCGCGCAGCGGTACAGGGTGGGAGGCCACACCTGTGCCTTTGCCGGTCGGACCAGGGTGTGGGTTGCCGCGCAGCGGTACAGGGTGGGAAGCCACACCTGTGCCTTTGCCGGTCGGATCGAGGTGGGGGCTGCCGCGCAGCGGTACAGGGTGGGAGGCCACACCTGTCCCCTTCGCCGGTCGGACCAGGGTGCGGCCGCCGCGCAGCGGTACAGGGTGGGTGGGTGGGAGCCACACCGGTCGCTTGTCGGTCAGACGACGGTGCAGGGGATGCCGTTGAGGGTGAAGGCGGTTGGTTCGGCGGTGTTGCCGGTGTGGGTGGCCTGGAAGCCGATCTCGATTGTGGCTCCGGGGGCGAGTGTGCCGTTGTGGCCGACGTTGCGGGCGGTTATCTGGGCGCCGGAGGTCGTGTAGGTGGCGTTCCAGCCTGAGGTGAGGGACTGACCCGAGGGCAGGGCGAAGACCAGCGTCCAGCCGTTGATCGTCGAGGTTCCGGTGTTGGTGATGTTGATGTTGGCGGTGAAACCGTTGTTCCAGGCGTTCATCGTGTACGCGAGTCGCGGCCCCGTCCCGGGGCTGCCGCTGGGCGACGGGCTGGGCGACGGCGTGATCGGCGGCGTAGGCGACGGGCTGGGCGACGGGTTACCGCCCAGGCTGGTCACGAAGGTGGTCACGCTCCGGGCGGGAAGCGTGGCCGTGAGGGAGCCGTTCGACATGCTGGTCGATCCCTGGGGTGCGACGTTCCTGCTCGCGTCGGTCAGCCAGGACGAGGCGCTGGATGCGGTGCTGCCACTCAGGGTGAACTGCTGGCTCACCGCGGATGTCCCCTTGTTGATGGCGACGATGACGACCGTGCTCCCACTCCTGTACGCCGACACGTAGACGTTCGACGCGGGATTCGCCGTCGCGTCGATCCGTACATATCCGGGCCGCACGAACCTGGCGAAGTGCGCCATCATGGCGCCGCGCTTGCTGACCTGGCCGTCCTCCCGCATGGGGCCGTAGCTGCGCCGGATATACCACCAGATGTACGCCTGAAACTCGGCGTCCACCATGGCGCGGTGGATGTGCTCCCCCACATCGAGCGCCTGCGGCCAGAGGTCCGCCGAGTCGCTGCTGTTGGGGTAGTAGACCTCCGTCATCCACAGCTCTTTGCCCGCACCCCTCTGCTTGAACAGGGGATAGGGGAAGTTCGCGTACGACGTCCCGTACAGATGAGCGCCGAGGATGTCCACGTTGGCGAGCGCCGCGGAGTCGTTGAGGATCGGGTCCGACATGTTCTTCAGGTACTGGAACGACTCGGGCGCGATGACCCGGGTACTGATCGAGCCGGCGTTCTCCCGCAGGAACCTGACCATCTCTGCGGGAGTCCACCACGTCCAGTCCTGCGCGTAATCAGGCTCGTTCTGCACGGATATGCCGTACAGGTTGACCCCGTTGTTCCGCATGTGGGTGGTGAAGTTGTTCAGGTGTTGGGCGTAGGCGCCGTACGCGTTGTACCTGAGGCGTCTCGCGTTGGTCTGGCTGCCGCGGACGAAGGTCTCGACCATGCTCGCCGGAGGATTCCACGGCGACGCGATGACGGTCGCCCCGAGTTCGACCGCGCGCCTGGCCGTCGCCAGATCACGACTCCAGTCCGCCTGGTTCTCGAGGACGGGGATCCGCAGCACCGAAAATCCCAGCCGGCCCTCGCCGGTACCGAACGCCGTATCCCGCTGGGCGGCCGTCAGATCCCCGATCCAAGCCGCATGGGCCATGCCGCCGAAGCCCCGAATCGTCTGCCGCTGCGCCGCCGGATCGATGACCGCCGTCGCAGCCACGGCTTCCGAGGCCCCCACGACCGAGGCCGCAGCCGTGAGAACCGGCAGGGCCCCCATCGTCGTCAGGACGTTTCTCCGGCTCAGCAATCTCCGCTCGCCGCCCCCGGACTCATTCTGATCTTGCGTCACGTCTCCTCCTCCTGGCTGTTGGCACCGATCCACGTCCCGTCGGGCAAGCCACTTTGCGCTGGACCGTTAACTTTCTTGACCTCAATCCGCGCCTTACTGGTTGCGCTAACATTTCCTCGCACCGGCCTGAGAGCGAGTGTGGTGGGATGCGGACCGCTCACAGGCCCGCGCGGAAGGGAACTCTCCGGCGGAGTGTGGTTCCGCCCCTCGACAGGGGTCAAGCACGAGCCAGCATGACGAGCAGGCCAACTGCGCGAACGCCTCGCCGATCCGTGAACATTTCAGGTCACGAACCAGCGGCTTCGCCTTCGAAGGCGGGCCGTGATGTGCGAAAAGGCGCCCACGCGGCGGTGCGCGCATGGCGACGCTGATCAGATGAAGAGCGTCACCGATGTGGGCTCGGTCCGAGTCGACGCCGCGGTCTTCGCGTCAGGTTGAGGCGGTCGAAGAGGCGCTCGTGCAGGAGGGTCTGGACCAGGTTGAGGCTTCCGATCACGTGGATGTGCTCGTGTTTGTCGCGCAGTTCGTGCACGGCGGTCACGAGGTCGGGGCCCGGTTGCGTCGATTGTCGGTCCGTCCAGCC
Organism: Acrocarpospora phusangensis; assembly: GCF_016862995.1. Lineage (GTDB taxonomy): Bacteria > Actinomycetota > Actinomycetes > Streptosporangiales > Streptosporangiaceae > Acrocarpospora > Acrocarpospora phusangensis. The sequence goes on from NZ_BOOA01000009.1 coordinate 120,653, forward strand.
TCAGCTCACCGCCTTCTGTACGAGCGCGGCGATCCTTTCCTCGGCGGCGGGGCTCAGGTCCGCCAGAGCGAAGGCGGTCGGCCACATGGTGTCTTCGTCGAGGTTGGCGGAGTCGTTGAAGCCGAGCGTGGCGTACCTGGACTTGAACTTCTCCGCGCTTTGGAAGAAGCAGACGACCTTGCCGTCTTTGGCGTAGGCGGGCATTCCGTACCAGAGCTTGGGGGCGAGCGTGGGGGCGTTGGTCTTGATGATGGCGTGAAGGCGTTCGGCCATTTCGCGGTCGGGTTCGGGCATCTCGGCGATCTTTGCGAGGACGTCGTTCTCCGCGTCGGCGTTGGTTGCGCGGGAGCCACGGCGATTAGCCTTCTTGACCTCCTGGGCGCGTTCCTTCATCGCGGCGCGCTCTTCATCGGTGAAGGGCTTGGTCGTCATTTCGGATCCTCCGTCTGCGCGTTTTGCCTGGTAATTCCCATGCTAGGGAGCGGCTGCGGCTGGGGCTTCTCCGATCCTGATCGGTTCTCCGGTGTGGCCCTCGTGGAAGTCGGGCTATGTCCTGGCCCGGGCGCTGAGGATCGCCGCGTCGGTGACGGGGGTGTCGGTCAGGGTGATGACGCGGGCGTGAGGGTGCGCCGCTTGGGCGATCCGGGCGAGGACGTGGCCGGGTGGGGCCTGGATGAACAGCGTGGTGCCGAGTTCGCCGAGGACGGCGGTGATGTCGCGCCACCGTACGGTGCGGGCGATGCTGCGGGCGAGGTCGTCGTGGACGGCGGCGGCGTCGTGGAGGAGGCGGGCGGTGGAGTCGCTGAGGTAGGGAGCGGTCAGGGGGCGTTTGGGGATATTCGCCAGATGGGCGGCCATGGCGTCGGCGACGTTGCCGAGGAGGGGGCAGTGGGAGGGGACGGCGATGTTGAGGCGTTGGACCCGGCGGGCACCGGCCTGGGCCGCTGCGGTGGACAGGCGTTCCAGCGCGTGGATGGCTCCGGCGACCACGACCTGCTGGTCGGTGTCGATGACGGCTAGATAAGCGGGAGCGTCGTCGGTCGTGGTCGACGCGATGAGCCGGCGGACTTGGGGGACGCTCAAGCCGAGTACGGCGGCCATGCCGTATCCGGACGGGTAAGTATCACGCATCAGTTGGGCGCGGAGGTGTACGGCGGCGAGGGCTTCGGCGAAGGTCAGGGCTCCGGCGGCTACGGCGGCGGGGAAGGCTCCGATGGAGTGGCCGGCGACGGCGTCGGGGGTGGCCCCTTCGGCGGCGAGGGCCCGAGTCGCGGCGACACCGGCGATGCAGAGGGCGACCTGCGTGGTGACGGTCGATGTCAGAGCGTGGGCGCTGTCCTGCTCGGCTGAGCCGGGAAGAATGCGGTCGGCCTCGGCGAGGGTCGCGGCGACGGCGGGGTGATCGGGCAGCTCGTGCAGCATCCCGGGCCGCTGAGTGCCTTGACCGGGGTAAAGGAGGGCGACCCTCACGCCGGAGCCCATGAGGTCCTCATTCCGGGGACCAAGGATCGTCCACCAGTTTGGGACCGTGGCTGGTACGGGCGAGGACGACGCCACCGGTGCGGGTCAGGAGAGGCCCACCGATGCCGGCCCACTCGGCGAGACTGATCCCGCCACACGGGGTGTCCAGTTGACAGTCGACCGTGCTGGGGAGAGCGGAGAATGCGTCCAGCAGATGCTTGGCGAAAGCCGGCGACATTCTTCGCGGCGCCCGGATCACCAGGTCCAGATCGCTTCCCGGGCGCGTGACCGGATGGCCGGTGGCCAACTCGAATCCGACGCTACCGGTCGGGCCCCAGACAGCTTCACCGTCCAGAAGCGCGGCCACGGCGGACATCGTGGCCGCCAGACGGGAGTGGCGGGGACGGCGTCCCCTCAGTTCTTCGGGCGGTACACCACGGACCACCGCAGCGGCGGGAACGAACCCGGCGTAACGCTGCCCGCGACTGATGCCGCGCACCCCGACAGGGACAAGACCAGGCGGATGAGGCGCCCGCCGGACGACGACCCAGGGACAGGCCGCCAGCGACACGGCGACCCAGCCGGGAGGCGCGGCACCGAGGGCCGTGCCCGGCCTAGGCTGCACGAGGTCGTGGGGGTGCGGGGTCATTTCCATTGGGTAACGAGGGCGTCGTGGATGCGGCGGGAGGCTGTCCGGGTTCGTTGGGCGCCTGGGGAGGTGAGGCGGCCGCGGAGGTCGCGGGGGGCTTTGCGGGCTCGGGCGATGGCGGCGGTGAGGGCTTGTTTCGCCGTCTGGATGTCGGGTTCGGTCGGGGCGTCGGCGTTCTCCACGTCGAGGAGTTCGTCGCACAGGCCGAGTTTCGCCCAGTCGGCGACGTCGTACGACAGCGGCGGGATGCGTTTGGCCAGTTGGTCGAGTTCGTCGACGGTTCGCAGGGTCACCTTCGCGGCGGCCTTTTTGTGCATGGCGTGGATGACCACGCCGGGGTCGTTGAGTGCCAGGATCTGGTTCGCCTGGAGGCCGTGGGCCAGCAGCCCACCGGAGAGGGCGGTCCCGACGATGAGCGTGATCACGGGATGCCCGGCGGTACGAGCGCGGGCGTAGGCGTCCACGGCGGCGGCCAGTGCGTGATGGATGCCGAGGACTTCTTCGAGGCGTCCGTACGCCTGGCTGGGCAGGTCGACGACGGCGACGATCGGGCGGCGACGGCCGTCCGGCAGGTGCGCGTCCTCGGCGACGACCCCGGTGACCGCCTCCGCGATGGCGAGCCCTTCCCGCAGGCCGACCTCCCCATTACGCGCCCGCCTGTACGGGCTTCGCGGATCCGGCACAACAGCCACAAGCCGGGCCACATCCCCACCCAACGTGCAATCCGCAGTGATGACGGACGCCACACGATCGTCGACGGACGCATCGGCGAGCGCCCGCGTCCAGTTCAGCCCCCGGGTCATCCCGCCCCTCCCTTCCGCGGTACGGCTTTCGCCCACCCACCCGCCACCTCCGACGCCTCAACCACCCGCCCCGGATCGACGCTTTCAAGGCACGCCCGCAACTCACGAAGCCGCTGCGACCGATGCTCGTCAGGCACCCCTCCACGTACGGCGTCGATCACCGCCGACCGCAGCGCGGAGACGTCATCGAGGACCAGCGCATCCGCCAGCCCGGTCCTCACCCGCTGTCTCCCCCCATCGATCGACCACACCAGCGCATGATCGGAGGCGTCGAACTCGGCCACACCCGCCTCCGACTCGATCACCTCAGGCCCGTTGAGCCCAAGCCTCCCTTCCTCCGTCATGATCAGCTTCGTACACAGTCCAGCCGCGATGGTCATACCGCCGAAACACCCCAGCGCCCCCGCGACGACCCCGACGACAGGCTGAAGCGCCCGAAGCTCCAGCACGGCCGCACACACTTCAGCGACCGTGGCCAAACCCAGATTGGCCTCCTGAAGGCGTACCCCACCTGTCTCCAGCAGCAGAACCGCGGCGGTCGGCGTCCCTTCGCGGTTGTCCTGAGCAGCGAGGGACAACGCCGTCGCGATCTTCACGCCGGGCACCTCACCGATGCCGCCCCCCTGAAAAGCCTGCTCGATCCCGACCACAACCGCGGGCTGCCCCCCGAGGCGTCCCTTGACCACGACAACCCCGTCATCGGACTGCGGAACAACCCCTTGCGGCTCCAGCCACGGCGACTCGATCCGGTCGAAAGGCCCACACAACTCCCGGGCTGTCCCGTCATCAAGCAGCGCCCCCGCCCGCTCCCGGGCGTCCAACTCGATAAAACTGGTACGGCTGAGCATCGCCGCCCAGCTCTCGGTGAGCGTCATCCCGTGCTCCCCTCGATGGCCTGCCGCAGGCGCAGGGTCACCACACCAGGCGTGGCCCCGAAGTCGTTGAGCTCGAAACTCCCGGCGACAGGATGGCGGGCGAAGAACCGCTCCAGCACCGTCCGCCACACGATGTCGAACCCATCGACACTGGTACGCACCCGCACCCGCGCCGCACCATCGCCGGGCGTCATCAGGATCTCCAGATCCCCCGAGCCGACCACGCCGACATGGGTACGCCCGGCCGCCGGCCGGTCCGCCGGGAACTCGAAGTTCAGCGTCTGCATGCGAACACCTCCGGTCCGGCGCGGGGAGAGCCCCACGGCACCATGTCGAGGAAGAGCGCGGCGGCCAGCAGATCGGCGCTTCCACCGGGAGACAGCCGCCGCCTTCTTAGCAGTTCGTCCAGTTCCGCGAGCGCGGCCAGGCCAGACCCGGTACCCGAACCGCCCTCGGCCAGGACGCGCCCCGCGCCGCGGCGTACAGCACGGAGACCTTCGTGGCCGCCACGATGCAGCACACAGGTGTCAGCCAGAAGGCTCATCACCTCCAGCAACGCGTCCACCCGGGCCACCGCTTCGCCGAGCCCGTCCGCTCGGGCTCGGCGCAGTCGCGGCAACGCGACCTCGATGACGTGCGGAAACGCGGCTTCGGCCTCGCCGCGAGCCCCAGCCACCCCATACCGCAGCCAGACCTGCCGCCCATGGGAGTCGCCCACCGGGATCCGCAGATCGGGCAGAACCGCCAGCCGGGCGGCGGCGCGGGCGGCCTCCCGTTCATCGCCGGCACCTCCCGCGACAGCGGCGACGAGCAGACCGACGGCCCACAACGCCCCACGATGAGTGTTGACGCCCCCGGTAACCCGCAGCATCGCCCGATCTCCGGCACGCCCGAGCCGTCCCAACTCCTCCCGAAGCGAAACACCCACGGCCGACCGACCCGCGACCTCGGCGATCCTCCGAAACGTGGACCGCAGCGACTCCGCGGAAGCCAGCAGAAGGGGCAGATCCATGTCGTCATGCGATCCACCACCACGACAGTCCACCAGCCCGGGCTTCGGCGTCAGCCAGGCCTCACCACGAAGCGCCCGCACCGCCACGTCGGCGATCCCGTCCGACGTTCTCCCGCCAGCGGGAAGCCCGGCCGCAATCATCGCCCTACCTCGCGGCGGAGCGCGCACACGGTCCCATCGGCGAGCCTGCCCAGGTGTCGCTCGGCAGTAGCTTTGCTGCGAATTGCGCGCACACCCGCGTCGGCGAACCCGTCTGACGTCTGCCCTCCGGTGGGAGGCCCGGCAGTTGCCTTACCGCGGAATGCCCGCACCGCCGTGTCGGGGTGCCCGGCCGATGTCCGCCTTCGGGCGAGGAGCCTTTTGGCGATCATCACCAGCTCCGGAAGCGGGCCGGTGGCTCGTAGAGGCCCCCGGACCAGGCCACGAGATCTTCGATGCTGCGCGCCGCCAGCAGAGAACGCCTGGCTCTCCGCACATCGACCTTGAGATCCTCCGGCAGCGCGACCAGGCCGTCCCGGCGCAACACCTCCACCCGCCGGTCATCACTCCGCCGCCCGATCGGCGTCGCCCCCGCGATCGCCGCCACCGCGTCACGCCGCTCAGCGGGTCCCGAAGCCTTGTACAGGTACGCCACACCCTCCTCGGTCACCACATGACTGACGTCATCCCCATAAATCATGATCGGCGGAATGGGCATGCCCGCGTCCTGACCCACCGGGACCGCGTCGAGCGTCTCCACGAACGCCGGAGTCCCCCCGGTACGGAACGTCTGCGTGACCTGCACGACAAGCTTGCGCCCCCGCCGAATCGGCGCCTCACCGGTCAGCAACCCCAGCCACGTCGGCGACGGATGCCGCCGGCCGTGCGGATCATGACCCATGTTGGGCGCGCCCCCGAACCCACTCAGCCGCCCCTCGGTGACCGTCGACGAGTTGGCGTCCGCGTCGATCTGCAGAGACGACCCGATGAACAGATCCACGGCGTACTGCCCCGCCAACTGGCACAACACCCGGTTCGACCGAAGCGAACCGTCCCGCCCGGTGAAGAACACGTCAGGACGAGCCGCGACATAACGGTCCATGCCGGGTTCTCCGCCGAAACAGTGCACCGACTCCACCCACCCGCTCTCGATGGCCGGAATGAGCGTGGGATGCGGATTGAGCGTCCAGTGCTTGCAGATCTTCCCGCGCAGGCCCAGCTCGGCGCCGTACGTGGGGAGGAGCAGTTCGATGGCCGCGGTGTCGAAGCCGATGCCGTGGTTGAGCGTGGTCACCTCGTGGCGTTCGTAGATCCCGCGCAGCGTCATCATCGCCATCAGGATCTCCACCTGCCCGATATGCCGCGGATCGCGGGTGAACAGCGGCTCCAGCGCGAACGGCCGCGGACTCTCCACGACCAGATCCACCCAGTCGCCCGGAATGTCCACGCGGGGGACGCGGTCCACGATCTCGTTGACCTGGACGACGGTGACGCCGTCGGAGAAGGCCACGGCCTCGGCGATGGTGGGCGTGTCCTCGGTGCTCGCGCCGGTGTACAGGTTGCCGTCCCGGTCGGCCTGTTCGGCGCAGAGCAGGGCCACGCCGGGGATGAGGTCGACGAACATCCGCGCGTACAACTCGACGTAGGTGTGGATCGCCCCGACCTCGACCTTGCCGTCGGCGAGCAGCTGGGCCATTCGCACGCTCTGCGGACCCGCGTACGCGAAGTCGAGACGGCGGGCGACGCCACGCTCGAACACGTCGAGGTGCTCCGGCAGGCTGATGGAGGAGATCAGCAGGTGCAGGTCGTGCACCACGTCCGGATCGCAGCCGGCGAGCGCCTCGGCCAGGAAGTCCGCCTGCTTCTGGTTGTCGCCTTCCAGCGCCACCCGGTCCCCGGGACGCAGCAGCGCCTGCAGGGTGTCGCGCATCCGCGCGGGGTTCACGACCCGGCCGGAGACGTGGGGTCGGACCGCTTCCAGCCGTTCGCGTTTCGCGGTTCGCCGCTTGGTCCAGTCCCGGGGAAGCGCGTTCGCGAATCCCATGGCTTGCCCCCCAATCGCGTACTAACCAGGGCTAATGCCTCGAATAGGGCGAAAGGGAACTCAAGGGGTGCCAAAGAAAGCTGGGCCTTGCGTATCGGTTAACGGTCCTTTACGCTCCCCGTCAATCATTAGGAAACCTTCCTAATGATGTCCTCGACCGTCAGGAGCGCCCATGCCACGTGCGGAGCACTTACCGCCTCCCACGCAAGCCCGCCCCAGACGCCGCCGCTCGCTCGTGGCGGCCGCCGTGACACTCCTCACGTTCGCCGTCCCGGCCATCGTCGGTACGTCCGAGGCGAGCGCCGCACCCGTCCAGCTCATCTCCCGAGGAAAACCCGCCACGTCGTCGTCGATCGAGGGGGCCGGCTTCGAACCCGGCCTGGCCGTGGACGGCAACACCGGCAGCCGGTGGGCCTCCGCCGAAGGCAGCGACCCGCAGTGGATCCGGATCGACCTCGGCGGCACGTACGCGGTCTCCCGCGTGCGCCTGAACTGGGAGGTCGCGTACGGATCCGCCTACCGGATCGAGATCTCCCCCGACGGCGGCGCCTGGACCGGCATCTACTCCACCAGCTCGGCCGACGGCGCCATCGACGACCTGACCGTCTCCGGCACCGGCCGCTACATCCGCATGTACGGCACCGCCCGCGGCACCCAGTGGGGCTACTCGCTGTGGGAGTTCGACGTCTACGGCACCCCGGCCGGAGGCGGCGACACCACCGCGCCCAGCGTGCCCGGCAACCTGCGCTCGACGGGGACGACCGCCACCAGCGTGTCGCTGGCCTGGAACGCGTCCACCGACAACGTCGGCGTCACCGGCTACGAGGTCTACCGGGGCGGCACCCAGGTGGCCACGGTCACCGGGACCGGCCACACCGACACCGGGCTTACCGCCGCGACCTCCTACACCTACACCGTCCGCGCCAGGGACGCCGCCGGCAACCGGTCCGCGGCCAGCACGGCGGTGACCGTACAGACCGGAAGCGGGGGAACCCCGGCGGCGGTCAACGGGCAGCTCCGGGTGTGCGGCACGCGGCTGTGCAACGAGAGCGGCAAGCAGATCCAGCTGCGCGGCATGAGCAGCCACGGCATCCAGTGGTTCAACCAGTGCCTCAACAACGCCTCGCTGGACGCCCTGGCCGGCGACTGGAAGGCCGACATCCTCCGCATCTCCATGTACATCCAGGAGGGCGGCTACGAGACCAACCCCCGGATGTTCACCGACCGGGTGCACAACCTGATCGAGATGGCCACCGCGCGCGGCATGTACGCCCTGGTGGACTGGCACATGCTCACCCCTGGCGACCCGAACTACAACCTCAGCCGGGCCAGGACGTTCTTCACCGAGATCGCGCAGCGGCACAACGCCAAGAAGAACGTGCTCTACGAGATCGCCAACGAGCCGAACGGCGACGCCGTCACCTGGTCGGTCATCCGCAACTACGCCAACCAGCTCATCCCGGTGATCCGCCAGAACGACCCGGACGCCCCGATCCTGGTCGGCACGCCCAACTGGTCCTCGCTCGGCGTCTCCGGTCCCGGCGACCAGACCGACACCATCCGGGCCAACCCGGTCAGCGGGACGAACATCATGTACACGTTCCACTTCTACGCGGCCTCGCACGGCACCGCGTACCTGAACGCGCTGTCCCGGGCGGCGGACCTGCTGCCCATGTTCGTGAGCGAGTTCGGCACGCAGCTGGCCTCCGGAGACGGGGCCAACAATTTCAGCAGGTCGCAGCAGTACATCGATCTGATGGCGCAGAAGAAGATCAGCTGGGTGAACTGGAACTACTCCGACGATTTCCGTACGGGTGCGGTCTTCACGACCGGGACCTGCCCGAACGGGCCCTTCGCGGGGACGAGCAGGTTGAAGGAGGCCGGCGTCTGGGTCCGTGACCGGATCCGTACCGCCGACGACTTCTGATCGAATCCTGAGGGCGCATCCGTCCGCGGGTGCGCCCTCACAGTCGGGATTGACGCCGATGAGACCTTGCCGGAGGGTGGCGAGGATGCGGCGCGTTGATGGGACGTCGATGCCACGGCTCAGCCGGCGGGCGGTGCTTCTGGCCGCCGGTGGGCTGCTCGTCGGGTGTTCTCCACAGCCCGAGGTCGACACGGTTCACCTGCGGCTGGCCACCGGTCCGGCGGGGGCGGTCTACCGGCGCATCGGCGGTGCGCTGGCCGAGCACATCTCCCAGCAGGTGCCGGGGGTCACGGTGAGCACCGTGCCGAGCGGGGCGTCCACCGACAACATCCGGATGCTGCGCGCCGGCGAGGTGCACCTCGGGCTGACCAGCCTGGACGCGCTGATCACGACCGACGGCAGCGCGCCCGAGGGGCTCTCGGCGATCTGCCGGCTCTACGACAGTCACCTGCATCTCGTGGTCATGGCCGGGTCGGCGATCGACGAGTTCGGCGATCTGGAGGGCAAGCGCATTTCCCTCGGCGCCCGCGACTCGGGCACCGAGTTCACGTCGCTGCGGGTTCTGGAACTCGGCCGGGTGAAGGCCGACGGCCGGTACCTCAGCCAGGCCGAGTCGGCGGCGGCGCTCCGCGACGGCGAGATCGACGCGATGTTCTCGCTGACCGGCGTCCCGACGCCCGCGATCACGGAGTTGGCGCAGCGGCACGCGATCCGGCTGATCCCGCTGGACGCGCAGGCGGACGCGCTCTTCTCGGCGTACCCCGGTCCCTACACCCCGGCCATGATCCCCGCGACCGCCTACGCGGGCGTTCCCGCCGTCTGTACCGTGGCCGTGCCGAATGTCTTCCTGGTACGCAACGACCTGCCCGAGGACCTGGTCTTCGCCATCACCGACACGATTTTCACGCACACCGGCACGATCACCTCCGCCAGCCGCGACGACGCCGAGGCCATTCCCGAGGCATGGCAGATCAACGTGCGTACGGGGATCTCAACTGCGTCGATTCCGCTCCATCCGGGCGCGGTCGCCTGGTTCCGGGACCGCAAGCGCTAGACCGGCGGCGCGGACGGCAGGGCGACCACCGCGGCGAATCCGCGGCCGGATCCGTCCGGACGTGGCAGGCCGTCCTCCAGCCGCAGTTCGCCTCCGGCCGCTCCGACCAGGTCGGCGCAGATCGCGAGTCCCAGGCCGGTTCCGGGCACGTTCTGGTGCCGCGGCGAGCGCCAGAACCGTTGCAGCGCCTGGGCCCGCTCGGAGGCGTCGATCCCCTGGCCGTCGTCGCGTACGGCGATCGCGACCACGTCTCTGCCAGGGACGACGTGGGCGGTGACCTCCACCGCCCGCGCGTCCGAGAGCCGTAACGCGTTGCTGATCAGCTCGTCCAGGATGCTGCCCAGGCCGCCCGGCGGCTCCAGCAGGCGCAGGCCCGGCGGCACGTCGACCGTCAGTGTCTGGCCCGCCGTCGCCGTCAGCGCGCGCCATCGGTCCACCCGGGTCGCCAGCACCGCGTCGAGATCCACCGGGGACGCCGTCCTGATGCTCTCCATCCGGGCGCTGGCCTGGAGCGAGTTGAGCATGCGCTGCATGGCCTTCAGTTCGTCGACGGCGACGTCGTACACCTGCCGCGCGTCGCCGGTCGGGCGCAGGTGCGGCTCCATGCTCTCCACCGCGAGCCGGAGGCTGGTCAGCGGGTTGCGCAGCTGGTGCGACGCGTCGGAGACGAACGCGCGCTGCCGCTGCACGGCGTTCTCGACCGCGTCCATCATGGTGTTGAACGACTCCGCCAGCCGCCGCAGTTCGGCCGGGCCGGCCTCGGCGTCCGCGCGGATCGTGAGGTCGCCCTGGGAGATGCGGGAGCTCGCCGCGTCCAGCTCCCGTACCGGTCGCAGCACCCACGCCGACACCGGCCAGGCCACGGCCACCAGGGCGATCAACGGCAGCAGGCCGAGCCCGGCGAGCTGGGCCCACCGGACGAGGATGCGGTGGCGGGTCTTCGACAGGTCGGAGATCGTCACGACCGCGCCGACGACCTCGCTGTCCCGGCCCACCGGCTCCGCGACCACGAGCGCCGAGTCGTCCCACGGCGCCCACTCCCCGGACGGTTCCGACCGCGCCCCGGCCAGCGCGGCGGTCACGATCCTGGGCAGCGCCGGCTCGGCCCGCGCCGCCTCCTGGTACGCGCCGGCGGGCCCGAGCAGCACCTTGCCCGACGTGTCGATCACGGCGACCGGAATGCCGTACAGCTCCTGGTAGTGCACGAGTTCCTGGTCGAGGGCCTCGGTCCGGCCGGTCGAGAGCGCGGTCTCGGCCAGCGGCGCGAAGCGGCCGACGTCGTTGAGCCGGTCGACGTAGGTCTCCTGCATCTCCCGCTCGGCCACGGTGACGCTGAGCGGCATGCCGAGCGCGGCCACGAGCAGCACCGCGAGGGGCACCAGGACGACGAGCAGGCGGCGGTGCACGGCACGTCAGCCGATCAGCTCCGGCTGGTCGGCCAGGAGCCGATAGCCGACCCCGTGGATCGTACGGATGACCACGTCCTGCCCCAGCTTGTGCCGCAACGCCGCGATATGGGTGTCCAACGTACGGCTGGACGACTCCCAGGTCGCACCCCAGATCTGGTCGAGGATGACGTCACGGCTCACCACGTTCGGCGCCCGCCGGGCCAGCAGCAGGAGCAGCTCGAACTCTTTGCGGGTCAGCGTCACGGGCGTCCCGCCGACGGTGACCTCCCGGGTACCGAGCACGATCCGCATCGGCCCGAGGACGAGCGGTTCGTCCGGATGGCTCAGGGCACGAGCCGCCCGCGTACGCCGCAGCACTGCGTCGATCCGGGCCAGCAGCTCCGGAACGCCGAACGGTTTCACGATGTAGTCGTCGGCGCCGGCACGTAAGCCGCGTACCCGCTCATGCTCCTCCGAACGCGCGGTCACGGCGATGACGGCGGTCGCCGGGCGGTCCCGCAGCCTGCGGATCACGTCGAGCCCGTCGCCGTCGGGCAGTCCCAGGTCGACGAGGACCACGTCGGAGGGGGAGGCGCGCACGGCTTCCGCCGCGGTGGCGATGCGGTGGACCTCGAAACCGGCTTGCGTCAGGACGGTCACCAGGCCCCGCGCCACGCGGTCGTCATCCTCAATGATGGTGATCCGCATATCTGCGGATTTTACGTCCCGGATCGGCATAAGGGTCAGTTCCTGAATTCTTGGGATTTCTCTGACATCGGGCGCATTCCTTGGGATTCCTCTGACACCATTCGCGCCCTCGCGAGCCGAAACTGGGGCCGCGCACTCACCGACGAGTGCGCGGACGCTGCCGAGGAGGCCGCGACATGAGAACGACCAGCAGGTACCGGATGCTCGCCGCGATCGGCGTCGTTTCGCTCGTCGCCGCTTGTTCCGCCGGCAACGGGGGCGCCACCGGCGGGGAGACGGCCGGCGCGGGTCCCACCGCCGGTTACCCGGACCGGAACATCACCTTCGTCGTGCCGTTCAGCGCGGGCGGACCGACCGACACCGTCACCCGCATGATCGCCGAGCCGATGGCGGCCAAGCTCGGCGGCCAGATCGTCGTCCAGAACGTCGAGGGCGCGGGCGGCACGGTCGGCGCCGGCGAGGTCGCGCGGGCCGAAGCCGACGGATACACGGTGCTCATGCACCACATCGGCATGTCGACCGCGCCCGCCCTGTACCAGAACCTGGGCTACAAGCCGCTTGAGGACTTCGAGATGGTCGGGCTCGTCACCGAGGTGCCCATGACGATCGTCGCCCGCAAGGACTTCGCGCCCGCGACGCTCGCGGACCTGGTGGCGCACGTGAAGGCGAACGCCGACAAGGTCACGCTGGCCAACGCCGGCATCGGCGCCGCCTCCCACCTGTGCGGCCTGCTGTTCCAGACCGCGGCCGGCGTCAAACTCCAGGAGGTTCCGTACGAGGGGACGGGCCCCGCGCTGACCGACCTGGTCGGCGGCCAGGTGGACTTCATGTGCGACCAGACGACCAACACCAGCGGCCAGATCGCCGCGGGCGAGGTCAAGGCGTACGCGGTCACCACGCCGGAGCGGGTCAAGAGCCTGCCCGACCTGCCCACCACGACCGAGGCCGGACTGCCCCAGCTCCAGGTCAGCGTCTGGCACGGCCTGTACGTCCCGGCCGGCACACCACCGGACGTCGTCCAGAAGCTGTCCGAGGCGCTGAAGACGGCCCTGGCCGACCAGAAGGTCATCGACCAGATGGCCAAACTCGGGACCGCGCCGGTCCCGGCCGAGAGCGCCACCTCACAGGCACACCGCGCCAAGCTGGAGGAGCAGCTCGGCACCTGGGCGAAGGTCATCGCCGACGCTGGGGTCAAGGCCTCCTGAGGTGGAACGCCGCCGATCCTTCCCCGACCTCATCGCCGGGGGAATCTTCGTCCTGATCGGTGGCGCGTTCGTGGCGGGGTCGCTCGGCTACGAGCTGGGCACCCCGCTGCGGATGGGCCCCGGCGCCTTCCCGCTGCTGGCCGGTGCGATCGTGGCGGCCCTGGGCCTGGCGATCGTCGTCAAGGGACTCGTCGCCGGAGAGGTGGTTGCGTTCGGGCCGGTCCCGTGGCGTGCGGTCGCCGTCATCGTGCTCGCGGTGCTGTTCTTCGGATTCACCGTCCGCGGCCTCGGGTTCGTCCCCACGTCGGCGGTGACCGCCCTGCTCACCACGCTGGCCAGTTCCCGCGTACGCCCGCTCGTGGCCGTGGCCGTGACCGCCGGGCTGACTCTCGCCAGCACGCTCATCTTCGTCGTGGGACTCCAGCTGCGCATCCCCCTCTGGGGTCCCTGGCTGGGGTTCTGACATGGACCTCCTCGACAACCTCGCGCTGGGCTTCTCCACCGCCCTCCTGCTCCAGAACGTGCTCTACTGCTTCGTCGGGGTGCTGCTCGGCACGGCGGTCGGCGTGCTGCCCGGCATCGGGCCGACGGCGACGGTGGCGATGCTGCTGCCGATCACGTTCAGCTTCGAGCCGGTGACGGCGCTGATCATGCTCGCCGGCATCTACTACGGCGCCCAGTACGGCGGCTCCACGACCGCCATCCTCATCAACCTGCCCGGCGAGTCGTCGGCGGCCGTCACCGCACTGGACGGCCACGAGATGGCCCGCCAAGGCCGGGCGGGCGCGGCCCTCGCCACCGCCGCCGTCGGCTCCTTCATCGCCGGCACGGTCGCCACCGTCGCCCTGGCCGTCGCCGCCCCACCACTGGCCCGCGTCGCCCTGCGCTTCGGCCCGGCCGAATACTTCTCGCTGGTCCTGCTCGGCCTGATCGTCTCCATCGCCCTCGCCCGCGGCGCCCCACTCAAAGCCCTGGCGATGATCGCACTGGGCGTCCTGTTCGGCACGGTCGGCCAGGACATCTACACCGGCACCCCCCGCTTCGTCTTCGACCAGCGCGAACTGTACGGCGGCATCGACTTCGTCTCGGTCGCCGTCGGCATGTTCGGCGTGGCCGAGATCCTGCGCAACCTCGAGAACGAGCAGACCCGTACGACGGTCGTCAGCAGGGTGAAGAACCTCTGGCCCACCCGCGAGGACCGTCGCCGCATCGTCGCCCCCATCCTGCGGGGCACCGGCATCGGCGCCGCCCTCGGCGTCCTGCCCGGCGGGGGCCACGTGCTGGCCTCGTTCACCTCGTACGCCGTGGAGAAGCGGATCTCGAAGCGGGGAGACGAGTTCGGGCACGGCGCGATCGAGGGCGTCGCCGGCCCCGAGTCGGCGAACAACGCCGCCGCCCAGACCTCGTTCATCCCCCTGCTCACCCTGGGCCTGCCCGCCCACCCGGTCATGGCGCTGATGGTCGGCGCGTTCATCGTCCACGGCATCACCCCCGGGCCGAACGTCCTCACCGACGAACCGGCGCTCTTCTGGGGCCTGATCGCCTCGATGTGGATCGGCAACGTCCTGCTCCTGCTGCTCAACCTGCCGCTCATCGGGTTGTGGGTACGCATGCTGCGCATCCCGTACCAGATCCTCTTCCCGATGATCATCCTGTTCGCGGCGATCGGCACGTACTCCCTCGGCTTCAACGCCTTCGACGTCTACGCGATCGTCTTCTTCGGCATCCTCGGCTACATCCTCATCAAATGCGGCTGCGAACCGGCCCCCCTCCTCCTCGGCTTCGTCCTCGGCCCCCTGGTCGAAGAGAACCTCCGCCGCGCCCTCATCATCTCCCGCGGCGACCCCACCACGTTCATAACCCGCCCAATCTCCGCCATCCTCCTAACCCTCACCATCGCCGCCCTCGTCCTCACCGTCCTCCCCGCAATCCGCAAACGCCGCGAAACCGTCTTCACCGAGGAGGAGTAGCGTCCGCAGGTTGTACGGTGCGAGGAGGAGGGGCGTCCTATGGCAGATGAGCAGATCACGACCATCGGCAGGTGCTACCTGTGTAAGCGGACCTTCGGTTTCGCTCCGGGGAGTGTGATGACGGTTCTGATGGATCCTGAGACCAATCTTCCGCTTGGCATGACGTTGTCTGGTGGTCAGCGGGAGCCGACCCCGGAGGCCGCCGCCCGATCGGTTGAGGAACATGTCTGCCCGGACTGTGTGGGCAGGGTGAAGCAGCTCAAAGAGTTCATGGATTCGCCCGTGCCGCCGTTCAAAACCTGGCAGCGGCCCTAGGTGCTTTCCCGGGAAATTCTGTGTTTACTGTTCAGGCCTAGGGCGCGCTTTCTGGTGCGGCGGTCGGCCATGAGGCGAAGTAAAGCAGAATCACTCCAGGGAAGGTGTGATGCCTATGTGAGGGTTCGTGCAGATTGCCATCCCAAGTCGGCTCCTAGAGATTCACAAGAGGTGGCTGTCATCGTCGCTCTCATCGATTTCGGAGGAGAGGACAAAGATGAGAAGCACCAAGGCACTGTTATGCGTGGCCCTCGCGGGCCTGGTCGGGTTGGGGTCGGCGGCTCCCGTTCAGGCCGACGATGGGGAGCCGTACCCCTCGGTGGCCCTCCGGCTGTATGACGACGCCTGGTACGAAGGCTGGACCAGGCTCTTCTCGAAGAGCGACTACGACTTCGACTACTCGGACAACGACGAGGCGAGTTCGGTGGAGAACTTCACCGTCGTGGCGTGGGTGCTGTTCGACGACGCCGATCTCCGCGACCGCCGGTACTGCATCCGGCCGGGGGAAGTGGTGCCCGACCTGGGGGCGCCCCAGTACAAGTTCAACGACAAGGTCTCGTCGGTGCTGAAGCTGAGCCGGGCGACCTGCGACGAGTATCCCCCCTTCTACCCGGGGCCCTGACCGGTCAGTCGATCACCGTTTGCGGACGACGGTGACGCCGTCGCGGACGGGCAGCATGACGGATTCGACGCGGTCGTCGGTGACGATGAGGTCGTTCAGGCTCCGCATGGCGACGTGCCGCTCGTCCTGGAAGGCCGGGTCGAGTACGCGGCCGCCGAGGAACACGTTGTCCAGGACGACCAGGCCGCCGGGGCGCAGGCGCTTGACGATCTCCTCGTAGTAGTCGGGGTAGCTCTCCTTGTCCGCGTCGATGAAGGCGAAGTCGATGTCGGGGGTGGCGGGGAGGGCCCGGATGGTGTCGAGGGCCGGGCCGATCTTGAGGTCGATGCGGTCGGCCACGCCGGCGCGGTCCCAGTAGCGGGCGGCGATGGAGGTCCACTCGTCGCTGACGTCGCAGGCGAGGAGGCGGCCGCCGTCGGCCAGGCCGCGGGCGATGCAGATGGACGAGTAGCCGGTGAAGACGCCGATCTCCACGGCTCGGCGGGCGCCGACCATGCGGGCCAGCATGGTGAGAAGCGCGCCCTCGTCATGGGCGATCTGCATGCCGGCCCAGGTGCCGGTGGCCTCGCGTGTCTCGTTGACCAGGTCGCGGAGCAGGGCGTCGGGCTGGGTGCAGTGGGTGATCAGGTAGTCGGTGACGGCGGGGTGGGTGATCTCCACCTCGTCTCCGGCGATCGGGGGAGTCCAGTCGACGTCGAGCTGCTCCTGGGTGGCGAAGCGGAGCAGGTGGCGGGTGATGACGTCCTGCACCTGGGCCAGAGCGCCGGGGTCCGCGGCTGTGGCGATCATGTCGAGGTGGTCGCGGGCGGGGGTGAGTACGCAGGTTCCCGCGCTGAGGGTGATCACGCCTCTGCCGTCACTGGCGAGGTCCGTGGTCGTCTTGTGGGACATGTGGGAGGTCAGCTGCTTGATGTAGCGCTCAGGGCGGGTCGTGGGGACGTGCGCTGTGGAGGTGGGCATTGATGTCCTTCAACTCGGCTATAGCGTCAAAGAACTTCGACCTTCGGCATTCTGTTCCGTCGTCGTCTCCGGGTTGTCATGCGGGCCACCCGGGCGTCTCGCTGAGAGCACCGGCAGAATGGACCAGCCACCGAGTTCGCGCAGGTGACGGCGGCCGGTCCAGTTCTGCCAGTGGCCGCTAAACCGATCGGTTCGGCAGGCCTAATGGTGGCCGTGTCCATGGCCGTGGCCGTGCCCGTGCCCGTGGCCGTGGCCGTGGCCGTGCCCGTGTCCATGGCCGTGCCCGTGTCCGTGGCCGTGTCCATGGCCGTGGCCGTGGCCGTGTCCGTGACCGCCATGGCCATGTCCGTGGCCGCCGTGGCCGTGGCCGGGCTTGGGAGGGGTCTTCAGCAGGGGCTTTTCGGCCGTTGACGTGGTTGAGGCGCTGATGGTGTCGTTTGTTCGACTTTGGCTGGCTGAGGCTTCGGATATCTGCGGCATTACGAGGGTTGCGGTTCCGAAGAGAGCGGCGCACAGCAGTGACAGTCGTTTTCTCTCCATTGAGCGTCTCCTCCTGGATTCGCCTGACGCTTCCAGTACGCACCCATCGTTGGCTTGGCTTTGGGAGGCAGTCCAGGGACGGTGGCAGGGATTTGGAGGGGAGACGACGCAAGCTATGTGCGGCTGTTTGCGTCCGTTTTCGAAACGCTGATCGTGAATACCCGCCGGCTGGGATTTCATGAATCCTCATTGAGGGAATCGACTTTTGGTCTCAGCCGGCGCGAGCGCGAAGATGCCGCTCTGCCGGCTGGATGCCCTGGCCTCCGGGGGTTCACGGCAGGGACGTGCCGCCGGGCCGGCGGACCCTGCTTTTGGTAAGGCCGGCAGCCCAGGCGGATCGGAGCCGGGCGGGAAGTTTGGCCGTCGCTGGAGACGGGGACAGGGCTGAGCGCCCCCGGAGACAGGCCAATCCGCCCGTTCTCGGCCGGAACGGATACGTGAGCCGTCCCGGCCGAGAAATCGAGATCGATCAGAGCTGCTGGTAGTAGACGGCTATCGGAAGCTGGATGCAGCCGAGGCTTTCGTACAGGGCTCGGGCGGGGGCGTGGAAGGGGTCGGCGCCGGTGCCGATTTCGACGACCTCGGCGCCGAGGGCGCGCATTTCGGCGAAGGCGTGTTCGCAGAGCGCGGTACCGGTGCGGTGGCGGCGGTGTTCGGCGGAGACGGCGACGAGCGTGATGGTTCCGTTCTTGCGGGCCGGATCGACGCTCCAGGCGACGTAGCCGCCGATGGCGCCGTCGATCTCGGCGACCGCGACGTACTTGTGCCGGCCGGGGTCGTGGAACTCGGGGACCTGCCGGCGGTAGTCGTCGCGCCAGTCGCCGTGCTGGTTGGCGAAGATCACTTCACCGACCAGGGGCCGGAAGTAGTCCTCGTAGAACGGGCCGAACGTCTCGATGGTCAGTTCGACGAGCCGTTCCAGGTCATGCTGAACGAACGTACGGATATGCATGGAAGTGCGCCTTTCAAGGCTGGTGGGTTCGTACCTGGTCGAAAAAGGGCATACGACGACCCGCTCACGGCCTATGCGGCGGCGAGTCAGCCCTTAACGACGGGTACGCCCAGCGGCGAAGCACTCCATAGCCCGCATGCTAACCCCCAGCCCGCTCCCCCTGTCGACGCATTTTCCCGGCCGGAAGTAGCTCAGCCGTTCCCCACGCGCATCGCGTTCAGATAGGTCACCACCGCGCGCACCCGGCGATGATCCTGCGCCGATCCCGGCAGTCCGAGCTTGCTGAAGATGGACCCGATATGACTCTCGACCGTCCGTTCACCCAGCCACAACTGACCCGCGATGGCCGCGTTGGAGCGTCCCTCCGCCATCAGCTCCAGCACCGTCCGTTCCCGATCGGTCAACACGTCGAGGGGATTCGCCACCGTCGCGCGGCGCAGCAGCGCGCTCACCACCGTGGGATCGAGAACACTGCCGCCCGCCGCCACCCGAGCCAGCGCGTCCAGGAACTGATCCACTTCGAGCACCCGGTCCTTGAGCAGATACCCGAACCCTTCGCTGCTGGAGACGAGCTCCACGGCGAACTGGGTCTCCACATGCTGGGAGAGCACGAGTATCCCGATGCGCGGATGATGCCTGCGGATATGAACCGCCGCCCTGGCCCCCTCGTCCGAATAGCCCGGCGGCATCCGGATATCGGTCACCACCACGTCCGGTTCATGCTCGACCACCAGGCTGAGCAGGGTGTCCGCGTCCCCGCACCGCCCGACCACCTCGTGACCGCGATCGGTCAGCAGACCGGCCAGACCTTCCCGAAGCAGAGCCGCGTCCTCCGCGATGACTATCCGCATGGCAGAACCACCTCCACTGTCGTGCCCGAACCGGGCCGGCTTCTGACCACGAGGGTGCCGCCGTGGGCCCGCGCCCGATCGGCCATGCCGGACAATCCGCCGCCCTTGTCGTCGGCCACCGCACCCCCTCGCCCGTCGTCGACGACGGACATCTTCAAAGTCGCCCCGTCGAGCGCACCCCGTACGATCACTCGCGACGGTGCCGCGTGTTTCACCGCGTTGGTCACCGCCTCGCAGACGATGAAGTAGGCCGCCGCCTCCAACTCCGGCGCGATACGACCATCCGGGACGTTCACCTCCACCGGAATGGGACTGTTCTGGGTGAGGTCGTCGAGCGCGGCCCGGAGCCCGTCGTCCAGCCGGGCGGGCCGGATCCCGGCCGCGATCGCCCGCAGATCACCGATCGCCTCGCCGACCTGCCGCACCGCGGTGTCCAGTGCCGGTGCGATGACGCGCGCGCCGGGCGGCAACGCGTGCTGGAGTCGGCGCAGCGAGATGCCGAGCGCGACGAGCCGCTGCTGGGCCCCGTCGTGCAGGTCGCGTTCGAGCCGCCGGCGCTCCTGGTAGCCGGCCTGCACGATGCGTTCCCTGGACGCCTTCACCTCGTCGAGCTGGTGCTTGACCTGCAACTGCAGGCGGGCCATGGCCAGCGTCCCCGCGGCTTCCCCGAGCACGCTTCTGACCAGCTCCGGCTCGTAGCTGAGGGCCACCGCGTGCCCGATGAGCGCGACCTGCGCTCCGGCGAAGCGCACCGGGGCGTGCGCCAGTCCGGGGTCCGGCTCCGCCGGTCGGTCGTCGATCGTGCGCCAGCCCGCCTCGCTCGGGAAGTACGCGCGCAGCGACGCGTCGCCGAGGACCTGCGCGAGCAGCGGCACGATGTCGCCCAGTTCGGCGTCGCCGCGGTGCAGCCGCGCCGTGTACTCGCGCATCGCGTTCACGGCCGCGTACCTCCGGGAGGCGAAACGACGGTCGATGATCTTCTGCGTGGCCGTACGCGCCTGGAAGAAGACCACCGCGGCGGCCGTGGTGGCGAGCGCGGTCCCCCAGGACGAGCCGGCGCCCGCGAGCAGGCCGCCGCCGACCGTGACGGCGAGGTAGACGGCGGCGACCAGCAGGGTCAGCGAGACGTAGACGAGTGTGCGGTTGATGAGACGTTCGATGCCGTACAGACCGTGTTTGGTGACGGCGACGATGACGGCCGCCACGACGAGCAGTTGGGCGGCCGACACGGCGATGTCGACGTACCGCATGTTGAGACTGCCGGTCAGGGCCAGGACGCACCCGACGAGGGAGACCGGCGGAAGGACCGCGGCGACGGTGAGCCACAGCAGTTGCAGCCGCCGCTCGCCCGTCGCCCGGCGCAGCCGCCGGATGACGAGCACCACGTTCGCCACCAGGAGCACCCACAGCACGAGCCACCCGGCCGCGAAGACCCCCTCCCGGTATGGTGCGAACCACCCCACGTGAAAGACGTTCGCCCGCCCCTCGTACGGCGCCGGCGTCAGCGGAGAACCCGCCAGCCCGGCGACCCCCAGCACCAGGCAGGCCCCGAGAACGCCCCGGAAACACCACCGGTCCACCGAGCCGGAGAGCCGCCCGTCCGGGAAGAGCAGAACGATCGCCACCGGCCAGGCGTAGACGAGCCCGAAGAACGCCTGCGGGACCGCCGCCAGCGCGTACGCCGCGGGCGGCACCGGGCCGGGCAGGAACTCCACCAGCGCCACCGCCGCCATCCGGCAGAACTCCAGGGCGATGACCAGGGTCCCGCAGACCAGCAGGGTCCAGCCGACCCGGTTGTGCGCGCGGCGCAGCACGATCAGCGCCCCGGCCACCACCGGCGCCAGGCGTGCGAGCACGCCGAGCGCGTGCAGCCAGGGATCGACGGTGGCCGGGAGGTGGAGCGGCATCGCAAGCCAGAGATCACCCGCACTTACCGCTACGGAGAGCCCGACGGCAGCCCAGGCGGCCATACCGGCGTAAAGCGGGCGGTTCATGCCCAGATCGTAGGACGATGCCGCCAGCGCGGAATATCCGAGCCAGCACGGAGTCGCGAGCACTAACTCGGGACGCGCGCGGTCGCACGCAGGGCGAGGACGGCGATGGCCACCACGGGCACACCCTGGGTGAGCAGGTCGAACAGGGCCAGTTCGAGGCTGAAGAGCTGGAGGGGCAGCACCAGATCTCCGACGAGGCCGAGCACGGGCGTCACCAGCAGCCAGCGGGGAACCGCGCGGGCGAGCCAGAGCGCGGCCAGGAGGGCGACGATGCCGGCCGAGGTGACGGTCAGGCCGCCGAAGATGCCGATCTGGGAGAGCTCGGCGTGGTCGGTGATGTACCTCAGCAGTTGCTCGCCCTGCTCACCCGGCAGAGCGGCCGTGTTCAGCACATATCCGTACGTGACTCCTTCGGCGGCGATGCCCTGCGCGAAGAAGACGATGCCGGTGACCGTGACGGCGCCGCCCACGGCCGCGAGCACGGAACCGCGTTCGCGGCACAGCGCGTAGGCGAGCACGGGGAACGCGGTGAAGGTGAGGAGGGCTCCGGGCGCGCCCGCGAAGAAGTGCATCGCCCACCATTCCTCGCGCATGGGCGAGAGGTTCTCGAAGTCCAGCATGGCGAGGCTGGGATGCCAGAACGCGAACACGGTGCGGAGCACCATGCCGACGGCGAACAAGACGAAGGCCGCGTACAGGCCGGGGGATCTGGTCGTCATGCCTCGAACAGTAGGAAGATCCGCCCGCTCCCACATCGGTGCCAGCCCGGTGGGTCCGTCCGTGCCTCCCGAAGGCCTGCCTTGTCGGCTACTCAGAACAGGGTCGGGGGCTCGGCCGGCATGGGGTCCGGGAGCGGGTCGAGTTCCGGCAGGCGGGCCCGTACGTCGTCGTGGAAACGGCGGGCGAGAAGCAGGGCCTCCGCGTTGTCGGGGGTGTGGATGAAGACCGTCGGGGAGCGGCCTTCGCGGAGCCAGGCGGTGACGGGGTCGAGCCACGGCCGCCAGCCCTCCACCGTACGGGCGGAGTCGTCCCTGCCGAGGTAGCGCACGATCGGGAACGCGGTGAGGGCCCGCGTCCGGCGCGGCAGACGGGGTTTTCTGGTCCAGGTCTCCCGTTCGGCGTTGCTCGTGGGCGGGCTCCGGAAGAAGGCCGTGGTGTCGAACGGGATCCATTCCGCGTCGGCGGCGGTGAGCACGTTCTCGAGGAGCCGTTCCGCGCGCGGATCCTCGAAGAAGGCGCGGTGGCGGACTTCGACGGCGTACCGGTGGGATCGGGGCAGGGAGTGGAGGAAACGCGCCAGGACGCCCAGATCGGTGGGCGCGAACGAGCCCGGCAGCTGAATCCAGAGCGTGTGGGCCCGGGGACCCAGCGGTTCGACCGCCTCCAGGAAGGACCGCACCTCCCCGTCCACATCGCCCAGCCGCCGCTCATGCGTGATCGTCTTGGGCAACTTCAGGATGAACCGGAAGTCCGGCCCGGTCTGCTCCGCCCACGACGCCACCGTGGCCTTCGACGGCACCGCGTAGAACGTCGTGTTGCCCTCCACGGCGTCACACCAGGTCGCGTACGCCTTCAGCCGCTCCTTGGGCGCGAGCGGATGGGGAAGATAACGCCCCTGCCACGGCGCGTGACTCCACATCGCACATCCCACGAACAGGCGCATGGTCCGACGCTACCGAAGGAGACGGTGGGCCACACGGTGGGCCACGGAGTGGTGGGCGAGCCGGTGAGGGGTTGGCTACCCGGAATTAACGTAAGCCGACTTGTCGGGAAATAGGGCGTCTTTAGCGTCCAGTTCGTGGATACAGGCCTGTATACAGAGCGGGATCCAGGCGTCAAGCTGCGGCGGGACCAGGTCTACGGTGAGCTGCGCCGCCGGCTGATGATCGGCGAGTTCCCCATCCGGGCCCGCCTGGTGGAGGAACGCGTGGCCGCCGCGCTGGGGGTCTCCCGTACCCCGGTGCGGGAGGCGCTCGTCCGGCTCCTCGCCGACGGCCTGGTGGAACGCGGCCAGGACGGCGGTTACTACGTCGCCCAGCCCGACCTGTCCGACCTCAGAGATCTGTACGAACTGCGCATCACCCTCGAACTGCGCGGCATCAGCCGTGCGCTCGACCCGGACGTCCGGGGTCACGACCCGGCGATCCTGGAGCCACTGCGTGACCAGTGGCGGGCCCTGCGGGACGACCAGCCGGAGCCCGATCCGCAGTTCGTCCTGATGGACGAGGACTTCCACGTCACGATGAGCCGCGCGTCGGGGAACGCGGCGCTCACGAGCACCCTGGCCGCGGTCAACGCGCGGATCCGGGCGGTGCGCATGTACGACTTCCTCACCGCGGACCGCATCACCCTGACGATCCTCCAGCACCTGGAGATCGCCGAGGAGGTCCTGGCCGGCCGGCACGCCGAGGCGCTGACCGCGATGCGCCGCCACGTGGGGGAGTCCATGGACGTCGTGGAGCGGCGCGCCGCTCGCGCGATCACTCAGATGGCCCTCAACCGAGGCAGGCGCCATGACTTTGACCGACCCGCGAACCGGGGCAAAGACTGATATTCCACTACTTGCCGTCCGGGGCCTGACCCGCCGGTTCGGCGACGTGCTCGCGAACGACTCGGTCGACTTCGACGTGCGCCCCGGCGAGGTGCACGCGCTCGTCGGCGAGAACGGCGCGGGCAAGAGCACCCTCCTCAAGCTCGTCTACGGCGTGCACCGTCCCGACGCGGGCGCGATCTCCGTGGACGGCGCCCAGGTCGCCGTCACCTCCCCGGCCCAGGCCCGCTCCCTCGGGATCGGCATGGTCTTCCAGGACCTGCGGCTGGTCCCGGCGCTGAGCGTGACCGAGAACATCGCCCTGGCGGTGCGCGGCGTCAGACCCCGCGTGATCGCCGAGGCGGCGGCGGAGCACGGCCTGGCCGTCGATCCGTACGCGCGGGTCTCGCATCTGTCGATCGGCGAACGGCAGCGCGCCGAGATCCTCAAGGTGCTGATGACCGGGTCGCGCATCGTCATCCTCGACGAGCCGACCAGCGTCCTGGCGCCCCAGGAGGTGACCGCGCTGTTCGGCGTGGTCGAACGCCTCCGTGAGTCCGGGTACGGCGTGGTGATCGTCACCCACAAGCTCAACGAGGTGCGCGCGATCGCCGACCGGGTCACCGTGCTGCGCGGCGGCCGGGTGATCCTCAACGGCGTGGACCCCGGCGGGTTCACCGACGCGGAGCTCGTCGAGGCCATGGTCGGCAGGGCCGTACCGGGCCTGCCCGCGGAGCGGCCCGCGCCGCCGGAGGGCGCCGCGCCCGTGCTGGTCATGACCGGCGTCAGCGCGTACGGCGAGAGCGGCGTGCTCCGGCTCAGCGACGTCACCCTCCAGGTACGCCCCGGCGAGCTGGTCGGGATCGCCGGGGTGGCCGGCAGCGGCCAGCGGGAGCTGTGCGAGGTGGCCTGCGGCCTGCGCCCGGTCTCCAAGGGCACGGTGACCGTTGCCGGCACGCCGGTGACCGGCCCCCGGCAGGCCCTCGGCCAGGGCGTCTGCGACGTGCCCGAGGACCCGCTGGCCGACGCGGTCGTCCCCGGCCTGACCATCGTCGAGCACGTGGCGCTCGGCCTGCCCGAGATCCCCCGCCGCCGCGCCAACGTGGACTGGCCCTCGGTACGGAAGATCACCACAGACCTGGAGGAAAGGGTCGGCCTCCAGATGGCTCCCGGGCACCGCCGGGTGGCCGAGCTGTCCGGCGGCAACGTGCAGCGGGTCATGCTCACCCGGGCGCTCGGCCGGGGCGACAGCGTGCTGGTGGTCGCCGCGTACCCGAGCCGGGGGCTGGACATCGCCACCACCCGGCGCACCCAGGAGCTGCTCCTGGAGCGGCGCAACGCGGGCGCCGCCGTGCTCGTCGTCTCCGAGGACCTGGACGAGCTGATCTCGATCAGCGACCGGATCGCGGTGATGCACGCCGGTCACCTGGCCGGGATCGTTCCCGCGCTCGGCGCCGACCGCCAGGAGATCGGCCGGCTCATGCTCGGAGGCGCACGATGACCACCCAGCTCACCCCCACCCCGGTCGCCTCGCCGCTGGTCTCCCCCAAGCCCGGGTACCTCGCGGCGGCCGGGCGCTGGACCGGCGCCCTGGCGGGCGCGATCGCGATCTTCAGCGTGCTGCTGATCGCCAAGGGCGCCAACCCCGTCACGACGCTCGTGGACATGGTGGTCTCGATGACCAGCGGGTTCAGCATCGAGCAGATCGTGATGAAGGCCGCGCCGCTTGTGCTGGCCGCCATGGCGGTGGTTTTGCCCGCCCGCGCGGGCCTGGCCAACGTCGGCGGCGAGGGCCAGGTGATCATCGGGGCGGTGGCCGGGGCCGGCGTCGGGCTCGTCGTGTCCGGCCCGGCGGCGCTGCCGCTCATGCTGGTCGCGGGCGCGCTGGGCGGCGCGCTGTGGGCCGGGCTGGCGGTCATGCTCCGGGTGACCGTGGGCGTCAACGAGGCCGTCACCACCCTGCTGCTCAACTACGTCGCGCTCGACGTGATGCTCTACCTCATCTACGAGCCCTGGAAGGACGCCCAGGGTTCGGGCCAGCCCGCCACCCCGCCGCTCAGCATCGAGCAGCGCCTGCCCCTGCTGTCCGGTACGGCGGTGCACGCCGGGATCATCCTGGCCCTGCTGGCCGCCGTGGCGGTCTGGTTCACGCTGCGGCACACCGCGTTCGGCTTCCGGCTCGCGGTCACCGGCGGCAACCCGGAGGCGGCCCGCCGGGCCGGGCTGCGGGTGGGCCGGCTGCTGCTCACGGCCATGCTGCTGGGCGGGGCGCTGGCCGGGCTGGCCGGCGTGATCCACCTGGCCGGCGTCGAGTTCAAGCTCCGGCCGGGGCTGACCACGAACATCGGCTACATCGCCTTCCTGGCGGCCTGGCTGGCCCGGCACAACCCGCTGCCGGCCGTGGCGGCCGCCTTCATGCTCGCCGCGATCACCGTCGGCGGCGACAGCCTGCAGCTCGACAGCGGCCTGCCCGCCGCCACCGTGAACGTGTTGATGGCCTTGATCCTGCTCGCCGTGCTCGGCTGGACCGCCAAGAGGAGCTCCTCATGAGTGACCTGGTCGTGGATGTTCTCACCGGAGCCGTACGCGGCGGGACGGCGATCATGTTCGCCGCGCTGGGGGAGACGCTGGCCGAGCGCGCCGGCGTCGTCAACCTGGGCACCGAGGGCTCCATGCTCGTCGGCGCGCTGGCCGGGTACGCGATCGCGGCCGAGACCGGCAGCCCCTGGGCCGGCCTGGCCGCCGGGGCCGTCGCGGGCGGCCTGCTCGCCCTGGTCCACGCCGTCATGGTGGTCTGGCGGCGGTCCGACCAGTTCGCCACCGGACTGACGGTGATGTTCCTCGGCCTGGGCCTCACCTCGCTGTTCGGTGCGGCCTACGTGGGCCGGGCGGCGCCCGGGTTCGACCCGGTGGCCGTGCCGCTCCTCAGCGACGTGCCGCTGCTCGGCGAGATCCTGTTCCAGCACGACCCGGTGACCTACCTGTCGTTCCTGGCGGCGCCGCTGCTGTGGTGGTGGCTGCGGTCCACCCGGGGTGGGCTGCTGCTGCGGACCGCCGGGGAACGCGCCGACGTGCTACACGTCCACGGCTACCGGCCGGGACTCATCAGGGGCGCCGCCGTCGTGGCGGGCGGCGCGCTGGCCGGAATCGGGGGAGCACAACTCGCCACCGCGTACGCGCACGCCTGGTTCGAGGGCATGACCGCCGGGCGGGGCTTCATCGCCGTGTCCCTGGTCATCTTCGCCGCCTGGCGTCCCCTGTGGGTGATGGCGGGGTCGTACCTGTTCGGTGCGGCGCTGGCACTCGCCCCGGCGCTGCAGGCCCGAGGGATCTCGCTCAACCAGTTCGCCCTCGACGCGCTGCCCTTCCTGATCACCCTCGCGATCCTGGCGATCCTCGGCCGGCGCACCCTCCGCGCCGCCCCCGAAGAACTGCGCCGCGTCTTCACCTAGGAGAGACCATGCGGAAACCCCTGCTTCTGGCCTTACTGCTCCCCCTCGTCGCCTGTTCCGCGAACACCACCGGCACCGCCACGACCACCTCGGGCGGCACCGCCGCGCCGGGCAAGGACTCGGCCGCCGTCGGGTTCATCTTCGTCGGGCCCAAGGACGACTACGGCTACAACCAGGCCGCCTACCAGGGCAGCCAGGAGGTGGCCAAGGCCTTCCCGAACCTGGAGGTGATCACCGCGGAGAACGTGCCCGAGGACGACAACGCCGCCCGGGTGATGAACTCGATGATCGCCAAGGGCGCCAGAATCATCTTCGCCACCTCGTACGGTCACCTCGACGCGGCGCTCAAAGTCGCCGCGGAGCACCCCGACGTCGCCGTCGTGCAGCAGGGCAACCTGATCACCACCGCCGTCCCGGCCAACGCGGGCACGTTCTTCGGCACCGTGTACGAGCCGGTCTACCTGGCCGGCATCGCCGCGGGCAAGGCCACCAAGTCCGGCAAGCTCGGCTACGTCTACGCGTTCCCGATCACCCAGACCATCGACAACATCAACGCTTTCGAGCTCGGCGCCCAGTCGGTCAACCCGGCGGTGAAGACCTACGCGGTCAGCACCTCCTCCTGGTGTGACCCGGCGAAGCAGGCCGAGGCCGCCGCCAACCTGCTCAAGCAGGGCGTGGACGTCATCACCCAGCACCAGGACTGCACCGCCACCGTGATCAAGGCGACCGAGGCGGCCGGCAAGTTCACGGTCGGCTACCACGCCGACGCCTCCGCGATCGCGCCCAAGGGCTGGCTGACCGGCTCGCAGTGGAACTGGGGCCCGCTCTACACCGACATCGTGAAGACCACCCTCGGCGGCGGCTTCACCGGCTCCAAGTACAACGCCAACTTCCGGGTCGGCTACAAGACCGGCGAGAACCCCTTCGTCCAGTCCCCGTACGGCCCGATGGTGGACGAGGCGACCAAGTCCGAGATCGACAAGGCCCGCGAGCTGCTGAAGACCGGCTCACCCTTCGCCGGGCCGATCAAGGACCAGGAAGGCAAGATCCGCATCCCCGAGGGCACGGTGCCTGACTACACCACCATCGAGAAGATCGACTACTTCGTCGACGGCGTCGTCGGAACCCTGCCGAAGGCATGAGCACCAGCCCCTACCCCTGGCCCTGGCACGGCCACGTCGATCCGGTACGGCTCGCGCTGCTGGCGGTGGCCTGCCCGCGGCCGGCCGGCCCGGATCGGGAGGTCGAGACCCTGGCCGAGCAGGTGCGGGCGGCCGGCGGGCTGGTCGTGTCGGTACGGGTGCGCCCGCCGTACCGGCCGGTCGTGCCGCCCGCGCAGGCCCCGCCCGTACGGGCCGACCGGACCGTGCGCGCGGCGGGCTGGGACGGCTTCCACGGCAGCGACCTGGACTCGGTGCTCCGGGCCGAGGGCCGGGACCTGCTGCTGCTGGCGGGCTGCTGCCTGGAGCTGGGCGTGCACTCCACGATGCGGGCCGCCAACGACCGGGGCTACGAGTGCCTGCTGGTCGAGGACGCCTGCACCGCCGCCTCCCCGGACCTGCGCCAGGGAGCCCTGTCGACGATCGAGATGTCCGGCGGCATCTTCGGCGCGGTGGGCACCCGTACGGCTGTCGCCACACTTATGGAGCGATCATGAAATTTCCGGCAATAAGCGCTGAGCCTTACGCCTGGCCCTTCGACGGCGGGCTCGACCCCGCCACCACGGCGATCATCTGCATCGACTGGCAGGTCGACTTCTGCGGACCCGGCGGATACGTCGACATGATGGGCTACGACCTCTCGCTCACCCGGGCCGGCCTGGAGCCCACGGCCGTCGTCCTGGCGGCGGCCAGGGAGCGCGGGATGCTGATCATCCACACCCGGGAGGGCCACCGGCCGGACCTGTCCGACTGCCCGCCCAACAAACTCTGGCGGTCGAAGCGCATCGGCGCGGGCATCGGCGACTCGGGCCCGTGCGGGCGCATCCTGGTTCGCGGCGAGCCCGGCTGGGAGATCGTGCCCGAGGTCGCGCCCCTGGACGGCGAGCCGATCATCGACAAACCCGGCAAGGGCGCCTTCTACGCCACCGACCTGGACCTGCTGCTGCGTACGCGCGGGATCACCCACCTGATCCTGACCGGGATCACCACCGACGTGTGCGTGCACACCACCATGCGGGAGGCCAACGACCGGGGCTACGAGTGCCTGCTGCTGACCGATTGCACCGGCGCCACCGACAAGGGCAACTACGAGGCCGCCCTGAAGATGGTGACCATGCAGGGCGGCGTCTTCGGCGCGATCGCGCCGTCCTCCGCGCTCCTGCGTTCCCTGCGTTCCGTGCAGACGGGGTGACGGTGACGCCTGAGGTGAAGAGCCTGCAGATCGCGGCGCTCGCCCGCGGCTACGCGGCGGGGGCGTACACCCCCGCCGACGTGGTCGCCGAGGTGTTCCGCCGGATCGGGGAACGCGGCGACGACGGCGTGTGGATCACCCTGCGCCCGATCGGGGACGTGCTCGCCGAGATCCGCCCCGGCCCGCTGTACGGCGTGCCGTTCGCGGTCAAGGACAACATCGACGTGGCCGGCCTGCCCACCACGGCCGCCTGCCCCGGGTACGCGTACGTGGCGTCCCGTACCGCTCCGCTGGTGGAACGGCTGCTCGCGGCGGGCGCCCTGCTGATCGGCAAGACCAACCTGGACCAGTTCGCCACCGGCCTGTCCGGCATCCGCAGCCCGTACGGCGTGCCGGAGTCGCCGCTGGTCCCCGGGCTGATCTCCGGCGGTTCCAGCTCCGGGTCGGCGGTGGCGGTCAGCGCCGGGCTGGTCAGCTTCGCCGTCGGCACCGACACGGCGGGGTCCGGCCGGGTGCCCGCCGCGCTCACCGGCGTGGTCGGCCTGAAACCGTCCCGGGGGGCGGTGCCGACGACGGGCCTGGTCCCGGCCTGCGCCTCGCTCGACTGCGCCAGCGTGTTCGCCCTGTCCGTGCCCGACGCCGTCACCACCGCCGGGATCATGGCCGACGGTCTCGCGCTCGGCGGGCCGGCCGGGCGGCTCCGGGTCGGGGTGCCCGCGCAGCTGGAGTTCTTCGGCGACGAGGCGGCGCGGTCGGCCTTCGACGAGACGGTGGCCGCGCTGGCCGGGCTGGGGCACGAGATCGTCGCCGTCGACTTCGCGCCGTTCCTCGCGGCGGGCCGCCTGCTGTACGAGGGGCCCTGGCTGGCGGAACGCCTCGCCGGGGTCGGGGACTTCGTGCTCAGCCGTCCGGGGGAGGTGCATCCGATCACCCGGGAGGTGCTGTCGCGCGGCGGGGAGATCACCGGCGTGGAGGTGTTCCGTGGCCTCGCGCGGCTGGCCGAGCTGCGGGCGGAGACGACCGCGACCTGGGCGGACATCGACGTGCTGGCAGTGCCGTCGGTACCGGCCACGGTCACGGTCGCGGAGATGACGGCCGACCCGATCCGGCTCAACTCGATGCTCGGGCACTACACGACGTTCGCGAATCTGCTCGATCTGGCGGCGGTGGCCGTACCGGCGGGAATGACCGGGGAGGGAAGGCCGCACGGGCTCACCTTGCTCGGGCCGTCCGGGTCCGACGGGCTGATCGCCCACCTGGCCGACGCCTTCCACAGGCGGCAGGCGGAACGGAACCCCGACGGGATGACCGGCGCGCTCCGGCAGTCCCTGGAGGAGGTGACGACGCGGGCCCCGGAGCCGGTCGTGCTGGCGGTCGTGGGGGCTCATCGGACCGGGCAGCCGCTCCATCCCCAGCTGGCCGCCCTGGGGGCGCGCTGCCAGGGCCTGTCCGGGACGGCTCGCGCCTACCGCCTCTACGACCTCGGCGACCGGCCCGGCATGATGCGCGTGACCGGCGGCGAGTCCGTCGAGGTGGAGCTCCACCACCTCACCCCGGAGGCCCTCGGGCGGCTCCTCGTCCAGATCCCGGCTCCACTCGGCCTCGGCACGATCGAGCTGTCCGACGGACGTCTGGTACACGGATTCCTCTGCGAGTCGTACGCGGCGGCCGACGCCAAGGACATCACCGAATTCGGCAGCTGGCCCGCCTATCTGAACAGCCGGGGAGGTCCGCCGGAGAGGTAATGATTTGGCTACGTGCAGTATGTTGTATGCATGTTCTGCCAGGTCAGATCACTATCGGCATGGATGGCGCACCCGAAACTTTGCCTTGGGACGGGACGTTATGGCCAGACTTCGAGGTTCTTTGACTCGTAGGGGGTGAGAGACATCACGGTTGGGGGACCCAGATGTTGAACTGGAACCGTTCGTCTTTCCGGGCGCGAAGAACGGTGGCGACCGGCACGGTCGTCCTGTTCGTCTGCATCGCCGTGAGCTTCCTCTTCCTGCTGTACGTGGCCGGCAAGGACACCGACCGCGTGGAGGCGCGGGCCACCGAAGCCTGGAACCGGGTGGTTCCCCTGATCAGGGAAGGTCCCCTCCCGTCGCTGCTGCCGGACAGCCAGGTGGAGGCCATCCAGGTCCTGGACGCGCGCGGGAACGTGGTCGCCTCCACGCAGCAACTCCTCGGCAAGCCCCCCATGGCCACGTTCCTGTCCGGCAACGGCGACGTACGCTCCGCCCAGGTGCTGTGTCCCCCTCGGGGGCTGGTCGGGTGCAGCACCGTCGTGTCGTACAAGGTCTACCAGCCGGACGGTATCTGGCCCCTCTACGTGGCGGTCCCGGTCATCCCCTGGTACGGCGACGCCACCGCCCTGCTCCTGGCCATCGGCGTCTCCGTCCTGGTCACCGCGGGCATCACCGGCTGGGTCTTCCGCGACCTGACCAAGGTCGTGGCCCCGGTCAACGCCATGCAGGCGGAGCTGGCCGAGATAACGGCCAGCCGCCTGGACCGCCGCGTCCCCGTACCCCGGAAGTACGGAGAGATCAAGTTCCTGGCCGAGACCGTCAACGACACCCTCGACCGCCTGGAAGGCGCCTACCAGCAGCTCCGGCGTTTCACCTCCGACGCCTCCCACGACCTGCGCAGCCCGATCTCCGCCATGCGGGTCCAGCTGGACCAGGCCCTCATGTACCCCCAGGACACCGACTGGCCGAAGATGGCCACGTCGGTGCTCGCCGGCGTGGACCGGCTCCAGGCGATAGTGACCGACCTGCTGACCCTGGCCCGGCTGGACGCCCGCGCCCCGCTCAGCCGCAATCCGACCGATCTGAGCATGCTGGTGGCCGCCGAGGTGGACCGCCGGACCTACCGGGTGGAACTGGTCAAGAACCTGCGGCGGAACGTCTACGTCGAATGCGACCGGCTCCGGATCACACGGGTCCTGGTGAACCTGCTCGACAACGCGGAACGGCACGCGAACTCGCGGATCACCGTCAGCGTGCGCAGCGAGGGGTGCACGGCGATCATGGAGGTGCTCGACGACGGTGCCGGCATAGCGCCGGAGCAGCGCGAGATGGTCTTCGAGCGCTTCACCCGGCTGGCGGCCTCCCGCGAACGCGATTCCGGCGGCACCGGCCTGGGCCTGCCCATCGCGCGCGAGATCGCCGAAGCCCACCAGGGCACCCTGACCATCCAGGACAGCGAGCGAGGCGCCCGTTTCGTCCTGAGCCTCCCGGTGTACGAGTGCGCGCCCGTAGGCGCGCAGACCCGATCCCCAAGCGCGGGAGCCGGCGGACGCAGGGGCCCCACCCGGCGGAACTGGACGATCCCGGATCTCGGCAAAGGCGCCACCTAACGGGAATCTGCCGTCCTTGTCATCGGATTCTCAGATGAAAGGTGGAAGGTGGTCCTAACCGAACAGAGGAGGACCACATGCACGATCACGACCGAGGGCTGGCGTTCGACCTGTCGCGGTTGGTGGGCAGACGAGGGATGCTCGGGCTGGTCGGGGGCGCGGTGCTGGTGGGCGCCGTGGGCTGCACCCAGCCGGAGACGCAGAGCGGGACCGGAGTGTCGGCGGGATCGACGGGATCGGCGGGCGGGCAGGAGGAGATTCCCGACGAGACGGCCGGGCCCTTCCCCGGGGACGGCTCCAACGGCCCCGACGCGCTGACCCAGAGCGGGGTCGTCCGGCAGGACATCCGGTCCAGCTTCGGTTCGTCGGCGGGAGTGGCGGAAGGCATCCCGCTGACCGTCGAGTTCACCGTCCTCGACGGCGGATCCGCGTACGCGGGCGCGGCCATATACCTGTGGCACTGCGACCGCGAGGGCAGATACTCGATGTACTCCGACGGCGTCACCGAGGAGAACTACCTGCGCGGCGTCCAGGAGGCCGGCCCGGACGGCCTGGTCCGGTTCACCACGATCTTCCCCGGCGCGTACGCGGGACGCTGGCCGCACCTGCACTTCCAGGTGTACGCGAACCTCCAGGAGGCCGTCAGCGCCTCCGACGGCGTCAAGGTCACCCAGCTGGCCTTCCCCGAGCAGGCGTGCGCCGAGGCGTACGCGGCCCCCGGTTACGAGCAGAGCGCCGCCAACCTGCCGGGCCTCTCCCTGGACGACGACAGCGTCTTCCGCGACGGCTACGAGGCCCAGCTCGCCACGGTCACCGGCGACGCGGGCAACGGCTACACGGCCAAACTGGACGTACGCGTCTAGGGCACCGCGTACCCGGGCACGGACGGCCACCGTACGGTCACCACGACGGAGTCCTCCTCGGCGTACCAGGAATGGTCGACGTTCTTGCCCCAGACCACGTAGTCGCCCTGGCGGCTCAGCTCCACGGTCTGGTCGGGGAACTCCAGCCGGAACCTGCCGCTGATCAGGAAGAGCAGGGCGGTGCGGTGCTCGCCGGTCACCCACTGCGCGCGGCCCTCGCCCGCGGGGTGCAGCCCCCATTTGATCTCGACGTCCTCGCTGTGCCGTACGTCGTCGGAGGGCATGAAGTGGCCCAGGAGCCAGCCCCGATTGTCCGCCGAGTCCACCGCCGCGTTGCCTGTGTAGACAGTCACGGGGGATCACGGTAGCAAGCAGGCTCCCGGGCGTACCCGGCGAAGGCGCTTCTGTCAGGCCAGGCGGATGGAGCCCTTCTTGACGGTGATCCTCTTCTTGGTGAGCGCCTTGGTGGCGGGACCCTGGACGGCGCGGCCGTCGCTGATGGAGAACTTGCTGCCGTGGCAGGGGCAGTTGATCGTGCGCCCGCTGACGCTCGCCACCGTGCAGCCCTGGTGGGTGCACTTGGCGGTGAAGCAGCGGTAGACGCCCTTGCTCGGCTGGGTCACCACGTAACGGGTGCTCTTCACTTTGACGATCTTGCCGCCGCGGAGCGGGATGTTCTTGGTCTTGGCCAGGAAGGCCCCCTGGGCGGCTTCGGTGTCGGCGTCAGCCGGTCGCACCAGGGCGACGGCTGAGGTGAGGGCGGCCGTGATGCCGCCGGCTAGCCCGCGGAAGATGAACCTGCGGCGGGAAGTTCCCGGTTCTTCCATGGATTGCCTTTCTGGTCACACGAGGATGCCTCCGTACCGGTGAACGGACGCCGGGATGATCTGGTTCAAAGTGGCTCAAGTGGTTCATCGGGGTTTGAGGCTCAGGCGCAGGCAGGTTTCCGGGGTGTCGGCGACCGTGAGGGTGCCGCCGTGGGCGACGGCGATGTCGCGGGCGATGGCCAGGCCGAGGCCGGCGCCGCCGGCGTCGCGGTCGCGGGCCTCGTCGAGCCGGGTGAACCGGTCGAAGACGGATTCGCGGTGCTCGGGCGGGATGCCGGGGCCGTCGTCGATGACGTCGAGGGTGGCGTCGGGCGTGACGCGTACGGTGATCTTGGATTCGGCGTGGCGGAGGGCGTTGCCGAGCAGGTTCGTGACCACGCGGGTGAGGTGCGCGGGCGACCCCTCGACCACCACATCCGATGAAATATCCAGAAATATCGGGATCTGGGGGTGGAAGCGGAGGGCCTCCTCGGTGGCGAGCTGGCCCAGATCGACCTCCTCCGTGCGTAAGGGCTCACCCGCGTCCAGGCGGGCCAGCAGGAGCAGGTCGGCGGCGAGCGTCTGAAGCCGCGCCACATCGGTGAGCGACTCCCTGGCCAGCTCGGGCGCGGTACGTTCCCCCAGCTCAAGCCGGGTCCGTAAGGTGGCGATCGGGCTCCGCAGCTCGTGCGCGGCATCCGCGACGAACCGTTTGTGCCGCCCGACCGCCGTCTCCAGCCGGTCCAGCGTGGCGTTGACCGTACGGGCCAGGGCGGCGATCTCGTCGCGGGTGTCCGACACCGGCACACGCTGGTGCAGGTCGCGGGCCGTGATGTCGGCCAGCTTGGCGGTGATCCCGGACACGGGCACCAGCGCCTTGCTCATGAACAGCCAGGTCAGCAGTGCCACCAGGATCAGCAGCGCGGGAATGCCGAAGATCAGCAGCGTGCGCAGGGCGGCGAGCGCCTGGTCGGCCGGCGCCAGCGAGGCCCGCGTGTGGACCACCAGCGGCCCGTTGCTCGTGGCCACCGTCTCCGCGAGGGTCACATAACCCTCCTGCGCCTGCGACCAGCCCTGACCGACCGCCCCCGGCTGCGCCACCCGCACGTCGGGATCGAGCACCGCGCTGAGGCTCGCCTCCGGGCCGTACGAGACCCCCAGGCTCGCGGACGCCACCGGAAACGCCGGGACGGCGGGCACCGCCAGCAGCCCCGCCGCGCTGGTCAGCCGCGTCGACGCCGCGTCGGTCGCGCTGCGCACCAGGCTCCCGCGCAGCACCCCGGTCAGCACGGCCGCCGCGGCCCCCAGCGCCACCGCGACCACCAGCGTCGCCACCACGGTCGCCCTGACCCGCAACGACCACCCCGCCACCAGCGTCTTCACCGCCCTGCCTCCAGCCGGTATCCGGCCCCCCTGACCGTGGTCAGGCTGGTCCGCCCGAAGGGCGCGTCGATCTTGCGGCGGAGCGCGCTCACGTACACCTCGATGATGCTGGGATCGCCGTCGTAGGCGAAGTCCCAGGCCTGGGCGAGCAGGTCCGCCTTGGAGACGACCTCGCCGGGCCGCCGGGCCAGCGCGTGCAGCACCGCGAACTCCTTCGGGGTGAGCGGGATCGTGGTCCCGCCCCGGCGGCAGGTGAGGCTGGCCGGGTCCACCACCAGGTCGCCGACGGTCAGGGCGGTGGGGCGTTCCCGGCCACCGCGCCGGATCAGGGCCCGGAGCCGGGCCAGGAGCACGACGTACGAGAAGGGTTTGGAGAGGAAGTCGTCGGCGCCGGTGTCGAGGGCCTCGGCCTCGTCGTAGACGCCGTCCTTGGCGGTCAGCATCATGATCGGCGTCCAGTTCTCCGCTTCGCGGAGCCGCCGGCAGACCGCGTACCCGTTGAGGCGCGGCAGCATGACGTCCAGGACGATCGCGTCGTAGGCGTTCTCCCCGGCCAGCCAGAGCCCCTCCACGCCGTCGTGGGCGATGTCGACGGCGAACCCCTCCTCGGCCAGGCCGCTCCTCACCAGGTCGGCCAGCCGCCGCTCGTCTTCCACCAACAGCACGCGCATGCGCCCCAGCCTGCCCGAACCCACCTAAAGGCAGCCTGAAGATCATTTCAGCCGCCTTAAGCCCCACTTCAGGTACGGCCCGCGACTGTGGACCCACTCGATCCGAAGGAGCTCGCATGCCCCGCACACGCCTGTTCGCCGCCGGCGCCCTGGCGCTCGCCCTCACCATGACCCTCACCGGCGCGGCCAACGCCACCCAGGACCCGGCCCCCGAACCCCCGGAGTGCGCCGGTGTGACCGTGGCCCTCCAGCTCAAGGACGGCCGGGTCTACGTCAACGGCGAGGAGGTGGACGCCGTACCGGCGATCCCGGCCATCCCTGCTCACCCCGACGCGGCCCCGGCGGAACCCGCCAAGCTGACCGAGGTCCCCGGGGCCCCCGAGGGTCTGGAAGGACCTCGTTTCACGATGGCGACCGAGGCCGGCGTGGTCGCGTACGGGACGGGCCAGGGCGACGAGACCCTGCCCGCACCTCCGGAGGGCGCGGTGACGTACGCCATGAGCTGCGCCGTCCCCGCCGTTCCCGCCGTCCCGCCCGCCGAATGAGAAGACGCGGCCGATCGCCCGTCCGGGTGATCGGCCGCGTCTGGGGTGAGAGCTACGGCTTCTTGCCGCTGACCCCGTCCTTGCGGGAACCCTGCGGCTTCATGGACTCGGTCGCTTCCTCGGCCTTCGCCTTGACCTCGTCCGCGCTGGTCCTCATCACTTCCGCCCAGTGCTGGGCGTTCCTGCGATACATCATGAAACCGATCGCGCCCAGCGCCATCCCGCCGAAAAGCACCATGGTCGGCCAACTGGACCGGGTCCTCATCTGCATCGGCGTGGGATCCACCCGCCGCGACGCCTCCTCCAGCATCATGCTCACGCGCGGCGCGAGTTGGTACTCGACTGAGCGGGCGGCATGCTTTAGCTTGGGTGCTGCCCAGACGCGGGCATCCTGGATTCTGGCATAGGCGTTCTCGCGGGCACTGCTGGCCATCGGGCCGGCACGGTCGGCGGCTCGTATGGCCTGGGCCTTCATGCGGCCCTGCCACGTCTGCGGTAGCACCATTTCGACGCGGCGTCTTCTGAGATTCAGGGACACGGAAACCTCCCCGGTGATTGGGGCCCCGTTGCGTCCCCTTCCCGCAGCGATAGCCCTCAATCATGGACGGCCTCCGGCGGGAGCCTCGATACCCTGTCATCGGAGAATGAACACCGAGACCGGAACAATCACCGACGTAAGGGGGGCGGCCTCGCATGGCTGAGAACCTCATCGCGAATCTGCGCACCAACCATGGCACGATCCGCGTCAAGCTCTTCCCGAACCAGGCGCCGAAGACGGTGCGCAACTTCGTCGAGCTCGCCGAGGGCACCCGGGAGTGGACCCACCCGGAGACCGGCGCCAAGACCACCGACCGCCTGTACGACGGAACGATCTTCCACCGGGTCATCAGCGGATTCATGATCCAGGGCGGCGACCCGCTCGGCCTGGGCGTCGGAGGGCCGGGCTACGACTTCGACGACGAGATCCACACCGAGAACATCTTCAACCGCAAGTACCTGCTGGCCATGGCCAACGCCGGCAAGCGCATGGGCCGGGGCACCAACGGCTCGCAGTTCTTCATCACGGTCGGCCTCACCCCGCACCTCAACCAGGGGCACACGATCTTCGGTGAGGTGATCGAGGGCACCGAGGTGGTCGACTCCATCGCCACCACCGAGACCGACAGCCGCGACCGGCCGCTCAAGGACGTCGTGCTCGAAGAGGTGACCATCGAGCGCTCCTGAGCCCGGCGGTTCACGCCCGACGCCGCCCCGGCCGCTGATCTCGCGGCCGGGGCGGCGTCTTCATGTGGCAGTCTGTGGATAGACCCCTTCGGAAGGACCCCATGACCACCCAGCCACCCTCGATGCAACCGGGTGCGGAAGCGGTCCCCACCTGCTACCGGCACCCCGAACGAGAGACCTACGTCCGCTGCCAGCGCTGTGACCGCCCGATCTGCCCCGACTGCATGCGCGACGCCGCCGTCGGCTTCCAGTGCGTCGAGTGCGTGCGCGAGGGGAACAAGACCGTCCGGCAGGCGAAGGCCCTGTTCGGCGGGGGCGCGGTGAGCGTGCCGCGGGTGACCTGGACGCTGCTGGTCGTCAACGTGGTCGCGTACTTCGGGGAGATCGTCCTGGGGAACCCGTTCGTGGCGGCCTACAACACCTCCCCGGGGGACATCGAGAACGGCGAGTGGTGGCGGCTGATCACGGGCGCGTTCCTGCACATGCCGCCGAGGGGCGCGTTCGCGATCACCCACATCCTCTTCAACATGTGGGCGCTCTGGGCGATCGGCCCCGAACTGGAACGCCGTCTCGGGCATCTGCGCTTCGCCGCGCTCTACCTGCTGTCGGCGCTGGGCGGCTCGGTGGCCGTCTTCCTGTTCAGCGTCTACCCGTCGGTGGGCGCGTCCGGCGCGATCTACGGCCTGTTCGGCGCCCTGTTCGTGGTCTCCCGCCGCCTCGGGTACGACGCCCGCGGCGTGATCTGGCTGATCGGCATCAACGTGGTGCTCACGTTCACCATCGCGGGCATCAGCTGGCAGGGCCACCTGGGCGGGCTCGTCGTCGGCACCCTGGTGGCGGCCATCTTCGCGTACGCACCGGAGCGGAACCGCACCGTGATCCAGCTCGCCGGTGCGGCGGCGGTCCTGGTCGCGCTGGTGCTCACCGTGGTGCTGGGCGACCCGTACGCGCTGATCGCGGAGATCCAGCGCGGGTTCGGCTAGGGTTCCGGGCTGTTTCCCCAGGCTGTGGATAAAGCCTGTGGAAAGTCGCAGCCCGGAACACCCTGAGGGGCTAGCGCCACTTCGTGGACAGCACCACGCCGAAGATGATCAGGGCGAACCCGATCAGCAGGTTCCAGTTGTGCAGGACCCCGAACACCGGGCCTTCCGCGCCGACGATGTAATACGCGGCGATCCAGCCGATGCCGATGATCCACGACGCCACCATGACCGGCGCGAGCCAGCGCGGGCTGACCTTGACCGTGGAGGTCTTCTGCGGCGGCGTGTAAACGGCCTTCTTGCGTACGTTGGACTTGGGCACGGGAGTTCTCCTGGTGGTCACCCGCGCTGTCTTGCGGGTTTGTCTGTAAGCGTAGTCGCTGGCGAGCGAAGTCCGGAGTAAGAATAGTCCCCAGTCGTCCGGACAGCCATTCCGAGCTGGTTCGATCCTGTTCACGGGCAAACGATCCCGCCGGATGAAATGCAAACGATCCGCCAACACCGGGCACGGCGGCCCGGTTCGCGGCCGTGCCGCGGCTTACCTTGGGGCATCGTCACATGAGGGGGTGTGCGGTGCGGGCGGTGCTCCGGACCTTCGGTGAGCTCAGCATCACCCTCGGCTCGATCATGCTGCTGTTCTGTGCGTACCTGCTGTGGGGCACGGGCGCCTACACCGAACGGCACCAGGTGCTGCT
Organism: Acrocarpospora phusangensis; assembly: GCF_016862995.1. Lineage (GTDB taxonomy): Bacteria > Actinomycetota > Actinomycetes > Streptosporangiales > Streptosporangiaceae > Acrocarpospora > Acrocarpospora phusangensis. The sequence continues at coordinate 160,821 of NZ_BOOA01000009.1, forward strand.
GCAACAGCAGCTCGCGCAGGAGGCCACCAGCCCCGTGCGCGGGGACGGCAAACTGGACAGCATCGAACTCGGCCGAGCACTGGCCATGATCCGCATCCCCAAGCTGGGAGTGGACTACAAGTACGCCATCGTCGAGGGCGTCGACGCGGAACACCTGCGCCAGGGGCCCGGCCACTATCCCGGCACCGCCCTGCCCGGCGAGATCGGGAACTTCGTGGTGTCCGGCCACCGGACCACGTACTCCGCGCCCTTCAACCGCATCGGCGAGCTCCGGCCCGGCGACGAAGTGATCATCGACGCGCGGCAGGCCCGCTACACCTACCGCGTCACCAGCAGCAAGATCGTCTACCCGACCCAGCTGGACGTGATCGAACCCGTGCCGGAACAGCCCGGCAAACGCGCCAGGCACGCCCTCCTCACCCTCTCCACCTGCCACCCCGAATACTCCGCCCGGCAACGCCTCATCGTGTACGGCGTGCTCGACCGCACCCACGAACGCCGCACCTGACCGGAGACCCACATGTACGGCTTCATCTGGCGCAGGCTCCCCGGCGGCGTCGCCCTCAAGCTGGGCGCCACCCTGGTCCTGCTCGGTGTCCTGACCGCCCTACTCTGGTATGTCGTGTTCCCCTGGGCGGAACCCCTCGTCCCGCTGGACCGGGTGACCGTAGGACCATAAGGCGCCGTAAGGAGTCGTGTGATGCGCGTTCTCGTCGTGGACAACCACGACAGCTTCGTGCACACGATCGTGCAGTACCTGCGCGAGCTGGGGGCCGACTGCGACGTGCGCCCCCGCGACCAGGTCGCCGTCGGCGACGCGGACGGGTTCGACGGCGTGCTCATCTCGCCCGGCCCCGGTGCGCCCGAGGACGCCGGGGTCAGTGTGCCGCTCGTGCGCCACTGCGCCGCGCGCCGTCTGCCGCTGCTGGGTGTCTGCCTCGGGCACCAGGCCATCGCCATCGCGTACGGGGCCAAGGTGGGCCGGGCGCCGGAGCTGATGCATGGGCGTACCAGCAGGATCAGGCACGACGGGCGCGGGGTGTTCGCGGGCGTGCCCACGCCGGTCACGATGACGCGCTACCACTCGCTGGCCGTCGAGCCCGGCACCGTCCCGATCGAGCTGGACGTGACCGCGACCACGGCGGACGGGGTCATCATGGGTCTGCGCCACCGGACCGCCCCCATCGAAGGCGTGCAGTTCCATCCCGAGTCGGTGCTGTCCGAACACGGCCATCAACTATTCGGAAACTGGCTCGCTCAAATCGTGTAACACGACACGACCGGGAGACGACATCTGGATGAGGGTTTCCGCCATTGCCCCCGAGTGGCGGAAGCCCTCTCTTTTTGTGCCTGTCCCCGGCATGAGGAAGGGCCCTCCCCGGAGGGAGAGCCCTTCGATCAGCCGTTCGGGTTGTCGCCGATGTCGACCTCGCCGTCGCCCGGGATGTCGGTCGGCGGGAAGTCGTCGGTCGGGTCGTCGGTCGGGGTGTCGCTCGGGAACTCCTGGGACGGCCCGCTGGACACGATCAGCGTGATCGTGCGGCCCGGCGGGTGCTTGCTCCCCGCCGCCGGCGTCTGGTCGATGACCTGACCGGCCACCACCGCGTCGCTCGGCTGCTCCACGACCTTCACCTTGAACTGCGCGCCCTCCAGCGTCGCCCTGGCGTCCTCCACGGTCAGGCCCACCACGCTCGGCAGGTCCACCATCTCGACCGGCAGGATGATCCGGATCTTGCTCTCCTTGGGCGCCTCCGCGCCCGCGGCCGGCTTGGTCTCGATGACCTTGCCCTGTTCGGCCGAGGGGGCGTTCTTGTACCCGATCGTCACCGAGAAGCCGGCCTCCTGGAGCGTGGCCGTGGCCTCCTCCTGCGTCTTCCCGGTCACGTCCGGCACCAGCACCGTCTCGACGCCCTTGGAGACCTTCAGGACCACCGTCTCGCCCTTGGCCAGCTTGGTGCCCGGCACGGGGTCGGTGGTGATCGCGCGGCCCTTCTTGACGTCGCTGCTGAACACCTGCTCGGGGGTGACCTTGAAGCCCGCGCTGGTGAGCGCCGCCTCCGCCTCCGCCTGGCTCTGGCCCTCCACGATCGGGATCTCGACCTGGTCGGCCGCGGGCGGCTGGTTGGGCGAGCTGAGGAACATGTAGCCCACGCCGATGAACGCGGCGATGATCAGCAGCGGGATGAGGATCCAGGCCGCCGTCTTGAGCGCCGTGTTGCCGCTCTGCTGCCGGTGCCGGTCGCTGCGGCTGCCGCGCTCCTCCGGCCCGTACTCGTACGGCTGGATGTGGCGGGTGCCCTGGGTGGGCGGGCCCGACGTGGTCGTCATGGCCCGGGTGCGGTCGGCGCCCGCGTACTGGCCGTAGTTGTTGGCCAGCGCCATGGTCTGCGGGTCCATCGGCATGCCCTGGACGGCGCGCTGCAGGTCGGCCCGCATCTCGGCGGCGCTCTGGTAGCGCTGCACCGGGTCCTTGGCCATCGCCTTCAGCACGATCGCGTCGCACCAGCGGGGGATGTCCTGATCGATCCGGGACGGCGGGATCGGGTCCTCCCGCACGTGCTGGTAGGCGATCGCCACCGGCGAGTCCCCGGTGAAGGGGGGCTGGCCGGTCAGCAGCTCGTACAGCACGCAGCCGGTCGAGTAGATGTCGCTGCGCGCGTCCACCCGCTCGCCGCGCGCCTGCTCGGGCGACAGGTACTGCGCGGTGCCGATCACCTGCGCGGTCTGGGTCATGGTGGCGGCCGAGTCGGCCATGGCCCGGGCGATGCCGAAGTCCATCACCTTGACCTCGCCGTTGCGGGTCACCATGATGTTCGCCGGTTTGATGTCCCGGTGCACGATCCCGCCGCGGTGGCTGTAGTCCAGCGCCCGCAGGATGCCGTCCACCAGCTCCGCCGCCCGCTCCGGCATCAGCCGCCGGTCGGCGCGCAGCAGGTCGCGCAGCGTCCGCCCGTCGACATACTCCATCACGATGTACGGCACGGGCGTCCCGTCCGTCATGTCCTCGCCGGTGTCGTACACCGCGACGACCGCCGGGTGGTTCAGGGACGCGGCCGACTGAGCCTCGCGCCGGAAGCGGGCCTGGAACGTGTGGTCCCTGGCCAGATCCGAGCGGAGCGTCTTGATCGCGACGATGCGGTCCAGCCGGATGTCCCGGGCTCGATAGACCTCGGCCATGCCGCCACGCCCGACGACGCCGTCGAGTTCGTATCGACCGCCGAGTAGCCGTGGCTGAGTCATTTCCTGCACTGTCCCTTGCCGTTCATCTTGGGGTGCCGCCGATGTCCATCATCGACCCCGTACGTCATGACGTCTCCTCTTCGGAGATGGTTGAGGCGCTTGGGGTAATTGAGGGGGTTGGTGGAGTCTCACTTGGCGTCAGAGTCTCGCTCGGCGTCGGGGTCGGGGTGGGAGTCGGGGACGGAGACGGCGACGGACTTGGCGATGGAGTCGCCGTCGTGCTAACGGTAGCCGACGGGGACGGTGTCGGACGGGCCGACGGCACCGATGGCGTTGGCTTCGACGGCTTTGGAGAGGGCGATTTCTTCGGCGTCGGCACCTGCGAAACCGGTATGACCTGCGTAGGTTTGCCCTCATTTGTTGGTACGCCGGAATCGCGCAATTCCATGATGACGAACGTGCCCAGAGCCAGGGTCGCCGCGACGCCGGCGATGACCAGAGCGAGCAACGGCGATCGGCGTGGCGCGGGGGACGGGAGGGGCGGAGCGGGCGGCGTGGGCAATGCCACCGACGTACGCGTGCCCGGACCGCCGGACGGAGGCGCCCCCACCCGGGTGATGCCACCCGTCACCGGGAAGCCCGACGGGTCGGTGAGCGTGCTCAACGCTCCGCTGGGGACTCCTCCCGCGAGCGAGTCACGCAGCACGAGCGCCCGGTCGCCGAGCTCCCGGGCGCTGGCCGGCCGCATCGCCGGATCCTTCGCGAGCATGGCCGCCACCAGGGCGCGCAGCGGCGGCGGCACGTTCTCCGGCAACGGCGGCGGCGGGTCGTTCAGATGGTGCAGCGCGATGGCCACCTGCGTCTCGGCCGTGAACGGCGGCCGCCCGGCCAGGCACTCGTACGCCACCACGCCCAGCGAGTAGATGTCCGTGGCCGGGGTGAGCGTGGTGCCGGAGGCCTGCTCGGGGCTCACGTACTGGGCGGTGCCGAGCACCGTGCCGGTCTGCGTCACCGGGGCCGCCTCCAGCGCCCTGGCGATGCCGAAGTCGGTGATCTTCACCATGCCGGAGTCGGTGATCAGCAGGTTGCCCGGCTTGATGTCCCGGTGGATGATGCCCGCCCGGTGCGCCACGTTCAGCCCGCGCGCGGCCTGCGCGATCACGTCCAGCGTGACCTCCGCGCTCAGCCGCCCGTTCCTGGCCAGGATCGCCGACAGCGGCTCCCCGTGCACCAGCTCCATCACCAGGTACGCGGTGTCGTCCTCCTCGCCGTAGTCGAAGACCTGGGCGATCGCCGCGTCGGTGAGCCCGGCCGTGAACCTGGCCTCGCTCCGGAACCGCTCCCGGAACGCGGGGTCGGCGGCCACGTGCGCCCGCAGCAGCTTCACCGCGACCTCGCGGTGGAGCAGCTCGTCGGTGGCACGCCACACCTCGCCCATCCCCCCGGCGGCGATACGGGCGGTGAGCCGGTAACGATTACCGAGCAGGGGATGGCTCATTTCGCCTGCAGCACCGCCTGCATCACGTCCCGCGCCAGCGGAGCGGCCGTGCCGCCGCCGGTGGCGCCGGTGCCGGCGCTGCCGGCCTCGATGAACACGCAGATCGCGACCTCGGGGTCGTCGGCCGGGGCGAAGCCGATGAACCAGGCGTGCGGCGCGGGCGCGTCACCCGCCTCCGCGGTGCCGGTCTTGCCGGCCACGCTCACGTTCGGGATCTGCGCGCCGGTGCCGGTGCCGGCCTGCACGACCGACACCATCATGTCCTTCAGCTTGGCGGCCGTCTCCGCGCTGACCGCCTCCGACATCGGCTTCGGCTGCGTCTCGTCCATGACGCCGTCGTCCGGGTCGACGATCTTGTGCACCAGGTAGGGCGTCATGACCTCGCCGCCGTTGGCGATGCCGGCCGCGACCAGGAGCATCTGCAGCGGCGTCATCTGGTTGTTGCGCTGGCCGATGGAGAGCTGGGCGAGGGCCGCCAGCTCCTCCTCCGGGCCGATGTCGCTCTTGGCCACCGGGAGAGTGAACGGCAAGGGCTCGCCGGCGCCGAACTTGGCGGCCTGCTCACGCATCTTGTCCCAGCCCAGCTCCATGCCGAACTTGGCGAAGGGGGTGTTGCACGAGCGCTCCAGCGCGTACCGCAGCGAGACCTGGCCGCCGCCGCAGGCGGCGCCGCCGTAGTTGGGCAGGCCCACCGTGGTCTGCGGCAGGTCCAGCACCTGCGGCGCGTCCACCTGCGTCTCCGGGGTCCGGCTCGGGTCGTCCTCCAGGAACGCCGCCGCCGTCACCACCTTGAACGTCGAACCCGGCGGGTAGGTCTTGTCCACCGCCCGGTTCAGCAGCGGATCCTGCTCGTCGGCGACCATCTTGTTGAACGCCGTCGCGACCTTGGCCTTGTTCGGCTCCACCAGCACGTTCGGGTCGTACGTCGGCACCGACACCATCACCTGGACGGCGCCCGTCTTCGGGTTCATCGCCACCACCGCGCCGCGCTTGCCGCTGGCCCGCAGCGCGTCGTACGCGACCTTCTGCGCCCGGGGGACGATCGTCAGATCGACGCTGGCGCCCTTCGGGGGCTCGTTGCTGATGAACTCGATCGCCCGGCGGACCAGCAGATCCGGGTGACTGCCGTCGAGGTACTTGCCGGCCGACAGCTCGACGCCGCGGGAGCTCTCCGGCGCGAAGAAGCCCAGAACGTGGGCGTACATCTTGCCGTCCGGGTACTGCCGCTCGAAGCGGTAGTCGCCGCCGGTGTCCACCGTCTTGGCCAGCGTCGTGTTGCCGTCGTCGGCCGTGATCCAGCCCCGGTCCACGCTGTAGCGGGCGAAGAAGGAGCGCTGGTTGCGCGAGTCGCCGCGGTAGTCCTCCGCCTTGACCGCGCCCAGGTAGGTCACGTTGACCATCAGCAGGCCGAACATGAGCAGACAGGCCACGGCGGCGCGCTTCAGGGTGCCGTTCATCGCTGGAACACCTGCGTCATTCCCTCGTCCTGGATCGCCTGGGGCGGCGGCCTTCGGGCCGCGTCTGACATGCGTACCAGCAGGGCGATAAGAATCCAGTTAGCCAGCAGCGCGGAACCGCCCGCGGACATGAACGGTGTGACCAGTCCGGTCAGCGGGATCAGCCGGGTCACCCCGCCCACGATGATGAACACCTGCCAGGCCAGGATGAAGGACAGGCCGCCCCCGAGGAGTTTGGAGAACGGGTCCCTGGCCGCGATCGCGGTGCGCAGGCCGCGCTGGACGATCAGCGCGTACACCATCAGCAGGGCCATCAGGCCGGTCAGGCCCAGCTCCTCGCCGGTGGCGGCGAAGATGAAGTCGGAGAACGAGAGCGGGATCAGCTCGGGATGGCCCTCGCCGAGGCCGGTGCCCAGGATGCCGCCGGAACCCAGGCCGAACAGGCCCTGCATGAGCTGGAAGCTGCCGCCCAGCTCGCGGTCGTAGAACTCCGGCGAGGCCGGGTCCAGCCAGACCTCGAAGCGGGCCGTGACGTGGTCGAAGATCTGCCCGGCCACGATCGCGCCGCCGAGGAAGAGCAGGATGCCGATCAGCACCCAGGAGGTCCGCTGGGTGGCGATGTAGAGCATCACGATGAACGTGCCGAACAGCAGCAGCGAGCTGCCCAGGTCCTTCTGCAGGATCAGGACCGCCAGGCTGAAGCCCCAGATGATGAGGACCGGGCCGAGGTCGCGGGCCCGGGGGAGGTCGATGAAGAGCAGGCGCCGGCCGGCCAGCGCCAGCACGTCCCGCTTGGCGACCAGGTATCCGGCGAAGAAGACCACCAGGGCGAGCTTGGCGAACTCGGCGGGCTGGATGGTGAATCCGCCCACGCCGATCCAGATCCGGGCGCCGTTGATCTCCTTGCCGATGAACGGGAGCAGCGGGGCCACCAGCAGGCCCAGGCCGATGAAGCCCATCGTGTACGTGAGGCGCTGCAAGGCGCGGTGGTCCTTCAACGCGATCAGAGTCGCGGAGAACATGACCACGCCGAGCGCCGTCCAGAACAGCTGGTTGGTGGCCGAGGCGCCGGCCTGGCCGGTCTGCTCGATCCGGTAGATGATCACGAGGCCGATCCCGTTGACCAGCGTCACCAGCGGGAGCAGCAGGGGGTCGGCCCACGGCGCGAAGCGCGCCAGCACCAGATAGGCGGCGATCATCAGGCCGCCGAGGCCGAGGCCGTAGGTCAGCATGCCGGCCGGGATCTTCCCGTCCAGGCCGAGGCCGACGCTCGCGTAGGCGCCCATCACGACGAGGATGGCGAAGGCGAGCATGGCGAGTTGCGCCCCCCGACGCTTCGCGGTCATGGGGACGGGGGCTACCTCGACCGCAGCCGGCGCGGTCACTTACCCGACTCCGTCGGGGAGGGCGAGGCGGACGGCTCGGGAGACTTGACGGTGCCCTGCAGCGTCAGGATCCTTTCCTTTCCGGCTTCCAGGCTGTCGACAGGGATGTTGCGGCGGACCCGCGCCTGTTCGACCGCCGGCAGCGCGGAGACCGACAACTTCGGGTCGTGCACCACGTGCTTGAGGGTCACGATCCCGAGGTCGGCGTTGACGCCCTGGAAGACGACCAGCTTGTCGCCGTCCGCGCCGACGTAGAACTGCTGTTGAGTCCACTGATAACCGTAATAGCCGCCGAGCCCGAGCACGGCGGCGATGACGACCAGCAGGGTGACCAGAAGCGGCCACGATCGTCGTTTTCGGGCCCGGCGGCCGGAGGCCATGGCCTCCGGCGCCGGATCGTCGTCGGTTATCACCGGTTGCGGGGCGGTGACCGAGGAGGCACGGCCCGCCGGAGTGTCCGGCGGCGTCGCGCGCACCCGCCCGGAACCGGCGGCTCCCACCACCGCGGCCGCGTGGTTGTGCGCCTGCACGTCGTCGATCTCCATGACGTCGGCCACCACGCAGGTGATGTTGTCCGGCCCGCCGCCCCGGTTCGCGAGGTCGATGAGCTGGCGCACCACGTCGTCGGGATCGTCGATCGTCGACAGCGTGTGGTGCAGGGTCTCGGCGCTCACGACGGTGGACAGGCCGTCCGAGCACAGCAGGTACCGGTCGCCCAGCTGGGCCTCCCGGTCCTGCAGGTCGGGATCGACCTCGCCGCTGCCGTCGAGGGCGCGCAGCAGGATCGAACGTTGCGGATGGTTGGCGGCCTCTTCCTGGGTGATCCGGCCGTCGTCCACCAGCGACTGGACGAGTGTGTGGTCGTGGGTGATCTGGTACAGCTCGCCGCTGCGCAGCAGATAGGCACGCGAATCGCCCACATGGACGAGAGCGAACCTGGTGCCGTTCCACAACATCGCGGTGAGCGTGGTACCCATGCCCTTGAGGCTCGGATCGCGGGCGACCATCGAGTGCAGCTGATGGTTGGCGTCGCGGACCGCTGCCTCGATCGTGCCGAGCAGATCACTCCCGTAGGCGTCCTTGTCCAAGGACGACAGTGCGGCGATGGCGACCGAGCTGGCCACCTCGCCGTGAGCATGCCCGCCCATGCCGTCGGCGACGGCCAGCAGGCGGCCGCTAGCGTACGCCGAGTCCTCGTTCCCTTCGCGGAGGAGGCCGACGTCCGAGCGGGCGGCGTAGCGGAGTGCGATTGTCATTTGCGCAATTCGATGACGGTCTTGCCGATGCGAATCGGGGTTCCGAGGGGCACCGGCGTCGGGCGGGTCACTTTGGAACGGTCGAGGTACGTGCCGTTGGTCGAACCGAGGTCTTCCACGATCCACTGGCCGTCCTGGGGGAAGAGCCGGGCGTGCCGGCTCGAAGCGTAGTCGTCGCTGAGGACGAGCGTGGCGTCAGTCGCCCGGCCGATGGTGATGGGCGTCTCCGTGAGGTTGATGATGGTCCCTTGCAGGGGGCCGCCGACGACGACCATTTGACGAGGTTCCCCCCTCTTGGGCTTAGACACCGGTTTAGCCGGTTTGGTTGGCTTCCGTGGTGTAGCCGGAGCCGTGCGTGGACCGAACAAGTCTGTCCGGATCACACCGACCGCGGCAATGACAAAGAACCAGAGCACCGCCAGGAAGGCGAGCCGGATCAGCAGCAGCGTGAGCTCGGACATGGACCGTTTGTCTACCTCTAATCGCGCCTGAACACCAGAGTCGTGCGACCCAGTGTCACCCTCGTCCCGTCCTGCATCTCGATCCTGCGGACCGGCTGCCCGTTGACGAAGGTGCCGTTCGTGGAGCCGAGATCAACCAGGACGACCTGCTGACCTTCGACCCGTAGCTCGGCATGATGCCGCGATACGCCCGGATCCACCAGCCGTAGATCACAATCGGTACCGCGACCGAGCAATGTGACGGGTGTCGTCAGCTCGTAGGACCGCTGGCCCTGCGGATCATCCTGAGTCGAAACCAGCAGCCGGGGATGGCCGCCGAACGCGCTCGACCGGCCGGCGGGCACATCGCTCACCGGCTGGCGGATCTCGTCCTGCTCGACCGTGGCGCCGCGGATCACCCCGGAGCGGATCCGGAACAATCCGACCGCGAGATCCTCGGCCGTCTCGAACCGCACCCGGACCGGGCCCACGAACGAGTACCCCTGCTCCTTGGCGTACTCCCTGGCGAGGTTGGCCAGCTCGTGGCTGATGCTGTCCGCGTACACCTCCAGCCGTTCGCTGTCGGTCGTGGACAGTTCCACCACGAAGTCGTTCGGCACGAGCGTGCGGCCCTGAGCGACGATCGCGGCCCGCTCGTCCATCTCTCGCTGAACGGCACTGGCGACCTCGACCGGTTGAAGGTCGGACTTGAACGCGCGTGCAAAGGCGCCTTCAACCAAGCCTTCGAGCCTGCGCTCGAAGCGCTGAAGGACTCCCACCGGTTACCTCCCTTCCTCCATCGTCTACAGGGATCGTATCCGGGTTCAGTAGCACTGGCGGTTCCGTGCTAACCTTTCACAGCACCTGGAGACAGGGGCACCCGCAAGGGGCAAGTGGCGGAATGGCAGACGCGCACGGTTCAGGTCCGTGTGTCCGAAAGGACGTGGGGGTTCAACTCCCCCCTTGCCCACGAACGACTGACCTCGGCTGGTTGGAAGCTTTGCTTCCTTCCCCCGGGGTCTTTTCGTCGTTACACGGGGGGGCGACCCCCCGAGCCCCCCGCTGTGGGGGGCTTCGCCCCCCACGCCCCCACGCTTGATTGCCCCGGTTCCTTTTGTTGTTTTGGTCGCCCGGGTTTCATCTCCCGGGCCGATCCTTCCGGTTCCAGCCATCGGATTGGTTGCCCCGATTCCGTCCGCGGACCCGATTCTTTGGGCTCCGACCGCCGGATCGGCTGGCCGGGTTCCGTCTCCGATCCTCTGGGCTCCGACCATCGGATTGGCTTCCCCGATTGTGGCTATGGGCCCGACCCTCTGAGGTCCGTCCACTGGATTGGCTGTTCCGGTTTCCTTCGCCGGCCCGATCTTCTGGGTTCTGTTCGCCGGACTGGTTCCGCTGGTTTCGCCTGCCTGCCCGATCCTTGGGGTTTCGTCTACGGGATTGATTACCGGAGTTTTGGCTGTTGGGGCGTGGTGGGGTTCATATGTCCGGTTGATCCCTTTGGGGGTGTGGGCTGGCTTCGTTGCCGGTTTGGTGGTGGCCGGGCTGGGTTTCGTGTCAGCTCTGTTTGTCATGGTCCTGCTGATGGTTGTGGGTCCTGCTGGTGGTACGGCTTCCGCGTGGGTTGCGGGTAGCGGCGGTATTGAGGTTGGGGCCGTGTTCGCGTTCACAGCGATGTTCGCGTTCGAGTTGATAGGCGTTGGCCTTGGAGGGTGAACCGTTCTGGCTTTGGCGGTGATGGGACCGTTGCGGTGGCTGGCCAATTGCCCTATTCCCAGGGAGATGGCTCGCGTGGGCGTCTCCTCGGCGACCGGTACCGTGGGTCTCGCCCTCACCGAGACGCTTTGAGGCTGGATCGGGGGCTGCGGCCTCTTCCGATGAATGTGGCTTGTCGTGCGGGCCCCCGGATACGTTGCCGATGTGCTGGGCGGCAGCCAGGGTACGGGCACGACAGCTCTCCTTTGCTCGGAGTATCCGATCAAGCTAGTGGGTGCTCGCCCCGGTTTAAAGCCCCGAGGCCATTCAGGCCGACACACCCGGCTCTCCCGAGATTCTGTTGATCCCACTTTCAAACCACTAGCCACCCACTTGCGCCATTCCTTTGCCTCCACCCCCAACCCCCACCCCGAAATTTCCTCACATTTGACCACCCGTCCCCACATGCCTGGCCCGAAGCAAGCCCCCACCCTCATTCCACGCCCCAAACTCGCCCCGCTCCGACCCAACTCGCTCCCACTTCACCCCCAGCGCCCAAGATCCACAGCCCCGGTCTACACCTACCCAACGCAATCCCGGCGCTTTCAATCGAAGGCCGCCTGGCCCATTGCCCTACACGGCGGACTTACCAGGACTCCCCACCCACCCCTGTTCGCCTCTGCGCACCGGGGCTGGCCAAAGCCCACCCCACCTTTGCCGCTGCACGGCGGAGATTGCCGTGATCCCCCACCCACCCTTTTTTCCGCTGCGCGGCAGCTTGCCCAACTACTGCACCCGACCTAGGTGTTCCCGTGCACGGCGGGGGTTGCCGTGGTCCCCACCCACCCCTTCGCCGCTGCGCGGCAGCTCGCCCAACCGCTTCACTCGACTCAGGTGTTCCCATGCGCGGCGGGGGTTGCCGTGGTCCCCACCCACCCCTTCGCCGCTGCGCGGCAGCTTGCCCAACCACTGCACTCGACTCAGGTGTTCCCATGCGCGGCGGGGGTTGCCGTGGTCCCCACCCACCCCTTCGCCGCTGCGCGGCAGCTCGCCCAACCACTGCACCCGACCCAGGCGTCCCAGGTAGCGACTCCACCGTCGTAGTTACCGGAGTTTCCCACTCAACCTGCTGCCCCTGCGCCTGCAACTCGTCGCCCAACCACCGCACCGCCCCAGGCGTCCCAGCTAGCGGCTCCGCCTTCGTGCTTACCGTGGCTCTCCCACTCACCCTGTTTTGCCACTCGCGGCGCAACCCCCTCGTGCCCACACCGTGGCCAGTGCGCGCTCTTTGTCGCCGGAGTGGTTCTTTGCCATACCTTGCCGTGGATTGGGACGGAAGAGTGGGCTTGGCACCCCTGAAAGGACGAAACCAACCCAACGAGGTACCACGGCATCAACGCGGAAATCGGGTCGTGACCACGAGATCGGGTTCGACGCACCTCAAGGGATGTCCTGGCCTGGTAAGTCGGCTGAGGGTCGGCACACGTCGCCCGGATGCCCGCCCGGTGAGCGCGCCGCGCAGCGGCAAAAGGGTGGGTGGGCGGGGAAATTCCTGCAACACGCTGCATCGGCGCATCACCCGGACGATCTCGCCTGGTAAGTCGGCTGAGGGTCAGCAGTGCCGCCCGGATGCCCGCCCGGTAAGCGTGCCGCGCGGCGGCAAAGGGTGGGTGGGAAATCCCGCACCCACCCCCGCTATGGGTGATCCCGGTGATCGATGGGGTTAGACGGTTAGGAGTTGGGCTGTGAGGGTGTTGAGGGGGATTGTGCCGATTGGGGTGCCGGTGGTGTCGACGACTACGCCTAGGTGGGCGTGGGCGTCCTGGAGGGTGGTCACGGCGTCGGGGGTGGAGGTGGTGTGGAGGATCTTGGGCGTGGGGGTGGCCAGGGCCGCGGGGGGCTGGTCGGGGCGGATGAGGGTGTCGCGGATGTGGAGGACGCCCAGGACGGCGTTCTTGTCCATGACGAGCATGCGGAGGTGGCCGGTGGTGGCGGCCGTTTCGTGGACCACGTGGGCGGGGGCGTCGGCGGCGATGGTGACGCTCTGGGCGAGGGGGATCATCAGGCGCTCGATGGGCTGGTTCTGCACGCGAAGAGCCCGGGTCAGCAGGTCGTGCTCGTTGCGGTCGAGCATGCCCATCCGCCCGGATTCGGCCACGAGAACGGCAAGCTGATGCGGCGTCCTGGTCGTGGCGAGCTCATCGCGAGGCCGTACGCCGAAAAGCCTGAGGAGGCCGTTGGTGAGGCCGTTGAGCGAGGCCAGCACCGGACGAACGATCCAGACGAAGCCACGGAACGGAATCGCCAGAGCCAGCGCGGACTGCTCAGGATGGGTGAGCGCGAACGACTTGGGCGCCATCTCCCCGACCACCATGTGCAGAAAAGTCACGATCGCCAACGCGACCACGTACGACAACGCCGTCTGAAGCCCCTCCGGCAACGCTCCCAGCAACGGCTCCAGCAGATGATGGATGGCCGGCTCGGTCACCATACCCAGCCCCAGCGAACACAGCGTGATCCCAAGCTGAGCCCCCGCCAGCATCAACGACAGTTCCCGGCTCCCGCGCACAGCCGCCCGAGCCGCGATCCGAGCCATCCGCCCCCCGGCGGCCTCCTCCAGCCGATGCCGCTTGGCCGAGATCACCGCGAACTCCGCGGCCACGAAGAACCCGTTCAGGACCAGCAACACCAGCCCCAGCAGAATGGCCGTCAGACTACTCACACGCCCCTCCTAGAACCCAAATGGGCGGCAAGACCGCGAACAACCCCTTCTGGGCTCGTCGGGTCTCCCTGGGTCCGAGCCGGCAGGGGTGCCCGGAAGGCCGCGAACAGATCGGGCCGGCTCGTCGCGCCCGGGTGAGCCCGCAGAAATTCACGGCAGGCCGGCTCGGCACGCCGTCCTGGGCTGGAAGCGACAGGGAGGTGTGGAGCGGTCATTCGGTACTCGCATAGGTGAGTGGTCATGCGGGTTTCCCCTGGAACAAGGCCGAGAAGAGCTCCGGCGCGTAGTCCACGCCCGAGCCCGGGGAGTGCGGCTGGGTTTCGGGGGATTCGGTCGGAGAGGGTATGCGCAGGGAGAGACGGACCCATTCGGGAACCCTGCGGTGCACCTTGAGAACGGTGAGGTGGGCCTGCGGAGCCGGGGTTTCCTCTTCCAGGAGCCCGTGCTCGGGGGTGGTCTCGACGGTGACCGTGTCACCTTGTTCGGCCATCCGGCCCAACCCGGACAGCACAAGCCCGCCGATGGTCTCGTAACTGTCGCCTTCGGGCAGTTCGACGCCGGTCGCCCTTTCGACCTCGTCGATCCGCAGCGTCCCGGGCACATCCCAGGAGCCGTCGCCGTTGCGGGTCACCCCCAGCGGCTCGGGGTCGTTCTCGTCGACGAGTTCCCCGACCAGTTCCTCGGCCAGGTCCTCCATGGTGACGATCCCCGCCAAGCCCCCGTACTCGTCGATGACGCACGCGACGGTCTCGTCGTCCATGCGCTTGAGCAGCTCAGTGACCGGCAGCATGTCCGGCACGAGCAGGGGCGCCCGCGTGATGTCCGCGATCGTGGCAGCGGAAGGAGCGGCCACGTATTCGAGCAGGTCGGTCACGCCGACGACGTCGTCACCGCCGTCCCCGACGACGGGATAGCGGGAATGCCCGTGTTCGCGTACCGCGTCCAGCAGGTCCGAGACGGGACGGTCCGCGCGGAGGAGCACCACGCGCGGGCGCGGCACCATCACGTCCCACGCGGTACGGTCACCGAACTCGAGCGCCCGTTCGAGCAGCTCGGCCAGGCGCGGCGGCAGCTCGCCGGCGGCGCTGGACTCGGCCACGATCCGGGACAGCTCCTCCGGCGTGGCACCGTGTTCGAGCTCCTCGACGGGCTCGATGCCCGCCAGCCGTACCAGCCGGGTGGCCGCGGAGTCGAAGAGCCGGATCACCGGCCCGGCCACCTTCAGGTAGATCAGCGTGGGCCTGGCCAGCGCTATCGCCACCTGCTCGGGCCGGGCGATGCCGAGGTTCTTGGGCGCCAGCTCACCGAGGATCATCTGCACGATGGTCGCGATGGCCACACCGACCGCGACGCTCACTCCGGGAACGGCCGCCGACGGCAGCCCCACGTCGACCAGTGGCCCGCGGAGCACGTCCGCGATCGCCGGCTGCGCGATGAACCCGACGAGCAGGGTGGTGACGGTGATGCCCAGCTGAGCGCCGGACAGCATGAACGAGAGGCGGCCGGTGACTTCGACCGCTCGGGCGGCGATTGGGTCGGTCTCCGCGCGTTCGCGAAGCACCGTACGGTCCGCCGCGACGAAGGCGAACTCCTGGGCGACGAAGAATCCGGTCGCCAGCGTGAGGAGGAGAACAGCTAGGAGGCCGAGGGCGATGCTCATCGCGCTGATCCCGTGGCCTCGTCAGGCCCCGTGCCTAGGCACGGGCTGGTACTCCAAGGGTCCGAATCGGACACGACGGTCCTTTCAACTAGGGACTTCCACCGTAACGGGTCAACGGACGATGGTGTTTCCGGGTTCGCGGATGTGTACTTTTCCATAGGAAAACCTTGGGGACAGATCTGCGGTCGTGCCGTGCGGCGGCGTACCGTCAAGGTAGTGGCGGTGGAACGCAAAGTGGGGGTTTTGGACCGTGGCACAGGATGACGACCCGACGCGGGTGGTTCGGCGGCCGGATTCTCGGGCCGCTGGTCAGCCCGCGTATCCGATACCGCAGGCGCCTCCGGCGCCGCCCACGATGGTGGACAACGAGGTCAGATCCGCGCCGACCACTCCGCGCGGGCGCTCCAAGGTGTACGGCAAGGTGCGCTCCGGCGGCAGCCCGGTCCGGCCGCTGCCCGGCTCGGGCTTCTCGCCGGACGAGCCCAAGGCGCCACGGAAGCCGCGGCGGATCGGGCGGAAGATCCTCATCGGTCTGGCCGTCTTCCTCGTGCTGCTCCTCGTCGCGGGCGTGGCCGGATATTTCTGGATCAGCTCAAAGATGAGCAACGTCGAGGCGTTCACCGACTACGACGGCCGCCCCGCGGCCACGCCCGGCCAGGACTGGCTGCTGGTCGGCTCCGACAGCCGGGCCGGCCTGTCCGCCGCCCAGCGCAGGAAGCTCGCCACCGGCAAGGCCGTCGGCAAGCGCACCGACACCATGATGCTGCTGCACATCCCGGAGGGCGACGGCCGCCCCACCCTGGTCAGCCTCCCCCGGGACAGCTACCTCCCGATCAACGGCCACGGCAGCGACAAGCTCAACGCCGCGTACGCCTTCGGCGGCCCCAAACTCCTCACCCGAACCGTCGAAGAGGTCACCGGCATCCGCGTCGACCACTACATGGAGATCGGGTTCGGGGGCTTCGTCGGCATCGTGGACGCGATCGGCGGCGTGGAGATCTGCGTCAAGCAGGACATCCAGGACGACAAGGCCGGCATCGACCTGAAGAAGGGCTGCCAGATCATGGACGGCGGCACCGCCCTCGGGTTCGTCCGCACCCGGAAGACGGGAGCCATCCCGGACTTCGACCGTACCGAGCGGCAGCGCCAGTTCTTCTCCGCCGTGGTGAAGAAGGCGGCCAGTCCCGGCACCCTGCTCAACCCGTTCTCGTCCGTCCCGCTGGCCCTCAGCGCCGCCGAGTCCGTCGCGGTCTCGCCCGGTACGGGGATCTTCGACCTGCTCTCGCTGGGTCTGGCCATGAAGGGCAACCCGGTGACCACGGCGGTCCCGGTCGGCTCGCTGCCCACCATCAACGGCCAGGCCGTCGTCAAGTGGGACAACACCAAGGCCAACAAGCTCTTCGAAGCCCTCGAACAGGACAAGCCCGTCCCCAAGGACGTCATCACGAAATAGCGGCTTAAAAGACCGCCGTGGCCTCCACCACGGCGGTCTCCGCGTCTCCGGGTTGATCCGTGTCCGGGTTGATCCGTCTCCGGGTTGATCCGTGTCCGGGTTAAGCGGCCGTGGTCACGTGGCTCAGCTGGCCGCGGTCACCACCACGGCCGCGAGCACCACGGACATCACGGCCGCGTTGATCGCCGCGATCGTGACCCGGACCGCCTCGCCGGCCCAGGCGCCCTCCGCGACCTCCTTGATCCGGTTCTTGTCCGCTCCGGGGAAGGCTTTGCGGGCCACCTTGCACGCATGCATGATCGCGATCAGCAGCCCAATGTGCTCGTCCGGCTCGGCGCCGGACAACACGCTCTGCACCCGCTGCCGCAGCTCCCGTTCCACGCTGCCGTCCCGCTCCGGATAGCTGGTACGCGCGAAGATCCCGAAGACCTTCCGCTGCTCTTCGGACAGAACGCCACGCTCCGCCAGCCGTACAAGCAGGCGCTTGCGTAGTTTGTCGGAGTTGAGCTTGTTCACCCACCACTCGGGCTTGCGCACCTTCGGCTCGCCGGCGATCCGCGCGAGCACCGCGTCCAGCTCCTCGTCGCCCACCGGCGCCGAATCCACCACGACCAGCTTCTTCTCGGTCACCGTCAGCCGATCGGCCATGGCCAGCTCGGCCAGCAACGCCCCCGTGAGCGCGATGTCGAGCTCGGCGGTGGTGATCAGCGGCGTGCCCTTGTCGTCGTGATAGGCCAATAACAGGAGGTCCTCGGCGATGGCGCTCATGCGTCCAACCTACGTCGTAAGACTGTCGTAAGGCGGAACCCGGACTTCGCCAGGCTCTTGACGTGCTCTCCTTACCAGAGACGAGTCGCCAGAGACGAGCTACGAGAGGGGACCACCGTGAAGTCCGTGCTCCGCCACCCCGTGACCTGGATCGTGGCCGCGGCCGGTGTCGCCGTCGCGATGTACCTGTTCCAGCCCTGGCGGCTGTTCACCACGGTCGAGGTGAACGAGCCCCCGCCGGCGGCAGCCGTCGTCAGCTCAGCCAGCTCAGCCAGCTCAGCCAGCCCAGCCGGCCCGGAGGCGAGCATCGCGGCGGCTCCGATGGTGCTCGCCACAGGCAGCTTCATCACGCACGAGCACGACACCTCGGGAACCGCGAAGGTGCTCCAGCTGCCCGACGGGAAGCGCGTGCTGCGGATCGAGAACTTGGAGACCTCCGACGGCCCCGACCTGCGGGTCTGGCTCAGCGACCAGCCGGTACGCGAAGGCGACTGGCGGGTCTTCGACGACGGCCGATGGCTGGAGCTCGGCGAGCTGAAGGGCAACAAGGGCAACGCCAACTACATGATCCCGGCCTCCGCCGACCTCGACGCCCTGACCAGCGTCACGATCTGGTGCCGCCGCTTCGCCGTCTCCTTCGGCGCCGCCAGCCTGAAAGTGTGACCGGCCTGAAAGTGTGACGGGCCTGAA